>JAGYKK010000033.1 GCA_018401645.1 Mycobacterium sp. | reverse complement strand
GATGTCAGGACTGCAGTGCGCGGGTCCAGCAGCACCTCGGCCACCGGCGCCGCGGTCGTCGGGTCGCACACCGACCATGAGTAGCAGGTGTCGGCCGCCCAGTGGTCGGCGCGCAACGGCAGCAGGTACCACGCACCGGCATTGATTTCGACCGGATCCATGCCTGGGGTGGGCTCGCTTACTTGATCTCGGCCAGGACTGTGCCCTGGGTGATGGCCGCCCCGGCCTCGACGGCGAGGCCGGAGATGACGCCGTCCTTGTGCGCAGTGACCGGATTCTCCATCTTCATGGCTTCCAGCACGACGACGAGATCACCGAGGGCCACGGTCTGTCCCTCTTCGACGGCGACCTTGACGACGGTGCCCTGCATGGGGGCGGTCACTGCGTCACCGGAGGCGGCGGCCCCGGAATGTGCGCCGCGTTTGCGGGGTTTGGGTTTCTTGCGGGCGACTCCGCGATCCCCGCCGCCGTTGCCGACCGCCAGATCGCCGGGTAGCGAGACTTCCAGGCGGCGCCCGCCGACTTCGACGATGACCTTCTGACGGGGCTGATCCTCGTCAGCGTCCAGTTCGCCGCCGCCGGTGAACGGCTCCACGGTGTTGTCCCATTCCGTCTCGATCCACCGGGTGTGCACGGTGAAGCCGTGCTCATCACCGATGAATGCCGGGTCGCTCACCACGGCGCGGTGGAATGGGATGACGGTGGCCAGACCCTCGACGTGGAACTCATCGAGAGCACGCCGGGCACGCTGGATGGCCTCGGCGCGGGTGGCTCCGGTGACGATCAGTTTGGCGAGCATCGAGTCGAACTGGCCACCGATCACCGAACCGGTGACGACACCGGAGTCCAGTCGCACGCCGGGGCCGGTGGGCGCCTCGAACCGGGTGACCGGTCCGGGCGCCGGTAGGAAGCCGCGGCCGGCGTCCTCGCCGTTGATGCGGAACTCAATCGAGTGCCCGCGCGGAGTGGGATCTTCGGTGATGGCGAGCGCCTCGCCGTTGGCGATGCGGAACTGTTCGCGGACCAGATCAATTCCGGAGGTCTCCTCGGTGACCGGGTGCTCCACCTGCAGGCGCGTGTTGACCTCCAGGAAGGAGATCAGTCCGTCCTGGCCGACCAGGTACTCAACGGTGCCGGCGCCGTAATAGCCGGACTCCTTGCAGATCCTCTTGGCCGACTCGTGGATCTCCTTGCGCTGCGCGTCGGTCAGGAAGGGCGCGGGCGCCTCTTCCACCAGCTTCTGGAAGCGGCGCTGCAAGGAGCAGTCCCGGGTGCCTGCGACGACGACGTTGCCGTGCTGGTCGGCGATCACCTGGGCCTCGACGTGGCGTGGCTTGTCCAGATAGCGCTCCACGAAGCACTCGCCGCGGCCGAACGCCGCGATCGCCTCGCGGGTGGCGGACTCGAACAGTTCGGGGATCTCCTCCAGGGTGCGAGCCACCTTCATGCCGCGGCCGCCACCGCCGAACGCCGCCTTGATCGCGACCGGTACCCCGTATTCACGAGCGAAGGCCACTACTTCGTCTGCGTTCTTGACCGGATCGGGCGTGCCGGGGACCAGGGGGGCCTGCGCGCGGGCGGCGATGTGTCGGGCGGTGACCTTGTCGCCGAGGTCGCGGATGGATTGCGGGCTGGGCCCGATCCAGATCAGACCGGCGTCGATGACGGCCTGGGCGAACTCGGCATTCTCGGAGAGGAACCCGTAACCGGGGTGAACGGCGTTGGCTCCGGAGCGCGCCGCGGCGTCGAGGATCTTGCCGAAGTCAAGGTAGGACTCTGCGGAGGTCTGACCACCCAGGGCGAAGGCCTCATCAGCCAGTCGAACGTGCGGGGCGTCGGCATCGGGTTCGGCATAGACAGCCACACTGGCCAGACCTGCGTCGGCGGCCGCCCGGATCACCCGCACCGCGATTTCGCCGCGGTTGGCGACGAGGACCTTGGTAATGGTCTGGTTTTGAGCGGGCACCGCGCCTCCTGGGGGACTCTTAGAACCGCTTTAAGAATAGGGTTCGCCGGTAGTGTAGAGCCTGTGTCGGATCCGGTTCGGGACGGCTCCGCGCCCCGTTCGAATAACCGATGAAGGCCCCGTGCGAATAGCCGGTGAAGAGCCTATGAACATCCGGTGGCGAGACCTGCACGAACACGATTGTTGCCTTGATGCCGGGACCCCCGGTTGATAAGACTGACATCCGTGCAGGCAACCATGGGAACCGTCATCACTCGTTATCGCCGGCCCCGAGTCGCGGCCCTGCTCGCCGCGGGCGCCCTCTTGACAGCGGCATGCGCGGGTGAGGGCCCGGTGCAGCCCTATGCCACCGACGCCTCCGTCGCGTGCGAGGGCAAACAATCGATCACCGCAAGCGGTTCGACCGCCATGGCAAATGCGATGACCCGGTTCATCACGGCGTACGAGGACGCCTGCCCGGAGCAGACGCTGTCCTACACGGCCAATGGATCAGGGGCAGGAATCGCCGATTTCGTCAGCGCCAAGACCGACTTCGGCGGCTCGGACTCGCCCCTGCAGGGCGAGCAATTGAGTACCGCCAGGCAACGCTGCGGCAGCACCGATGCGCTGAATCTGCCGGTGGTCTTCGGCCCGATCGCCATCACCTTTAACCTCCCCGACACCAACGCGCTGATCCTGGACGGACCTACGTTGGCCGGGATCTTCTCCGGCGCGATCACCCGGTGGGACGACCCTGCGATACCAGGAGATGATCGTCCACCTGCCCCTCTTCGCGCACCCCAACCCGCGCACCGGGATGCCCGCTGAGAAGATCACGGTGGTCTACCGCAGCGATGATTCCGGCACGACCGACAACTTCCAGCAGTACCTGAAGGCAGCGTCGGCCGGGGCCTGGGACCGGGGCGGGGGTAAGGCCTTTACCGGCGCCACGGGTCAGGGTGCGACCGGCAATCAGGGTGTGGTCGCGATGGTGAAGGACACCCCGGGCGCCATCACCTACAGCGACTGGTCGTCGGTCGTCGACTCGGGTCTGCCGACGGCGGACATCAAAACCTCCGCGGGAGTGACGCCCATCGGCACCGACTGGGAGGGCACCTCCATCGCACCGGTCACCGTGGTCGGCACCGGCAACGACATGACACTGGACATGACCCCGGCGTTCACCCCGTCCGCCAAATTCGGTTACCCCATCCTGTTGGCCAGCTATGCGGTCGTGTGTTCGAAGTATCCCGATCCCGAGGTCGGCCGGGCGGTGAAGACCTTCCTGCAGTCCACTGTGACCAACGGCCAAACCGGTCTGAACAAGAGCGGCTACATTCCGCTGCCGCCCGGTTTGCAGGCCAAAGTCGCCGCCGCGATCGACACCGTCTCCTGAGCGACCCGGGATCTCAGTCGGTCGCGAATGCGGCCTCGGCATCACGTTCAAGGTCGACGTAGGCCTTCTCGCTGACGTCGAACGCGACGACCTTGATCTCGCCACCGGTGAAGGTGCCCGGAGTCGTGTACTGCTGGGACACGTTGTCCCCGCTGTCGTAGCCCACGCACAGGCCGTCTCCGGCGAGAGTGAATTTGCCGATCTGGGCTCGCATTGGCCCGCTTGTCACCGCCTTACCGTCGACGAAAAGCGTTGTGGTACCCAGCGATACGCCGTATTCACCGGCCTTCTCGCGTTTGAACTCCATGCCCACGGTCCGATTCCCCGGCGCCAATGGCGGCGAGACGAATTCCTGCTCAGGCCTGATGCCCAGGAAGTTGTAGACGTAGTGCAGACGGTTGTCCTTGACGAACATCGTGTGCCCGCCGAAGCGCGAGCCGTGGGCGAAGATCACGCCCTGGGTGTCCGGGGTCACCTCGACGTTGCCGATGATCTTGTAGGACCGGCCGCGGACGCTGACCGCCACGCCTTCGGGCACCGGGGCGGTGTCCGGGTAGTAGAGGTAGCGGTCCCGCGGCGGCTCGGACTGCGGCCGCGGTGTGGTGGCTTGTTCGACTGCGGCCCGATCATCGAGGGGCAGGACGAAGTTGTTCTTGGCCTCCTCGTCCCACGCCGCGATGAGTTCCTTGAGCTTGTCGGGGTTCTGCTCGGCGACGTTGGTCGACTCCGAACGATCCTCGTCGACGTGGTAGAGCTCCCAGCGGTCCGAATCGAAGTTGCCCTTGTTGCTCAGCGGCGCGTGCAGCGCTGCGGCCTTCCAGCCGTCCTGCCAGATGCCCCGGGTACCCAGCATCGCGTAGTACTGGCGCTTGCGGGTGGTAGCGGCCGCGGAGTCGTCGAAGCTGTAACGCATCGACACCCCGTTGAGTGGGTACTGCTTGATACCGCGGAACACCTCGGGCATCTGCACACCGGCGACATCGAGAACCGTCGCCGCCACGTCGGTCGCGTGGTGGTACTGCTCGCGCACCTGTCCTTTGGACGTGATGCCCTTGGGCCAGGAGATCACCATCGGATCGCAGGTGCCGCCGGCGAACTGCGCGTAGCGCTTGAACATCTGGAACGGCGCGGAGAAGGCCGTCGCCCAGCCCGTCGGATAGTGGTTGTAGGTGTCTGGACTGCCCAGGGTGGCCAGATATTTCATGTTCTCCGACAACTCGTCGGGATAGCCGTTGAAGAACTTGTTCTCATTCACCGAACCATTGGGTGAACCCTCACCGGAAGCCCCATTGTCGGCGCAGTAAAACACGATGGTGTTCTCAAGTTGACCGGTCTCTTCGAGGTAGTCGATGATTCGACCGACCTGGGCGTCGGTGTACTCCGAGAATCCCGCGAACACCTCCGCCATCCTGGTGAAGAGTTTCTTCTCGTCGGCGTTGAGCGACGCCCACGGTCGGACAGCATCATTGGCCACCTCGATGTCCTCGGGCAGCGGGTTGATGGGGGTCATCTTCGTGTCCTTGGGCAGCACACCCTTGGCGATCATCCGGGGCAACACCCAGTCCCGGTAGGCCTCGTAACCATCGTCGAACTTGCCCTTGTACTTGTCGATGTAGTCCTGGGGGGCGTGATGCGGTGCATGGTTGGCGCCCGGGCAGAACCACATGTACCAGGGCTTGGACGGGTTGGAGGAGTTCTGGTCGCGCAGCATCCGGATCGCGTTGTCGGCGAGATCCTTGGACAGGTGATAGCCCTCTTCGGGGCCGTAGGGCTGTTCGATGAACCGGTTGTCCTCAATCAGATCCGGGAACCACTGATTGGTCTCCCCGCCGATGAACCCGTAGAAGCGGTCGAAACCCTTCTGCAACGGCCATTCCGACTTGCTGCCCCCGCTGGACACATCCTCCTCGGGAACGTTGTGGTTCTTGCCGAGCCAGAAGGTGCTGTAGCCATTGTCCTGCAGCACCTGTCCGACGGTGGCGCACTGCGCGGGTAGCCGAGCGGCCATGCCCGGAAAGCCGTTGGAGCCCTCGGTGATCGACCCGGAACGGTTCACGTGCTGGCTGCGGCCGGTCAGGAAACATGATCGGGTGGGCGAGCACAGCGCGGTGGTATGCCACTGGGAGTACATCAGCCCGTTGTCGGCCAGGCGTTGCAGGACCGGCATCTCGACGCGCCCGCCGTAGGGCGACCAGGTGGCCAGGCCGGTGTCGTCGAAGAGCACGACCAGGATGTTGGGCGCGCCCTCGGGCGCCCTCTTCAACTCAAAGGGTTCCCAGTCCGCCACCGAATCGCGGATATCCAGTTCGACTTTTCCGTCAAACCCCTCGTTGATACCGGTGCCGTAGCCGGGGGGGCCCTCGGCGGATCCGCCGGGACCATCCTTGGAGCACCCGGCGGCGAATACCGATGCCGCGGCGGCCCCGGCGCCGGCGACGGCCATGCCACCGAGCAACTTGCGGCGCGACATCTTCGCGCGTTCGGCGGCGGAATCTGGTTCAGGAGTCGACTCGTCCATGGTGTTTCCCTTCGATTGCGTATACGTCGCGGAAACGGCGCGATGGAGCGATTCAAGCAGTTGGAAGGGTGGGATGTCTGGGGAATGGCAGTAGCTGCTGCGCGTCGGCGTCGGTCGCAACGGGTCAGGGCGCGGAGAAAATCTGTTCCCAGTCGTCTTTCATGCTGACGACGTTCCATCCTCGCTGTTGCGCGTCCGCCAGTGCCTCCACCAGCGTCCCACTGCTCGTCGGGTTCACGTCGTACTGGTACTCGCGGACGGCGTCGGTGTGATGGATGAGCACGCCCAGGCTGGGTTGCGGATTATCGATTGTGGTGTACTCCAGCATCTGGAGGTCGCCGTCGCTGTTGCCGAACGCGATGATCGGGCGCCGGCCGATGAACTGGTGGATGCCCGCGGGCTTACCGGCCTTGTCGTCGACGAACAGATAGTCGAGCGTCTTAACCAGTACCGGCCCGGTGTCACGCAACTCATACGTCACCCGGCCGGTGGAACCCACCACCTGCTCCGGCGGGATGCCGTAGACGCGCTCGCTCCACGCCCGCATGAAGTCAGCGCCGCCGCCGGAGACGATGAAGGTCATGAAGCCGTTGTCACGCAGATAGCGCAGCACCTCCTGCATCGGTTGATAGGTGAGTTGGTCGTAGGGCCTTTTGAACCTCGGATGTTCGGCGGATCCGATCCAGTCCTGCACCCGCGCGGAGAACTCGTCGGTGGTCATGCCGGCGTGGGTCAGGGCGATGATGCGCAGGAGGCCCTCGTGGCGCGGGCCCGCGAGCAGTTTCGCGGTATCGCCCGCGAGCAGGGCGGCCACCATCGGGTCCTCTTTGAGGGCGGGTTGCTCGGTCACCAGACGGTTGATCTCGTCGACGGCGAAGGCCAGCTGAAACGGGATCGGATTCTCCGGCCACAGGCAGCCGTCATTGTCGAAAACCGCGATGCGCTGCGATGCCGGGACAAAGTCGGGCGAACCCTCGTCGGTGGTGCGCTCGACGAAGGACACGATGGCTGCGCGGGCGTCGCCCTCTCGCCAGGACGGCAGTGGGTCCGCGGTGGGCCCTCCGCACGCGGTCGACGCCACGATCAGGACCAGAATCACAGCGAGCCAGGCGAACCTCGGTCGTCGGGAAGTGCGCACGGGTGTTCTCCTCGCCTCCGCGGGTGTTACGGGGTGGTCCGCAGCCGTCGTTTTATTCGGGTCAGCATGGCCGACATGCCGCGCAGTCGCAAGGGGCTGATCAGAGCCGCCAGTCCCAGGTCGGCGTAGAAGTCGTCGGGCACCGCCAGGATGTCGGCGACCGGCACCTTGAACCATCGAGTGGCGGGGAATCGCGGCGAAGCGCAGGTGGTCGGCGCCTCGGCCGGGGCACTGAAGTACAGCCGGACGCGGGCGGGATCGGCCGCGTCGACGTACAGGAACAACGGCGACTGGCATTCCGGCACCGGCTCCATCGCCGCCTCGGTGGTCGGCGGGCAGGGCCGGCAAGGTCATTTGGCGAACTCCGGGAACAATGCCAGCTTGTCTGGTCATTACCATCTCGGCGAACTCCGCGACCACCTCGGCCAGCCTGGGCAGGCGTACTCATAGCGAGCCGGTGCGATCGAAGCACGCATCCCCAGTGGCCCTGGGCGCGGACGCTGTTTGCCCCATTCGGTCAGGACCCGTCGTAATTTGCGCACCCGGGGATGCCGAGCCCAGATGGGTCAGGATGAACCAGGTGTGGCTGGACCGCTCGCCGATCCGGCAGTAGGCGATCGTGCGGTCGGACCCAGGGTCGGACTCGACGAAGGAGTAGATCGTCGGTTCAACGAGACTAAGGACAACCACTGTCATCGGCGGCCCCGAGCCCGGCGCAGGGACACGCCGTGGGATGTGGCCGCGCACAACGCGCCTTCCTCCGGATAGTCCGGCATGTGGGTGCGCTCGCCGGTGTACTCCTGTGGTGAGCGGACATCGATGAGGGTGGCCTTTCCCAGCGATTCGAGAACATCGGACTGGTAGGCGCGGATGGGCGCATCGTTGCGTGCCACCACCGGGTAGCCGGCGGTGGTCGTCTCCGGAACATCCAGCGACGTGTCGCGGCCCTCGGCCAACCAGAGGTCGCGGCCGCCGTTGAGTAGGCGGACGTCCGGGTGCCCGAACAGGGTGAACACCCACAGCGCGTAGGCCGCCCACCAGTTGCTCTTGTCCCCGTAGATCACCACGGTGTCCTCGCGCGAGATGCCCTTGCGGTTCATCAGATCGGCGAACCGCGCCCCGTCGATGTAGTCGCGCACCACCGAATCATTGAGGTCGGTATGCCAGTCGATTTTGACCGCGCCCGGGATGTGGCCGATGTCGTAGAGCAGGACGTCCTCATCGGACTCGACGATTGCCAGGCCGGGGGTGCCCAGGTGTTCCGACAACCAGTCGCCGGTGACCAGACGTTCGGGGTGGGCGTAGTCCTGCAGGGCGGGGCTGGGATCGGGAGGTAGTGGCACGAACCAAGCCTACCGATCTACCGGGTTGGCTTTCCACAGGTCGCTGATCTGCACGCCCGATGATTCCAGCAGGCGGCGGGTTACTGCCAGGCCCAGGCCCACCACGTTGGACGGATCACCGTCGACTCCCGCGATGAACCAGCCCCCCAGTCCGTCGATGGTGAAGGCGCCCGCCACCCCCAACGGTTCGCCGCTGGCGATGTAGGCCGTCAGTTCGGCCTCGGTGGGTACGCCGAAATGCACCGTGGTCACCTCCGCGATGGTCTCGCTGTGCTGCACCTGCGCATCAAGCATCCGGATGACGCAGTGTCCGGTGAAGAGCTGTCCGGATTGACCGGCCATTGAATTCCATTGTTGCCGTGCCTGTTCGGCTGTTCGGGGCTTTCCGCGAAGATCACCTCCGACCAAAAGCATTGAGTCGCAGCCGAGCACGATGCAATCGGCCGCAACCTGGGCGTCCAAGTCGGCGCGCACCGCCTGGGCCTTCGCCTCGGCGAGTGCGGTCACCACCGTGGCGGGGTCGGGGTCGGCGCCCAGTTTCTTGATCGCCGCGTCCTCGTCGACACCGGAGACGACGACCAGTGGATCGATCCCGGCGCTGCGCAGCACGCGAAGCCGACCGGTGGACGCCGAACCCAGCACGACCCGTGTCATCGGCTATCGACTGCCCCGGTCGACAGCCCGGCTATCGACGAAGATGGGTGCGCTCCAGCATGGAGACCCGCTGCCAACTGGTGAGGGGGTAGCGCAGTTTGTCCACCGGGTGGCCCCAGAGGTTGCGCTCGATAGGGCCGGGTGCGGCCGGTGCGCCGCCCGCCCCGGCCAACACCGCCACCACCGCTGCGATCTCGGCGTCGGTGGGGTCGCCCTTGAGGATGCGGATCTCGTTCGCGTCGCTCACAGGATCCGAATCGTTCGCGTCGCTCACAGGATCCGAATCGTTCGCGTCGCTCACAGGGGAATATTCCCGTGCTTCTTGGGTGGAGTCTGAACCAGCTTGCGTTCGAGCAGTCGCAGCGAGGTCGCAATGTAGCCGCGGGTGTGTGAGGGTGGAATGACCGCGTCGACGTATCCGCGTTCGGCCGCCACGTAGGGGTTGACCAGCGTGTCCTCGTAGTCTCGCTGCAATTCCAGTCGCAACGCATCGACGTCGCCACCGTCGCGTGCGGCGTCGGAGAGTTGCTTGCGGTAGACGAAGCCGACCGCGCCGGAGGCGCCCATCACCGCGATCTGCGCACTCGGCCAGGCGACGTTCACATCGCAGCCCATGTCCTTGGAGCCCATCACGCAGTAGGCACCGCCGTAGGCCTTACGGGTGATCACGGTGATCTTCGCGACGGTGGCCTCGCCATAGGCGTAGAGCAGCTTGGCCCCGCGGCGGATGATGCCGTTGTATTCCTGCTCGGTACCAGGCAAGAAACCCGGCACATCCACCAGCATGATGATCGGGATGTTGAAGCAGTCACAGGTTCGGACGAAGCGAGCGGCCTTCTCTGAGGCGTTGATGTCCAGGCAGCCGGCGAAGGCGGTCGGTTGGTTAGCGACGATACCAACGGGTCGACCGTCCACTCTCCCGAACCCGATGATGATGTTCTGTGCGTAACCCGCCTGAACCTCGAGGAATTCGTCGTCGTCGAGGATGCGGGTGATCACCTCATGCATGTCATAGGGCTGGTTCGGTGAATCCGGTATCAAAGTGTCGAGTTCCAGATCCTCCTCGGTGAGGTTGTCTTCGATCGCACCCGGATGCGGCGGCGCCGGGTAGCGCGGTGGATCGGCGTAGTTGTTGGCCGGCAGGTAGCTGAGCAGATCGCGGACGTAGTCGAAGGCGTCCTGCTCGCCGGAGGCGACATAGTGCGCGGTACCGGACTTGGTCATATGGGTCTGCGCACCGCCGAGTTCCTCCATGGTGACGTCCTCACCGGTGACGGTCTTGATGACGTCAGGTCCGGTGATGAACATCTGGCTGGTCTGCTCGACCATGACGACGAAGTCGGTCAACGCCGGTCCGTAGACGTGCCCACCCGCCGCCGGACCCATGACCAGCGAGATCTGCGGGATCACCCCCGAGGCCAGAATGTTGTTACGGAAGATCCGGCTGTAGAGGCCCAGTGACACCACGCCCTCCTGGATGCGAGCCCCGGCGCCGTCGTTGATGCCGATCAGTGGCCGTCCGGTCTTGACGGCCAACTCCTGGACCTTGACGATCTTCTCGCCGTAGACCTCTCCGAGACTGCCGCCGAAAACCGTCGCGTCTTGGCTGAAGATGCAGACGTCGCGGCCGTCGATCGTGCCGAAGCCGGTCACCACGCCGTCGCCGACCGGCCGGTTGTCCTGCAGGCCGAAGTTGGTGGAGCGGTGCCGGGCCAGGCCGTCCAATTCGACGAAGGAGCCCTCATCCAGCAGGGCCAGGACGCGTTCGCGGGCGGTGAGTTTGCCCTTGGCGTGGGTCTTCTCGACCGCGGCCTCGCCGACCGGATGCAATGCCTCCTCGGTGCGCCTGCGCAGATCGGCTAGTTTGCCGGCCGTCGTGTGGATATCCGGCTGGATGTCAGGCTCGGTCGTGGTCATGGGTGACGATGGTACCCATGGGTTACCCCGACAACGTGCTGGCAACCGGCGAGCAGGTGGTGTTGCACCGGCACCCGCATTTCAAGCGCCTCATCGCCGGTGTGCTGACGCTGCTGGTGGGCACCGCATCGGCCACCTTCGCGGCAGCACTGGTGAGCCGGACCGGCTGGGATCTGCGCACCCGGCAGGTGGTCTCGGCGGTTATCGCCGGAGCCTGGCTGCTGGTCGTGGCTTGGCTCACGGTGCGGCCGTTCCTGGCCTGGTTGACGACGCATTTCGTGATCACCGACCGGCGGGTGATGTACCGCCACGGCGTGCTGACTCGCGCCGGTATCGACATCCCGCTGGCGCGGATCAACAGCGTCGAGTTCCGGCACGGCCTGATCGACCGGATGCTGCGCACCGGGACCCTCGTCATCGAATCGGCCTCTCAGGATCCGTTGGAGTTCAACGACATTCCCGGAGTCGAGCAGGTTCATTCACTGCTCTATCACGAAGTCTTCGATACGCTCGATTCCGAGGAGAGCTGATCGGTGGGCCCGGACCTGCGGTCCTCGAGTGCTTCGGCGATGCCGCCGGTGGTCAGCACTGATTCCAGGGTGCGGTCCGGGTCGTCGCCCAACTCGTTGGGGAACACCCAGCGCCTCAACGCCCAGAACCGGAACCCCATCTGCAGCAGATTTCCGATGACGTAGGCGGAGATGAAGTCGGCGATGTTCTCCACGGTCAAGGTCACGGCGGGTACCCGAAGCTCCAGCACGTAGCTGGAGAAGTACAGCGGCGCCATGCTCAGCACCACCCCCACCGCGCTGACGCCGAAGAACAGCAGTGCCTCGTGATGGCGTTCGCGGCCGCCGCGGTCGCGGAAGCTCCACTCCCGGTTGAGGATGTAGGAGGCGATCACCGCGATGATCCCGGAGATCACCTTGGCCGTAACCGGCTTGGGTTCAAGAATGGTCAGCTTGAGGGTGTAGAAGATCACCGAGTCGATCACGAACGTCGTCGCACCGACGATCGCGAACTTGATCAGCTCGTGGTGCTGGTCGGCGAACGGCCGGATCACTCGGGGCAGCCGGGCGATCGTGGCATCAGCGAAGGACACAGCCGAAAAGTCTACGGACACCGACGCAGGTTGCGTAGTGGTGCTGGTCATCGTCGGAAAGCTGCGGTCATGGCAGCATGAGCGCCGTGCCGAAGGTAGCGATGGTGGGTGGCGGGCAGTTGGCCCGGATGACGCACCAGGCCGCCATCGCCCTCGGTCAGAGCCTGCGGGTGCTCGCGACCGACCCCGGTGATCCGGCCGCTCAGGTCTGCCCCGACGTGGTGATCGGATCCCACACCGATCTGGAGGCGCTGCGGATCCAAGACCGCGTGTTCATGGGAGGCGACCATGTCGATCCCGGCTACGCGGCCCGGCGGGAGGGCGCTGCCCGGCGCGGGCAGATTCGCGCCGGCACCGCCCTGATCGCCCGGGGCGAGTTCTCACTGGTGATCATCGGACTCGTCAGCGCCAGCGTCGACACGATCGGCGCCGTCGCCACCCCGTATGTGTTCCTGCTCGCGATCGCCGGGCCGTTGCTGGCCCGGCTCGCGAAGTAGATCCCCCGGTGTAGATCCCCCGTGCCACCATGGGACCCATGCGCATCGTGTTCGACCGGGCGGTCGATCCGGGATTGATCGAGCGGGCATTGGCACCGTCGGTGCGCGGATCGATGTGGCTTGATCCGGCGGTTCTGGGCGTTCGTCCCGACTACCCGCGGTTGCCCGGCGCGACCACCTGCGACCTGCTGGTGGTCGGCGGCGGATACACCGGACTGTGGACGGCACTACACGCCGCCGAGCGTGACCCCGATGCCCGGGTGGTGCTGATCGAGTCCCAACGGCTGGGCTGGGGGGCATCGGGCCGAACGGCGGCTTCGTCGATGCCAGCCTCTCCCCACGGCGCGGAGGCACGAAATCGCGCGCTGGCCGGAGGAATTCGACCAGCTTGAAGCGCTGGGCCGGGCCAACCTGGACGGGATGTCGGCCGACATCGAGAACTACGACATGAAAGTCGACTGGCAGCGCACCGGCATGCTGAGCGTGGCCACCGAAGCGCATCAGGTGCCGTGGCTGCGGGACGTGGCCGCCGGCGGTGAGGGGGAGTTCCTCGAGCAGGCAGCGGTGCGGGCGCAGGTCGACTCGCCCACCTACCTGGCCGGATTGTTCGCCGCCGACACCCGCGCGATCGTCGACCCCGCCCGACTGGTGGTCGAACTGGCGCGGGTGTGCGCCGAGGCGGGTGTGGCCATCTACGAGCACACCGAGGGTCGAGATATCCGGGCCCATACCGGCGGGGTCACCGTCACCACCGCAGCGGGGGCCATCACCGCGAAACGAGTTGTCCTGGCCACCAACGTGTTTCCGAGCCTGCTGCGGCGCAATCGGCTTCACACGGTGCCGGTCTATGACCACGTCCTGGGCACCGAATCCCTGACATCAGAGCAATTGGATCGCATCGGTTGGCGGGGACGCCAGGGCATCAGCGACAGTGGTAACCAGTTTCACTACTACCGGCTCTCGGCCGACAACCGGATTTTGTGGGGCGGCTACGATGCCATGTACCACTGGGGCCGCCGAGTGGATCCGCGGCACGAGGACCGTCCGGAGTCCTTCCGCAAGATCGCGGCGCATTTCTTCATCACCTTTCCGCAACTCGACGATGTCCGGTTCAGTCACCGCTGGGCCGGGCCGATCGATACCAGCACCCGGTTCTGCGCGCACTGGGGACTGGCCGGACGCGGCCGAATCGCCTACGTCAACGGTTTCACCGGACTGGGTGTGGGAGCGTCGCGGTTCGCCGCCGACGTGTGCCTGGATCTGCTCGACGGCCGCGCGACCGAGCGCACCGAATTGGAGATGGTGCGCAAGCGGCCGCTGCCGTTTCCGCCCGAACCGTTCGCCAGCATCGGTATCCAGGCCACCCGCCGGTCGTTGAATCGGGCCGACCACAACGCCGGTCGCCGCAACGTGTTGCTACGCACCCTGGATCGCCTCGGGTTGGGCTTTGATTCCTGAGGGTGTTGCTCCAGTAGGCTCGTGAACAGTCCGCCCGGGTAAGAGGGTGGTTAAAAGGAGGAAGAGAAACTCGTGGGAGACACACTCAGCGCAGGACAGAAGTTGGGCCGGGGCGATTTGCTCACG
The DNA here is from genome assembly GCA_018401645.1 of Mycobacterium sp. Taxonomy (GTDB): domain Bacteria; phylum Actinomycetota; class Actinomycetes; order Mycobacteriales; family Mycobacteriaceae; genus Mycobacterium. Next base: position 13,859 of record JAGYKK010000033.1, on the reverse strand, counting down.
TCCGGCAACGGTGCCTACACCCTGACATTGCAGGACGACGGCAACCTGGTCCTCGCGGCGCGCGGCGAAGCCATCTGGGCGGCCGGCACCAGCGGCGAGGGCGCCGACCGTGCCGAGGTCCAAGCCGACGGCAACTTCGTGGTCTACGCCGGCGACAAGCCGGTCTGGCACACCGACACCAAGGGCAAGAAGGACGCGAAGCTCGTCTTACAGGATGACCGCAACCTGGTGCTCTATGCGGCCGACGGATCGGTGTGGTCCTCGCGCACCGAGACTGACGCCCCACCGCCGCCACTGGTGGAGGAGAAGGTGGAGATCGCCCCGGTGGCCGCCGAGACGCGCACCCACACCGTCGCCGCCGGCGACACCCTGTTCAACATCGCCAAGCAGTACCTCGGCGACGGCAACCGTTACCAGGAACTGGCCAAGTTCAACAACATCGCCAACCCCGACCATATCGAGGTCGGACAGACCATCAACATCCCCTGAACTGCACCTCAGGTCGCTTCACGCCGGACGGCGCGGACCCGCAATCACTGGTCGGTAACGATCGGGACGAAACCCCGATACACAGTCGACACATTGTTGCGACCGCGCCGTTCGCGCGTCTGAGACTGATCGAGGTGTACCGTGACCCGCTCCCTGAAGCCCCTGGTTGTAGCGGCGGCCGTCGGCGCCGGCCTGGCCGCCGTGTTCGCCCCGGAAGTCGCGGCCGACGTCAGTGGTGTCACGGTGTCGCCCGGGATGGAGATCCGCCAGCAGTCCACGGTCTGCACCCTCGGGTTCGTCGACCCGGTGGCCCGGGTGGCCTTTTCAGCGGGGCACTGCCGCGGCAATGGTCCGGTCACCGACCGCGACGGCCGGATCATCGGAGTCGTCACGAGTTCGCGGGACAACACCCCCAACGGCACGGTGGTACGGGTCGATCAGGTGATCTCCGACTACCAGACGATCAGCCTCGCCCCCGACGTGTCGATCAACAACATACTTCCGGGCGGTCGGGTACTGGTGAGCGATCCCGCCGCACCCCTGGCGGCCGGCCAGCCGGTCTGCCACTTCGGCATCGTCACCGGAGAGAGTTGCGGGACCGTGGAACGGGTCAACAACGGCTGGTTCACCATGACCAACGGCGTGGTCAGCCAGAAGGGGGACTCCGGTGGTCCGGTCTACACCCTGACCGCCAACGGCGACGCGGTGATGATCGGTATCTTCAACAGCACCTGGGGCCGGGCTCCGCGGCGGTTTCCGGCAGGCCACCAGCCAACAGGTGGCCGCCGACAGCGCCGCAGTCGGGAATCTGATCGACGCGGCTGCCCGGACCAACTGACGCACCCGGAATCAACGGCGATGAGTCCTCACCGGGATGACTCACCACGCACCTGCCCCCGGCCGATCATGAGCGGTCTCGACATTCCCGTGACCGTCAAGTCCGAGGCCGTCACCGAATGGTCCGATGATGTCGACGTGGTGGTGATCGGGTTCGGCATTGGCGGCGGGTGTGCGCGCACGGCTGACCGGCAACTCCAGCACGCCGTGCTGTGCAGCGCCGCCGTCGCCGGCGGAACAACTGCACTGGCCGGCGGGCACTTCTATCTCGGCGGCGGCACGGCGGTGCAGGAGGCCACCGGCCACCCCGACACTGCCGAGGAGATGTACAAGTACCTGGTCGCGATGTCGCTGGATCCCGAGCACGACAAGATCCGCGCCTACTGCGAGGGCAGCGTCGAGCACTTCAATTGGCTCGAGGATCTCGGTATCGCCTTCGAGCGCACCTACTACCCGTACAAGGCGGTAATCCAGCCCAACACCGAAGGTCTGATGTACACCGGCAACGAGAAGGTGTGGCCGTACAAGGACATGGCGGTGCCCGCTCCGCGCGGCCACAAGGTTCCGGTGCCCGGTGACACTCAGGGCGCGGCGATGGTGATCGACCTACTGGTCAAGCGGGCGGCCGAACTCGGGGTCGAAATCCGCTACGAGACCGGCGCGACGAACCTGGTGACCGAGGACGGCCGTGTCGTCGGGGTGGCGTGGAAACGGTTCGCCGAGACCGGCACCATCCGCGCCAGGTCCGTGGTGATCGCTGCGGGCGGGTTCGTGATGAACCCGGAGATGGTGGCCACCTACACCCCGGAACTTGCTGAGAAGCCATTCGTCCTGGGCAACACCTACGACGACGGTCTGGGCATCCGCCTCGGTGTCTCGGCCGGGGCCGCCACCAAGCACATGGATCAGTCGTTCATCACCGCCCCGATCTACCCGCCGGCGATCCTGCTGACCGGACTCATCGTCAACAAACTGGGTAGGCGGTTCGTGGCCGAGGATTCCTACCACTCGCGCACGTCGGGTTTCGTGATGGACCAACCCGACCACGCCGCATTCCTCATCGTCGACGAGGACCATCTGCAGCGGCCCGACTTCCCGCTGATCAAGTTCATCGACGGATACGAGACGGTTGCCGAGATGGAGACCGCGTTGGGAATTCCGGTGGGAAACCTCGCCACCACGCTGGAGGACTACAACACCCATGCAGCCGTCGGCGAGGATCCGGAGTTTCATAAGCAACCGGAATACCTTGCGGCACAAGATAACGGACCGTGGGCGGTCTTCGATCTGTCGCTGGGCAAGGCGATGTATTCAGGCTTCACCGTCGGCGGGCTGGCCACCAGCGTCGACGGCGAGGTATTGGGGGAGGACGACCGCGTGATCGGCGGCCTCTACGCCGCGGGGACATGCGCGTCCAATATCGCCCAGGACGGCAAGGGGTACTCCAGCGGTACCCAACTCGGCGAGGGCTCGTTCTTCGGCCGCCGGGCGGGCGCGCACGCCGCGGCCGGCTAGTCCTCCAACTCCCAACCGCCCCCGCCGAGCAGGCGCAGATGGTGGTCGTGGTGTTGTTTGACGGTCCCGCGGTGGGTGACGGACACCGTGATGGTGTTCGGGAGCCGGTCCTGCAGCAGTCGGTACAGCGCGAATTCCTGGCCCTCGTCGATCGCCGAGGTGGATTCGTCGAGGTAGATCACCGTGGGTTGGTGCAGCAGCACCCGGGCGAACGCGATGCGCTGCTGCTCGCCCGGGGAGAGTGACTTGGGCCAGTCGTTGTTGTCGTCGAGTCGGTTGGCGAGGTGACCCAGTGCGACGTCATCGAGTGCGGCGGTGAGTTGGGCATCGGGGATCTCGCGTTCGATGTTCGGGTACGACAGCACCGCCCGCAGATCACCGAGGGGCAGGTAGGGCACCTGGGACAAAAACATCGCGTCGGAGTCCGGAACCCCGTCCGGCCTGAGCAGGGTGCCGGAGGTATACGGCCACAGTTGGGCGATGCTGCGCAGCAGGGTGGTCTTTCCGGAACCGGAGGGCCCGGTGATCACCAGCGACTCCCCGGGTTCCAGCCGCAGATCCAGACCGGCGATGAGCACGCTCCCGTCGGGGTTGCGGACCTCGACGTCGCGCAACTCGATGGCGCCGTCGGTGCTGCGCTCCGATTGCAACCGGGGCAGCGAACTGGCGCGCTGGTCGGCATCGATGAGTCCGTCGAGACGGATGATGGTGGCCCGGTAGGAGGCGAACGAGTCGTAGACCGCCCGGAAGAAGGACAGCGAGTCGTGCACGCTGCTGAACGCCGACGCCGACTGTGTCACGTCGCCGAAGGTGATCTGGCCTTTGAAGAGCCGTTGCGCCTGAACGATCAGGGGCAGCGGATTGATCAACTGGCTGATCGACTGGTTCCAGCCCAGAAGGGCCAGGCTACGAACCACGAATCCGCGGTAGTTGGCGATGATTGCCATGAAACGCGTACGCAGTACGGCTTTTTCGGCGCGCGCACCGCGGTAGAAGCTGATCGATTCGGCGGCGTCGCGCAGACGCACCAGCGCGTACCGGAAAGCGGCGTTGGTCAACTCGTTGCGGAAGCTGAACTGGATCAGCGGCCGGCCGATCCAGAACGCGATCACCGTGGTGGCGAACACGTAGAGCAACGCGATCCAGAACAGGGCGTGACTCAGCGTCCAACCGAAGAAGGTCAGCGGCCCCGACAGCCCCCACAGGATCGGGGTGAAGGCCACCACCGACACCATCGCGTTGATCGCACCGAACAGCAGTGTCGCCGTGGTGCCGACGGTGGGGGTGTTGGTGCCCTGCCCGGTCCCGGTGGTGAAGGAGTCGATGTCGAGTTGGATGCGCTGGTCCGGATTGTCGATCGGGTCCGCGAGGAACCGACCGCGGTAGAACGCCTCGTTGTCCAACCAGTCCGCGGTGAGTCGGTCGGTCAGCCATATCCGCCAGCGGATGATGAAACGTTGGGTCAGATAGATGTCGATCAACTCGCGGCTGATGTAGATCGCGACGATCAGCATGAAGGTGGCGATCGCGATCCAAAATCCGCTGACACCGGACTGGCGAACCGCCTCATTGCCGGCACCGAGGCCTTCGAACGCCACCTGAAGCGACGAGTAGAGATCGTTGCTGAAGTAGCTCAGGAGCACGTTGAGTCGCACCGCGATCAGCGTGGAGAACAGCAGCACCCCCAGCCACACCCACACCACGACGCTGTCGCGGCCCCGGAAGTACCCGCCGGTGATCCGCCAGAACTGCCGACCCCAGGTGGTGTAGCGCGCCAGTAGCACCAGCACACCCACCGTCGCCGCTGCGGTGATCAGCCAGGCCCTGCCGGCCCACAGCAGCGAGTTAGGGATCTCGTTGGCCCAGTCCAGAGAGGGTTCGTAAAGCTCCATCCGCCGCTACCGTCGGCCCGCCGGGCTAGACCGTCGCCAGCGTGGTGGGCTCGACCCGGCCCAGCCGCCACTCGCCCTCGCCGAGCAACTCCAGGTGCCGCTGGTGATGGCGCTCCACGCTCGGTCGGTGGCTCACACTGACCAGGATGGTGTCCGGCAACTCGGTCCGGACCATGTCGTACACCTGGTATTCCAGGCCCTCGTCGAGGGCGGAGGTGGCTTCATCGAGGAAGACCGCCCGGGGTTTGTTCACAATGATTCGGGCGAAGGCGACGCGTTGCTGTTCCCCCGGTGAAAGCACCTTGGCCCAGTCCGCCACCTCGTTAAGTCGGCCGGTCAGATGCGACAGTGCGACCCGGGAGAGCACCTGCTGCAACTGCTCGTCGGGGACCTCACCGGAGTGCGCCGGATAGGAGACCACCGTGCGCAGGTCGCCCAGGGGAACGTAGGGCATCTGGGACAGGAACATGGTCTGGTGATCCTCGAGCGGACGATGCAGGGTGCCCGAGGTGTAGGGCCACATCTGAGCCAGGCTGCGCAACAGCGAGGTCTTACCCGCCCCCGAGCGTCCGGTGATAACCAGACCGTCACCGGGTTCCAGCCGCAGATCCAGCGGATCCACCAATTGGCTGCCGGTCGGCGTGCGCACCTCGACGCGGCGCAACTCCACCGAACCGTCGGTGCTGGGAAGGGTCTGCAGACTCGGCAGGTCCCGGGAGATCTGGTTGGTTTCGACCAGGCCGTGCAGACGGATAATGGACGCGCGGTAGGCGGCGAACGAGTCGTAGGCGTTGCGGAAGAACGACAGCGAGTCGCTGATGCTGGAGAACGCACCGGCCGATTGAGTCACGTCGCCCAGGGTGATCGCGCCGTCGAAAACCCTGGGGGCCTGAACCAGCCACGGCAGTGGGCTCAGCAGTTGGCTCATGGTCACGTTCCAGCCCAGAAGTCCGAGGCTGCGGCGCACATACCCACGGTAGTTGTCGATGATGGCGTTGTACCGGCCGCGAAGCACGCCGCGTTCGGCGTTCTCACCGCGGTAGAAGCCGACGGACTCCGCCGCGTCGCGCAGTCGGATCAATGCATAGCGGAACGCGGCGTTGGTGGACTCGTTGCGGAAACTAAATCGGATGAGCGGACGGCCGAGCCAGAACGCGATCGCGGTCGCGAAGAACACGTAGACGAAGGCCACCCAGAACAAGCCCCGATTGACGGTGATGCCGGCGACGGTGACCGGCCCGGACAGATTCCACAGGATCGGGGTGAAGGACACCACGGTGGTCATCGAGTTGATCGCGCCGAACAGCAGCATGCTTGAGGTACCGGCGGTGGGCTGATTCGGGGTGCCGCCGGCGCCGGTGGTGAAGATATCGATGTCGAGTTGGATGCGCTGATCGGGATTGTCGATGTCGGTGTCGGTGAACCTGGATCGGTAGTACGCGCGGTCGGCGAGCCAGTCACCGGTCAGGCGGTCGGTGAGCCAGGTGCGCCATCGGATGATGAACCGCTGGGTGAGGTAGATGTCGAGCAACGCGCGGCTGATGAAGATGGCGGCCAGGATGCCGAACACGATCAGCGATTGCCAGAACCCACTGATTGCGACCTGGCGGGCGGCCTCGTTGCCGGCACCGCGAGCGGTGAACGCCATCTGCAGCGCCGCGAACAGGTCATTGCCCTGGTAACTGAGTAGCACCATGATCCGAACCGAGATCATGGTCGAGAGCAGCAGTGTCGCCAGCCACGCCCAGACTGTGATGGATTGGTGGCCCTTGAAGTAGTCGCCGGTGATGCGCCAGTACTGCCGGCCCCACACGGTGAATCGCGCCACCAGCACTAGCGCCAGCAGGGTCAGCGTCGCGCTGATCGCCCACGCCCGGAGAATCCATAGCACCGACGGGATCAACTCGTTCGCCCAGTCCAGGGCCGGAGTAAAGGTTTCCACTGAAATTTTCCTCCCCGTGCGGGCCGGGTTCGACTCGTCCCGCGAAGTTACCTCAGCGTGGAAGGCGAGAGCACCGCGGCGGTACCGGCACCGGCCGGTACGGTTGACCGCGTGGCGAAGACTTCCAACACCGGCCCGGCCGGCCAGGGCCGACTGAGCCGGGGTTTCTGGCGACTGCTCGGCGCGACCGACGAGAAGGTCACCGCGCATTCGATGGCCGAGGTAACCGCGGCGGCGGAGTTCGCCGACAAGGCCACCGGCCTGGACGCCGAGCAGCTGGCCAAGGCGGCCCGATTGCTGAACCTCGCCGAACTCGCCGAATCGGCCGACGCGCCGCAGTTCCTGGCCATCGCGCGGGAGGCCGCCGAGCGTTCCACCGGCCTGCGCCCCTTCGACGTCCAGTTGCTCGGGGCGCTGCGGATGATGGCCGGGGACGTCATCGAGATGGGCACCGGCGAGGGCAAGACCCTGTCAGGGGCGATCGCCGCCGCGGGCTACGCCCTCGCCGGGCGCAACGTCCACGTGGTGACCATCAACGACTACCTGGCCCGGCGTGATGCCGAATGGGTGGGCCCGCTGATCGAGGCGATGGGTCTGACGGTGGGCTGGATCACCGCCGAGTCGACCCGTGCGGAGCGCCGCGACGCCTACCAGTGCGACGTCACCTACGCCTCGGTCAACGAGATCGGCTTCGACGTCCTTCGCGACCAACTCGTCACCGACGTCGCCAATCTAGTCTCGCCCAACCCGGATGTCGCGATCATCGACGAGGCCGACTCGGTCCTGGTCGATGAGGCCCTGGTGCCGCTGGTGCTGGCCGGCACCTCCCATCGGGAGACGCCCAAGCTGGAGATCGTGCGACTGGTCGGCCAACTGGTCTCCGACCGGGACGCGGATCGCTACTTCGCCACCGACGACGACAGCCGCAATGTGCACCTCACCGACGCGGGTGCCCGACGACTGGAGAAGGCACTCGGCGGAATCGACCTCTACGCCGAGGAGAACGTCGCCACCACGCTGACCGAGGTCAACGTCGCCCTGCACGCCCACGTGCTCCTGCAGCGCGACGTGCATTACATCGTTCGCGACGGTGCGGTGCAACTGATCAATGCCTCCCGCGGCCGAATCGCCGCGCTGCAGCGCTGGCCGGACGGATTGCAGGCGGCAGTCGAGGCCAAGGAGGGTATCGCGCCCACCGAAACCGGCGAGGTCCTCGACACCATCACGGTCCAGGCGCTGATCAATCGGTATCCCACGGTGTGTGGGATGACGGGCACCGCGCTGGCCGCGGGTGAGCAGCTGCGACAGTTCTACAAGTTGGCGGTCTCGCCCATCCCGCCCAATGCGCCGAACGTCCGGGTCGATGAGCCCGACCGGGTCTACATCACCACCGCGGCCAAGAACGAGGCCATCATCGACCACATCATCGAGGTCCACGCCACCGGCCAGCCGATCCTGGTCGGCACCCAGGACGTCGCCGAGTCCGAGGACCTGCACTCCCGGCTGGTGCGCCGCGGCATCCCGGCCGTGGTCCTCAACGCCAAGAACGACGAGGAGGAGGCCCTGGTGATCGCCGAGGCCGGCAAGCTGGCCGTGGTGACGGTGTCTACTCAGATGGCGGGCCGCGGCACCGATATCCGACTGGGCGGTTCCGATGAAGCCGACCACGATGCCGTGGCCGAACTCGGCGGACTGCACCTGATCGGCACCGGCCGGCACCGCACCGAGCGGCTCGACAATCAGTTGCGCGGCCGGGCCGGGCGCCAGGGCGACCCGGGTTCCTCGGTGTTCTTCGCCAGCTGGGAAGACGACGTCGTGGCCGCCCATCTCGAGCCGGGCAAGCTGCCGACCGAGTGCGACGAGACCGGGCGTGCCGTCAGCCCCAAGGCCACCACCCTGCTCGATCACGCCCAGCGGGTCGCCGACGGCCGCCTGCTGGATGTGCACGCCAACACCTGGCGGTACAACCAGTTGATCGCCCAGCAGCGCGCAATCATCGTCGAGCGGCGCACAACCCTGCTGAGCACCCCGACCGCTCGCGAGGAACTGCGCGAACTGGCCCCGGACCGCTACGCCGAACTCACCGCGGAGTTGGCGGGTTCGGACACCGATGCCGAGGACGAACTGGAGCGGATCTGCCGACAGATCATGCTGTTTCACCTCGACCGCGGTTGGGCCGATCACCTGGCCTATCTCTCCGACATCCGCGAGAGCATCCACCTGCGCGCGCTGGGTCGGCAAAACCCCTTGGACGAGTTTCACCGGCTGGCCGTGGACGCGTTCGCGGGTTTGGCGGCCGACGCCATCGAGGCCTCTCAGCAGACGTTCGAGACGGCCAACGTCCTCGTCGATGAACCCGGACTGGACCTGTCCAAACTCGCGCGGCCCACCTCGACGTGGACCTACATGGTCCACGACAACCCCCTGCGCGACGACACGCTGTCCGCACTGAGCCTGCCCGGAGTCTTCCGCTGACCAGTAGGTTCGGCCGCATGCGGGGTCGCGTGCTGACGATCCCGAACGTCCTCAGCGTGATCCGGCTGATCCTGGTGCCGGTGTTCCTGTACCTACTGCTCGTCCGGCACGCCTACGGTCCGGCCGTGGCCATCCTGATCTTCGGTGGAGTCTCGGACTGGGCCGACGGGAAGATCGCCCGGTTGGTGGCCAACCAGTCCTCGCAACTGGGGGAGTTACTGGACCCGTTGGTCGACCGGGTCTACATGGTCGTCGTTCCGGTGGGCCTGGCATTGGCCGGCGTCGTGGGGTGGCCCGTGGTGGCGATCCTGGTCGGTCGCGACGCGGTGCTCGCCGCGACGCTGCCGTTCCTGCGCAGTCGTGGCATCACGGCGCTGCCGGTGAGCTACGTCGGTAAGGCGGCTACCTTCGCCCTGATGTCGGGATTCCCGCTGATTCTGTTGGGGCAGTTTGATTCCGGCTGGGGCCGGGTGATCGGGTTGATTGGGTGGGGATTCCTGATCTGGGGTATCGGCATGTACCTGTGGTCGGCGGTTCTGTACCTGCTTGGAGTCCGCCTCGTACTACGCGGGTTGCCCCGGGTTCATCCGCGGCCATGACCTACGCTCAGGAGGACCGGTACGTCCCGGCACCTGACTGCCCGGCGAAACGAGGAGCCACGTGAGCGAGATCCCCGCCGAACTGCGTTACACCGCCGAACATGAGTGGGTACATCGCACGAGCGAGGACACCGTGCGGGTGGGTATCACCGACTTCGCTCAGGATTCACTGGGCGACGTGGTTTTCGTGCAGCTACCCGAGGTCGGTACCGCGGTGACCGCGGGGGAGTCGTTCGGCGAGGTCGAGTCCACCAAGAGTGTCTCCGACCTCTACGCGCCGTTGTCAGCCACGGTGGTCGCGGTCAACGCCGAGTTGGACGCCAAACCGGAACTGGTCAACTCCGACCCCTATGGTCAGGGCTGGCTCTTGGAGTTGCGGGCCGACGGCGATAGCCTCGACACCGGCCTGGCCGGACTGCTCGACGCCGACGCTTATCGAGGCACACTGGCTTGATTTGGGTCAAGACTGGCTTGATTTGGGCCAAGACTGGCTTGATTTGGGTCAAGACTGGCTTGAATCGGGGCAAGACTGGCCACCGTCGTTGTTAGGGTGCAGCGACCCATGGGCGGTACGGTCAGTACAGCGACGGCGAGGAGCATGAGTGACGCAAAACGACCGACAATCGGGGGCCGACGAGACCGTCGGTGAGGTCACCGTGGAGACCACCTCGGTCTTCCGCGCGGACTTCCTGAGCGATCTCGACGCCTCGGTAGGCGATAACGCCGGAGCTGGGTCGGTGTCCGGGGTCGAAGGACTGCCGGTGGGCGCAGCGTTGCTGGTGGTCAAACGCGGCCCGAACGCAGGTTCCCGCTTCCTACTGGACCAGACGACGACGTCGGCGGGCCGCCATCCTGACTCCGAGATCTTCCTCGACGACGTGAAACAGGAGCCGCCGCCATGCCGAGTTTCGGCTGACGGCGGCGATTTTCAAAATGTCGACGTCGGCAGCCTTAACGGCACCTACGTCAACCGCGAACCGGTCGACTCAGCCACCCTGGCCAACGGCGACGAGGTACAGATCGGCAAGTTCCGGTTGGTGTTCCTGACCGGTCCCAAGACGGCCGAGGACGACGGCGTCGCGGGGGGCTAGTGAGCGCCCTCGATAGTCACGAACCGGCCGGGATGTCGATCGGAGCGGTTCTGGACATGCTTCGGCCGGACTTCCCCGACGTGACGATCTCCAAGATCCGATTTCTCGAGGCCGAGGGTCTCATCACCCCGCAGCGGAGTCCGTCGGGCTACCGGCGATTCAGCGCCTACGACAGCGCACGGCTCAGGTTCATCCTCGTCGCTCAACGCGATCAGCACACCCGCCGCTGAAGGTCAAGGTCAACTCGACTCCTACCGACGGCGAACTGCCGCGTCAGGACCTGCGGCATCCGGCCCCGACTGTACCGGTGGGCGACGAGGGCCCCCCGCCGGACGGCGCCGTCAGTCCCTCGCCGGCGCCGGCGCGACTGAGCCGGGAGGACCTCGGTGAACGCTCGGGCGTCGCCGAGGAACTGCTCGCGGCGCTCCGCAAGGCCGGGATCATCACGTCGGGCGCAGGTGGATTCTTCGACGAGCACTCGGTGGTGATCGCCCAGTGCGCCGCTGCGTTGGCCGAGTACGGCGTCGAACCCCGGCACCTGCGGGCATTCCGATCCGCCGCCGACCGGCAGTCCGACCTGATCGCCCAGATCGCCGGTCCGGTCGGGAAGGCCGGCACCACCGGGGCCCGTGACCGGGCCGACGACCTCGCCCGTGAGGTGGCCGCGCTGGCGATCAGCTTGCACACCGCACTGATCAAGTCCGCCGTCCGCGACGTGATGGATCGCTGAGGACTAGACTCACGCTGGTTAGGTCAGGCACATCTTTGGCGGAGGTCGGTTACCGATGGCTGAGGTTCTTGTTGTCGGCGTTCGTATGCAGCAACCCGCCAATCAGCCGGTCCTGCTGCTACGCGAATCGGCCGGAGACCGCTACCTGCCGATCTGGATCGGCGAATCCGAGGCTCAGGCGATCATCATCCAGCAGCAGGGCGTCGAACCGTCGCGGCCCATGACCCACGATCTTTTCCGGGATGTCATTGGTGCCCTTGGGCATTCGCTCCAGGAAGTGCGCATCGTGGATCTTCGAGAAGGTACGTTCTACGCCGATCTGGTGTTCGACCACGACGTCCGGGTGTCGGCGCGGCCGTCGGACTCGGTGGCTCTGGCGATACGGATGGGTGTCCCGATCCACGTCGAGGAGTCGGTCCTCGCCGAAGCGGGCCTGCTGATGCCCGACGACGGCGACGAGGAATCGGGCGGAACGCTGCGCGAAGACGAGGTCGAGAAATTCAAGGAGTTCCTCGACAGCGTGTCACCCGACGACTTCAAGGCCACCTGAGAGATCACGGATACGTCTCATCTGGGCTGGGGTGGCGTCGACACGCCACCGGGATGCCACGAACCACTTCGCGCGGCGGCCATACTTTGACGGCGTGACTCCCACGTTCCAACCCGGGTGGGGCGTATGCTCAGGCTCCGGGCGACGCGGGCGTCAGCGCGGCGGCCGGTTGAGTGGCGAGAGGAAGCACTGTGGGCGACGAGGGACGTCAGGGAGAACTCGATCTTGCCGCGCCGACCGGGGTTCGCCCGGTCGAACCCCTGCAGGCGGGCCTTTTCCCGGATGATTCGGTGCCCGATGAGCTGATCGGCTACCGCGGTCCCAGTGCGTGTCAGATCGCCGGGATCAGCTACCGCCAGTTGGACTACTGGGCTCGCACCTCGCTGGTCGTCCCGTCGATTCGGGGCGCGGCCGGTTCAGGCAGTCAGCGGCTGTACTCGTTCAAGGACATCCTCGTCCTCAAGATAGTCAAGCGCCTGCTGGATACCGGAATCTCCCTGCACAACATCCGGGTCGCGGTCGATCATCTGCGTAAGCGCGGAGTCCAAGATCTGGCCAACATCACCCTGTTCTCGGACGGAACCAGTGTCTACGAGTGCACCTCGGCCGAGGAAGTCGTCGACCTGCTGCAGGGTGGGCAGGGTGTCTTCGGAATCGCGGTCAGCGGCGCCATGCGCGAACTGACCGGCGACATCGCCGATTTCCCAGGTGAACGGGCTGATGGCGGTGAGTCGATCCCGTCCCCCGAGGACGAGTTGGCATCCCGACGCAAGAGTCGCGACCGCAAGATCGGCTGACCGCGCTCCCGCCACCTTCGGCGAGCAGACGTAAACTTCCGCTTCCAGGGCCCTGTCGGGGCGACTTTGCGTCTGCTCACGGCTAGACTCGTCAGCGCATCGACCTCGTGCGGGAGAGTTCCGTGGCAGCCAGCCCCGGACGCCGAAGGAGCAGCACCTCTCCGTCAATCTCTCAGGCACCCGGACCGCGTCGAGACCCGATGCCTCTGGAAAGCGGTGGGCGTGCGCGCCCACCCGCCCATGGGGAAAGGCGTCGGCCCGTATGGGACGGCTCGCTGAATCTCTCAGGCACCAACGACAGAGGGAGGGGATGCCACGCTGACGGCCGCGTCCGCCCCGAGTCACGGAGATTCCTGTGCCTGAATCCGCCCCGAAAAAATCCGCCCCGAAAAAATCCGCCCCGAAAAGAGTCACCCCGGAAAGTTTCGCCGATCGCCACATCGGCCCGGACGCTGCGGCGTTGGCCACCATGCTCGCCGTGATCGGGGTCGGCTCCCTCGATGAATTGGCGGCCAAGGCGCTACCCGCCGGGATCCTCGACGTACCCGGCGCCGACGGCACCGCGCCGGGCCTGCAGACGCTGCCGGCGCCGATCTCCGAGCACCAGACCCTGGCCGAGCTGCGGGCCTTGGCCAACGCCAATACAACCGCGGTGTCGATGATCGGTCAGGGCTACTACGACACGCTGACCCCGCCGGTGCTGCTGCGCAACATCCTGGAGAACCCGGCGTGGTACACCGGCTACACGCCGTATCAGCCCGAGATCAGCCAGGGTCGGCTGGAGGCCCTGCTGAACTTCCAGACCATGATCGCCGATCTCACCGGCCTGGATCTGGCGGGTGCCTCGATGCTCGACGAGGCCACGGCCGCCGCCGAGGCGATGACGCTCGCCCACCGTGTCGCCAAGAGCAAGAGTCCGCGGTTTCTCGTCGACCGGCGGTG
>JAGYKK010000032.1 GCA_018401645.1 Mycobacterium sp. | reverse complement strand
TAGAAATAGCGGCCGTCAGGGCCGACCGCCACTCTGGGCGGCCGGTTGAAGCCCTCAATGACGGTCACCTGGTTGGTGGCCGTATCGATCACCGACACCGTGGTGCCGCTGTAATCGGTGACGTAGGCGTAGCGGCCATCGGGGCTCACCGCCACCCCGTCCGCGCCGTTGAAGCCACCGATGGTGGCGATCACGGTATTGGTGGCGGTGTCGATCACCGACACCGCGCGGAGGCCGGTGACGTAGGCGTAGCCGCCATTGGGACTGATCGCCACCCCTGTCGGGTTGGTAAGGCCGTCGATGGTCGCGATCACCTGGTTAGTGGCCGTATTGATCACCGACACCGTGTCGTTGGTGTTGGTGATGTAGGCGTAGCGGCCGTCGGGGCTGACCGCCACCCCGTTCGGCCTGGCGCCGACGCTGATCGTCGCGGTGATCGTGTTGGGGGCACCCGCGCCGGCAACCCCGGCCGCACCCGCCCCACCCGCGCCGCCGTTACCGCCGTGGTAGCCATCCCCGCCGGAACCGATCAGTCCGCCGTTACCACCGTTGCAGGCACCGCTGGTGCACGCACCCTGATAGCTGGTGTAGCTGTAGCCGTTGCCGAGCAGGATCCCGCCGTTGGGGTTCTCGGCGGTGCCGTCACCGACAAAGAACCGGATGAAGTCTGCGATCGGGTTGCCCACCACCGACGCCGCCGGGGAGACCACCGCCGCGCCGGCCGGCGCACCGATCAGCGGATCGGCGGGCTCACCGCTGCTGGTCGCCGCCGCGGGCGTGACCGAGGCGGCAGTCGTACTCAATTCCCGACGGCTGAACGCCAGCGCGGTCCACATCAGCGGCGCCGCCGCCGGCGTGCCACCGTTGGTCCCGCTGTGCAGCCACGACAACAGGCCGCCGCCCAGACCCGACACCGACGAAGTGGTCGACGCGGGCTGGGCAGCGGTCATCACCGGCGCCTGCGCGGCAGAAGGAGCGACGACCGCCTCCACCACCGGCGGCGCGGTGGCCGACGCCGGCGCCGACGGGGTGCCCGGCACCCGATCAGAACCGGTGAGGCCGCCCACCGGGTCACCACCGGCCGTCGGCACCGCCGGGGCGCCCGCGGCGGGGTTGCGCTGGCGTGAAGTGTTCCCGGAGTCCGTCGGCCCGCCGGAATCAGCGGGACCCACGCTCGCGGCCGACTCGAGCGCGCCACCCGGTTCGCGCCCACCGGACCCGTCGCGCCCATCAGCAGAATCCGCGCCGACAGAACCCGCCGCGGGCACGCCGGCACCGCGGACCCGGCCGCGCACCGGCCCGGACGGACCCCCCAACCCAGACGAGGCCGTTGCTGAGGGTCTCCCGGTCGAAGATCGCGGGGTCGAGGATCGCGGGGTCGAGGACGCCGACGACGAACCCGAAGCATCCGAACCCGTCGACCCGCCCGAACCGGTCGTATCCGCAAACGCCACCGGCACCGGCACCACCGCCGAGCCCACCCCCAACGCCACCGCCAACGCGCCCACCCGGCCCACACACCGGGCATAACCAGGCGTCGCCTCAGAGTGGGTCGCAACCCGACGGCCAAACTCGATCGCGCCCACTATCCGGCGCCTCACCTCACGACCCGACACAGCAGACACCGCACCCAACTACTAACACGTTCTTCAAACCCGCAAAGGCCAGAGCCCGAACGGCGACAGAGGTTGTCTGACAGCAATGGAATCGGTCGAAAAACGCCGGAACGTTCCTCCAAAAGGATGACGTTACCCGAAGCGCGCCACCGCAGGGATCGGTGAAACTACTGCAATGCCGTCACTGCATCACACAGTCGCCGGCCCGGCCACTGCAGTCGATGAACTGCGCGAACGATTCGACCCGACCCGGCCGATCCGGCGCTTAGGGTCGGGTGTGGGAATGCCGACGAGGAGCAGAGACGATGCCGATTCAGATCGACCGGGCCATGGCCCGGGATCTCGCTCCGCAGTTGGACGACGCCCTGCAGATCGTGTGCAATGAGTTCGACGGACTCGATACGTATCGGGGTTACCACAACGCGTTCGCCCGGGCACTCAAGCCCGATCCGCTCGGGCGCGTGCTGATGTTGGGCACCGACCAGCGGGACCTGTTCGTCCCGTTACTGCGGCGGACCGTGGCCGAGCAGGTGCCGGCCGGTGGCCAGATCTTCGACATCGGCGCCGGGGACGGCCAGACCTTCGGCTATATCGCCGATGCTGTGCCGGCTGGGACAACGGTCTCGATCGCCGAGCCCAATCCCGCGTATCTGGCTGCCTATCAAGGCTTTCTGGAGCGCCAACCGCACCTTCGCGGCGGCGCTGCCGCCCTGGCGGGCCTCGACGACCTTGACGACCTCGACGAATTCGATGAGCAGGCCACCGGCACCCTCGGCGATCTTCCCGAGCCGGACAGCATCGATGTGGCATTGGGTCTGCACATGATCTACTTCGCGACCGACGTGGCGCGCAGTCTGCGGTCCATCCTGCGGTTTCTCAAACCTGGTGGGGTGTATTTCAACGTCGTCACCGACGAAACGACCGCCTACAGCGGAGCGGTGCTGCGGTCCTTCATCGAGTCCGTCGGCGACACCGACGATAACGACCGCTACTTCGCCGCCATGGACGAGCGCCGACGCCTGCTGGCCCCGGAGGCCGAGGGCGGTGGCGGACTTGCGCAGGCCGTCCGTGCCGCCGGCATCAAGGTCGAGGTCGACGCGGTACGCCAGGAGAGCCGAATGTACGGCAACAGCCTCGCCGATCTGCTGGCGTTGGCCAATATCAGCGTGCTGACCGACCACGCCGGCACGGGGAAGTTCGAGAGCGCCGCAATGACCCTCCGCGACCGCCCCGAGGAGGTCGATCTGCGCATCGAAACCGAGGGTCCCCGGACGGGGATGTGGAGCGTGGTCCAACCGCAGTGGGTGACCCGGGTGCAGCGAGTGCTTTAGGCCGACCCTTCGCGTAGCATATATTGCAGTACAAAATTGTATGGCGATCATTTCGGATGCCATAGTGCACGAAGGGAACCCGAGATGCCCAAGCCAGCCGCCCAAGTGCTACTGGAGCGCTACTGGGAAGAGGTCAACAACCTGGGCAAGCTGGAGCTAATCCGGGAACTGTGCAGCGACCCGATCACCCGTCATGACCCGGGCGGCGTCACGGTGTTGAGCCATGACGAGCAGATCGAACGGGTGCGGGTCGGCATCGAGCAACTCGGCGTTCAGATCTCCCGGGTCATCACCCACGCCGACGAAACCACCGTCACCTCGGTGTGGAACATGACCATGACCAAACACAACGACACCAAGATGTGCGGGATCGAGGTCTTCACCGTAGAGAACGGCAGGCTCGCGCACTGCTGGAACACCCCCTACGCCGAAGGCCACTGGGCCTGACACCCCCGCGTCACCGAGGACAAACATGACTTCTGCGCAGACCCAACCAACGGCACCGACTCGTCGGCAACGGCGTCGCCTGGAGATCGAACTGCGACTCCTCGATGCCTCCAAGCGCCTGTTCATCGAAAAGGGCTACGACGAGACGACCGTTGCCGAGATCGCCGAGACCGCCGACGTGGCATACGGGACGTTCTTCAACTACTTTCCCGCCAAATCGGATCTACTGGCCGCCATGGGCGAACGCGAAGTCGCGGAATTGTCCGAGCAGTTGAACACCCTGTCGCAGCGTCCCGGCCCGATCGATGACGCGCTCACCCTGCTCTTCGACCGCTTCGCGAAACGCCTTGAAGCGGCCTCACCGAGAGAGCGGGCCCTGGCCGCCAAGATCCAGTCGATCACCTTCGCCGCGGCCCCCGCGGACCGCGACCTGGGCTATCAGGAGGCCTTCGCCGCCTTCACCCGAAACGCCGTCACCGCCGGACGGGTGCGGGCGGACGTGACGGTCGAGACGCTCGCTGATCTGGTGGCCAGCGCGTACTCGGCGATGGCACTGAGTTGGGTGCACATGCCGGAGTTTCCGGTTCGTGATCGCGCGCGGGCGATGGCCGACCTTCTCGGCGAGACCCTGGCCCCCCGCGAATCGAGCAGCACCCGATGATCGCAAACCTGGACGGCAAAGTCGCTGTCGTCACCGGCGCCGCACACGGGATCGGCCGCGCCCTGGCCCTCGGCTTCGCTGCCGAGGGGATGCGGGTGGCCGCCGTTGACATCGACGAGGCCGGTGCGCAGGCGACGGCCGCTCTGATCGGACCCGGCGCCGTCGCCCGACAGGTGGACGTGGCCGACGCCGAGGCGGTCGACGCGTTGGCCGACGACTGTTTCGCCGAGTTCGGTCAGGTTGACCTGCTGGTCAACAACGCCGGGGTATTCCAGGGCGGGCTCTGTTGGGAGCGCAGCGTGGCGGACTGGCAGTGGGCCTTCGGGGTCAACGTCTACGGAATCATCCACGGCCAGCGCAGTTTTCTGCCCCGGATGATCGCGCAGAACACCGAGGGCCATGTGCTCAACACCGCGTCGGTGGCGGCCTTCGTCTCGGCGCCGTTCTCCGGACCGTATGTGGTGTCCAAGTGCGCGGCCCTGTCGCTGACCGAATGCCTGGCCCACGATCTGGCCGTCGTCGGGGCCAAGATCGGCGCGTCGGTCTTGGTTCCCAGTGCCTTCGACACCACCATCGCGCACTCCTCGGCGGTGCGGCCCGGCCACTTCGGTGTCGACGCCACCGAGGACGGACAAGGCACGGCCGCCGCCCTGGCGCAGATCGTCGCCCAGGGAATGTCTCCCGAGGAGGCGGTGGCACCGGTGATCGACGGCATTCGCTGCGGAACGTTCCTGATCCCCACCAAGGAGAGTTACGCAGAGCAACTCCGACATCGCTACGACGCCCTGCGGGCCCGGGAACTGCCCGCCCTGACCGAGGTGGATTAACGCATGGGACGACTTGATGGCAAGGTAGCGCTGATCAGCGGCGGGGCCCGCGGGATGGGCAATGCCGAGGCACGACTGTTCGCCCGCGAGGGTGCCCGCGTGGTGATCGGCGATGTCGCGGCGGCCGACGGCGCGGCACTGGCGGCCGACATCGGCGACGCGGCCCGCTTCGTCAATCTCGATGTCACCGCGTACGACCAGTGGGAGTCCGCCGTCGCCGAAACCCTTGCCGCGTTCGGCCGGCTCGACATCCTGGTCAACAACGCCGGCATCGTGATCCCCTCGCCGATGCGCGACCTTTCCCTCGAGGACTACCAGAAGGTGATCGACGTCAACCAGACCGGTGTCTTCCTCGGCATGAAAGCGGCCACACCGGCGATGGAGCGATCCGGGGCTGGTTCGATCATCAACATTTCCTCCATCGACGGCATGATCGGGATGGACCTGGTTTTCTCCTATGTCGCAAGCAAGTTCGCGGTCCGCGGGATGACCCGGGTCGCGGCATTGGAACTCGCACCGATCGGAATCCGAGTGAACTCCGTGCACCCCGGTTTCGTCCATACCCGGCTGGGCAACCCCGACGACATTCCCGAAATCCGCGAACTCCTCGACGACTACAGCCGACGCCGGGTGCCCCTGGGCCGCACCGGCGAACCGGAGGACATCGCCAACCTCGTGCTCTTCCTGGCATCCGATGAGGCCGGCTACATCACCGGGTCGGAGTTCGTCGCCGACGGCGGCATCCTCGCCGGGGAACTGCTGCCCCGGGGCCCCGAATGACGGCCGCCAGCAGCACAGTCCACAACCCGCACGTCCCGCAGCGGTCAGCATTGCGGATCGCGGTGATCGGTGCCGGCCCCGCGGGCCTGGCGACCGGGCACGAGTTACTGGCCCACGGCTTTGACAACTTCACCATCTTCGAAGCCACCGACGCGGTCGGCGGAACCTGGCACCTGCACTCCTACCCCGGCCTCGCCTGCGATGTCTGGGCCCATGCCTACACGTTCTCCTACCGGCCCAATCCCGAGTGGACCGCCAGCTTCGTCGATCAACCCGAGATCGAGGCCTATCTGCAGAGGTGCGCCACCGAGTTCGGCCTCGATCCGCACATCACCCTGAACACCCGCATCGCCAGCGCGCACTACCAGGACGACGGCTTCTGGCGGCTGGAGACCACTACCGGCGAGTGCTTCGACTACGACGTGATCATCAATGCGATGGGCAATCAACACACGCCCCGCTATCCGAATGTGCCCGGTATCAACGACTTCCAGGGGGCAAGCTTTCACGGCACCCGCTGGGACCACAGCGTCGAACTGACCGGCAAGCGGGTGGTCGTCGTCGGCTCCGCCGCCAGTGCGGTGCAGATCGTCCCCGAGGTGGCCAAGGTCGCCGGTGAACTCACCGTGCTGCAACGGTCGCCGAACTGGATCATGCCGCGGCGCCGCAAGTTCTACACCGACTCGCAGCGCGATCGATGGCGCCGGTTCCCGGTCATCATGAAGGCCATCCGGCGGGTCCAGCGGTTCCTGATGAGCATGGTCCACGACGCCGCCACCCTGGGCCACAACCGGGCGAAGCAATTCGAGAAACGAGCCCGCGCGTTCATCAACGATGCGATCCCGGACCCGCAACTGCGGGCCGCCCTCACACCGACCGACCCCTACGGGTGCAAGCGTGGTCTGGTTTCCGACGATTTCTATCCGGCTCTGCTGCGGGAGAGCGTCGAACTGATCCCGGAAGGGCTGCGCGCGGTGCGCCCCACCGGGATCACCACGGAAAGCGGCCGCGAGATCGACGCCGACGTCATCATCTTCTGCACCGGCTACCGGATCCTGGACTACGACCGCATCACCATCGTCGGCGCGACCGGACAGAGCCTGGCCGACGCCATGTCGACGTCAACCGAAGCCTTCAAAGGTATTGCCGTACCGGACTTCCCGAACTACTTCTTCGCCGTCGGCCCCAACGGTCTGCCGCTGGACGCGCCCTACTTCGTGACCGCCGAATGCAATATCGCGACGATCGTCGGGTTGCTGCGCGACAAACAGGCGGCCGGGGTGCGCTCACTGGCGGTCAAGCCGGCGGTCAGCACGGCCTACAACAGGCAGCTGGCGAAACGGTTCCCGCGGTATTCCTGGGCCTCGCCGTCGTGCAGCAGCTATTACCAGGATGCGAACGGGCGCACCCCCTTCCTGTTCCCGGGTCGGTTCAAGGAATACGCCGCCCTGCACGCCGAATCCGGATTGCATGAGTACGACCTGCAACCACCGGCCAGCGGCATCGATATCGCGGGTACGACGCTGACCTATCCAACCCAGTTCCGCGACGGCCAGTCGGCGAGCGGGCTGTTCCTGGTGGACTCGGCCCGGGCCAACGAGCTGATCGCCGACAGCGGTTTCCGGGTGGCCGAGGTGGCTCCGGGCCGGGGCCTGCTGGCCATCACGGGTGTGCACTACACCGATACCGACTGCGGCGAATACGACGAGACCGCCCAGGCCTTCTTCGTCGTCCCCGTCGGTTCGCACCGCCGGGTGCCGTACATGAGCACGTGGGCCGAGATTCTCCGCGGACGCGCCGCGAGCTTCACCTGGAAGCTCCAGGTGACCACCGAACTGTCACAACAGGCTGGGCTGCGGATGTGGGGCTTCCCCAAAACGATCGAGGACATCACCTTCGAACGCGCGACCGGCACCGCCGGCTTCCGGTTACGCATGGACGGCCAGGACGTGTTCCGCTACTCGGTCCTCGACCGCGGCGGCCGCGCACCGGCGCCGGTGACCTCGGCGGTCTACTCGATCATCGATGGCAGGCCGCACGTCAGCCATCTGACCCAGCGGTACCGCGACACGGGATATCGTTTCCTCGGAGGCGAACTGGAACTCGGCGAACATCGGATGGCCGACGAGCTTCGCGCGCTCGGCGTCGGCAGACGAGCACTACTGGCCAGCTGGAACGGGAGCCTCGCCTTCAGCATGACGGCACCCACCGCCCTGGCCGGAACCACCGTTGGAGGACGACAACTCGCGTGACCAAGCCCACCCGGACGCCCACCATCCCGACGCCCACTATCCTGACCCTCGACGCCCTCGGCGACGCGCCCGTCGGAGGAAAGGCCGAAGGCCTGGCCAAACTTGTCTGGTTGGGCCTGCGGGTCCCGCGTGCCTTCGTGATCGTCGGCGCCACCCCCGGCAATCTGCCGGCAGATCTCGAGACCCGCTATCAGGAGTTGGGCGGCGGCGCGGTGGCGGTGCGCTCCTCAGCGCTGGGCGAAGACTCGGCCGAGGCCAGCTTCGCCGGTCAGTACGAAACGATCCTCGACGTCACCGGAATCGACGCCCTGCGCGCGGCCGTCGACACCTGCCTGGCCTCACTGCAGAACGACCGGGCCGCCGCCTACCGACAACAGAGCGCGCACGGCGACACCGGCGGGGCGATGTCGGTGGTGGTCCAGAACATGGCGCCCGCGGCCAGTGCCGGGGTGTTGTTCACCGCCGATCCCGTCACCGGACGCCGCGACCGCATCGTCATCGACGCCGTCGAAGGCCTGGGCGAGGCACTGGTCAGCGGGCACGCCTCCCCAGACCACTACGTCCTGGATCGCACCGGGACCACCCGGGAGGCCCAACTCGAAGGTCTCACACCGATTCTCGGCGACGCCGTCCGGCGCAACTTGCTGGCCGTGGCACTGGCGGTCGAGGCCGCCGAGGCACCCCCTGGACCTCGAGTGGGCCGTCGATGCAGGCGGCGAGATCCACTGGCTGCAGGCCCGTCCCATCACACATCTGCCGCCCGACCCGAACGAGCTCGACACCCCGATCACAGATCCCACGCAGGTCTTCACCCGGTGCAACGTCGGCGAGATGTTCCCGGGCGCCTGCACCCCGCTGTCCTACTCCTTCACCGCCCGCAGTATCGATGTCGGCATGCAGATGATGCATGTGCAGGTCGGCATCCAAGACGCGGTGGTGCCGGACATGCGGTTCCTCATCATGAATTCCGGGCACCTGTTCATCAATCTGAGCACGATGAGTGAGACCGCCACCCACGCACTGGGTTCCAGCGCCGACCAGATGGCGCTGTCGGTGTGCGGACGGCCCGTGACCGAGTTCACGATCAGCGGTGGTGATCCGCCGCCACGATTGCGCCGCACGCCAACGGCACCCGCTACATCCGATACCTGCTGAGCCAACCCGGCGCGCCGCGAGATGAAACGTCTCGTTGCCGAGTTGCACTTCCCCAAGTCCGAAACCGCCTCTGCCGCATGGCAGGAGATCGATCGCCGTTTTCCGTTCATCTACGACGCGATGCATTACCACCTGATCTCCTCGGCCGGTTCCGGTGTGCTGACACCGACCTTGCTCGGGGTGATCGCCGGTGGCACCGACGCCTCCCAGGCCGACCACGCCACCGCGGCGGCCTTGCTTGCCGGGGCCGAGGACGTCGAGAGCGCCGACATCATTGTCGGCGCCGAGCGCATCGCACACCAGATCACCGCCCATCCCGACGGCGAGGCATCCTTCACCGCCGCCGCACCGGATACGGCGCTGGACGGATCCGCTCACCGGCCGCCGGAGCCGCGCGCGAGGAGTTCGAACGCTGCCTGCGCGCCCACGGCCACCGCGCCATCAAGGAACTCCGAACTGCGCCAGCCGGAGTGGCGGGAAGACCCGCTGCCGGTGATCCGTTCGCTGCAGGTCTCCTGCGTCAACGCGATTCGGGCAGCACCACACCCAGACCCACCGAGAGCGTAGGGGCGAAACCCAGCCGCGGCGTCGCACTGCTGGCCCGGATGGCCCGTCAGGCGGTCCGCTCCCGCGAGGAGACGAAGTCCGGTCTGGTCGCCGTCACCACCCGATTCAAGGAGGCCTACCGGCACCTGGCGGCTCGCGGTGGCAGACCGCTCCCGGATGCCGACGCGGTCTTCTTCCTCACCACGAACTCGGGGCTGACCGTCGGCACCGACTCGTCGGCAACGGCGGCGCCTGGAGATCGGACTGCGCCTTCTCAATGCTTCAAAGCGCCCGCGAGGAGACGAAGTCCGGTCTGGTCGCCGTTACCACCCGATTCAAGGAGGCCTACCGGACGTCTTCCAGGGCGAACCCACCCGGCCGGGGTCGTCCGCGGATCGCCGGTGAGCCGCGGACGGGTCACCGGGGTGGCCCGCATCGTGCGCACGATCGATGAGGCCTCCGCACTGCAGCGAATCGAGATTCTCATCGCGCCGATCACCGACGTCGGCTGGACTCCCTACTTCAGCCTGATCGCCGGCCTGGTCACCGATATCGGAAGTGCCGTCTCGCACGGCGCGGTGGTAGCACGCGAATACGGGCTGCCCGCAGTGGTGAACACCCGGATCGCAACCCGGGTGTTCCGTACCGGGGACCGCATCGTGCTCGACGGGGAGTCCGGAGTCGTGCGACTGGCCGCGCCCGACCGACCGTAGGCTCTCGCCGGGCTCATCGGGCCGTACGAAATCCTCTTGCGCGATGCCTTTCGCTCTTCTGCACAACGGCATTCAGTTTTACCACTGCATCAGCGGGTGTGCACCGTGAACGCGGCCGCCCCAGCGCGGGCGTCCCGTGATGTCAGCAGTCCGTGCGGCCGGTCACCGATCACCTAAAGTTCGAGTACGGCGAAGATGCGGTTTTCTAGCGGAGGGAGGCAAGTGTTCGATGCGTGAAATCACCTCGGTAGCGGAGGCGGTTCGGGGATTCCGGATCCCGGCCGCAATGCTGGCGGTCTCGCTGGTGTTGGCGATGAGCCCGCCGGCCGCGGCGTCCGGCGGCGACGCTGACGCGATCGCTATCGGACCGGACCGCGAGATCGTCTTCAGCAGCGCCGGAGCCACGATTTATGCGAGCGTTCGGTTGCCGGTCGACCCGGGAACTCCCGTCCCGTCCGGTGTCATCATCGGCGGCAGCGGTCCCGTCGACCGCAACGGCGACGTGGAAGTGGTCAAACCTGGTACCTCGCGATGGCTGGCGGATCAACTTAGCGCAGCGGGGTATGCGTCGATCCGATACGACAAACTAACGTCCGGTCAGACCGGACTCGGGCCATACGGTGACGGCCCTCAGACAGCTGAACAGACGATGTTCGACTACCCACCGGCGTTGGCTAACAGCACTTTCGACGAAGTATTCGTCCAGCAGGCACGAGATGCCGCGGTGTATTTGGCGCTGCAACCGGGCATCGACTCGAACAGGCTGGTGCTGGTCGGGCACAGCGAGGGCGCCATGGTCGCGCTATCGGTGGCCGATGCCCCGGGTGGGGCGCCGACCCCGCAGGGTCTGGCCCTGATCGAACCCTCTTACACCCGAATCCTCGACGCCGTGGACAGACAGGTCACGGAGAATATCGCCGCCGCTGCCCTCTCCTCTGACGATGCGATGGCGCTTGAGAAATGGAAGCGGGCTGGGATCGCCGAGATCCGTTCGGGAGACCCGCCATTCCCGGAACCGCCACCGCCGCCACTACCGGGCTCCTCGGGCGTCGTCGCGCAGTTGCAGACGTTGATTGAGTCCTATGTCTACCGGCGCTATCGCAACCGGTTGGGCAAAACCGAGGATGAGATCAACCCGGTGGCACTGGCTTCTCGAGTGCAGAGCGGCACTGGGTCCGTTCTATTGACCTGCGGTACCAAGGATTTCAACACCCCCTGTGTGCTGGACGGGGTGCCCGGATCGGGGGTCGCCGCGCTGGCCCGATCCTTCCCCGAGGGTGTGGCCCGCCTAGAGGTCATCGAGAACATGATTCACGAACTCCGCGACATCGGCCCGGAGCCGGAAGCAGCCGTTCCGGCTACGTCTTGGCCGAATTACCCTTTCTCCGCGCACCTGGCCATCGCCCTGGACCGCTTCCTGGAGGAACGCCGATAACTGTCCGTCAGACAACGGTTTTGGACTCGCAGGTCCGCGACTGCTGTCGCACGATCGCGACGAGGCAGGCTGCCGCCAGCACCCCGACGGCCAGCGCGAACACGGTGCCACTGGCACGCAAGCCCCAGGCCTGCGCGGCCAGACCCGCACCGACGACCGGCATCGAGATCGCGACGTAGGCCACGACGAAGTAGGCGGAGTTCACTGCGGCGCGAACCTCCGCGGGTGTGCCCTCGGCGACGGCTGCCAGCCCCCGGCTGAAGCTGATGCCCTGACCGAGGCCGGATACCAACGATGCGGCGATCAGCGCGGGAAGCGACGAAAAGTGCAGAGCTACGGCGAGAACAACCATGCCGACGATCAGGATCGCGCACCCCAGGGCGACCGCGCGCCGGGG
Organism: Mycobacterium sp.; assembly: GCA_018401645.1. Classification (GTDB taxonomy): domain Bacteria; phylum Actinomycetota; class Actinomycetes; order Mycobacteriales; family Mycobacteriaceae; genus Mycobacterium. The sequence continues at coordinate 16,497 of JAGYKK010000032.1, read as the reverse complement.
CGCGATGCGCACCGCAAGGATCTGCGCCGCCGCCGACGCCGCGAAGATCGACCCGGAGATCAGCCCGGCCAGCGCATGGTTGCCGATGCCGATGACCTCGGCGACGAATGCCGGCGCCACTGCGGCAAACAACCCGGTGACGGCGAAACCCGCGAAGGCGGCCAAGGCGGCGATGATGAATATCGGCCGAACCGGCGGGGGAACCGATAGCCGTTGCAGGCGGATCTTTCCGGTGCAAGGCGATGTCTCCGGGGCGACCAGCGCGGCGATCCGGCAAGGACCGTCAGTGCGATGTGCACGACGAACGGCAGCCGCAGCGGCTCCGGCGCGTACTCGCACCAACAGTCCGGCCAGGATTGGTCCACTGCTCAGCCCGCCCATATTGGCGATGGTGGCCACTGCGGGGGCGCGGGTGTGCCAGCGCGGCGGCGCTGATTCGATGATCGCGGCAGTGGCTGTCCCGTGAACAACCCCGCCGACAGTCCCGACAGCACCCGGCCCACCAACAGTTGGGCAACCGTGTCGGCGCTGAGGAATACCACCGCGCTGGCCAGTGCGCACAGCGTGCCGGCCAGCAGCACTGGGCGGCGCCCGATGGCGTCGGACCAACTGCCGAAGACCAGCAGCGCCGTGAGCACGCCACCGGCGTAGGTCGCGTAGATCACCGTGGTCTCGACCACCGCGAAGTGCAGGTGTTCGGAATACAGCGCATACATCGGGCTGGGCATCGTGGTGCCGAGCATGATGGCGGCGAAGGCATAGGCCAGCAGGGCGAACCCGTACCCGCTTCGCCCGGAACGCATGCCTTGAGTATGGGCCCGCGGTAGCGTGAGTTGATGAATGCCCCCGGGCACTCCGATTCCTCGTACATCATTCGCTCCGGCGCAGCGGCGGAGTCACGCCTTGAGCTGTTGGCCCGCATCTGCTGGCCGGCAACGCAGCAGTTCCTCCATCGGCGCGGCACGTTACATGGTCGGGTGCTCGACGTCGGGTGCGGCAGTGGCGACGTGGCGATGCGGGTGATCACTGCCGGTGCGGACGAGGCCGTCGGCATCGACATCAACGCAGAGGTGGTGGCTTTCGCCCAGGCACGTGCCGCGGCATTGGGCTCAGCAGCCACCTTTCGCGTGAGGGGCATCAACGATGTAGGCGGCGCGGATCTTCGTGACTTCGACGTGGTTTACGCCCGGTGTGTGCTGAGCCATCTCCCCGACCCGCGGGCGGCGATGGCCGCGCTTTGGCGTGGCGTTGCCCCCGGCGGGGTCCTGATGATCGAGGATGTCGAGGTGGCGGCCACCTGGGGTTCACCGCCCAGCGCCGCGCTGGCCCGCTACCGGGAGCTGTACGTGGCCGCGGCCCGTGCCAACGGCGCGAGCCCTGCGGTCGGGGCCGAGCTGGCTTGTTTCCTGCGCGACCTGGGTGCCGCCGAAGTGGAGGTCGACCTCACCCAACCGGTGCTGCGCACGCCTGCGGACCAGATGATCCACGCGGCGACCATGGATGCCATCGCGGACCCGGTCATCAGCCAAGGGCTTGCCACCGCGGAGGAGGTTGACGGGCTCGTGCGCACGCTCGCCGACTATGCGCGCGCACCCGGAACGGTCTCGACGCTCCCGCGCGTCGTGCAGGTGTCTGGCCGCCGGCCGGATTAGCTCACCCACCCGCGGAGCCGGCGGACCTAACCGCCGCCCTACCGCCCTCGCCACCGTTGGGCGGCCGGGGGAGAGTCGACGAGCACCGCGTCCATGCCCGCCTTCTCGGCGAGTTGGTAGTCATGGAGGGTATTGACCGCAAAGCCGATGACTTTCATGTCCGATCCAGCGGTGAAACAGCTGTTCGGGGCTAGATTCGGGGCTAGATTCGGGGCTAGAAAGGCAACTCTCTCGGCTTGAACCTGTTGGTCACGTCGCCTGTAAGTGTGTAGTCGTAGGGGTCGATGGACATGGTGGGTGCGCCCTCGGCGAGGTCGAGTCGATCCAACTCGACCCAGATCACGTTGGGGCTGGTGGTCAATTCGAAGAAGTAGCGGCGGTTCGTCAGGTCAGTCACCGTCCGGTATTCGGTGTCGTAGACGCCGAACTCGCCGTAAGGGGCACCAAAGGGCACCGAGACGTTGCGCATGATCGCCAGCACACTGGCCACAGCTTGGCGTTCAGAGGTCGGCTTCGGCAGCAGTGCCGCGTAGTACGCGGCGCGCTGGAACCGGTCGACTGGATTGACGTTGCCCGGCAACGGCATCTCCCGGCTTGGATGTGAGAAGTCCTGTTTGGCGAGCAAAGCCAACTGCTCGTCGTAGGTCGGATCGTTGGTCATCAGGGTGAACTGGCGGCCATGGTGGACGACCCGCTTGCCCTCGACGTACTCGACGATCGCGGAGTCACCGGTCGCGTCCTCCATGGCGAGGTGCAAGGTGGCGTCATGTCCGTGCGCACTGACCATCAAAATCTCGATGCCGTCTAGCAAGCCCAGGGCCTCGGCGACGGTACCGGCCTGATCGAGCAGGTACTGCAACCACAGCGTCGCCGAGACGGCGGGTTTGGCCGAGTCGCGTGTGCCGTAGTCCGCCGCTTTCAGGTACAGCCCATGCACGGTCAGACCGGCTTCGTTGAGGCCATCGACAGTGCCGAGGCCGTAAACGGTGGTGACAAGACTGCCGTAGCGGCTAGTCCAGATCAGCGGGTTGGGGTCGGAAACCAGGCCCGGTGGGTTGATCCCTTTTCGGTTGCGGCCACGCGGAAACACGACGATCAACGGCTCAGTGGACTCCGGCCAGTCCATGCTGCGCCCGGTCAGGACGGCAAGGTCGTTCGAGTTCCACAACACTCGAGTGCACATGTCGTGGATGGTAAGCGATTACGCCGAATTATCGCGGATGCTTCGAGGTAAACCGCCTGTCAAATCGGCTCTGAGGGCACCCCCGCCGCCATAGTGGTCGTCGTCCCTTCGATGGACCGGCTGGCGCGCAACCTCGAAGACTTCCCGTTGTCGCTCCCGACGCGTAGTCGTCAACACCGACTTTCCTTCCACGCCCATGACGAAAGGGCAACTGCCGCTTCACTTGCACGTCGGGCAATGGCTACGTTGGAATGCCTGGCGGTACCAACGCGCCCAACCGCTTCATTCGCGCCAGCTTGTACGCGCGCGATTCGTACGCCGGGGGTGCTGCCACGCCGCCAGCGGAGGGTCTCAGTCGGTGATGAACAGGTAATACAACCCGTCGTCGCCCTGCTCACAGTAGAAGCTGGTGCCGTCGGCGCCCGGGCCGGTGAATTGTCCGCCGGCACCGTCGGCCTCGCAACCCGCGAGGGTGGCGTAACTGCCCTCGACTTGGGAGTCGGCGTTGGCGACCGCGGGGCCACCAATGATGAATCCGCTCGCGGCGATCGCGGCGATAGCTAGTGATTTCATCGGGGACAGCCTTTCAAAAGACGCGCAGCCCATGCTTGACGGTCTCGGACCGTAGTCAATGGCGGTGGATTCCGCAACCTAACAGTGCGAGCCCGGCCATTTTCGCCCTGCGGTCCCGGGGTCGTCACCGCGTTGCGCCGGCGCACACTGCCAACCGCCTAAGTTCCGGCAAAACCGACGTTAGCTCGCTTAGCTATCTGCTGTAATCACGTCATGAATGCAGCAGCAAAGCTCATCGCCGTAATCGTCGCGGTATCCACCCTCGCGGCCTGTAACGCGAGCGTGAGCGTGGGCACCAAGAAGCTCGACAAGGACGCACTGCAGTCCGAAGTGCAGACGCAGCTAACCAATGCTGTCGGCGAAGAGGCGCCGCCTATTACCTGCCCGGGCGACCTGGACGCCGAGGTCGGCGAATCAATCACCTGCACCCTGACCGACGACACTGGCACCTACGACGTCGTGGTCACAGTCAACTCGATTGAGAACGGGACGGCGGATTTGGACATTCAGGTGGCCGACGCACCAAACCCCTAGCGCGCAGATCAAGGTCGCTGCCGCGGGCGCTCGATGAGGTCGTCACTGAAAGGGATATGAGCAACGGCACCTTTGCCCAACTCATTCACGCCAACCCGGAACTGTCCAACTGACCCGTCTCGGAGTTTCCGGAGACTCTGCGGTCGCCGGTATGTCTACGTAACCCACCCCATGACATGACGTGGTCAGTCCACCAAATCTGTACCCCTGTTGTTGGTCCACGGTTCTGAGAGTTAAGGGAAGAGTGATCATCAGGAGGTCACTAGTCCTCGATCGTGACTGCCCTCACGATGAACTGGCGGTTGAAGACGGCTGCAAGCAACTGATGCTTGCCGCCGACGGCAGTCTCTCGACGTGGCAGGGCGCCCGGCTCCGAACGAAAAGAGCCCTATCCACATCCTCTCCCGACTGAAGGAAGATTCCGCTGATGCCCGGGTGCCCGGCACCCCGAGTGCCCGGCACAGCGTGCGCTGACACCATCGCTGCGCCGCGGGCAGACCGTACTGTTTCCCCGGTGAGCGCACGTTTCGAGGAGTTGGGCTGGAAGCAGACCCCGATGGGCGTGTTCAGCCTGCGCCGCCGGTTCGACTTCTCGGTGCACGCCGATATCTATGAGGTCAAACTCGATGACGAACATCTGATGTCGAGCCTGTTCACCGTCGCCGAACGGGAGCTGGCGCGGCTCGCGCTGGCACGCACCCCGGGCACCGACCTGGACGTGGTCATCGGCGGTCTCGGCCTGGGCTACACCGCGCTGGAAGCGTTGCAGTGCCCTCGGGTTCGGACGCTGAGGGTCATCGAGTACTCCGACGCGGTGATCGACTGGCATCAGCGAGACCTGCTGCCGGACAGCGTCGGCCTGATTGCCGACGACCGCGTCGAATTGGTGTGTGCCGACTTCTTCGACGCCGCTACGAATGCGGTGGGATTCGATCCGCAGCGCCCGGGCCGGACCTACGACGCAATCCTGCTCGACATCGACCACTCGCCACGACACGTCCTGCACGCACCGCACGCCGGCTTCTACACCGAACAGGGCCTGCAATCGGCATCGTCGCGGCTGGCCCCGGGCGGAGTCTTCGCCATGTGGTCCGACGACCCCCCGGATGACGACTTCACCTCGCTGCTGGGATCGGTCTTCACCGACGTCGCGGCCGAGTCGGTCTGGTTCGACAACCCGATCATCCGTGGCCGGTCGGCCGCCACGATCTACCTCGCGACCCGAGACCGCTAGCGTTAACCGTCACCCCAGGGATCGGTGAAACTACTGCACTCGGCCGGGAGCTGTTGGCACTCGGGGTCGGCGCGGTGGGGTGGGGTGAAGCCCACCTGCCCTCGGTCACCTACTGCAGGCTCCGCTGATACCGCCGCATCCCCGCGATCCACCGCTCGTAGTCGGCGGCCTTCTGCCGGAACATGGTCAGCACCTCCGGATGCGGCAGCACCAGGAACGTCCCGTCGATGATGGCCTGGACCGTCAGGTCGGCCACATCGTGCGGGCTGATCACCGCGCCGGCACCAGTCACGGCGGCGCCGGCCACCCGGGTCTGCGTGTCCGGCGAATCGGACATCGCGCGCAGCAGTGGGGTGTCGACGCCCATCGGGCACACGCAGCTGACACCGATTCCCCTGTCGCCGTAGGTGATGGCCAACCATTCGGCGAACCCGACGGCGGCATGCTTGGTCACGCTGTAGGGCGCCGCACCGAGTTGGGATTAGTCAGCAGGCCGGCCGGCGGCCGAGGCCACGACGGCGCGAAGTGTCCGCCGCCACGCTCAAGCCATTCCGGCACAACAGCTTTGGCCCGCGGACGTGGGCTGAGCGTGAAACGTCGATGATCAGGCAGGCGGCTTCGTCGTCGCCAGGCCCGGGTTGGCCGACGATGCCGGCATTGGCGACGTAGATGTCCACGCCGCCGAACTGCTGGCAGGCGGTGCCGAGCAGTGCCACGCCCGATACCCTCGGCGCTCGCAGCGTCGGCGGCCACTCGCGCCCTCGGCATCGTCCGCTGCTTCGAGCACCGCCTCAATGTCGCCGACCACCACCGAGGCGCCGGCCGATGCCAGCGCCGCAGCGATGGATCTGCCGATACCTGAGCCTGCCCCGGTGACGACTGCCACCGATCCCTCGATCTTCATGATTGGTCAACGTTCACGAGCATCAACGGGGCGTCGCAGCGTCGGGCAGTGCGGCGATGATCGCGTCCACCGACTCGGCGGTGGTCTGCTGGTCGGTTCGGATGCGGACGTCGTAGTCCAGGCCTTGCCCATGGCAGAGTTCGCTGCTGTGTCGCGCCAGCCCGAGCGGTCGGCCTTCAACGCCGCCGTCGGCGCGGGAGGATTCGCGCCGCTCCAACTCCGACACCGAGCAGAACACTCCCACCAGCAGGGTCCGGGCCCCGGCGTCGCGCAACACCTCGAGGACCTCCTGACTCCAATCAGCGTCCTGCAGGAAGTGGTCGATGACGAGGTTGGTGCCCAGCCGCAGGTGCTCACCCCAGCCCCGGTGAATGCCGGTCAACAGGCCCCGGGTGTGCGGACTCATGACCAGCCGGATGCGGGGGGAGTCGTCCTGCTCGCCGGGTGGATCGCTCTGGTCGTCGAGGTATTCCCAGGCGGCGCGGCCGTCATAGGGCTGGCGGGAGGCAAGACGGCCGAGGTCGCCGCCGTTCAAGGCGACGAAACTGATCGGGTAGAGGGTGTCGGGGATCAGGGCGACGATGTCGTCGAAGGCCACCCGGGCGTAGATCGCCGTCGGATCCCCGTCGGCCAGGATGGACAGACGTTCCTGTAGCGCCCGGCACAGCGTGGATTTACCCGAGGAACTGGGCCCGGTGACCAGAATCGCCACCGGGGCCTCGCTCCCCCCGGACTCCGAACTCATTGTCACTGACTCCCTTGCCCTGTATTCGGCGCCGCCTGGCGCCAACACGGTCACCACATCGGTGAACACTCCGGACGTTACCTAGCCGGCTTAGCCCTGGGATCGGTGAAATTACTCGAATATGTGCCGAGTACTTGATTGGTCGGCAGTCCGGACACCACCCTCACCGGGGCGCCGGGTCCGTTTCGGGGCCTCGCCCGGAGGTCAGCTGTCAGCAGTCCCGAAGAAGCCGGCCACCGCCCACGACCGGGTCATCAATGCCGTTTTCGCGCAGCGCGTACCAAAACAGCACCGGGTTGATGGCAAGGATCGGTACCCCGGTGACGGACTCCAGCCGATCGATGATGTTGAGCATCCCCATGTTGGTTCCGCACTGAACCACTGCGTCGAGCCGGTTGTCGGCAGTGGCAAGCAGTTCGAGGACGGCCTTCTCCTTGGCCCAATCAGGCAGGTGGGCGATGTGCTGAATGTTCCCACAGGCCAGTCCCACGCTCGCCGCCACGTCGAAGCCCATGTCCTCGAACATCCTGATCCCTGATGCGTTGCCCACCTCCTCCCACGGTGTGAGCAGGCCGATGCGCTTGGCTCCCACGGCCTTGAGGGCTGCTGCGGCGGCATCCTGCCAGGTGGCCCAGGACAGGTCGCAGTACGTCTGCAGCGACGCCATCGACTCACGCACGCTGTCGAGCCCGGACAGGATGTGCTCAAGACTTATGCCAAGAATGAGGTACTGGGGCGCCGCTAGCAGGGCGGTGCGCACCGAACTCTCCATTCCGTCAAGGAAATTGCGCTTGAACTGCTCGAGACCTTCAGGGCTGCTGACATCTGGCCGGGGGGTCAGCACGAGGGTGGAGTGCAGGCCCACTCCGCCGAGCCTGCCACCGACCTGGTTGGCCACGAGGAGACTCCACAACTCGTGCTCGATCACCGTGTTGGTCGCTGGCAAAAGCAGGCCGAAACGTCGGCGGGGGCTGCGGGAGTCAGGAAAGCCACTGTGGGGTGCGTCGACGGTGCCGAAGCTCTGGTCCGGTGTGCCGTTGACCACCACCCCGTGCCCGGCAAGGGAAGGAAGCGTGACGTTCACATCAGGGATCGTGATTTCCCTGCCTGAAAGTGCCCCGATGAGGGTGCGGGACGGACGATCTGTCATGGGCCTGCCTTTGGTGTCGGTGGAGTGGCGCACTGCGCACGGCAGGGTCCTGTTGAACCCGACAGTGCCACGCTGCGATGGCCCACGCGGCGGAAAACCGAACAGGAACTGCGGCGACGACCCTGATATCGTGGGTGTGAGCAATTGCTGTCCGCTTGACGATTGAGTCGAATCGAGAACCCCATGACCACCGCCGCGGCAGCACCCGTGAACCAACTGATTGACCCGTACACGAAGACGCCGATATGCGCGTACCCGCTCGAGTCGTTTTCCGCGGCGGATACCAAAATCGGCAATGCCAGGGCCGCGCAGCAGCGTTGGCAGCGGTTGCCGATCGCCCGGCGGCGCGAGCTGTTCCTGGACGCTCTGCAGTACATCGACGACAACCTCGATGCCCACGCCAGCCGGATTTCGGAGGAGATGTTCAAGCCGCTGGGTCAGGCGCGCGGTGAACTCGAAGCTGGAGTGGCCAAGCTTCGGTGCATTGCCTATTTCGCCGAAGCCGCGTTGCAGGACACTTCGGTGGCCGCGAACGGCAAGCCCTTCACGTTCACCATGCGGCGGGTGGCCAAGGGCGTGATCTACACGATCGCACCCTGGAATTACCCGTTCTTCACCGCGCTGAACAGCATCGGGCCGGCGCTGCTGGCGGGCAATGCGGTGGTGCTCAAGCACGCCTCCACGCCCTCGGTGGGCGAATTGTTCGAGCGGGCTTTCAACACCATGGGCGACATTTCGGGTCTGTGCCAGAACCTGTCGATCGACATTGCCACCTCGAACCGGGTGATTCTTGAATCTGCGATCGATCACGTCGTGTTCACCGGCTCGGTAACCGGCGGTGCGGCGATGGCGCAGTTGGTTGGGCAGCGAGCTTCCAACCTGACGCTGCGGGAACCCTTCTTGCAGACCTCACTGGAACTGGGCGGCAGCGATGCCGCCTACGTGGCCGCCGATGCCGACCCGGTGAAAGCCGCGCAGATGCTGATTTCGGTTGGGCGGCTGCACAATTCGGGTCAATCGTGCTGCTCGACCAAGCGCTTGTTCCTGCATCAGAAGGTGGCCCCGGCCTTTCTCGCGCAAGCCAAGGTGCTGATGGAAAAAGAGGTGCCGGGATCACCGCACGATCCGGCCGCCTCGATGGGACCGCTGTTTGGCGGGCCCCAGGCGATGGCCGGCCTCATGGCGATGGTCAATGAGGCAGTGGCTGCGGGCGCGCGGGTGGTGACCGGCGGCGAGGTCGTGGACAAGGACGGCTACAGCTTCATCGTGCCCACGCTGATCGCCGATGTGAATCCGCAGATGAGGATCATGCGCGAGGAGGTCTTTGGCCCGATCCTGCCGGTGATGGTCGTGGCCGACGACGATGAGGCCCTGGCGCACATCAACCATCCGTTGTTCGGTTTGACGACTGCGGTGTTCACCGATGACGCCGAGCTGCAAAACCGGGTGATCGACGCCGCCCAGAGTGGCACCGTGTTTATCAACTGGTGCAACGACGTGCACGCCGAAGTGGCCTGGAGCGGCTGGGGGCACTCGGGCAACAGCATGCCCGCGCTGTCGGCCCTGGGATTCGAGGCCCTGACCCGAACCCAATCGATCGTCAAAGCCCTGGCTTGATGCCGCGGCTGTTCGCTACAACGAGCTGCCTTCGCTGTGCGCCGCGTCCGGCGCTGACAGGTGCATCTGCGCGTAGCGCCAGCCCTGGGCGGTGCGCACCAGAGCGGCGGGTGAATCGCAGTCCTGACACCTCGAACGCCGCACCTCCTGCCGAGCCCGGGACCGCTGCATCGCAGTGAGCAACCACAGTGTGGTGTCGTGGGGGAGATCGAGCAGTTTGCGTGTCGGTGCCCCCACCTAATCTGATCCTGTGATCGTCCTCGACGACGTCGTCGTCTATAGCGCCTCGGACCTCGCGGTGGCCGCTGGCTGCGAGTACGCGCTGCTGCGGGCCTTCGACGCTCATTTGGGCCGAGGGTCTCGAGTGCAGGCCGACGACGAATTGCTCGCCCGCACCGCGCTGCTCGGCGGCGAACACGAGAATCGTCACCTCGACAAATTGCGCGCCCAGATCAGCGAAAAACCGACAGTCATAGGACGTCCCGCTTACAGCCGAGCCGCCTTCACCGCGGCAGCCGAGCAGACCCGGGAAGCCGTGCAGCGCCGAGCACCGGTGCATCGCCTCCAAGTACTGGTTGCCGTTGCGGAGATACAGACCAACGGTGTCCTGCCCGCACTGGTGGGTCTCCAGTTGGTCGCGTTCGGTGTGACAGCCAAGGCCCTGGGCGGTGAGGTAGTGGGCAATCCCGTCGATCCGACTATCCATTTGCCCGTAGGTCAGCCGCTGGTCGCGCCACGCTAGGGCCTGCGCGCCGGGGAGCGTCGTCGCCACGGTCCGGAACACCGTGGAGAGATCGAAGCTTGCAGAAGTCATTTCACGCCCGCTGGTGCAGGATCCCACCCCGTAGGGGATATTCGGCCTCCGCGACGGTCACGGCAATGGAAGTCACTCGAGCAAATCAAACCTTGTCTCGAGCAGGCCCGTCTCATTCCGGCCCATCCTTGATTGTCGAGGACATCGCCACCGACGTGTTCCCGCTTCGGGTAAAGGCATTCGGGAAGAACGAGTACGACGTGCGCGACGTGCTGGTCGATCTGGTCGCCACGGCCGACCGAGTGGGGGACCTCGTGCACGGCTATGCAGCCGACGTCTATAGAGCTACACCTGTGACGCGGTAAGCCGTCCAGGAGTAGATGTCCCACAAGACCTTTCGGCCGTCGCCGTAGAGGATGACGTTGCCATTGTCCCCCAGCTCCAGCCAGTAGGGCGGCTGTCCATCGAGGGGCAACAACCGCTTCATTTCATTGAGTGCCCACACGGCGCGATCGCCAGCGTAAAGTACGAAGTTCCCGTCCTCGGCCTGAAGCCTGGCCTGAGTCACGCCCATGGCGGCTGTATTTGTCGCACGAATGTAATAACCGTAAGAAACTTTGCCGTCTTCGTACAACACGAGGTTGCCGTCATATCCCATTTGGAAGACGTACCTGTTATTCGGAGAGTAGATGGCCTGTCCGGGGATGAGCGTTTGTCCACCGGTGAGGGTGCTTCGGCATCCGACGCCTTTGGTCGTGCCGTCCGGGCACACAGTGTTGCTCCACGTCACACCGGTCAAGCGGACACCCGGCCAACTCACGTTGCGCAGGTCGGCGCCGGTCAAGTTCGCCCCGGTCAGGTTCGCCCCGCTCAGGTTCGCCCCGCTCAGATCCACACCGCTGAGGTTCGAGTTGACGAGGTTCGTTCCACTCAAGTCAATGCCGGCGAAGTCGAACAGAGTCAGATCCTGCCCAGACAGATTGGCGCCCTTGAGATCAGCGTCGGTGAGGTTCGCGCCGGCCAGGTTCGCGCCGGCCAGGGTCGCGCCGGACAGGTTCGCCTGGGTCAGGTCCGCCCCGGCGAGGTTGGCTTCAGTCAACGCGGCTCTGTCGAGTTTGGCCCGGGTCAGGTCCGCCTCGGTGAGGTTGGCGCGGCTGAGGGCGGCGCCGGTCAGGGTGGCGTTGTTCAGACGTGCATCGGTCAGGTTGGCGTTGGTCAGGGTGGCGTTGGTGAAGTTCGCCCCGGTCAGGGTGGCGTTGGTGAGGTTCGCGCCGGTCAGGGTGGCGCCTTTGAGGGTGGCGCCGGTGAGGTTCGCGCCGGTGAGGTTGGTACCGGTCAGGATTGTGGCGGTGAGGTTTTTGCCGGCCAAGGCCAGATTGCTGAGGTCCTGGCCGCTCAGGTCGGCGCCGGTCAGGATTGCGGTGGCTAACCCTCTGGAGTCGGTCAGTGTCGCGTCTTGGAGAAGCGCCTTGCTCAGGTTGGCGTCGGTCAGGATGGCCTTGCTCAGGTTCGTGTTCGTCAGCACGGTCAGGCTCAGGTTCGCTTTGGCCAGGTTCGCCCCGGTCAGGGTGGCGCCGGTCAGGAGCGTCCCGGACAGGTTCTGCCCGGTCAGGTCCGTGGCGGTGAGGTCGGCTCCGGTGAGGTCGGCGCTGCCCAGTCCGGTGACGCCGTCGAGTTGGGCGCGGTCGAGTTTGGCCCCGGTCAGGTTCGCCCCGGTCAGGTTCGCGCGGCTGAGGGCGGCGCCGGTCAGGGTGGCCCGAGTCAGATCCGCGCCGCTCAGTGTGGTGCCGGTGAGGTCTTTGCCGGTCAGGTCTGCGCCGGTCAGGGATGCCCAGGTCAGGTCGGCTCCGGTCAGTGTCGTGCCGGTGAGGACGGCGCGGGTGAAGTCCGCGCCGGTCAGGGCGGCGCGGTCAAGCACCGCGAAGGTCAGGTCGGTGTCCACGAACTTCACCGCCGCCAGGTTCTGGCCGGACAGATTCACCCCGGCCAGGTCCAGGCCTGAGCAGTTCTTGGTCGACACACACTTCGATGGCGCTCCGGCGGCACCCACATCGGCCCCGGAGAGGTTCTGCAGTGTCAGGATCTCAACGAAGGTCTTGCCGGTCTCGGCGGGGCTGATCACATTCCTGCCGCCGGGCGGATCGGAGACCGAGATGGTGAACCTGTCCGCTACGGCGTCATCGGTGTACGGCGTGTATTTGTATTGCGCCCCCATCGGGAGGAGTTCCAGTTCCAGGTTGCCGTACTTTGGCGCAACCTCCACGGTGTAGCTCAGGGTTTCCCCTTCGGCGTCGACGGCACGCAGATCCCCGATCAGTTGCCCGTCGCGCCACTGCTGCACCGGGTTGGTGTCGGGGGACTGGTTGAACAATTCCCGCCGCACCAGCAGCAGTGCCCCAGACAACCACTCCGAGACCGTGTTGGCCGGCAGGCTGGTCAGCCACTTCGACGCGGTATCGAAGAAACCGACGACCGCGGTGTTCAACGACTCCACCACCGGCGCGGCTTTTAGATTCAAAAGGGTTAGCGGCGGGGCACTGAAAAGGACATCCTCCGGAACCTCGAAACTAATCACCGCTTGCGCTGCCCGCGGCATAACCGCCGCCACTCCCGCCGCTTCCGCCGCCGGTGGCGAGAACCGGGGTTACGCCCCTGACCGGTACGGCACAACCACTGCCCCGACATTGCCCTGACCGACTGCAACGGTAGTGGCCGCCGGAGTCGCTCCCGACGCCGAGATCGGTTCAGAATCTCCCTGCTGGGCCGCGGCGCTCTCTCGGCCGGACCCCTGCCTGGCCGACAGCGGGGAGGAGTCCGCGTCGCCTCAGAGCGGGGGCCGCGCCGGGCGAGGTTCGGCCAACTCGACGTCCTCGCGGACCAACTCGACGTCCCTAGGGGACCGCCGGGTCGGACTGGACCGCCGCCCCGCCGCGCAACTGGGACTGCGCCTGTCGGCCCGTCGGTGCGCCGCTCTCCGCCGACCCGCGACGGGAGGCGCCGCCCGGCTTCCGAGCCGCCCCCGCGGTATTCGCCGCCGCATCGGTGTCCGACGCGTTGCTGCTCGGCGTCGAGGAAGTGTCATCCGGGCCGTCAGCGACAGCGACGGCCACCTGCGGACCGGCCAAATACAGGCTAACCGCGAATGCCGCCGCACCGAACCGGGCCGACTTGCTCTTCTTCGACTTCTTCGACGACTTCCTAACCGACATCGGTCTTTCCGTCCCAGGTCAAGCCATGAGTGCCGCACCAGCAGCAAGGGCGGCTAAAACCTCACCTGGGTGAGTGGTATCACGCTTGAAGCCGAATATGGCGGAAACGTCAAAAACTTTGGGATGTGGTCGCCCAAGTCATGCTGGGCGCCCACCTACGGCGAGGGCGACCGCAACGGCGACGGCAACGGCGACCCGCAAACCCACGGTGCACGGTCTGGGATTTCGATAGGGTGGGATTTCGATAGGGTTCGGCCGTGACCACTGCGGCCGCGGGCATACACCCGCACTACACCCTGCTATGTGACGACATCCGCCTCGAGGTCGGAAACCGTCTCTCACTCATGGGCATGTTCCAGAACATTTGATCCCCACACACGTGGGGCGGATGTCATCCTGATCGACTACAAGGGCGACGGAACCGGGTTATCCCCACATACATGGGGCTGATAGCGCGGAACTGAACCGGGCTTCGGCGTCGACCCGCGGCGTGCCGACGATCTCGACGGTGTGGTGGGTGTACGCCACCAGGCCGAACACCACCACCGCGAGGGCAGGTATCGAGCGTATGTTCAGTTATGCAGTGTGACAAAACGGCGCTCAGGACCCGCCGAAGCCGTTTGTCACGTCCTCGGGGTACCGCGTCAGCTGAAGCGCCCTTGCTGCCGGTCGATCTGGCAGTTCCAGCAATCACACGCGGCGTCGGCGGTGCAGGGAACCTTGCGGAATTCGTAGCCGTGCCGTGAACCGGACACGGTCTCGTTGCTCACGGGAATCGACTCGATCGCATCGGCGCTGACCCGCATCACGGCGCAGTACTCGGTTTCGATCTCGAAACCACGCTCCCTGACTTCGGTGATGGTGGCGTAAAAATCGGGTCCGATGAGGATCTCGTCGCCGGCCGAGAGCTCGGCGATACGCGCGAGCGGAACTCCGTAGGTTCTCGAGGAGATCAACCGCGCCGAGGGCAAGAAGCACCCATGAGAGCGGAACAGGTCCTATGGTTGGTCCATGATGCACATCGGCGCGCTGCTGCGGCGAAGGTCGATGGCCGATCTGGATGCCTGGCACGAACGCTCCGGGAGGGCTCTCCACATGGAAGGCCGGAAACCAGACTACCTGCAGGCCCGCGACCGGGTGTCGATCAACCGGGGCGAACTCGTCCAATTTCCCGGTCCCGATACCGGGGCCGCGGTGGGCGGCCAAGGACGTTAGTCAGCGACCGTGGGCCAACAACACCTGCCGACGGTCAGTTGGATTGAACTCCTGCAAGACCTCATCATGGTCGTGCTCGCCGTCACCTTGTTCAACGGGCTGCAGTACGGCTGGGGTACTTCGTGGATGTGGTGGTACTTGTTCGCCATCATCGCGGCGTACGGGTCGTGGGTGTCCTGGGTCTTGGTCAACAATCGATTCCCCGAGACCGGATTTTGGGCCCAGGCGACAAGCATCCTCTGGATCTATGGCGCACTGCTGGCGGCCGGAGGCTCCCTCTGGGAGAACTGGCTCACCACTCGAACACTGAATTTAGGGCTCGCCGTGTCCTTCGCCGCCCTTGCGGTTCGGCACACCGCAGTCGCCGTCCGGTATCGGGATGCCCGTGCCCCATCGGCTGCGGCCGCCGCCTTGAGCTTCGGGGCGACGCTCCTCCTGCTTCTCGGGGCCGCCGGCATCGTCCCGGAGTACCTGGCGATGGGTTACGGTCCCCTCATCGCACTAGTCGGGCTCCTCGTCGTGTACCCCCGGCTGCTCCCGCAATCCGTCGTAATCAACGTCGAGCACCTCAGCGAGCGCTTTGGCCAGTTCACCCTCATCCTCCTCGGTGATGCTCTTTTGGAGATCGTCCTGAACATCGAACGTGGCGGAACGACCACTGTCCTCGCTGTCGGTGCAGCGGTTGCCGTGACGTTCCTCCTGTGGCGTGCCTACTTCATCTACGTCTTGCCCGCCGGGTTGCCCTCGACGCTGAATCGCTTCCAGGGCTGGACAGTCGCGCATTTCGTCGTCGTCGTCGGGATCGGGCTGACATCTGCGTCAGCCGCAGCCAATGCTGTGAAACTGCCCCCCTTACTGCTAGAGCACATGCAAACGTTTACCGCTGACGTGGGGGCCGCCCTCTCCCTGGCCATCGTCTACGTCGGCCTTGCCCTCACCACGATCTTGGCGGCGCGCCCCTCGCGAGGACAAGCCGTCACTTTCGGGGCGCTCGCGGCACTCCTGAGTGTTCTCCACTTCGTGTTCCGGGAAGGCATCACGCTGAAGTCTTTGCTGTTCATCATCGTAGCTATGGTGGCAACCGACACAGTCTTGCGCTTCAGTCGATCGCGGGCAGGTCTGAGTCCGTAGCCCGACCCGTGGCCCGAGATGGTGCATTCGCTGCAGCCCCGTCTGTTGGTGTCGGCCACGGCTAATCCACCCCGCCCGCGACGAACTCAGCCATCCCAACGTGCTCAGCACAGCGGCGGCAGACGGGTACGTGGCCCATCGGGCCGACGTCGCCGACTCCGTTGGCGGGGTGGTCGCACAGCGCAAACCACATGCAAGGCGCCTCGTAGTCCGGGTCGCCCTCGTGGCCGGCGACATAGACGCGGTTGGCTTCGTCTAGATGACTCATCGTGATGTCCTCTCCAATTCGGTTCAGTCCCAGTGGCCTTGGGCTTCGAGGCGGTCGGCGCAGTTGCCGCAGTCGCCGTCGTAGCCCTCGCCGTCGTCGTTGCGCTCGTCGCAGTCCTCCAAGACGCAGATCAGTTCCTCGAGAGCTGCGGCCCCTTTTGGGACGCGCCGATGCTCCGCGCTAGCGGACTCAGGCCTCGCTGGTGGGGAGCCCGGCGACCTCTAGCGCGAGGTATTCGTTCTGGCTGAACGGTCCGACAACGGACTCGACCAGCTCGCGAACTGCATCGACCGAAGGTCCTTCCCAGATGCAGACGCCGGTCCCGTGG
>JAGYKK010000031.1 GCA_018401645.1 Mycobacterium sp. | reverse complement strand
TGCAGGCGATCGAGTTGTGGAAGATCGTCGACCGGCCCAACACGCTCATCAAGATCCCCGCGACCCTGGCTGGCCTTCCCGCGATCACCGCGGTTCTGGCCGAGGGCATTTCGGTGAACGTGACGCTGATCTTCTCGGTCGAGCGACACCGCGCGGTGATGGACGCCTATCTTGCCGGCCTGGAAGCCGCGCAGCAGGCCGGCCACGACCTCAACACCATTCACTCGGTCGCGTCGTTCTTCGTCTCGCGGGTCGACACCGAGATCGACAAGCGTCTGGAGGCGATCGGCACCGCGGAGGCACTCGCGCTGCGCGGCCTGGCCGGAGTGGCCAACGCCCGACTCGCCTACACCGCCTACGAGGAGGTGTTCTGCTCGGGAGGGCGGTGGACGCCACTGGCTGAGGCCGGGGCCTGGGTTCAGCGTCCACTGTGGGCGTCAACCGGGGTCAAGAACCCCGACTACTCCGACACCCTCTACGTCACCGAACTGGTCGGACCCAACACGGTCAACACCATGCCGGAGAAGACCCTCGACGCCGTCGCCGACCACGGCGAGGTCGTCGGGGACACCCTCAGCGGAACCGGTCCGCAGTCGCAGGTGGTATTCGACGACCTCGAGGCGGTCGGCATCGATCTCGCCGACGTGTTCCGCCACCTCGAGGACGATGGTGTGGACAAGTTCGAGAAGTCCTGGCAGGAATTGCTGGACGCAACCCAGGGCCAGTTGGACGCCGCAACGCGATGACATCCACCACGACCCCCGGCATCACGGCGGTGGCCTTACCCGCCGGCTGGCATAATCCATTGCGGGACAAGCGCGATAAGCGCATGCCCCGCATCGCCGGCCCGTGCAGCGTGGTCATCTTCGGCGTTACCGGCGACCTGGCTCGCAAGAAGCTGATGCCGGCGATCTATGACCTCGCCAACCGCGGCCTGCTTCCGCCGTCGTTCTCGCTGGTGGGCTTCGCCCGTCGGGACTGGGCCGATCAAGACTTCGGCAAGATCGTCTACGACGCGGTTCAACAACACGCCCGCACACCATTCCGTCAGGAGGTGTGGGACCGTTTGGCAGAGGGCTTCCGCTTCGTTCAGGGCAGTTTCGATGACGACGCCTCCTTCGCCGCACTGGCCGAGACGCTGGCGACCCTGGATTCGCAGCGCGGCACCGGCGGCAATCACGCGTTCTACCTGTCCATCCCGCCGAAGGCATTTCCGGTGGTCTGCGAGCAACTCCGAAAGTCCGGTCTGGCCGACCCGAAAGAAGGCCACTGGAGCAGGGTGGTGATCGAGAAACCGTTCGGCAACGACCTGCACAGCGCCGTCGAACTCAACAAGGTGGTCAACAGCGTCTTCCCGGAGGAGTCGGTCTTCCGTATCGACCACTACCTCGGCAAGGAAACCGTCCAGAACATCCTCGCGCTGCGATTCGCCAACGAACTCTATGAACCGATCTGGAACAGTCACTATGTCGACAGTGTGCAGATCACCATGGCCGAGGACATCGGCCTCGGTGGCCGCGCCGGATATTACGACGGCATCGGCGCGGCCCGCGATGTGATCCAGAATCATCTGCTGCAGTTGTTGGCACTGACCGCGATGGAAGAACCGGTGAACTTCGGGCCGGAAGAGGTCAAGGCCGAGAAGATCAAGGTGCTCGCCGCTACCAGGTTGGCCGAACCGCTGGATTTGACCACCTCACGGGGGCAATACGCCGCCGGCTGGCAGGGTGGGGAGAAGGTGGTCGGATTGCTCGACGAGGACGGCTTCTCCACGACGTCGACCACCGAGACGTTTGCCGCGATTGCCCTGGAGGTCGACAACCGGCGGTGGGCGGGAGTGCCGTTCTATCTTCGGACCGGCAAGCGCCTGGGCCGCCGGGTCACCGAGATCGCGCTGATGTTCAAGCGCGCGCCACATCTTCCCTTCGATGCCACCATGACCGAGGAACTCGGGCAGAACGCGCTGGTGTTCCGAGTCCAGCCCGACGAGGGCATCACCTTGCGCTTCGGTTCCAAGGTACCGGGCAACGCCATGGAGGTTCGGGACGTCAACATGGACTTCTCCTACGGATCAGCATTCGCCGAGGACTCGCCGGAGGCCTACGAGCGGCTGATCCTCGACGTGTTGCTCGGAGAGCCTTCGCTGTTCCCGGTCGCCGCCGAAGTCGAATTATCCTGGCGGATATTGGATCCTGCTCTGGATTACTGGGCCGCACACGGCAAACCTGATTCCTACGAGTCGGGGACCTGGGGACCGGATTCGGCATTTGAGATGCTGGCGCGATCCGGCCGGACCTGGCGGCGGCCGTGAGCGGCCGCAATGCGCCGACGATCGCCAGCGTAAGGAGACAGTTGCCGTGATCGTCGATCTGCCGGACACCACGACCAACGAACTCAACAAGCGGATCACGTCGCTGCGCGAAGAGGGCGGTGCGATCACCCTCGGGCGAGTGCTGACCCTGGTGGTCGCACCCGACACCGAGGACCTCGTCGAGGAATCCATCGACGCCGCCAACTCGGCGAGTCGGGAACACCCCTGCCGCATCATCGTCGTCGTTCCCGCCGACCGGCTGGCGTCTGAAGCACGCCTGGACGGCCAACTGCGGGTGGGCGGCGACGCCGGGGCCGGCGAAGTGGTGGTGCTGCGGACCTCGGGGCCGCTGGCATCACACGCCAGTAGCGTCGTGCTGCCGTTTCTGCTGCCCGACACTCCGGTGGTGGCGTGGTGGCCGGGATCCTGCCCGGAGGTACCGGCACAGGATCCGTTGGGCTGCTTGGCCGTTCGCCGCATCACCGACGCGACCGCGGCCGCGGACCCGCTCACTGCGCTGCGCAGCCGATTGCGGGGCTATGCGCAGGGCGATACCGACCTGGCCTGGAGCCGGATCACCTACTGGCGGGCGTTGCTGGCCTCGGCATTGGCCTTGTACCCGCCGTACGGGGAGGTCAGTGCCGCTGGTCTCGGGCCTCAGGGGACGAGCCCGCCCTCGACGACATCCTGGCGGGGTGGCTGGCCAGCCGCATCGATGGGCCGTGCGGCGGGAGATCGGCGACGTCAGGGTGGAACTCACCCAGCCCAGCCAGACGATCACGCTGAAGCCGCCCGCAGGACGGGTCGACCGCCACTGACCCGCACCGGCCGTCCCGCGGCAGCTTCCCCTGCCCCGCCGTGCGACCGGTGAGTGCTGGCCGGAGTCTCGGCGACTCCGACGCAGACGAGGTCTACCACGGGAGCGCTGGCGGGGATCGACAGGTGCAATATTCGATGGGCGGGAACGTCTGAGGGTGAACGTGTCCGTCGAGACCCTGCACCCGATGTTGACACCCTGGTGTCCGCCACCCGGCGACCGGTTGGCAGCGGCGATCACGGCGGCGATCACCGCGCGCGGTCAAGCACTGGTCATTGCTGACCGGCCCGGTGGCACCGGCATTGCGCTCCTGAAACGTCTGGCTCGCGTCATCGACTGGCCACAGGTCCACCTGTTTTGGGGCGACGACCGCTACGTTCGAGGCGACGACGACCGCAACGAGAGCAAGCCCGCGAGGCCCTGCTGGACCATCGTCATCGGCGGGCAACATTCACCCGATGCCCGCCGACGATGGCGAATTCAGCAACGACCTCGACGGCTGCGGCAGCCTACGAGCGGTCACTTTGGCCACGGTCGCCGATGATGGTCAGGCCACCCCGATGTTCGATGTCCATCTGCTCGGCATGGGCGGTGAGGGCCCTCAATTCGCTGTTCCGCACACCCGGCGGTGTTGGAAGGCACCGACTGAGTGGTCGGCGTCGAGGACTCCCCAAACCGCCGCCGCGCCGGAGTCACCCTGACGCTACCGCGGTGCTTCCGGGCCAGACAGGTGGCTGGTGGTCTCGGGTGCGGCGAAGGCTGACGCGGTAGCCGCGGCAATCGGCGGCGCCGATCCCGGCCAGTGCGGCCGCCGGGGCTGTCAGTCTCGAGGCGACGCTGTGGCTCATGACGCATCTGCGGCGCGCGGACTGAGCAGCTCGAATAGCTGGGCTCGGCGCCGAAACAACCGCGGTAAGCTGAATCCGCATCGGGCGCTGCGGCGAGTCGTTCGCTCTATGTCCTTCCACGGGGTGCGGCCCTTGTTCAGCCTTCGAAGGAATTGAAGAGAATCTTGAGCGACTTGCAGCGAAGTCTTACTGCAAGGACGTCAGGCCCACTACGACTTGTCCGACGATTTCTTCAGCCTGTTCCCTCGACCCCACGCTTAGCCTACACGTGCGCGTACTTCGAGCAGGACGACTACTCCCTCCGAGCAAGCCCAGATGGCGAAGATTGACCTTGTGCTGGAGCAAATTGGACCTCCAGCCCGGGATGACAGTTCTGGACATCGGCTGCGGATGGGGCTCCGCACTGGCGGGCCGCCGGAAGTACGACGTCAACGTCATCGGATTGACCATCAGCAGAACCAGTACGAACACGTCAAACAGCTTTCGCGGGCCTGCCCGGTGATCGCACCAAAGAGGTTCGGTTTAGGCCTGGCAGGAATTCGACAGCGAGATCGATCGCGTCTTCATGATCGGCTCGGTTCGAACACTTCAGCTTCCGAGACCACCCCGAGTTCTTCCGGAAGATGTACGCCGCACTGCCCGAGGACAGGCGCATCCTGCTGCACACGATCGTCGCCCGACATCGACTTCTATCGCGACAACGGAATCGCACTGACCATCAGCGACTGAAGTTCATCCTCTTCATGGCCAAGGTCATCTTCCCGGGCTGCCGACTTCCCTCCCCGGAGATCATCCAGGCGCGCAACTCAGGGCGGGCTTCAAGATCGAGCGCATCCAGAAGCTCGGCCAGCACTACGCCCGCACCCTGGACATCTGGCACGCGAATCTGCTCGCCAATCGCGAGGCCATCCGGGTCGCCGGTCAATTTAGCCTACAACTGACTACGACAAATTACATGATCCGGGTGTGCCATTGGGTTCCATAGGGATCGTCGACCTCATGCAGTTCACCATCGTCAAGTAACCGACTCGCAGTTCGCTCAGCGCTTTTTCGCGTTGAGAATGTTGTCGACCGGCGTGGTCGCCTTTGGCGCGCTTTGCAGCACGCTTCTCCTTGAGTGATTTGCCCCGGGCTTCTTCGACATTGCTTGACGCGGGGACTTGTCAGACACGGTTGACACCTTCGACTTATGGGCCCTGCCTGGTCCCTTGCCTGCGACTGTACGCCGTCGGCGCAAGGTCAACCGCTGTTGCTGAGGCCCGGAAGCCAAACCACTCATCGTCAGCGGGATCCGCGCTTGATGAGTTCACCGTCATCACCGGCGCGGTAGCGCCGCGCTTTCCACTTGAAGATGGTTGAGTGGTTCCAGATATGGGAACCGGTTGAACACCGAGCGCGCCAGTGCCGGATTGTCGGCAAGCAGGTCGTCGTTACCGGTGATCAGCCTGTCATGCGGATTGTACGTTCATGCTCTTCCCGAATCTTGTCCAGACACCCGCGCCCGCAACGTCTCGTCATACCAGTTCGGAGTACCGGGCGGCCAGTCCCATATCCAGTTTCGCCAGCACCTGCGCCATATTCGATAGGACCGTCCGAAGAACGGCCAGCGTTGATAGAGCTCATGCAGCACCGCAACCCGATTCTCGCGCCGATCAGCATCTGGTTGATCCAGTCCTCATCGCTGTGCCGGTGCCGTACCAGCCGGCAGCATCACCCGAGACTGACTCCAGGCCAACACCCACGGGATCGCGCGCAGATCGGTGATCGCCGTGGTCGCCTTGCACGTTGGGCGGGCCGACTGCCGATATTCAGTGAGCCGATTTCGCTAACCGGGTGGACTGCTCGAAATAATCAACGAATCCCACTGTGCAATGGACTAATTCGAATTATGACCGCTGAGCGCGATCGGCCAGTTCGTCGAGAACGAGGTAGGCGGGTTCGGCATCTGAGCCAAGGCCTTCGACGTCGGAAGCAGGGTGGACTCCAGAGTCGCCGCGATGAGGCTCTCCAAATTGCGGTGGGCGATCCCGGGGTTCGGCATACTTGGCGGCAATGACCTCTCCTGCTCGGTGATCCGCAGCGATCCGTTCACAGCACCGGGTGAAACACGGGCCAGGATCGCGTCATGGCTCAGTCCACCGCCACGGCCGATCGTGCCGCCCCGACCATGAAGAGCCGCAACCGGATCGCCGCCGTGCGGGCGAACTGCACCAGATTGAGTTCGGCCCGGTACAGCGCCCAGTTCGCGGCCAGATAGCCACCGTCCTTGTTGGAATCGGGTAGCCGACATCGCACCTCTGGCTATCACCGCGCGCGGTCATATCGCGATAGGCGGGACTGCCAAAGCGGCCTCGAGGATGGCCGATCCGCGTTGAAGGTCATCGATGGTCTCGAAGAGCGGCACGATCGCGACCGGTGCATAGTGTTCATCACCCGAAGATCGAGCAGATTTGATTCTTTGAGCAGTAGAGCGGCTTCGAGCATGTATCCGACGCCGACTGACACATCGAGATGATGTAGACCGGCACCGCCTCTGCCCAGGCGGTGCACGGCACGGGCAGCAGCCTCGAGAATGTCGAGTTCCTTGCGCCAGTTCGAGCACCTCCGTACGAGGCGGACGCCGGGTGGAGAGCTCGGCCACCAGCACCTCAGTCCGCTTAGGCTCCGACAGCGATGCGTAGTCAGGTGGACCCGGCCCGGGCCAACAGCTCGGCCACCACCTGCTCGTGGGTCTCAGGTTCTGTCGCATATCAGGCCGCACAGGTGGAATCCGGGAACGTCGACCGCATCCCGTAGTCGGGCCAGTCCGATCATCGGCCAGCAATGCACTTGAGTTGGTACGCAGCGGTTATCGATCACATCGAGATCGGAGAGCATTTCGCCGGAGTTCCGGTAGGGCCCAAGACCGAGGTCGAGAGAACCTGTTCCGGGGTGCGGGTCGGGACATTGTCGGCGGTCGCGGTCAGCCTGCCCCGGATCACACCCGCACTGCACGGCGAGTAGGGCTCGTCGGCGCAGGTCCGTCAGTACAGCCGCCCGCGAGGTGACAGAGATCGTCGCTGATTGTCACCAGCCGGGCCGACAGCGACAGTTCCTGCTCAAGGGTGGCCAGCTCGCCCAGATGATGGGTGATCGCGGTGTAGGCCGCACTACCGGTTGCCATTTCGACCACATCCGGCAGTCACGTTCGGGTTACCGTCGCGGTCTCCGCGATCCACGATCAGGACGCGAGATGGGCGTTGGAGTAGCTCTGCGTCCGGCCAGCGACTACGCAATGCCTCCCGCACGGCGGCATTGACCTTCGGAATCACCTCGAAGAACGACGCCGGGTAGTACCGCGGTCGGATTCGATCTCGTCGGCGACCTTCAATCGCGACAACCGGATCAGCGCGGTCTGCCACAGCGTGAGGATCTGACCGGCGCAACTCCGTCTCGATGCTACGACCGTCCTCAGTCTCATCGTGGCCCGTGCATCCGCAGCCCTCAGCCGGGTGATGTGATTCTGGGTATCGAAGACGGTACGCCGACGGGTCTCGGTGGGGTGGGCCGTGACCGGGGAATCAGGGCGTCGCGCAGAGCATCGTGCGACAATCTCAGCGTCTAGACCGTGGCGTCGAGTTTGGCATAGGTAGCCGCCAGCGTGCTAACGACCGGCGGTTCACCGGCGGCATTATGCACCGCGGCGTTCCCAGTGGATGTCCTCGGCGACGTTGGCCAGCGGCGCGAAATGACTGAAGGCTCGGATCACCGGGATGGCCTGACGGATGTCGATGTTCGAGAACAGCCGGGACATCTCGGCGCGGTCGATCTCGGAGCGCCGAACCCGGAAGGACTCCACCCGGGCTCGTTCGGCAGATCGAACACCTCGAAGGCCGCTCTGTTCGCGCACGGTGTCGCCCAGCAGCGCGCCGAGCAGTCGGATGTCCTCACGCATCGGCTCGGTGTCTTCCCGCCCCACCTGGTGCGGCGCACCGCGCCGATCCGGTTCAGCGCCACGTCTGACATACGGTCTTCGTACCCAGGGCACTCAGCCGAAATCCGACAAGTATCACTGTGCACCGCTGGAGCAGGAGTCCGGATACCACAGCTGATGGGTGCGATGACCTTCGCCACGGTGAACTCGGTAACCCGCCGGAGGTCAGCTGGCCTGAAGTGCTCACCGCGGTGTGCCATTTCCCGGACGCGGAAATTGATGGGCGAAGCTGAATGCTATTGAAAACGATTTTCGACAAGCCATGCCACGGACTGTACCCCAGTGGGCATTACCGACAATCATATTCAATAGGAGGTTCGCGCCTCCGACACTCGCGCAGCAGGTGTGTACTTGATCTGCAGCGCCATGCCGTTTGATGGTAACCAGCCAGATACCGGTCACGAACAGAGTCAGTCGGTCAGGTTCTTCGACCACGGTCGAACGGCCAGGCTGGACTGCACCCCGCCGAACAGGGTTGAAAGGCCGCCGCCCTTGGCGCCGGTGCAGCAGCACCAACAGCACGATCCAGCAGGCTGGTGACCACCAGCCACGATCTCGAGGGCCAAAACCATTCCGGACAACAGGAGGAGGCCAAGGCCACCCCCGGCGGCCCCGGTAAGGGTCGCGGCAAGCCCGGCCCCGTTCGGGTCGATGAGTCAGGGCAGCGGCCCACCGGCGGCGATGGCGCTCAGGGTCGCGAACTGCTCGCCCTCCAGGGAGGCGCCACCCACCAGTGCGCCGTCGACATCGGGCTGGGCGACGATCTCACCGACATTCTTGGCATTCACCGAACCGCCGTAGAGCACCCGGACGCCGGCCGCGATCGCCGGCGAGGACAGCGCGACCAACTCGGTTCGAATGGCCGCACACACCTCCTGGGCGTCCCCGGCACTGGCCACCCGGCCGGTCCCGATCGCCCATACCGGCTCGTAGGCGATCACCACGGACGTCAACTGCTCGTCGGTCAGGCCAGCCAGCGAACCGCGCAACTGGGCGACATTGTGCTCGACGTGGAAGCCGGCCTCGCGCACCTCGAGATGCTCGCCGATGCAGACAATCGGTGTCATGCCGTGCCGGAACGTGGCGGCGGCTTTCGCGGCAACCAGGGCATCGTCCTCATGGTGATACGTGCGCCGTTCGGAATGCCCGACGACGACGAACGTGCAGCCCAGCTTGGCCAGAAACGCACCGCTGATATCACCGGTATAGGCACCTGAATCATGCTGCGACACGTCCTGGGCTCCGTAGGTCAGTCGCAACCGGTCGCCGTCGACAAGGGTCTGCACACTGCGCAGGTCGGTGAACGGTGGGATAACGGTGACGTCGACCTTGTCAAAGTATTTGTCGGGCAGCGCGAACGCGATCTTCTGAACCAGAGCGATGGCCTCGAAGTGGTTGAGATTCATCTTCCAGTTACCAGCGATCAATGGTTTACGCGACATGGGGAGCCTCTCGTGTTTTTAAACTGCGTACTCAATCGAGGACGGCGATTCCGGGCAGCGACTTGCCCTCAAGATATTCCAGCGACGCCCCGCCGCCGGTGGAGATGTGCGAGAAGCCATCTTCGGGCAGACCGAGTTGGCGAACCGCGGCCGCCGAGTCGCCACCGCCGACGACACTGAAGGCACCCTTGGCCGTCGCCGCGATGATCGCCTCGGCCACCCCTTTGGTGCCGGCAGCGAACGCCGGGAATTCGAACACTCCCATCGGGCCGTTCCAGAAGATGGTCCGAGCGTTGGAGAGCAGGGTCGTAAACCGTTTCACCGAGCCGGGACCGATATCCAGACCCATTTTCTGAACCGGAATCTGCTCGGCGGCAACGGTTTCGGGAGTGGAGTCAGCCGCGAATTCGGAGGCCACAATGAAATCGGTCGGCAGATGAATCACGTCGCCGAACTCCTCGAGCAATCGCCGACAGGTGTCGATCATCTCTTCCTGTAGCAGCGACGTGCCCACCGAGACGCCGCGAGCGGCGAGGAACGTGAAACACATTCCGCCGCCGATGATCAGACTGTCGGCTTTGCCGGCAAGATTTTCAATCACAGCGAGTTTGTCCGAGACCTTCGAACCGCCGAGCACCACGGCATAGGGCCGTTCACCGGATGAACTCAGCTGCTTGAGTACCTTGACCTCGGCGGCCACCAATGTCCCCGCATAGTGTGGGAGCAACGTCGCGACGTCATAGACTGAGGCTTGTTTACGGTGCACGACACCAAAACCGTCGGAAACGAACGCACCGCCGTCGCCGGTCAACTCGACCAGCTCCACAGCCAGCGCCAGCCGTTGGGCGTCGTCCGTGCTTGTCTCCCGCGGGTCGAAACGAATGTTTTCCAGCAGCAGGATGTCGCCGTCGGTCAATCCCTCGGCGCGAGCCAACGCGTCGGTGCCGACCACATCACCGGCCAACTGCACGTGCCGGCCCAACTTCGCGGCCAGCACGGTGGCCACCGGCGCAAGGGAGTACCTCGGATCGGGCCTGCCCTCGGGTCGGCCGAGGTGCGCGGTAACGATCACCCTGGCCCCCGCGTCGGAGAGCGCCCGCAACGTCGCCGCCGAGGCATCGATGCGGCCGGTATCGGTGACGCCGCCGCTCTTGTCGAGGGGGACGTTGAGGTCGCAGCGGACGAGGACACCCCGACCGCTGACGCCGGCGTCGAGCAATTCGGCGAGATTCTTGACAGCCACGACTAGAGAGACTTGCCGACCAGGCCGACGAGGTCGACCAGGCGGTTGGAGTAGCCCCACTCGTTGTCATACCAGGACACCACCTTGACCTGATTGTCGATGACCTTGGTCAGGCCGGAGTCGAATATCGAGCTGTGCGGGTCGGTGACGATGTCGCTGGAAACGATGGGGGCGTCGTAATACTTCAGGATTCCCTTCATCGGCCCCTCGGCCGCGGCTTTGAGCGCAGCATTGATCTCATCGACGCTGGCACCCTTCTTGACCTCCACCGTCAGATCGGTCACCGAGCCGGTGGGGATCGGTACCCGCAGCGCATAGCCGTCCAGCTTGCCCTTCAACTCCGGTAGCACCAGACCGATGGCCTTGGCAGCACCGGTGGAGGTGGGCACGATGTTGAGCGCGGCGGCCCGGGCCCGGCGTAGGTCCTTGTGCGGTGCGTCCTGAAGGTTCTGATCCTGGGTGTAGGCGTGAATCGTGGTCATCAGGCCGCGGACGATCCCGAACTCGTCGTTGACCACCTTGGCCAGGGGCCCGAGGCAGTTCGTCGTGCACGAGGCATTCGAGATGATGTTCTGGCTACCGTCGTACTTGTCGCCGTTGACGCCGAGCACGATCGTGATGTCCTCGTCCTTGGCGGGAGCGGAGATCAGCACCTTCTTGGCGCCGGCCTGTAGGTGTCCGCGTGCCCGGGCATCGGTGAAGATCCCGGTCGACTCGATGACGACGCCGACGCCGAGATCGCCCCACGGAATCGACGCCGGGCCCTCCTTGACCGCCAGAGCCTTGACCCGCCGGGTGCCGATCACCAGGGTGTCCCCGTCCAGGGCGACCTCGTCGGGCAAGCGGCCCAGAATGGAGTCGAACTTCAGCAGGTGGGCCAGCGTCGCGTTGTCGGTGAGGTCGTTGACGGCCACGATTTCGATGTCGGTGGCCTTGCCCTCGGCCTGCTGCACCGCTAGGGCCCGGTAGAAGTTGCGCCCGATGCGGCCGAAACCGTTTACGCCAACTCGGATCGTCACGTCTGCCTCCTCTAGTCACTGCTCGTTTCCGGCGTCAGCCTAGTGGCGCGACGTTTGCGCCGGGCCGGGAACCCGATCCCCGGTTCCGCCCCCGCGGCCGCGTACCGTGTGGCCATGGGATTTCCGATGAATCTGGACCAAGACCTCGACCGGGTCCGGGACCGGCTCGGCCGAGGTCTGTTCTCCATGGTCGCCGGGCCGGAAGGCCCGCAGAACCGGACCCGGATCCATGAGACCGAGGGTCCGCGCTGGTTCGGTGACGACCGGCCGATTCGCCGCGTGCACGGTGACGCCTCAATGTTCGTCGGCGGTCTGCGGGCCCTGCTCCTGCAGTCACTGCACCCGCTGGCGATGGCCGGGGTCGCCCAGCATTCCGACTACCGCGGCGACCCGTGGGGGCGGCTGCAACGCACCAGCACCTTCCTGGCCGTCACCACCTTCGGCACCGCCAAAGGACGCTCAGCGTGCGGTCGACAGGTACGCGGAATCCACCGGCGGGTGCGGCCGGGCTCGACGGCCGCGAGTACCGCGCCGACGACCCGCACCTGCTGGAGGTGGGTCCACATCGCCAGGTGGACAGCTTCCTGGTGGCCTATCAGCTTTACGGGGCGGCCCCGCTGGGTCAGGACGGACGCGACGACTACGTGGCCGACACCGCCCGCGTCGCCAGCGCCCTCGGTGTGCCCGACCCGCCACGCACCGAAGCCGAACTGGGCCCGACTCGGGGCGTACCGCAATGGACTGCGCAGTTCCGAGGCCGCCCGGACGCCGCCCGCTTCCTGCTGGTCACTCCCCGCTGCCACTGTTGGCTCGCGCCCCTACGCAGTGGTGGCCGCGACAGCGTATCGATGCTGCCGTGGTGGGCGCGGCTGCCGTTGCGACTGCCCTACCTGCCGCCAGTGGAGGCCACCGCGATTCGGCTGTCGGGGCGGGTTCTGGTCAGTGAATACGCTGGGCGCTGTCGGCTGACCAACCAGAATCACTGGCGGCCCAGTAACTCCGGAGTCAGGCGTCGTCGAGTAGGTCCGCAGTGACGGCGGACTCGGTGTCAGGATTCCGTCCTGTTTGGCCTTGCGGTCGGCCATCGAAAGCAGGCGCCTGATTCGCCCTGCGACAACATCCCTTGGTCATCGAGCGAAGCCAGCCCCAGTTCCTCCAGTGACCTGCCGATGCTCCACACGGAGCGGCCGGCCGCCGCCAGATGGTTGGGCCTGTGTCGGCGGGCTCTCAAGGCCCGTTCCACCCGCGCAGCCGCGGCGACCGCGGCGCGGGCTGAGCGGCGAAGATTGGCGTCGTCAGAAGTTGGCCAGCCGATTGGCTGTTGCGCACCTCTCGCGGCGCATCGACGCTCCTCCCAGGTTATGCGGGTGTCCTGGGCTCCATCCGGGTCAGCAGAGTGCGATGGCCTCGCCGTCGCGCACCACGACCCGGTCGACTACGCACCTCGCGGGCCTTGGCGCTGATACCAGGTCGACGCGCCGCGCCCACCAGCGCCAGCGCCGCCTCCGGTCCGGGACAGCTGACTTAGGGCGATGAGCGCCCCAGCTCCGTCGGGAACCGTGCGCGAGGGCAGCGCCGCCACGCCGCCTCGGCGTCCCCACGCTGCCATACCACCTGGGCGGGCAAACCCACGTACCGGCCGGCCGCGCATGTCCAGCAAACCGGTCTGCCGGGCCAGTGCCTCTCCGTCCTTGGCCACTCGAAGCACGTAGCGCGTGCCCTTGCGGATACCGCTGGCCGAAAGCACGTGAACGACGGCGCTGTAGCCGTAGAGATCGTGGATGTCCTTGCCTTGCGCAATCGGCGCGCGATGCTGCCCAGGTCCACTTCGGCTTCGACAACCACCCGGCCCGCCACGATGTGCAGGCCGCCCGGCCTTGGCTGCAACGCGCTGCGAGGCCTCGGCCCGACGGGCGCTCACGGAATTGACCACCAGACGGGCTCCAGCTCGTGCTTTGACCTCAACATCATCGCCACGGGGCGTCACCTCTTAGTCCGTCTCCTGCTGATCGGCGTACCCGATCGGGCGTCAGCACCGTCTCCAGACGACGTCGGCGCCCCGGTCGGTGATGATGGTCAACCTCCTCGCCCCGCGAGGCACGGCGTCGAGTGCCGCAGCCAGCTTTGCCGGGTCATGTAAAGGTGTACCAGGTCTGGATAGCGGCAAAGTTAACCGAGGGCTTCCGGCAGGGAAGCCGTGCGGCCTGATTGCTCGCGTTCGCGTTCCAGGGCACACTGGCCGCGTCAACGATAATGTCGTGCACCGTCAAACCGGGTGCGTGCTGGTCAGGACGTGAATATGCCGTTCCGCCGAAAACCCGCTGTCTCACCAGGTTCGGCGGCGAGATTCAGCACGAGCGCGCGGCGAGCGTCGAGGATTTCAGTGCGTCGGCCAGCCTGGAACCAGGACGTGGAGATGACGCCTGGCCAAACCGGGACCCCGGCCCGAGCACCACCAGGTCGGCGGCCATCACCGCGTCGACGGCCTGGCGGGTGAGCCGGCGGATCGCCTGGCAGCAGGCGCACCCGGCGCACCTTGCCGGGCGTAGTCGCCACCGCGACCTGGCCCCGGATCACCCGACTCATCCGCGGATCGCTTTCCAGTCCGCCGACATCGGCCTCGATCTGCAGTGCGATCGGGCACATCGGCAGAACCCGGCCCTTCACCCCGAGAATCCGGCCGAGTTCATCCAGCGCCGCGACCGGATCGGCGAGCAACTCGTTGAGACCAGCCAGCAGTAGATTACCGACCGGATGCCCGGCCAAAGCACCGCTGCCGCCGAAACGATGCTGGATGATCGTCGCCCAAAGCCTGCCGTGCGGACTGTCGGATGCCAAGGCGGCCAACGCCATCCGAAGATCCCCGGGCGGGATCACGTCGATCTCGGAACGTAGTCGGCCCGATGATCCGCCGTCATCGGCCACCGTGACGATCGCAGTGACATGCGGTGTGAGTCGGCGTGCCGCCGACAGCGTCGCGTAGAGGCCGTGCCCACCGCCCATCGCAACGATGCGCGGGGCCCGCTCACCGGGCGCCGGTCCGGAATCCCGGATCTCCTCGGTCCGGTTCGCGGGGCGAGTCACTCGCGCCCCAGATCCCGGTGCAGAACCCGAACGGTGAGTTGCTGATTTTCGCTCAGCAACCCGGCGAGTGCCTCGGCGATGGCGACGCTGCGATGTTTTCCGCCGGTGCAGCCGATGGCGATGGTCATGTAGCGCTTGCCCTCCCGGATGTAGCCAGCGGCCACCAGCCGCAACAACTGATGGTAGGTCTGCAGGAACTCATCGGCGCCAGGCTGGGACAAGACATAGTCCCGGACCGCCGGCGCCTGGCCGGTTTGTGGGCGAAGTTCGTCCACCCAGTGCGGATTGGGCAGGAATCGCACGTCCATGACCATGTCGGCGTCCATCGGTAAGCCGTACTTGAAGCCGAACGACTCCACGGTCACGCTGGTCTGGGCCACCGTCTCGGCACCGAAGGCGCGTTCGATGCTCGTTCGCAATGCCGGAACTGCCAGCGCCGAGGTGTCGATGATCAGATCGGCACCCGCGCGTACCGGTGCCAGCATGGCCCGCTCGGCGACGATCCCCTCGGCCAGGGTCTGGTTCCCCTGCAATGGGTGGCTGCGCCGGTTGTTCTCATACCGCCGCACCAGGATGTCGTCGGAGGCCTCCATGAACAACACCCGGGGATTGATGCCACGGGTTGCCAGATCACGACGGACAAGATCAAGATCACCGGTGAAGCCATGGGAGCGGACGTCCATGACCACCGCCAGCCGGGTGATGCGCGATCCGGCCGCAAGACCAAGGTCCACCATCTGTGCGATCAGTTCCGGCGGGAGGTTATCAGCCACGTACCAGCCCAGATCCTCGAGCACCTTGGCCGCAGTACCACGACCGGCCCCGGACAGTCCGGTCACCAGGACGACGTCGATGTCCGCCCCGTCATCGCCGCCTACACCGTGCGCTGCACTGTGCTCTGTCATTGCGACACCCGATGCTCTGTCATTGCCACACCCGATGCTCTGTCATTGCGATACCCGATCAGAATCATCGTCTACCGCGTCGTCTGATGCATCCGAACCACCACGATCGGCGGCACCACCGAGCGCGGCGAGTACCGACGCCGCGGTGGCTGCCCCGATCCCCGGGACCGCGGTGATCTCCGCGACGGTCGCCTGCCGGATCCGGGCCAGCGAACCGAAGTGGGTGACCAGGGCCTTGCGTCGCGCTTCCCCGAGGCCACGTACCGTGTCCAGCGCCGACGCGGTCATCCGCTTGGACCGCTTGCTGCGGTGATACGCAATCGCGAAACGGTGCGCTTCATCCCGGACGCGTTGCAGTAGATACAACCCTTCACTGTTGCGGGGCAGGATCACCGGATCGGCGGTGCCCGGCACCCAGATCTCTTCCATCCGCTTGGCCAGACCGATCACCGCCACATCGCTGACCCCGAGTTCATCGAGCACCAGTTGCGCGGCGTTGACCTGTGGCGCACCCCCGTCCACGACGTAGAGGTTGGGTGGATAGGCGAACCGGCGAGCTTTGGCGACGGCCGCCGGGGCAGACGGTCCCGGGGAGCCCACCGGTTCGACGGGTCCGGTCGGTCCGGTTAGTCCAGCGAATTCGGCCGCTCCGGTGTCTTCGACGTGGCGCTGGAAACGGCGCCGGGTGACCTCAGCGATCGACGCGACATCGTCGGATCGGCCATCCCCGGCCGCTTCCCGGATGGCGAAGTGTCGGTAGTCGGACTTCCGCGGCAGTCCGTCTTCGAACACGACCAGGGATCCGACCACGTCGGTGCCCTGCACGTGACTAATGTCCACGCATTCGATTCGCAACGGTGCATCCGCGAGGCCGAGTGACTCCTGGATGTTCTGCAGTGCAGCCGATCTCGCGGTGAAGTCCCCGGCGCGCTTCATCTTGTGCTGCTGGAGCGATTCCTGGGCGTTACGGCGCACCGTCTCGGCGAGAGCATGCTTGTCGCCGCGGCGGGCAACCCGCAGATCTACCCGGGAACCGCGCAGCCCAGAAAGCCAATCACTGAGTTCACCGGCGTTGGGCGGCAGACAGGGAACCAAAACCTCACGAGGCACCGGATTGCTGGATTCATCTGCGACGCTACTCAGTTCAGCCTGCGCGCTGTAGAACTGGTCGCCGTAAAATTGAGTGAGGAACTGTTCGACCAGCCTCTCCTGACCCGGAGTCGCCCCGGAGTGCGGGTTTTTCTCGACGACCCAGCCCCGCTGGCCGCGGACCCGGCCGCGGACGTGAAAAACCTGCACCGCCCGCTTCCAAATCGTCCTCGGCGAATGCGACGACATCGGCATCAGTTTCATCGAGGACGACCGCTGTTCTCGAGCACCCGCCTGGGGGCGCCGAGATCGTCCACGCAACCGGGCCGCACGTTCGAAGTCAGATCGGCGGCAGCGGGTTCATCCGTCGCTCGAGATCGCGGGCGAACCTTTCGGTCCGCCCCGAAAGAAGTCGCAGAAATCAGTCACGATCTTTCGGTGCTCCTCGGCACTGACCCGACCGATACAGGGCCAGTGCGCTTGTCGATGTAGCCGAGCAGACAGGGGCGATCGATTTGACTGTGCCGCTTGAATACTCCGCCCGAACACGTCGGGCCGAAGGTACCAGGTCGGCGGTCGAGGGTCTCGCGGATCGCCCAGGCGTGTGAGTAAGGCCCAAAGTAGCGCACTCCCTTGCGTTGGGGCCTCGGTAGACCATCAGTCGAGGGAATTCCTCACCCAGGGTCACGGCCAGCATCGGATAGGACTTGTCGTCGCGGTAACGGACGTTGAACGGTCAGATCCGCTTGATCCGGTTGTACTCCAACTGCAGCGCCTCGACCTCGGTGTTCACCACCGTCCACTCCCACCTTCGCGGCGGTGGTAACCAGTTGCCTGGTACGGGGGTGCAGGCTGGCGATATCAGCGAAGTACGACGTCAGGCGGCTACGCAGATTCTTCGCCTTACCGACGTAGATGACCCTGTCGCGGGGGATCCCGAAACCGGTAGACACCGGGCTCGACCAGTATCGACCCGGGCACCGGGCGGTACGTCGCGGGATCAGGCACCCTTCGTAGGCAAATACCGGGAACTGATCCTCAACCGCCCCGCCGCTCTACCGGTAGCGGCTCATCAGACGGACGGGCGCCATCGCAGCCACCGCGCGCTCTGGTCCAGAGGTTGGATGGCCACCACCGGGATGTACTCTGCTCCAAATCAACCCGGGCCCAGCGCTTGCCCGGCGGAAAGGAGACGTCGATGACCTGGTCCCACGGAATCAACCGATAGCCCAGCACGTTTCGAACCGCCAGACCCGCCGCTCCCGCCTTCAGCCGCGGCTGGGTCAGCAACAGCACACCGCCAGCCAATGCCGCAGCCAGGCCCGCCATCGCGAATTGGTCAGCCGTCCGCAGGAACGCGCCGGTGGAATTCTCCTGCGGCTTTGATCGCCACGGTAGGCCCGGCCACCACGATCACGGCGGCTACGCCATAGGCGATGGACGGCATCTTCCTCGGCGCGAACTCACCGTCCCAGTCGGGGCTGGGCTTGGATTCGGTCATGCCGCGCAGGTTGCGCAATGTCAGCGCGGTGGACAGCGCCGCCGTGGTGGCCTGGGCACCCTTGTCCTCGATCCCGAGTCAGGCAACCCCGCTCGATCGATCGCCTGCTGCTCGTTTTCGGTGGTCAGCACCGTTGGCCACCGGAGTGGATCATCCAGTGAGACCCTGGTCGGTCAGCGAGTCACCGCGTCGCAGACGCGGGTGAAATGCGGCGTCGGCCGCGGATCACGACGCCCAGTGCGACCACCGCATCGTGGCTGCGAGCTGAATTCCTGGGCGACGACCGGGATCTCGATGGCACCGTGCACCCGCACCACGGTGGGTTCAGCGATACCACAAACAGCTGCCACCCTGCGGGCGCCTTCGAGCAACGCGTCACAGATATGGAGGCTGCGGAGTGCGGCGAGCGATTGCCAGTGCGACTGAAGCATCCATGCTCACAACGGCGGGAATCCCGTCAGCCCCACTCTGCACCCTGCCCAGACCGTCGTAGTCATTCAGTCCGGTCAGTTCGTGGCCCATCCGGTCGCGCTTGGTCTTGAGTGGATGTTTTCGGCGTTGGCCCACACCGGCAGTGCCACGCGCTCGATGATGTGCAGGCCGTAACCGTCCAGTCCGACCCGTTTCGCCGGGTTGTTGGTGAGCAGTCGCATGGACCGCACGCCCAGATCGACGAGGATCTGCGCGCGTCCAGCAGTCGCGGGCATCCAGCGGGCAGTCCGAGTTCAAGATTGGCGTCCGACAGTGTCCGGGCAGCGTCACCAGGCGATAGGCCTGCGGTTTGTGCATCAGCCCGATGCCGCGGCCTTCGTGGCCGCGCATGTGAAACACCACCCCGCGACCCTCGGCCGCCACCATGTCCATGGCGGCGTCGAGTTGCAGGCCACAGTCACAGCGCCGCGAGCCGAACACATCGCCGGTGAGGCACTCGGAGTGCACTCGGACCAGCACGTCCTGACCGTCGTTCTGCGGCCCGGCCACATCCCCTCGCACCAGGGCGACATGCTCGATCTCGTCGTAGATATTGCGGTAACCGACCGCACGGAACTCGCCGTGCCGGGTCGGGATCCGCGCCTCGACGACGCGTTCGACGTGTTTCTCGTGCCTGCGTCGCCACGCGATCAGGTCGGCGATGGAGATCAGGGCCAGTCCGTGCTCATCGGCGAAGATCCGCAACTCATCAGTTTGGGCCATGGCGCCCTCGTCCTTTTGGCTGACGATTTCGCAAATCGCCCCGGCCGGTCGAAGGCCCGCCATCCGGGCCAGGTCCACGGCCGCCTCGGTATGCCCCGGCCGGCGCAACACCCCGCCGGCCTTGGCTCGCAACGGCACTACGTGGCCCGGCTTGGTGAAATTCTCAGCGATGCTCGCCGGGTCAGCCAGCAGCCGCATGGTGGTGGCCCGGTCCGATGCCGAAATCCCGGTTCCGACACCCTCTCTGGCGTCGACGGTGACGGTATAGGCGGTGCCGTGCTTGTCCTGATTGACCGCATACATCGGCAGCAGGCCCAATCGGTCGCAGATATCGCCGTCCAGTGGCACACACAGATATCCGGAGGTGTAGCGGACCATGAAGGCAACCAGTTCGGGAGTGGCCTTCTCGGCGGCGAAGATCAGATCACCCTCGTTTTCCCGGTCCTCATCGTCGATGACGACAACGGCTTTCCCCGCCGCGATGTCGGCTACCGCCCTCTCGACGGTGTCCAGTCTCGTCATCGTCTGCCGCCCTGCTCAGTAATACCCGATTGAATGCTCGATCAGTATGAACCACCCGGTGGAACTCGATCTAACGACGCTCACCGAGCAGTCGTTCGACATATTTCGCGATCACGTCGACCTCAAGGTTGACCGTTGTGCCCACTACCGCGTGCCCCAGGGTGGTCAGCGCGAGCGTGGTGGGGATCAGCGACACCTCGAACCAGTCGCTGCTCCGGGCATCGACCCCGAGGGCCGAAACCGTCAGCGAAATACCGTCGACCGTGATCGAGCCCTTCTCGACCACGTACCGGGAAATCCCCGATGGAAGCCCAATGCGGACCACGTCCCAGTGCTGCGAGGGCGCGCGGGAAATCACTGTTCCGGTGCCGTCCACATGGCCCTGCACGATGTGTCCACCCAATCGACTGTTGAGCGCCGCGGCTCGCTCCAGATTGACCCGGCTGCCCGATGTCAGCGCGGCCAGGCTCGACCGGTTCAGAGTCTCGGCCATCACATCGGCGCTGAACCGCCCATCCGGGAGCACGTCAACGACGGTCAGGCACACGCCGTTGACCGCAATGGAGTCGCCATGGCCGGCATCAGAGGTGACCACCGGTCCGCTAATGATCAGCCGCGTCGAGTCGCCGAGATCCTGCTGTTCGACGATCTCACCGAGTTCCTCCACGATTCCGGTGAACATTCAATCAATCTAGCTGGCCGCCTAGCCCACCTCATCGAGACGCTTCTCACCGTGGAAGGCGGCGGCCGAATTGTCATTGAAGTTGCCAACCCGCCGATAGCCGACAGACTCGTAGAACGCCTGGGCGTGGGGTTGGCGCGATCCGGTGTCCAGCCGGGCGATCCGGTAGCCCAGATCGCGGGCGGCATCCTCCAGGGCGGCCAGCAGCGCTCGGGCCACTCCGAGGCGGCGGGCCTGTGGGATGACGTACATCCGCTTGATCTCGCACGCCCCGTCCGGCAATCGCTTGATGCCTCCCCCGCACACCGGTACGCCGCAGCGATAGCCCACCAGGTATGTCCCGCCCGGTGGTCCGAGTTCGGCCGGGCCCGCCTTCGGCATGCCGGGCGCGGTGAGGTCCAGGCCGTCGTACAGTTCGCGCATCTCATCGACCATGGCGGCGATCAGGACGGCGGCGTCGCCGTCACCCGCCTCGGCCCGCAGAAATTCCAGGTCACTGCCCATTCACCTACTCATACCGATCCGGTTACGCCGACACAACCCCGGCCTCGCCGCCGGGGTTCGGGTGATGCGACCCACTACGATGCAGTTATGTCGACGTATCGCCGCATTTTTGCCATGCTCGCCGCGTTCCTCGCCGCCGCCCTGGTGGTTTCGGGCTGCTCAAGGGAATCATCCGATCCACTGCCGGAGGCCGCGGGGCTGTTGCAGCAGTCCATTCAGACGACCACCGCACTCAAGAGCGCCCACCTCGAGATCGTCGTCAACGGCACAATCGACGGACTGCCGGTCAAGTCGCTCTCCGGCGACCTGACCAACGTGCCGGCCGTAGCCATCAAGGGCAACTCAACGATCGCCATGGGCGGCTCCGAGGTCGACATCGAACTGGTAGTCCTCGACGGGACGCTCTATGCGGCCCTCACCCCGAATAGCTGGCTGGACATGGGACCCGCAGTCGAGGTCTATGACCCGTCGGTGATCCTGAACCCCGACGCCGGCCTGGCCAACATGCTCACGAATCTCACCGACGCCAAGGCGGCGGCCTTCGAGACCATCGGCGGCGTAGAGACCGTCAAGATCACCGGTACGGTCCGCGCCGACGCCGTCAACAAGCTCATCCCCCAACTGAAGGCGAGCGCTTTAGTGCCCGCCACGGTGTGGATCGAGAAGAACGCCCCGCACCAACTGGTGCAGGCGCAGGTCGACCAGAGCACGGGCAACAGC
Source organism: Mycobacterium sp. (assembly GCA_018401645.1). Classification (GTDB taxonomy): domain Bacteria; phylum Actinomycetota; class Actinomycetes; order Mycobacteriales; family Mycobacteriaceae; genus Mycobacterium. The sequence continues at coordinate 6,826 of JAGYKK010000031.1, read as the reverse complement.
GTCCAGTTGACCCTGTCCGAGTGGGACAAGCCGGTCACCGTGACCAAGCCCGCGATGTGATGTCCAAGGCGCCCACCTCCCTCGCCGAGCAGTTTCAGGGCACCGGCCACAGCCGCCGGATCGCCATCGGCGCGGGCAGCCTCGCAGTGCTGCTCGGCGCGTTGGACACCTATGTCGTCATCACGATCATGGTCGACATCATGGGTTCGATCGGGATCCCGATCAACAAGATCCAGCAGGTCACACCGATCATCACGTGGTATCTGCTCGGCTATATCGCCGCGATGCCGCTTCTTGGCCGACTCTCCGATCGATTCGGCCGCAAACTGGTTCTGCAACTGAGCCTGGCCGGTTTCGCCGTCGGCTCGGTGGTGACCGCACTGTCGTCAGACCTCACCACGATGGTCATCGGTCGCCTCATTCAGGGTCTCGCCAGCGGCGCCCTGTTACCGGTGACGCTGGCCCTGGCCGCCGACCTGTGGGCCGCCCGGAATCGGGCCGCCGTTCTCGGTGGGATCGGCGCCGCTCAAGAGTTGGGCAGCGTGCTCGGCCCGCTCTACGGCATCGGCGTGGTCTGGCTGCTCAACCCGATTTTGGCCGACCCGTGGCGCGGGGTGTTCTGGGTCAACGTGCCGCTGACCCTGATCGCGATGGTGTTGATTCATATCAGCCTGCCTGCCCACGAACGCAGCGCCGAACCGGAACGCGTCGACGTGGTGGGTGGAGTCCTGCTGGCGATCGCGCTCGGCCTGGCGGTCTGGGCACTGTACAACCCGAATCCTGACGGCAAGCAAGTGCTGCCGAGCTATGGCCTGCCGATGTTGGGCGGCGCCGCGCTGGTCGCGATCGCGTTCGTCGTGTGGGAACGGTTCGCCAAAACCCGGCTCATCGAACCGCGCGGCGTGCGGGGGATTCCGTTCCTGGCGGCGCTAGGCACCTCGACATGCGCCGGTGCCGCCCTGATGGTGACGCTGGTCAATGTCGAACTATTCGGCCAGGGCGTGCTGGGCAAGGACCAGATCGGCGCGGCGTTTCTGCTGCTGCACTTCCTCGTCGCGCTCCCGATCGGCGCACTGCTGGGCGGCTGGCTGGCCACCCGCTACAGCGACCGGCCCGTTGCCGTTACCGGCATGCTCATTTCGGCCTTCGCCTACTGGCTGGTGTCCAAGTGGGGCCTGGACGTCCTGTCAGCCCGCCACCAGATCGGGCCGGTCTCGTTGCCGGCCTTCGACACCGACCTGGCCCTAGCCGGCATCGGGCTCGGCCTGGTGATCGGCCCACTGACCTCGGCCGCGTTACGGGTCGTGCCGGCCGCGCAGCACGGAATCGCCTCGTCGCTGGTGGTGGTGTCTCGAATGACCGGCATGCTGATCGGAGTCGCCGCCTTGAGCGCCTGGGGTCTCTACCGGTTCAACCAGATCCTGGCGACGCTGCCGAGCGTGCCGGCCGACACGCTGGCGGCCAAGGTCGCCGGCGAGGCCCTTCGCTACCGCACCGCCTTCGCTATGCAGTATGGCTCGATCTTCTTCATCACCATGATCGTGTGCCTGGCCGGCGCCGTCTTCGCACTGTTCATCGCTCGGCGCGACCTTTACGCCGCCGATGACGAATCCACGTTCGATCACAGCACCGCGAATCCGCCTGACACCGCATCAGATCTACTTCTCGATCGGTAACGTCGCGCACATGCGAGCCACAGCATGTTGACCGCGGCGATGCGCGATCTGCAGTGGCGTAAGCGCCGGTTCGCCATCGCGATCATCGGGACCGGGTTGGTCTTCGCGATGACCCTGGTTCTCACCGGCCTCGCCAATGGCTTCCGGGTCGAGGCCACCCGCACCGTGGACTCGCTGCAGGTGGATGCATTCCTGGTCAAGTCCGGCGCCACCGGGCCATTCCTGGGGTCCGCGGCGTTTCCTGCCACCGCGCTGAAACCCCCGGGAGTGAGCAGTGCCGCGCCGCTTGTCTACGGAAACACGGCGTCGCTTACTTACGGCAGCGCGGCGCCGCTCGTCTACGGAAGCGCGACGATGCCGGACGGAGACTCCGCGCGCAGCGTCAATGTGTTTGGCGCACCCGAAGGCGGCCCCGGCATTCCGGTATTGACCGACGGACGAACGCCGTCGGCCACCAACGAGGTTGCGGTATCGGACCGGATGGGCGAACGAATCGGCGATACTGTGGAAATCGGTTCGTTACCGCTGAAAATTGTTGGTGTCGTCGATGATTCGACGGCACTCGGCGGACAGTCCAACATCTTTCTCACCACGGCGGGCGCGCAGAAACTACTGTTCTCCGGTCAATCACTGATCACCTCGATGGGCCTGCGCGGCACACCCGGCGATCTACCGGACGGCTTCCGAATCGTTGACCGCGCCGGTGCGATCGACGACCTCCTGCGCGCCCTCAGCGGTGCGCGGCAGGCGATGACACTGATGGCCGGGCTGCTCTGGGTGGTCGCGGCCTTGATCGTCGGATCGATGATTTACATGTCTGCGCTGGAACGCACCCGCGACTTCGCGGTATTCAAGGCAGTCGGGGTGCCGACCCGGTCCATTTTGGCCGGACTCGCCACGCAGGCCGTTATCGTTGCCGTTCTTGCGGCACTACTCGGGGGTATCCTGTCGGTGTTGCTCGGACCGCTGTTCCCGATGCGGGTGGACATTCCCCGGATCGCGTTCCTGCTGCTTCCCGTGGTCGCGATCACCATCGGAGTTCTCGCCAGCCTGGCCGGGCTGCGCCGTGCTGTCACCGTGGATCCCGCACTCGCGTTCGGAGGGCCCTGAGACGATGGCTGACCTGCGGATAAAAGACCTCGTAGTGGAGTACTCGGGCAGCCAGGAGACGGTGCGCCCGATCGACGGACTGAGCCTGGACGTCCCCGCGGGCTCGCTGGCAATCCTGCTGGGGCCCAGCGGATGCGGGAAGACCACCCTGCTGTCCTGCCTCGGCGGGATTCTGCGACCAACCGCCGGCCGCATCGAGTTCGGCGACATCGACCTGAGCGCACTGGATACGAACGCATTGTCCGACTACCGACGCAACACCGTCGGGATCGTGTTTCAGGCCTTCAATCTGGTACCCAGCCTGACCGCCCTGGAGAACGTGATGGTGCCGTTGCGGGCGGCCCGGGTACCCCGACCGCAGGCTCGAGAACGGGCCGAGGAATTGCTGGCCCGAGTCGGCCTGAAACACCGGATGTCGCACCGGCCCGGCGACCTCAGTGGCGGACAGCAGCAGCGAGTCGCCGTCGCCCGGCGATCGCACTTGATCCACCACCGCTGATCGCCGACGAGCCGACGGCGCATCTGGACTACATCCAGGTCGAGGAAGTCCTCACATTGATCCGTGACCTGGCCGCCGGGGAACGGGTGGTGGTGGTGGCCACTCATGACACCAGGATGCTTCCACTGGCCGATCGAGTAGTGGAACTGGTGCCACATACCGACGCCGACGAGCACGAGCCCGAGACCGTCACCCTAAAAGCCGGTGAGACGCTCTTCGAGCAGGGCACGATGGGCAACTCCATCTACGTGGTATCCAGCGGGGAGATCGAGCTGATTCGCGAGCTGAGCCGTGGCGGCGGGGAAGTCCTCAAGGTCGCCGGACGGACGACTACTTCGGGGAGATGGGGCCGTTGTTCGCCCTGCCCCGGTCGGCGACCGCACGCGCCCGGACCGACGCCACCGTTGTCGGCTACTCGGTACAGAGTTTCCGGGAATTGCTGGGTACCAGCGGATCCAGGGATCTGATCCAACACCGGGCTTTGCGCGGGGGACTGGACCCGATCAGTCCGGCGCCACCCAGGCTGAGCAGCAGATCCGGCCCGATCGACTGAACCCCGTCGAAGTGCCATCGTAAGCCGTCGCCGATGCCGCTGACCCCGACGTCGTGCACCGCGCCGAACGGTCCACCGAGCAGTACCGGTGCAATGTACGCGAGGATTCGATCGACCAGACCGGCCCGCAGAAATACACCGGCAAGCGTGGGGCCGCCTTCCAACAGGACGTCGGTTCTGCCCGGACAGCGCCTTGATCACCTCGCGTGGGTCGCGGGTGCGCAGTGTCATGGTGGGCGAATCATCGCTGAGTATTGCCGAATCCGGGGGCACCTCACGCACCGACGACCACTCGAAGCGGTTGCCGTGGTGCGAGAACACCGTTCGGGAGTCGGGCGGTCAGGCTCGGGTTGTCGGCGAGTACGGTGCCGGTGCCCACCACGACGGCGTCAGCGGCCGCTCGGCGGCGATGCACATCGGCGCGCGCTGCTTCGCCGGTGATCCACTGCGAGGAACCATCCGCGGCGGCGCTTCGCCCGTCGATACTGGCGGCGAATTTCCAGGTGACGTGCGGCAGGCCGGTGCGCTGTTTATGCAACCACTCCCGCAGCGAGTCCCCGGCAACATCCTGGGCACCCACACCGCCGGTCACTGCCACGCCCGCGTCGCGCAACCGTTCCGCACCCCCGGCCGCGACCGGGTCGGGGTCGGCGACGGCGTAGACCACCGCGGCGACGTTCGCCTCGATAAGGGCATCGACGCAGGGCGGGGTGCGACCGTGATGGTTGCACGGTTCCAGGGTCACCACGAGCGTTGCGTCCCTCCCGCGCTCCCCCGCTGCCCGCAAGGCCACCACCTCGGCGTGCGCACCCCCGGCCGGTTCGGTCGCTCCCACTGCGACGACATCGCCGTCGGCGTTCAAAATCACCGCGCCCACCGGGGGATTCGGATAGGTCGATCCCTTCACTCGCCCGGCCTGCTCGGCAGCCAGTTCCATGGCGGCTGAAATCTGTGCGACCGAGGGCTGCGCGGGTGAGCTCACGGCAGTAGGTGCGGCGAGGCGAGACCGGCCTGGCGGCGCAGAGCCTCGAGAGCGACCGAGGGATCGGCCGCGCCGTAAATCGCGGAGCCCGCCACGAAGCAGTCCACCCCCGCCTGCGCCGCGGCCTCGATGGTGTCGGCATTGATGCCGCCGTCTATCTCGATGAGAATCCTCAACTCCCCGGAGTCGACTATTCGCCGCACCGCGGCCACTTTGGTCAGGACCTCCGCGATGAAACTCTGGCCACCGAAGCCGGGTTCTACTGACATCACCAGCAGCGTGTCGAAATCGCGCAAAATCTGCAGGTAGGGCTCCAGCGCAGTGCCAGGCTTGATCGCCAAACCGGCTTTGGCTCCCGCGGCGCGGATATCACGGGCCACCGAGACCGGATCGTCGGTCGCCTCGGCATGGAAGGTCACGTTGTAGGCACCCGCCTCGGCGTAGCCGGGTGCCCAGCGGCCCGGATCATCGATCATCAGATGACAGTCCATTGGGATGTCGGTCACCTTGAGCAGGCTCTCAACCACCGGCAGGCCCAGCGTCAGGTTCGGCACGAAATGCGCGTCCATCACGTCGACGTGCAGCCAGTCGGCACCGTCGACGGCGGCGATCTCCTGCGCCAGTCGGGCGAAGTCGGCGGAAAGTATCGACGGTGCGATCATCGGCCGGGCGGATTCTGCCATGGCTGTCACTGTAAAGCGTTTTGCCTAGGACGCTTTGCGAAGTGCGGCGGCGAACATCGCGTCGGTTCCGTGCCGATGCGGCCACAGTTGCACGTACGGTCCGGGACCGAGGCCGTCGTGCTCCCCTCCCCCGAGTTCGGGGCCGAACAGCCCGCGGGTATCCAAAGCGCTCACCGGGTGGCGCCGAAGTGCGTCGGAGACCACACCGACGGTTTCCACCAGATGCGGAGAACAGGTCGCGTACAGCACCACGCCGCCCGGTCGGGTCAGGTTGATCGCCGAAGCCAGCAGCTCACGCTGCAGCTTTGCCAGCGTCGACACATCGGCGGGGGTTCGACGCCAGCGAGCCTCGGGCCGGCGACGCAAGGCACCCAACCCGGTGCAGGGCACGTCGACGAGAACACGGTCGAAGCCGTCGGCGGGCAGTGGTGGCTCGCGGCCATCGGCCCGCAGGACCGGCACTGTCAGCCCGCGAATGTTGTGCTCGACCAACTCGGCGCGGCGGGCGTTGGGCTCGACTGCGGTCAACACGGCGCCGCGCTGCGCCGCAATAGCTCCGATCAGCGCCGTCTTACCACCCGGCCCGGCACACAGGTCCAGCCAGCGGCCGGTGTCCTCGCCGATCAGCGGCGCGAGGGTAAGCGCCCGGGCCACCAACTGACTGCCCTCATCCTGAACGAGTGCCTCGCCGTCTCGGATCGGCGTCAACCGGCCCGGATCGCCCCCGTCCAAGTACACCGCGTAAGGCGAGTAGTGGCCAACCTCACCACCGACCGCTTCGGCCAATTCGGCGGCGGTGCGTACGCCCGGCCGGGTGGCGAGGTGCACGAGCGGACGAGCGTCGTCGGCACTAAGGGCAACATCGAGTTCACCCGCATCCGCGCCGAGCGCGTCGGCGAAGGCCTGCGCGATCCACCGGGGATGGGCGTGCACGAACGCCGCGTGCCCGACAGGGTCGGTGGCCACGGCCGGAGCCAGTTCGGCTGACCAGGACTGTTCATCACGTTTGGAGATGGTCCGCAGCACCCCATTTACGAAACCCGCTCGCACCGAATCGAATTCAATTCCAGCCTGCTCGACGGTGGTTGACACCGCGGCATGCGGGGCGACATTCGTCCGCAGCAGTTGATAGGTGCCCAGCCGCAGTAGGTCCAGTAGCACCGAGTCAATCTGGTCGATCGGCCGGCCGGCCGCCGCGCATGCCCTGCAGCCACGCCTGGTGCAAGGTCAGGACCTTGTTCAGTTCTTCGCGATTGATCGGCGATTTGAAGCCCATACCCGAAATCCTGCACGTCTCGCGCCTCGCCACAGGGCGATCAGTCG
>JAGYKK010000030.1 GCA_018401645.1 Mycobacterium sp. | reverse complement strand
GTCCGCAGCAGGCGCTGCAACTGCAGTCGGTGTTCGAGCAACCGCAGGAACTCATACGACGCGGTCAGGTTCGCGGCGTCGTCGCGGCCGATGTAGCCGCCGGCCCCCAGCGCGGCCAGCGCGTCGACAGTCGAGGCAACGTGCAATGCCGGGTCGGTGCGGCCATGGACCAGTTGCAGCAACTGGACCGCGAATTCCACATCGCGCAGCCCGCCGGCACCGAGCTTGATCTCTCGGCCTCGCACCTCGGCGGGCACCAGCGATTCGACACGACGACGCATCCTTTGGACCTCGGAGACGAAATCATCGCGCTCGCAGGCGGTCCAGACCATCGGCCGCATCGCCTCGACATAACGCCGGCCGAGTTCCGCATCGCCAACGGCCGCCCTGGCTTTCAGCAGCGCCTGGAACTCCCAGGTCTTCGCCCACCGCTGGTAGTAGGTGATGTGCGAATCAAGGGTGCGAACCAGTGCGCCATGCTTGCCCTCGGGTCGAAGTCCGGCATCAACTTCGAAGAACGCCTCCGACGCCAGTCGCATCATCTCCCCGGCCACCCGGGTGGTCACCGGCCCGGCGTCCTCGCCGACGAAGATGACGTCGACGTCGCTGACATAATTGAGTTCGCGCGCACCGGACTTGCCCATCGCGATGACCGCGAGGGTCGGTGGTGGCACATCGTCGCCGCACACCACCGAGACGGCGACCTGAAGGGCGGCATCCAAGGCCGCGTCGGCGAGGTCGGCCAGCTGAGCTCCAACGGTGGCGAAGGGCACCACCTTCTCGTCTTCAACAGCCGGCGCAAGATCCAGCGCAGCCAGAATCATCAGCTGATTCCGATATACCTCACGCAATTTGGATGCGACACCGGCCGGCGGGACACCGGCCGGCGGGACACCGAATTCCGCGATGGCCGCGGCGAATGACCGGCGCAACTGTTCGGGGCCAGGCAGTGTCACCGCGCCCTCGAGCAGATGCCAGGACGCCGGGTTGGCGACCAGATGGTCACCGAAAGCCAACGACGAGCCCAGCACCGAGAACAACCGGCCTCGCAACGAACGGTCCTTGATCAGCGCGGCGTCCAACCGATGCCATTCGTCTCCGAGCGCTTCGGCCAGTCGGACGAGCGCGTGCAGGGCGATGTCAGCATTCGGCGCTCGGGAGAGCGACCACAGCAGTTCCACGTGGGCATCGGTGTCCCAGCCGAGTGCGACGAGGTTGAGAGGAGCCGACGGTTCGACCAACCCAAGCCGACCGACGCCGGGCAGACGCGAACGCTGGGTCGCGGGTTTGGCCACGCCCATGACGGTAGCGCAGGGGTCTGGCCGGGACTGTTACAGCGACAGATACTTCCGGAGTTCGAAAGGAGTCACGTTGCTGCGGTACTCCTCCCACTCTGCGCGCTTGTTGCGCAGGAAGTAATCGAAAACGTGCTCCCCCAGTGCCTCAGCAACCAGTTCGGATTTCTCCATCTCCCCAAGCGCCACGCCCAGGCTCGACGGCAGTTCGCGGTAGCCCATCGCACGGCGTTCCTCCGGCGTCAGCGTCCACACGTTGTCCTCCGCCTGCGGGCCGAGTTGGTAGTTCTTCTCGATACCGCGCAGGCCGGCTGCCAGGAGCACCGAGAAGGCCAGATACGGGTTGCATGCCGAATCCGGACTGCGCACTTCGACGCGTCGCGAAGCGGCCTTACGCGGGGTGTACATCGGTACCCGCACCAGCGCCGAACGGTTGGCCGCTCCCCAGGACGCCGCGGTCGGAGCCTCACCGCCGTGCACCAGTCGTTTGTAGGAGTTGACCCACTGGTTGGTGACGGCACTGATCTCGCTGGCGTGCTCGAGGATTCCGGCGATGAAGGACTTGGCGATGTCGGAGAGCGCCAGCGGATCATCGGGACCGTGGAAGGCGTTGGTCTCACCTTCGAACAGACTCATGTGGGTGTGCATGGCCGAACCCGCGTATTCGGTGAACGGCTTGGGCATGAACGAGGCGCGCACGCCCTCGGCGAGTGCGACCTCCTTGACCACGTAGCGAAACGTCATCACGTTGTCGGCCATCGACAGCGCGTCGGCGTAGCGCAGGTCGATCTCCTGCTGGCCCGGAGCGCCCTCGTGGTGGCTGAACTCCACCGAGATGCCCATCTGCTCCAGGGCGTCGATGGCATGGCGGCGGAAGTTGGGTGCCGAGTCGCACCGCCTGGTCGGTGAAGCCGCCGTTATCGGCTGGCACTGGAACCGGGACCCGTCATAGGGTCCGGCCTTGAGCAAAAAGAACTCGATCTCCGGGTGCACGTAGCAGGAGAATCCGAGGTCACCGGCCTTCGCCAATTGCCGGCGCAGCACGTGCCGGCTATCCGCCCACGACGGTGAGCCGTCGGGCATGGTGATGTCGCAGAACATTCGTGCTGAGTGATGCTGGCCCGCACTGGTCGTCCACGGCAGTATCTGGAAGGTGGACGGATCGGGACGCGCGACGGTGTCGGACTCGAAAACCCGAGCGAACCCCTCGATCGAGGAGCCGTCGAACCCGATGCCTTCCTCGAAGGCACCTTCGAGTTCAGCCGGGGCGATCGCCACCGACTTGAGGTATCCAAGCACGTCGGTGAACCACAACCGGACGAAACGGATGTCGCGTTCCTCGAGGGTACGCAGGACGAATTCCTTCTGCCGATCCATGATCCGAGGGTAGGCACCGGCTGTTAACTCCGTGTTACGAAGACACCCCTGGGACGAAACGGGGCCAGACTCAGGCCAGTGCCCGGGCGAACCAATCGGCGGCCTCCACGGCCGCGCCGGGATGGCCGAAGACCAGCGCCCCGGCGTCGTCCAGGTAAAAGACGTTCCGGTAGACCCGGTTGAACCGCGTCTCGGGTTGGGGCTCACCGTAGGCCGCGATCGGAGACACCGACATCAACGCGTCACAGCCGAGCCGCCGCGCCCTGCGCGCGAGACGTTGCCGGAACCGAGGGCTGCAACCGCGCGGATCGACCGGCCGACCGCCCTCGACCAGCAACCAGCGACTCATCCGGACCAGTTCGCCGTCATCGGTGATGCCGAGGATGCCGTCTTCGCTGATGCCGAGATCGCCGGCCTTGGCCCCGAGTTTGAAGACCGTTCGCCCGGTCGAGATCCGGCCGGGACTGGCACCCGGGAAGAACCTACTGACGCCCCGGTGCAGCGATGCCTCGGCCACGGTTCCGCGGTCGAGTTTCCTTAGCGCCGCAAGCGAATTCGTGCTGAGTTCGCCGAGTATCCTGCGCGCGGTCTCGGCGCGGTCCTGCACATTGTCGTCCATCTCCATATGCCCCTGGGCTAAAGGTAAGACACTAACAGGTCAGATCCCCCGGAACCTCAGCATCAACGAAAAATCGGATGACCGCCTCGTCGACGCACCCCTGCCCGTCGAACACCACCGTGTGCTGGGTGCCGTCGTAGGTGATCAGCGGCGCACGCAACTGCCGGGCCAGATCCACGCCGGCCTCATACGGGGTGGCCGGGTCGCGCGTGGTGGAGACCACCACGACGGCCCCGGGCGGTGCCGGCGACGCCGCCTGCGGAACGGAGGTGGGCGGAACCGGCCAAAATGCGCAGAGGTCACGGGGGGCGAATCCGGTGAACTCGCCGAAGGACGCGAACGGCGCGCGCTCGCGGATGCGCCGGTCGGCCTCGGCCCAGGCCGCCGGATCACCGGGCGTCGGGGAGTCGACGCAACGAATCGCACTGAACGCGTCCTGGCCGTTGCTGTAGTGGCCGTCGTCGTCGCGGCCCTGGTAGTCGTCGGCGAGTAGCAGCAGTGCGTCGGCCTTGGTACCGCGCTGCAGAGCGAGCAGACCTCGGGTGAGGTACTTCCAATATTGCGGGGTGTACAGCGCGTTGAACGTGCCTGTGATGGCGTCGGCGTAACTCAGACCGCGGGGGTCCGCGGTCATTGCGGGCGCGGTGACCAGGGGGTCGACCAGTTGGTGAAATCGGCTGTCGAATTTCTCCGGATCGGTGCCCAGTGGGCAGTCCGCTGACGTGGCGCAGTCGGCGGCGAAGTCGTTGAAGGCCAATTGGAAACCGGCCATCTGCTCGACCAGCGAGTCGATCGCATCCTGGTCGGGGTCGATCGCGCCGTCGAGAACCATCGCGCGTACCCGTTCGGGGAACCGCTGCAGATAAGCCGTACCCAATTCGGTGCCGTAGCTGTAACCGAGGTAGTTGATCTGTTGCTCACCGAGGGCTTGACGGACCGCGTCCATGTCTCTGGCGGCCGAGGCGGTGCCGACGCCGGCAAGGAAGGCTCTGCCCATTCGGTCCAGACATAACTGGGCGAGCGTCTTATGAAGTCCCTCGATCTGTGCCACGCCCGCCGGGCTGTAGTCGACCATCGGTTCGCGTCGCCATGCATCAGCTTCGGCGTCGGTGCGGCACCGAATCTCGGGGGTGGAATATCCGACGCCACGCGGGTCGAAGCCGACCAGGTCGAAGTGTTCGGTGATCGGGCTGTCGGAGAGGGCGTCGGCGATGTTGGCGACGAGGTCGACCGCTGAAGCGCCGGGCCCGCCGGGGTTCATCAGCAACGCCCCTATTCGGCGGCCGCTGGCCGGAATCTTGATGACGGCCAACTGTGCCTGTGCCCCTGCGGGATTCGCAGCGTCGATCGGCACCGGAACGCTGGTGCACTCGGCGGTGGGCAGGAAGGTCTCAGTGATGAACCGGTCGCAGCCACCCCACACCGGCTGCGGCGGCGCACCCTGGTCGACGCTCGGAGTCGCATCCGCCGGTCCCGCGATGGCGCCACCGGCCGCGAGCACGACGCAGCACAGCAGTGCCGTGCCCAACCGGCTCCCAGGGATCATGGTCGCCATCGTGGCACGTCAGGTCCCCCCGGGTCGGCGCCGAACGGTCACGCCCCGGTACCAGAACCGCAGCGGTTCAGCAGGTGGTGTCAGCGGGCGGCAGCGTCAGGTCGATCAGGTAGGCGGCCGCGTAGTCATCGACGCAGGCCTCGTTCTGGAAAACCACGGTGTGCTGCGTGCCGTCGAACGTCAACAACCCACCGCCCAGTTGCTCGGCGAGGTCAACCCCCGCCTGATACGGCGTGGCCGGATCACCCGTCGAGGAGACCACCAGCACCGGGGGCAAACCGGGTGCGGACACCAGGTGCGGGGTGCTCGTCGGAGGCACCGGCCAAAAAGCACACGTGCTCATCGGAGCGTGTCCGGTGAACTCCCCGTAGCTCATGAACGGGGCGACCTCCCGCAAGCGCCGGTCCTCCTCGACCACTGTGGCCGGGTCGGTGATCGGCGGCTGGTCGACGCAGTTGACCGCGATCCGGGCATCGGTGGCGTTGGTGTAGCGGCCCTGCGGGTCTCGGCGCATGTACATGTCGGCCAGGGCCAGCATGGTGTCACCCCGACCCTCGGTCATCTCGGTCAGTCCGCGGGTCAGGTGCCGCCAGAGGTTCGGTGAATACAGCGCCATGATGGTGCCCACGAGGGCGTCACCGTAGGACAGACCGCGCGGATCCCGGGTGGGCATCGGATCCTCCACCAGCGGGTCCACCATGCTGCGATACACATCGACGGCCTTGTCCGAGTCGGTGCCCAGCGGGCAGCCGGGGTCTTCGGCACAGTCGGCGGCGAAGTCATTGAACGCGCCCTGGAAAGCCGCGGCCTGGTCGATGTCGGCCTGGATCGGGTCGGCGTTCGGATCGACGGCGCCGTCGAGGATCATCGCCCGCACCTTGTCGGGGTAGGCCTCGGCGTAGGCTGCTCCGATCCGGGTGCCATAGGAGTAACCGAGGTAGTTCAACTTGTCGTCACCGACCGCCGCGCGCAGCGCGTCGAGATCCTGGGCGACGCTCGCGGTGCCGACGTTGGCCAGGAAGTCCGGTCCCATCTTGTCGATGCACCGCTGAATGAAGGCTTTGGTCTCGCCCTCGATCCGGCGGACCCCTTCCGGGCTGTAGTCGACCATCGGATCGGCCCGCAGCCGGTCGTTGTCGGCATCGGAGTTGCACCACACCGCCGGGGTCGATAATCCGACTCCCCGGGGGTCGAAGCCCACCAGGTCGAAACGCTGGCGCACCTCTGCGGGCAGGCTTTCGACGATGCCGGCGGCCGCGTCGATCCCGGACTCCCCCGGTCCTCCGGGGTTGATGATCAGCGAACCGATCTTCTCGCCGGTAGCCGGGAAGCGGATCAGTGCCAGGGTCGCCTCGTCGCCGTCGGGATTGTCGTAGTCCACCGGAACCGCGATCTTCGCGCATTGGGCGCCGGCCGGGACGGCGAGCGCCTCGCCACTGCCACCACCGGCAGGTCGGCACGGCCCCCACTGGACCGGTTGACCGATCTGGGGCGCGGAGAGCACCGCGGTGCCGGGCACCACGGTGGCGCAGGCACCCGAGGCGAGCAGCGCGGCCAGGGCGGGAGCCACCACCGCGGCACGGACAATTCGGGGGCGTTGGTACAGCCTCATGTCCCCCATGCTGCCACGTTGATCGGCCACCGCCTGTTGTCCGGCCCTGCCGCGGGTCAGCGTCGGTTCAGCGCCGACGCGCTTTGGTGGCCTTCAACAGCTCTTTCATCCCAGGGATGAACCCGTCGGCCAGCGCCGACAGATCGGGCAGGAGTTCCGGACAGGAGATCAGACCGACGTTCAGTTTTCCGTTGAGGGACATCACCGTGATGTTGAGGCCCGCACCATGAAAGATCGGACCCAGCGGATACATCGCGTCAACCTCGGCGCCGAGAAAGTACAGCGGGATCTGCGGCCCCGGCACATTGGAGACCACCAGGTTGTGGACCGGCGATTCAGTCAGACGGCTGCGTGCATAGACCCGCATCGCCACGCCGAAGACTGCCGGGCCGGCGAACTGGCTCCAATCCTGCAGCAGTGTGGCCCCGATCGCGGCACTGTGTTCCTTGGCGACGATGTTGTCGGCCGCGATCGCCCGCAGCCGCTCGCCAGGGTCCGCGATCTGCGTTTTGAGGCTGGAGAACATGCCCGAAACCTGGTTGCGGCCGGGCCGATCAGATCGGTCATGCACCGACACCGGCACCATGGCCACCAGGGATGCCTCCGGTAACTCGTTCCGGTCGAGCATGAACTGCCGCAACACCCCCGAGACGAGCGCCATCACCACGTCGTTGACCTTCACGTCGAAATGGTTCTTGACCGTCTTGACGTCCTCGAAGTCGAGTTGGGCGAAGGCCACGTTGCGGTGCGCGGTGATGCTGGCGTTGAACGGGGTGTGCGGCGCGGCGAAGGGCGACGCCATCGCCCGGCCGTCGGCGACCCGGCGCACGGTTTCGATCACCGTCGTCACCGTCGTAGGCAGGACATTGGTCGCCAGCTTGATCGGGCGGGCGGCGAACCGGCCTAACCCGCCCAGGGCGATCCGCAACGGATTCGCCTCGGCGCTGGCCTCGACCGGCTCCGGGGGCGGCGCGTCAGGCAGCACCGAACACAGCTGGGACATCAGGTTCGCACCGGTGACGCCGTCAACGGCGGCGTGGTGAACCTTCGTCATCACCGCCATCCGTCCGCGTTTGCGGGTGCCTGTCCCGCTGAGTCCCTCGATGACCCACATCTCCCACAGCGGGTGACGGCGGTGCAACGGCAGGGCCGCCAGGTGCCCACAGATCTCGGCCAGTTCCGCCCGGCCACCGGGGGCGGGCAGGCCGATCCGGTGCAGGTGGCGTTGGACGTCGAAGTCCTCGTCCTCCACCCATACCGGATGATCGAGGTTGAGAAAGCTGTTGGCCAGCTTTTCCCGGAACGTCGGGATGGCGGCGATCCGCAATGCCATCGCCGCGCGAAGACCCTCAAAGCTGTAACCACCCGGAATGGTGGATCCGTCCAACTCCAGGACCGAGCACACGTGCAGCGGCTGGGTCGGGGTCTCCAGATAGAGGAAGCTGGCATCGAGCCCACTGAGCCGCTGAAGCTGCCGCATGTCCCGATGCTAGGCCCGCACTGCGGGGCCGGAGCCGGAACCTGCAAACCCCCGAGCGGCATTGCCGGCAGACGGGGCACGGCATTCCAGGAATCACTGTGAGAAAGTGCACCCGCGTGCCGATTCCCATGTGGGTGGTGGCGGTGGCACAATTGGGGAGTCAACCCGAACCCGGGGACCTGGATCGCAGGCCTCGAGGATCGATCCGGCGAACATTGGGTGCAACTATGACCACCGACGACGGCACTTCAGGGCAGGCCCCCTACGGCGGGACGGTTGCCTCCCCGCGTCACGAACCGCGAACCAGGATCCGCACCCACCATCTGCAGCGGATGAAGTCCGAGGGTCACAAATGGGCCATGCTCACCGCCTACGACTTCTCCACTGCGCGACTGTTCGACGAGGCGGGTATTCCGGTGCTGTTGGTCGGCGATTCGGCGGCCAACGTCGTGTACGGCTACGACACCACGGTTCCGGTGACCATCGACGAACTGATCCCCCTGGTGCGCGGCGTGGTCAGAGGGGCTGAGCACGCCCTGGTGGTGGCCGATCTGCCCTTCGGCAGCTACGAGGGTGGACCGGCGGCGGCCCTGGCCACCGCGACGCGGTTCCTCAAGGAGGCCGGCGCGCACGCCGTCAAACTTGAGGGCGGCGAACGGGTCGCCGATCAGATCTCGACCCTGACCGCGGCGGGCATTCCGGTAATGGCCCACATCGGATTCACTCCCCAAAGCGTCAACAGCCTCGGCGGCTTCCGGGTGCAGGGCCGCGGCGATGCCGCCGAGCAGACCGTCGCCGACGCCATCGCCGTCGCCGAGGCCGGCGCGTTCGCCGTGGTGATGGAGATGGTGCCGGCCGAACTGGCCACTCAGATCACCGGAAAGCTGACCATCCCAACGATTGGGATCGGCGCCGGCCGCAATTGCGACGCCCAGGTGCTGGTGTGGCAGGACATGGCCGGCCTCACCAGTGGAAAGACCGCCAAATTCGTCAAGCGCTTCGGCGACGTCGGCGGCGAGTTACGCCGCGCCGCAACGCAGTACGCCAACGAGGTTGCCAGCGGAGCCTTCCCTGCCGAGGAACACAGCTTCTAGCCCGTTCACTTTCGTGTGCGACCCTCTCAACGGCCACGTCCAGCAGGGTAGAACGAACGAGGGTGATGATGCCGAAACCGGGTGAGCCGACCCGTCACGTCGAAGTGGAGCGCAAATTCGACGTCGGGGATGAGACCGTGACACCGTCCTTCGACGGACTCTTCGCGGTGACCCGGGCCCATCGGTTGCCGACCCAGCACCTGGAAGCCATCTACTTCGACACCGCCGCCAACGATCTCGCCGCCAAGAAAATTACGCTGCGGCGCCGCACCGGCGGCCCGGACGCCGGATGGCACCTCAAACTTCCGACCGGGCCGGACGCGCGTACCGAGGTCCACGCTCCGCTGGGCACCGGCACCGGCGCCGGCGACGTCCCGGGCACTGCTCGACGTCGTGCTCGCGATCGTCCGGGATCGTCCGCTGGCACCGGCCGCGCATCTCGACCCGCCGCGAGGTCACGGTGATCCACGGCATCGACGACGTTGCACTGGCCGAGTTCTGCGACGACCAGGTCAGCGCGGCCCGCATCAACCCGGTCGACGACGGCCCCGGCGAAGAAACCCGCGGAGAAACCCCCGGAGAATCCCCGGAGAATCCGGAGAAGCCCATTGGCGGGAGTGGGAACTCGAACTCATCGACCCGGGTGACGACACCGCCGGACTGCTGGACCGGCTGGGCAATCGCCTCCTCGACGCCGGGGCGGTCCGGGGCTCCACGGCTCAGCCGCCAAGGTGCTCGGGGATTCAGTGCCGCCGCGCCGAGCCGCCCTCAGATCCGGTGCACCGTGCGGTGGCCGAGCAGGTCGAACTGATGCTGGTGTGGGACCGCGCGGTACGTGCGACGCCGATGACGCGGTGCACCAGATGCGGTGGCCACCCGACAGATCCGCAGTCTGCTTCCAGGCTTCCGGGGATGCCTTCGGCCTGACGACGATGCGTGGGTATTGGGCGAACTGCGCGAACTGGCCGCCGTGTTGAATCGCCCGCGACGCCGAGGTCCTCGCCGATCGCTACCGCAGTGCCCTCGACGGGTTGCCCGCCGAACTGGATCCGCGGGCCGGTTCGCGAGCGACTCGTCGACGGTGCCCAACGCCGTTATCAAACCGATTGGCGCGGTCACTGAAGGCGATGCGCTCACCGCGGTACTTCCGGCTTCTCGACGCGCTGGAGAACCTGGCCGTGACCCGCCCGCCCGCCGTCGAGGACGATCGTCCACCGGCGGACATCTCGTCGAGCTACCGCAGACTCGTCAAGGCTTCCAAAGCGACCAAAGCCGCCACCCAGGCCGACCGTGATGACGCACTGCACCGAATTCGAAAGGCGGCGAAGCGTCTTCGCTATGTAGCGGCGGCCACCGGCGAGGTCCGGGTATCGCAGCGATCCAAGACGATCCAGACCCTGCTGGGCGATCACCAGGACAGCGTGGTCAGCCGGACCCATTTGGTGCAGCAGGCCGATGCCGCGCATGCCGCCGGGGAGGACACCTTCACCTACGGCGTGCTCTACCGCGAGGAGGATGAGCTGGCACGCACCTGCCGTGACCAACTCGAGGGCGCGCTGCGCGAACTACGCCGAACCGTGGGCCGAGCCCGATAGGGCGGACGAGCTGGCCTGTAAGCCGGATTCTGTCCCGCGCCGCGCACAAGCGGCGACGCGGCAGCGACCATCCATCTCCGACACCCGTCGCCGGGTGCCTCCAGCGGCCTACCCGCAGGCTCGGGCGAGCAACCCTCAAACGCCTGCGCAGCCGCACCCTTGGCCCGAAGGCAGGGTGCGGCCTTTTGGCCTTGCTTCGGGTGGGGTTTACCGAGCCATCCCGGTCACCCGGGATGCTGGTGCGCTCTTACCGCACCGTTTCACCCTTACCACCGACCTCAGGGCCGGTGGCGGTCTGTTTTCTGTGGCACTGTCCCGCGAGTCACCCCGGATTGCCGTTAGCAATCACCCTGCTCTGTGAAGTCCGGACTTTCCTCGACGCACCAACGGCGCGCCGCGGCCGCCCGGCCAACTCGTCCGCGGTGATCAACTTAGCGCTCGGGCTTGCGGTACACCAGCCAGCGCAGCTCGATCGGGGAATCCTCCCGGGGGACGTCGAACACATCCAGACCGCTGACCCAGTTGACGTACCAGCTGGTGGGTGGCCAGCCCTGGGGCGGCAAGTGATCTTTTTCGTAGTCGTGAACCGACTCATCGGAGATCAGTTCCAGCGGTTGGCCCGCCACCGCCGCGACCAACTCCGCGTCGGTGAAGATCGACGTATAACACTGCTGACCGAGTTCGCGCGCCGCCGGGTCCGGCAGGTAGGTGTGCCGCGGGAGGAAGATGTTGAACAAGCCTCCCGCCCGGGGCCAGGCAGTGGGCGGCCAACTCGAATACTCCCCTGAGCTGGTCGACGGTGCGGAAGTCCGACACCACCTCCGAGAGCAGGATCAGCTGGTAGTCGCTGCGTAGATCCTGCAGGGTCTCAAAGACGTCGCGCTCAATCACCCGGACGTCCAGGGATTCCTGCTGAGCCCCGGAGCGGAGCAGGTCGGCGAATTTCGGAGTCATCTCGACGGCGTCGACCGGATGGCCGCGACGGGCCAGCGCCAAGTGTTGCGTCCGGTCCCGGCGCCGACATCGAGGATCGGGAAGGTCGATGGACTGTCCGCCTCCCCGGCCAGAGCCCATACCCGGGCGTCGGGTTCGGTGCCGGTACAGCGGCGGCTCACGCGGGTGGCCACCAGTTGTCGTAGGCGCCCTCGACGGTGAACCACTTGGCCGTCACGTGGTAGTTGACCGTCAGTCCCACCGGTGAGTCGTAGGTGATGACGATGTCCGATCGCGGCGATGCCGAAAGGCCGCGGCCACCTGCCCCTCGATCACTGTGCGCAGGTGGGCCCAGTTCCACGGCGGTGAACCTGCCTCCAGCGAGGTGAACAGCTCGTCGCAGGTCACGTACTCATCGAGCATGCCCGGTACCGCCGGCAGGGGGTGATCGCCACGGGTCACCGAACGGCGCAGCAGCCGACGGGTCATCGCCTGGCGCAGCGGGAGTCGGCATCGTCGTCCATCACAACCTCCGCAGGTACGACGTGTCGTTGACCAGGCGCACTGACGCCTGGTTGTCGGCTATAGAACTCCGCGACGCTCAGTGAAGCCAGGTAGGTGCAGCCGATGCAGGATCGTCGGGCCGGCGGCCAGTGCCAGCCGCAGCGGGTCTTGATCGGCGTCACATGCGAGACCACCAGCACGGTGGTTCCGGAGTGCTCGGCCACGATGCGGTCGCGGGCGCGCTGCACCCGATGCTGGACTTCGTCGAAGCTCTCCCCGCCCGGGGCTGCCAGGCTGGTGTCACGCAGCCAGCGGCCGTGCCTCGGGGGGTGGCGTTCGGCCGCCTCGGGAAGGTCAGCCCCTCCCACTCGCCGAAGTCGGTCTCGATGAGGTCCGGTGACGCCGCGACGGTCAATCCGAGTGCGTCCGCGGCAGCCGTGGCGGTCGCATGGGCCCGCTGCAGCGGCGAGGAGATGACCGCTGAGATGCCGCGCTTGTCAGCCAGGTAGCGGGCGGCGTCGGCCGCCTGCCCGCGGCCGGTGTCGGTGAGTTCAGGATCGCCCCGGCCGGATATCGACGCTGCCGGGACAACTCGGTCTGACCGTGGCGCAACAGCAGGCGGGTCGGACGCCGGTATTGCCGGTCAGGCCGACGGCGGGACGGCGACCGCGTCTGTAGGTCCGCGGCGGTCCCCGGCTCCCCGACGCGGCCGCGTCCATCGCCTCATTAATGGGCGATCGGCGTGAGCGTTGCGCTTCCCGCGGAATCCACAGGTGACGGCGTCGAACGTCGACGCCAGGGCGCCTGCTGGTTCAGTTCGGCCATACCGGGGTTCTTGACCTTCCAGCGCCCACTCATCTGTTCGACGACGAGCTTTGAATCCATCGACACCCGCAACCTCGTTCGCCCCAGTCGAGCGTGCCTGCTCAAGTCCGACGTCAATTTGTACGACGTTGTTGGTGGTCTCGCCGATGAACTGTTTGGCGCTCGGCCAGCACGGTGGTGTGGTCTGCCGAGAACACCACACATCCGAATCCGGCCGGGCCCGGATTCCCCCGCAACCCCCCGTCGGCCTCGATGACGACCACGCGCCGGGTCCACGAACCCGCAGAATGGCCCCACTCCGAGCACCGCAACACCTCATGATCGAACAGCCAGTGATTCGGGCCGTTCACCCCGGTCGAGTTCGATTCGATGCTCCACACCGACCTCCGGTGGGTCGGCCGGCGCCGACGCCCGCGCTCGCCCGTTGACGCTCGTGAGCTTGAGTAACTCGGGGTCGGTTCCGCCGCAACTCGGTCCGCCGTTTCGTCCGGCCGGTTCGGGTGTTCAATCTCAGCCGCAACCTCATCGCGGATCTCCTCGGCCGCACCAAGCTCCCCCGGCCCAGCGCCGCTGTGGCGACCTGCTCCTCGCTGTGCTCAGCCGCCAGTTGCTCGCGGCGCTCCATCACCTCAGCAACGAATCCTCAGGCTCGCCTGGCGACCGCTCAGAGTGGCCAACTCGTGCTGCAGGTCACCAAGCTGCTTGGGGTTCACCGAGCCGGAATCGAGCAGGCCGCGATCACGGTCCTCACGCTTGCGCACGCCGTCGATCTCCAACAGCCGGGATATCTGGGCGTCGTGTCCTCCAGCGCCATGCGCGACCGCGGACAACCGGTCGGCTTGAACTGCGTTACTCGCCGTGCAGCTCATCACGCAACGCTGTTGCTCCGGGCAGGTGCGCCACCCGATGATCAAGCCGGGACAGCTCGGCATCAGCTCGGCCAACTCCAGTAGCGCAATCTGCTGTGCAACTTCAGCTTTCATGCCGCCCTCTCGGGTATTTCGATATTCCAGGGATCGGTGCGCAGTGGACTCACGGTGACCGGTAACGCGGCGCCAGAGAGTGCGCAGCAATTCAACGGCTGGTGCACCACGGGTACTCACTGGCCCAGTGGGCGACGATCAAACCGACGTCGCTGACTCGGCGATGTTCGTCCGCCAGGATGGTGGCGCAGATCGGCGGTGAGATGAGCCTGCACGCCCGCACCGGCGCGGCGCTCCCAGCAGCGAGTCACCGGCGCCACCTGCAGACCGCGACCCGGAGCACCGTCGCGGCCGGATCGCCCGCCCCGCGGACACCGTGAGATCGTCTTCGGGAGCACCGGTCGGCCCAGGCCACGAAATCCGAGAACCGCTGTGGCCGAGCCAGTGCGCGAATCCGGCCGATGCCGACATCTGTGGGCAGCGGTGCCAGGCTGATCACATCGAAGGCCGGCTCCTGTGCAGATTGGGCGGCTCGCATCGCGGCCAGCACCCGATCCCTGATGGCGGCCGCGGCGATGACCTCCACCCGATCCTCTGGCAGACGGTGCAGCGCGCCCGGCTCCGATCATGCGCCGGCACCGAGCGGAAACTGGCCACTGCCGCGACGGTCCAAGTGCGAATAGTCGCCGATCTGCCCGGCGCCGCCGCGAACACTGCCGACCGCACCACCTCGGCGTTTCACCGGGAACAAAAATCACCCCTTGTCAGGGCCGGGCCGGCACCGATCGGGTCGAGCACCGCCTCGACCGTCAATCCCAGCGTCTCGGCCAGTGCGTCCGACACACCTGGATTGGCGGCGTCAGCATTGGTATGAGCGGTGAACAGCGCAGCGCCGGTGCGAATCAGGCGGTACCAACGCCCCGCGTCTGCGGCCACCGTGTCCACCCCGCGCCCAACAGTGAGTGGTGTGCCAGTAAGTAACCCTCGCTCGAAAGATGGTCCGACCACCGCGGCGGTCGCGTCCACGGCGACAGTCACCGAGTAAGGTCCAGCGGATCGCCGCACACCGAGCCCGACGAGTCCCAGTCGCGGGCCAAACCGGGCGGGGTAAAGCGCATCGAGCACCGCAATGACGTCGGCCAGGCGGACTCATCGCAGCACCTCCGCGAGCGCGCTCACCAGTGCCGACCACTCGGCCCGCACCGCCACCCACAGATGGTTCGTCCCCATGCCGACAGTGTGCATCGCCGCACAGCGATCCCCCTGTTGCGCAATGCTTTCGCATCAAAACAGCGTCGGGACGGCGAACGCGATGAACGGTGCACTGCGCCGATCACCTCCAGACCCAGGCCGGCCAGCGCGCCGGCCATCTCGATGCCGCAACACCGCCAACCGCCGGGCATCCGCCTCGCCCGCACTGACTGCGCCAGGTTCTGGCAGGCGGCGATCGCCTCCAGTTGCAGCGTGCCCAGCGGCCAGTGCGGCCGCGCGGCCCGACCCGGCACCGCGCCAGCACCTCGGGGGCGCCCAGTGCGTAGCCGGCCGCAGGCGCCGGCGCGGGTCGAACTGGTCAGACTGCACCTTCCAGCACATCGGGTGCACCCACCGGAAACGCCACCGATTCCGGCTGCGCCGGGCACCGCATCGGCGAGGCCTTCGTCATTGACGACCAGTCGAGTCCCGCCGCAACGCCAGGATCCCGCAGTGCAGCACCCCGGTCGGGTTGGTCGGTTTCCCAGGACAACCATGTCGGCGGCAGGGAATTCTGGCCGAGATGGCGTCGGTGAGTCGGAACGGGGGTGTCAGCGGCACCTGGTGCAGTGCGACACCGGCCGTCAGGGACCGCCTCGGGCTCGGTATAGGACGGGACGATCAGTGCGACCAAGCGCGGCCGCAGCGCCGGCAGCAGGGCGAAGCCCTCCGATCCGCCGGCCAGCAGCAGCACGTGGTCCTCGGGCACCCCGTGGCGGCGAGCAACCGAACGAACCGCGGCCTGCTGGTCGGCCACGCTGGGATACCCCGCGAGGTCGGGTAGTCGGGCGGCCAGGCGCGCCAGCAGCCAGTCGGGGGGCTGCCGGTGACGGACGTTGACGGCGAAGTCCAGCATGCCCGGATCGGCGGCCCGATCGCCGTGGTAACGCGAGCCTCGGCGGGGAACCGCCCCATCGTGCTGCGCGCTGACCACCTCACGAACAGTAGTGCGCCACGGGCGGCCGCCGGTCCCGGAGTCCGTCAGCCACAATGGTGGGGTGATCCCATTCATCGGCAACCGCCCGCAGTTGGTGATCTTCGATCTCGACGGCACGCTGACGGATTCGGCCGACGGCATCGTGGCGAGCTTCCGGCGTGCCCTGACCGCGATCGGCGCCGAGGTGCCCGACGGCGATCTGGCCGCCCGCGTGGTCGGCCCGCCCATGCATCACACCCTGGCGTCGATGGGTCTGGGCGAACGAGCCGATGAGGCGATCAGCGCCTACCGGGCCGATTACACCAGCCGGGGCTGGGCGATGAACAGCGTGTACGACGGTGTACCGCAGTTGCTGACCGACCTGCGGGACGCCCGGGTGCGGCTGGCTGTGGCCACCTCCAAGGCCGAACCCATCGCACGCCGGATACTGGACCACTTCGGACTGACGGAGCACTTCGACGTCATCGCCGGAGGCAGCGTCGACGGAACCCGCGCCGCCAAGGCCGACGTTCTCGCCCACGCGCTGTCCCAACTCCATCCGCTACCCGAGCGGGTGCTGATGGTCGGCGATCGCGCCCATGACGTCGAGGGGGCGGCCGAGCACGGCATCGACACCGTCGTCGTTGGTTGGGGCTACGGCGCCGCCGACTTCGGTGAGCCGGGAGCAGGCGGATCCACCACTCGGGTCGCGACGATGTCCGCACTGCGCGAGGTGCTCGGTGTCTGAGCCCCTGCACGAGGCGCCCCCGCACGTCACGCCCCCGCACGTCACGCCCCTGCACGAGGCGCCCCTGCACGTCACCTTCGTATGTTCGGGCAACATCTGCCGCTCTCCGATGGCCGAGAAGATGTTCGCCCACCAACTGGCGCAGCGCGGGCTGGCCGGCCTGGTTCGGGTCAGCAGTGCGGGCACCGGCGATTGGCATGCCGGCGCCGGGGCCGACGATCGCGCGGTACGCGTGCTCAGCGAACGCGGTTATCCCGCCGAGCACCGCGCCGCCCAGATCAGCGCCGAGCACCTCTCGGCCGATCTGGTGATCGCACTGGGTCGCAATCACCAGCGGATCCTCGCCGAGCGGGGGGTCGAAGCCGACAGATTGCGCATGTTGCGGTCATTCGACCCGCGCGCAGGAGCACACGCACTCGATGTGGAGGATCCCTACTACGGCGGCCATGGCGACTTCGAGGACGTCCTCGCGGTGATCGAATCGGCCCTGCCCGGTCTTCACACCTGGGTCGACGACCGACTGGGGGCCCGATCCGCGGACCCGACGGAGTCGGATTCGACATGAGGCGGTTGACGTTTCTGTTCCGGCCCGGGTGGATCGCCCTGGCACTCGTCGTCGCGGGCTTCGCCTACCTATCCCTGACAGTGCTCGCACCGTGGCAACTGGGTAAGAACACCACCACGTCACGGGAGAACAATCAGATCAAGGCTTCGCTGTCGGCCGATCCGGTTGCGGTGACATCGTTTTTGCCACGGCAGGATTCGTCGGCACCCGAGGATCAGTGGCGACAGGTCACGGCCACCGGCCGGTATCTCCCCGGCGTTCAGGTGCTTGCTCGGCTGAGGTTGATAGCCGGGAAGCCGGCCTTCGAGGTCCTCACCGCCTTCGCGGTGGACGGCGGTCCCACCGTGCTGGTGAACCGAGGTTTCGTGCGTCCGTCCCAAGGCACCGAAATGCCCACCGTCGCACCGCCGACCACCGGTACCGTGCGCATCACCGCGCGACTCCGAGACCCTGAGACCGCACCGGTTGAAGACATGCAACCGTTCCGCGAAAACGGAACCTGGCAGGTGTACGCCATCGACACCCGCCAGATCGCCGCCATCACCGAGACCCCGTTGACCATTTCCTACCTGCAACTGATGGAGAACCAGCCCGGCGCCCTCGACGTCCTGCCGCTGCCTCGACTCGATGCCGGGCCGTTTTTGTCCTACGGAATCCAGTGGGTCGCCTTCGGCATCCTCGCACCCATCGGAATGGGTTACTTCATCTACTCCGAGATCCGGATGCGACGCCGGGAGTCCGCCAACCGGGAGGCGGCCCGGGAATCCACCGAGCCGGTCACCGTCGAGGACAAACTGGCCGACCGCTACGGTCGGCGGCGCTGAACACCGGCGCTGACCAACACCGCGAGGCCGACGGCGGCAAGTTGCACCAGCCGCGACAGCCGAACCGCATGCCGCAGGTCCCGGGGCACCGGGGAATGGCCCTCGCCCAGGGTGGGCCTGATCTCCAGTTCGTGGCGGTACTGAGTCGGGCCGCCCAGTCGCACCCCCAGTGCGCCGGCGAACGCGGCCTCGGCCACCCCGGCGTTCGGGCTGGGGTGCCGACCGGCGTCGCGGGACCATGCTGTGAGCGCGCCGGATCCGGTACCGCCGATCGCGGGGGCGCACAGCGCAGCCAGCACGCCGGTGACCCGGGCCGGGACGTAGTTGACGACATCGTCTGATCGGGCTGCCGCCCAACCGAATCGCAGATAGCGCACCGACCGGTGGCCGATCATCGCGTCGAGGGTATTGATCCCGCGATAGGCCAGCACGCCGGGCACCCCGGCCACCGCCGCCCACAGCAGCGGAGCGACGCTGGCATCGGAGGTGTTCTCAGCCACCGACTCGCACGCCGCGCGAGCCAGCCCCGGACCGTCGAGCGCCGCCGGATCGCGGCCGCACAGGCGACGGCAACAGAGCGCGCGCCCCGTCCGAGATCACCGCCGTCGAGCAGATCTGCCATCGCAGCGCCGGTGGCGGCCAAGCTGGTACCGCCCAGGGCGGTCAGGTGGCGGCGGCGGCCAGCGCGAGCGGGACGCCGACCGCCGCCCGGCGCTGCGCCAGCGCACCGGCTCCGGCCACGCCGGTCATCCAATGCCACGATTGTGCAGCACACCGGACCCCGGCTGTCGCGGTAGCTGAATCTCTCAAGAGTTGATGCACACCAACCGAACCCCGCCACCGGATGGCCACGCCGGGGATCGGCGAACACGACGTCGGCCAGGTACCCGGCCGCGATTCCAGCGGGCATCGCCCACCCGAGCCCAGCCACCACGGCAGCCTTTCACAGATGATGTACTGAACCCAGCCCATGACGAGAGCAGGTGACGATGTCTGACCGGATCCTCACAGCAAGCACCGTGATCACCATGGATCCCGACCGGCCCGAGCCGGGGCGGTGGCCGTGGCGGATGGCCGGATCGTTGCGGTCGGATCACTGCAGGAATGCCGAGCCGCCACCACCGGCGCGGAGGTGATCGACACCGGCGCAGCGGCACTGCTGCCCGGGCTCGTCGAACCGCACAGCCACCCCCTGATGAGCGGGGTCGCCACCGAGGCACCGGCCCGCAACATCACCCCCTTCACCGTCCCGAATTTCTCGGATGTCGAGAAGGTGTTCGCCGACGCGATCGCGAACAGCGCTGCGGGCACGCCCCTGCTGTTCTCCGGCTTCGACGCCCTGCTGCACCAACGACCCGCGCCCCCGAACTGGACAGGATTTTCGCCGACCGGGATCGCGGTCGTCGTCGACAACTCCGGACACGGCGTGTATTTCAACACCGCGCTGATGAAGTCCAAGGGCTGGGACGTCAACCCGCCGGCCGACCCGGTCGGGGCGCACTTCGGCCGTAATTCCGATGGCAGCCTCAACGGCCAGGGCTTCGAGACCGGGGTGCTGTTCGCCGTGGTCGGCGATATCCTCGCCACCCTGGGCAACCCACTGGTGGCCGCCGCGGAGTATTACGCCACGATGGCGCAGGCAGGTCTGACCTCCACCTCGGATATGACCTTCGACCTCAACCTCAAAGCCGGGTACGAGGCGTTGGCGGCGGCCCCGTCCTGCCCGCTGCGGGTCAGCATGTGGGAGGTATCCACCAGCAACACCTACGTCGAGCCCACCTCCTTCGCCGCCGGCGACGAGTGGCTGATCAAACAGGGCGTCAAGTTGTGGACCGACGGCTCACCCTGGGTGGGCAACATCGGTATCTCGTTTCCTTACCTGAGCACCGAGACCACCCGGATGGCCGGCATCGACCCAGCGAAAGCCGGTGGGCCGCAGTCGATGAACTACACCCGCGCCCAAATCGACGCCATCCTGGATAAAGCCGCGCCGGCCGGCTGGCAGATGGCACTGCATGCCAACGGCGATCTCGCCATCGACCTGGCGCTGGACGCCTACGAGGCGGCCCTGAAACGCCATGATCTGTACGGCACCGACCACCGGTGGCGCATCGAGCACCTGGGCGCGGGAACCCGGCGGCACTTCGACCGGGCCGCCAAACTCGGAGTGCACACCTCGATGGGCCCGTTCCAGTACTACTACTGGGGCGACCTGCTGGACGGAGAGATCTTCGACCACGAGCACGGCAGCCGCTGGCAGGCCTTCGGCGACGCCGCGGCATCGGGCGCGGTGGTGTCCTTCCACAACGACGGATCGGTCTCGCCACCCAGTCCGATTCTCAACATCGCGACCGCGGTGACCCGGCGCACCCGTTCCGGCGCGGTACACGGACCGGACCAGACGATGACCCTGGATCAAGCGTTGCGGGCCCACACCATCGACGCCGCTCGCACCCTGCATCGGGACACGCTGGTCGGGTCGATCACCGTGGGCAAACTCGCCGATTTCACCGAACTGGCAGCTGATCCCTTCACCGTCGCCCCCGCCGATCTCGCCGAGACGGCCACCGTGCTCGGCACGTGGCTGGGCGGACAGCGCGTCGATCTCGACAGCTTCCTCAGTGCGGTTGCAGGCGTCGACGAAACCGCACACGCCCACCTTCCCCCACCGGGCGCGCGACCCGGCTGCTGTTGAGACTCCTCAGATAGATCGGCCGTCGTCGACAATCCCGCACAGCTGATTGAGTCGAGCCAGTGCGCTGTCGACCGAGTTCCCGTCGGCGGGGACGTAGCTGCGGTCGGTGAGTGCGGCCATCTGTGCGCGTCGGGCCGCGATGTACTGTTCCGCCGCCCGCGCCACGTCGACAGGTTCAGCGGCGATTTTGGGCTCGAACAGATCCAGAGCCGCGCCGACCGGCGCATTCTGGATCCGGATGTAGTTCTCGATGTTCGGAGTGTTCCAATTCCAGCCGCCCGGTAGCGCCGGAATCGCCCGCAGCGTCTGTCGCGTTTCCGCCCATGCCTCACATGTCGTCGTCGCACCGCCATCGGTGACCGCCCCGCCACCCTTGAGGATCACCGCGCCGGCCACCAGGGCGCCCGCGATCACGATAGCCGCGCCGATGATGGCCGCGGGCAACCAGGACTTCCTGGCCGCCGGCGGCGGTTGAGACGGCGGCTGCCATTGCATCCCCATAACCGGCGATGCTATTCGAGTGGGCGCGGAGGGTTTCGAACCCCCGACCGCTGGTGTGTAAAACCAGAGCTCTACCCCTGAGCTACACGCCCGAGCGCATCAGGACTTGAGCGCCGACAGCGCGTCGGTCCACACCTTCTGATCGCGGGCCTCACCGGGCTGATTCATCTCGGCGAAGCGGACGACACCGGAGCGGTCAATCACGAAGGTGCCGCGATTGGCAAAGCCGGCATCGGAATTGAACACCCCGTAGGACTGGGCGACCGCACCGTGCGGCCAGAAATCCGACAGCACCGGGAAGGTGAAGCCACTCTCGGTGGCCCAGATCTTGTGCGTGGGTGGCGGACCCACCGATACGGCCAGGGTCGCCGTCTCGTCGTTGTCGAAGTCGGGCAGGTTGTCCCGAACCTCATCGAGTTCACCCTGGCAGATCCCGGTGAAGGCCAGCGGGAAGAACACCAGCAACACGTTTTTCTTGCCCCTGAAGTCACTGAGGGCGACCGGCTGCCCGTTCTGATCCTTGAGGGTGAAGTCCGGGGCCTCGGCTCCGATTGCCAATGTCATGAATGTCTCCCCGCTGCTTTCGATTTCGGTTGTACCAGCCGACTGGCGCTCCAGTCGCCCAAATTCGCCGACGAGGTCTGCATCAGCCCGGCCGTCGGTGCGGCCTCGGCGATATCGGCCGGAAGCACGTGGCCCGGCTTACCTGTCTTGGGTGTCAGCACCCAGATGACTCCATCTTCGGCCAACGGCGCGATCGCGTCCATCAGTCGGTCCACCAGGTCTCCGTCACCGTCGCGCCACCAGATCAGAACCACGTCGATGACCTCGTCGGCATCCTCATCGAGAAGTTCACTGCCGCAGGACTCCTCCACCTCTGCCCGGATGTCGTCGTCGGAGTCGGTGTCCCAGCCCAACTCCTGAACGACCTGATCCTGGTGGATGCCCAGCCTCTGGGCATAGTTGCGACCGCTGTCACCCGCGGCGACCACCTTCGGGACCTCCCTCATTTCTCGATCCGATGTATTGGGCCATATCGTCGCACGCCCGATCTCAGTACGTTGCGTCGCAGAGGCTTAACGCCTCGGACCTCGCGTCGTTGAGCTCACCGATTATCTCATTGAACTCAGCCGGGGTCACCTGGCTGCTGATCGCCTCGGCAGCGGCGAATGCGCCATCGGCCCAGGCAGCGAACGCGTCGCTGAGTTCCGGGGGCATCACGTCGGTGACGCTGTCGTCCACCGCCGCCGCGCTCTGGTTGAGCGCATCCACTGCCGGACCTTCGGTGGTCTCGACATCGCCGCCCTCGTCGTTGAAGGCGCTGACATAGGCGTTGACTGCGTCGATGGCGTCGGCACTGGAGATCGACAACGTCTCACAGCTGGAGCGCAGGGCGGCCGTGGTCAGCGCAGCCTGCCGTTCGGACTCCCGGGCGCTGCTGCTGGCCACCGACTGGGACGACGACACCGAGACCGACGTGCGATAGGCCGGCGCCTCGGCGGCATCGACCCCCGCGTCGCCTCCGGTGACGGTGGTGCACCCGGCCGCCGCGAACACCGCCAGCGCCGCACCACCGGCCAGTAGTCCGACGATGCGCCGTCGGCGGATGGATCCGATCAACACACCCGCAGACGTTACCGTCTGAGCCGACCACCCGGCGCGCCGCGGGTGTTTCGTCGTCGCCCCGAATCCATCTCGATGACATCTGCGGCCACTCTGCGGCGGGAGAGCCTCGAGTGCGGCACCATGGGACGGGCAATACCTGCACCGGCTACCGAGGAGCGCAAGTTGACGGCCCAGTTCGCGCGTGATGTATCGGGACCCAGCTCATCAGGACCCGACCGCGTCCGGGTCATCCGCGAGGGCGTGGCGTCCTATCTGGCCGACATCGATCCGGATGAGACTTCGGAGTGGCTGGAATCATTCGACGATCTGCTCGGCCGGTCCGGCCCGGCCCGGGCCCGCTACCTGATGCTTCGCCTGCTGGAACGGGCCGGCGAACAACGGGTGGCGATCCCGGCACTGACCTCAACGGACTACGTCAACACCATCCCGACCGACTTGGAACCCTGGTTCCCCGGCGACGAGGAGGTCGAGCGCCGCTACCGCCGTTGGATCAGATGGAATGCCGCGATCATGGTCCACCGCGCCCAGCGTCCCGGTGTCGGCGTCGGCGGGCACATCTCCACCTACGCATCCTCGGCCTCGCTCTACGAAGTCGGCTTCAACCACTTCTTCCGCGGCAAATCACATCCCGGCGGCGGCGACCAGATCTTCATCCAGGGGCACGGGTCCCCCGGCATCTACGCCCGGGCGTTCCTGGAGGGGCGCCTCAGCGCCGACCGACTCGACGGCTTCCGTCAGGAGCACAGCCACCCGGGCGGCGGACTCCCGTCCTACCCGCACCCCCGGCTGATGCCCGACTTCTGGGAATTCCCCACCGTGTCAATGGGGCTGGGCCCGATGAACGCGATCTATCAGGCCCGGTTCAATCACTACCTGCACGACCGCGGCATCAAGGACACCTCCGAGTCGCACGTCTGGGCGTTTCTCGGCGACGGCGAGACCGACGAGCCGGAGAGCCGCGGCCTAGCCCACGTCGCCGCCCTGGAGGGACTGGACAACCTGACCTTCGTCGTGAATTGCAATCTGCAGCGCCTCGACGGACCGGTGCGCGGCAACGGCAAGATCGTTCAGGAACTGGAGTCCTTCTTCCGGGGCGCCGGCTGGAACGTCATCAAGGTGGTGTGGGGCCGCGAATGGGACGCGCTACTGCAGGCCGACTCCGACGGCGCCCTGGTCAACCTCATGAACACCACCCCGGACGGGGACTTTCAGACCTACAAGGCCAACGACGGCGCCTACGTGCGCGAGCACTTCTTCGGCCGCGACCCGCGGACCAAATCGTTGGTGGCGGACATCAGCGACAGCGAGATCTGGAACCTCAAGCGCGGCGGCCATGACTACCGCAAGGTCTACGCCGCCTACCGGGCGGCGATGGAACACAAGGGCCAGCCGACGGTGATCCTGGCCAAGACCATCAAGGGCTACACGCTGGGTTCCCACTTTCAGGGCAGAAACGCCACCCACCAGATGAAAAAACTTGCGCTGCAAGACCTCAAGGACTTCCGCGATGCGATGAAAATCCCGCTCAGCGACGCACAACTCGAGGAGAACCCCTACCTGCCGCCCTACTACCATCCGGGATCGGAAGCCCCTGAGATTCGCTATCTGCTGGACCGGCGAACCTCCCTCGGCGGCTTCCTGCCGGAGCGCCGCACAAAGTCCAAGGCATTGACGTTGCCGCCCCGGGACGTCTATCAGCCGCTCAAGTCCGGCTCCGGTGCCCAGGACGTCGCCACCACCATGGCGACGGTGCGGGTGTTCAAGGAACTGTTGCGCGACAGCAACATCGGGCCGCGCATCGTCCCGATCATTCCCGATGAGGCCCGCACCTTCGGCATGGACTCGTGGTTTCCGAGCCTGAAGATCTACAACCGCAACGGTCAGCTCTACACGGCGGTGGATGCTCAGTTGATGCTGGCCTATACCGAGAGTGAGAAGGGGCAGATCCTGCACGAGGGCATCAACGAGGCCGGCTCGACCGCGTCGTTCACCGCCGTCGGGACGTCGTATGCGACCCATGACGAACCGATGATCCCGGTCTACATCTTCTATTCGATGTTCGGGTTCCAGCGCACCGGCGACGGCTTCTGGGCGGCCGCCGACCAGATGGCCCGCGGCTTCGTGCTGGGCGCAACCGCGGGGCGAACGACGCTGACCGGCGAGGGCCTGCAGCATGCCGACGGCCATTCCCTTCTACTGGCCTCGACCAACCCGGCCGTGGTGGCCTACGACCCGGCATTCGCCTACGAGATCGCCCACATCGTGGAAAGTGGACTGGCGCGAATGTTCGGGGACAACCCGGAGAACGTCTACTTCTACATCACCATCTACAACGAGCCCTACCCTCAGCCCGCCGAGCCCGAGCATCTCGACGTGCAGAACCTGCTGCAGGGGATGTACCGCTACCGGGCGGCCACCGAGAAGCGCAGCAGCGTCGCGCAGATTCTCGCCTCCGGTGTTGCCATGCCGGCCGCACTGCGCGCCGCCGACATGCTCGCGCAGCACTGGGACGTGGCCGCGGACGTGTGGTCGGTGACAAGTTGGAACGAATTGCATCGCAACGGACTCGCGGCCGAGAAGGAGAGGTTGCGCCACCCGGAGCACCCGGCGCCGGTGCCCGTCGTCACCGCGTTGCTCGGAAGGACCGCGGGCCCGGTGGTGGCGGTGTCGGACTGGATGCGGGCCGTGCCCGAGCAGATCCGGCCCTGGGTACCGAACTCCTACCTGACCTTGGGCACCGATGGTTTCGGTTTCTCCGACACCCGCCCCGCGGCCCGCCGCTACTTCAACACCGACGCCGAATCCGTCGTGGTGGCCACCCTCGAGGTTCTGGCTCGCGACGGCGACATCGACCCGTCGGTCGCGGTCGCGGCCGCGCGGGAGTACCGGATCGACGATGTCCTGGCCGCCCCGGCGCAGACATCTGATCCCGGCCTGGCGTAGGCAGATACCAGAGTTTTTGTGATTTACATCTAAAAAAGAGCGTAGCTTTTAGGGATGCCCGACAATCTGCGGATCGAACGGCCCCGCACTCCGATGGAACTGCTCGATGACGTTCCCGACTCGACGCTGCGTCGGCTCAAGCAGTACTCGGGCCGACTGGCCACCCAGGCGGTGCACGCCATGGGGGAACGGCTGCCCTTCTTCGCCCACCTGGAGGCATCGCAGCGCGCCAGCGTCCAACTCGTCGTCCAAGCCTCGGTGGTCAACTTCGTGGAATGGATGCGCGACCCGACCAGCGAGGTGGGCTACACCGCCCAGGCCTTCGAACTCGTGCCCAAGGACCTCACCCGCCGGATCGCCCTGGCCCAGACCGTCGACATGGTTCGCGTCACGATGGAGTTCTTCGAAGAGGTCGTCCCCATGCTGGCGCGCACCGAGGAACAACTGACAGCGTTGACGGTGGGCATCCTGCGTTACAGCCGCGACCTGGCGTTCGCGGCCGCGACCGCCTACGCCGACGCGGCCGAGGCGCGCGGGTCCTGGGACAGCCGGATGGAGGCCAGCGTGGTGGATGCGGTGGTCCGCGGCGACACCGGTCCGGAATTGCTCTCCCGCGCGGCGGCGCTGAACTGGGACACCACCGCGCCAACCACCGTCGTGGTCGGCACGCCGCCGACGGGACGCGAAGAACTGGCCGGCGAGGACATCCGGGAGATCGCGCAACGTCACGACCGGGCCGCGCTGGCCGACGTGCACGGCACCTGGCTGATCGCGATCATCTCCGGGCCGCTGACCCCGACCGATCGGTTCTTCAACGACCTGATCACGGCGTTTTCCGCGGACCCGGTGGTGATCGGCCCCACCGCACCGATGCTCACCGCGGCGTATCACAGCGCCGGCGAGGCGATCTCGGGGATGAACGCCGTGACTGGCTGGAGTGGGGCGCCGCGGCCGGTGCAGGCCCGCGAACTACTGCCCGAACGCGCATTGATGGGCGACGCCTCGGCCGTGGCTGCACTGCACAACGAGATCATGCGCCCGTTGGCGGAGGCGGGTCCGGTGCTCGCCGAGACCCTCGACGCCTACCTCGACAGTGGTGGCGCCATCGAGGCGTGCGCCCGGAAACTGTTCGTTCATCCAAACACGGTGCGCTATCGCCTCAAACGCATCACCGACTTCACCGGGCGCGACCCCACCGTTCCCCGCGACGCCTATATCCTGCGGGTGGCCACCACGGTCGGTCGACTCGAATACCCGGCGCCGCCGCGGACCGGAACCCAGAGCAGAGCAAACACCTGGGTGACACAGCTCACGCCACCCCTGGTCGGGCCGCCCCGCCACGGGAGCGCGGAGCGATAAATCGCGGGGGCGCGCAGGGATAAATCGCGGGAAGGTGTCGATCACGTCGCTTCCACAGGGCGATTTGTAGGTATCCTACAAAAACCTAAGACAAGGTTCATAATCCTTTACACCCCGCAAATCAGCAATCACAGTGTTCTCTTAGAGATGTGATTGCGTTGCTTGCGCCCGGACAGGGCTCCCAGACCCCCGGCATGCTCGCCGACTGGCTCGACTTCCCCGGTGCCGGGGCGCGCATCGATCGCTGGTCGATGATCAGCGGTCTGGATCTGGCCCGACTGGGGACCACTGCCACGGCCGAGGAGATCACCGATACCGCGATCACTCAACCGCTGGTGGTGGCCGCCACTCTGCTGGCCCACGCGGCCCTGGCCGAATGCGGCCTCCCGGCCGGCGCCGACACCGTTGTCGCCGGCCATTCCGTCGGCGAGATCGCGGCCTACGCAATCGCCGGTGTCATCTCCGATGATGACGCCGTCAAACTCGCCGCCGTACGGGGTACCGAGATGGCCAAGGCCTGTGCCGCCGAGGCAACCGGTATGTCTGCCGTTCTCGGCGGTACCGAGGATGACGTCCTGGCCCGCCTCGAGGCCCTCGACCTGATTGCCGCCAACCGCAACGCCACCGGCCAGATCGTGGCCGCAGGCATGGTCTCCGCCCTGGAGAAACTGGCTGAAGATCCCCCGGCCAAGGCCCGGGTCCGCCAACTGGCCACCGCTGGCGCGTTCCACACCCACTTCATGTCCCCCGCACTGGACGGCTACGCCGCCGCGGCCGCCGGGATCACCGCTCAGGATCCAAGCGTCATGCTGCTGTCCAACTTCGACGGCCGTCCCGTGACCTCGGCCTGCGACGCCATGGAAAAACTTGTCGCCCAGCTGACCCGGCCGGTGCGCTGGGATCTGTGCAATGCGACCGTGCGCGACCTCGGCGCGACCGCGATCGTCGAGTTTCCCCCCGCAGGCGCACTGACCGGCATCGCCAAGAGAGAGCTTCGGGGCGTCGCGACGCACGCCGTCAAGACACCCGCAGACCTGGACGCGCTGGTAGGGCTCTGATCCGCCGGCACCGGCCAGAACAACCGCATTACCGTTGTCCGATTATTGAGTAGCACAACCGATTACCCAGAAGAACGACAGTCCTAACTGCACAATCTACGAAGGGAACCACACAGTGGCCGCCAATCAGGATGAAATCATCGCCGGTCTTGCCGAGATCATCGAAGAGGTGACCGGTATCGAGCCGTCCGAGGTCACCATGGAGAAGTCTTTCGTCGACGACCTCGACATCGACTCGCTGTCGATGGTGGAGATCGCGGTGCAGACCGAGGACAAGTACGGCGTGAAGATCCCTGATGAGGATCTGGCCGGCCTGCGCACCGTCGGCGACGTCGTCAACTACATCCAGAAACTGGAGCAGGAGAACCCCGAGGCCGCGGCGGCGCTGCGTGAGAAGTTCGGTTCGGACCAGTGAGCAAGCCTTCCACTGCTAACGGCGGCTTCCCGAGCGTCGTGGTGACCGCCGTAGAGGCGACCACGGCGCTTGGCGCAGATATCGACAGCACGTGGAAGGGCCTGCTGGCCGGGGAGAGCGGAATCCGGGTTCTCGAGGACGACTTCGTCACCCAGTGGGAACTGCCGGTACGCATCGGCGGGCATCTCGTCGATCCGATCGACGACCACATGGGCCGGCTTGACCTTCGGCGGATGTCCTACGTCCAGCGGATGTCGAAGTACCTCGGCCGCAAGTTGTGGGATTCGGCCGGCGCTCCCGAGGTCGATCCAGACCGCTTCGCCGTCGTGATCGGCACCGGCCTCGGCGGTGGCGAGAAGATCGTCGAGACCTACGACGTGATGAATGAGGGCGGCATCCGTAAGGTCTCGCCGCTCGCCGTTCAGATGATCATGCCCAACGGTGCCGCCGCCGTCGTCGGTCTCGACCTCGGCGCGCGCGCCGGCGTCATCACCCCGGTGTCAGCCTGTTCGTCCGGGTCGGAGGCGATCGCCCACGCCTGGCGTCACATCGTTATGGGTGACGCCGACATCGCCGTCTGCGGCGGCGTCGAGGGTGTAATCGAGGCGCTGCCGATCGCGGCGTTCTCGATGATGCGCGCGATGTCGACCCGCAATGACGATCCCACGGCAGCCTCCCGGCCGTTCGACGCCAACCGCGACGGGTTCGTCTTCGGCGAGGCCGGTGCGATGATGATCATCGAGACCGAGGAGCACGCCAAGGCTCGCGGCGCCAAACCACTGGCCCGCCTACTGGGCGGGGGGCTCACCTCCGATGCCTTCCACATGGTGGCCCCGGCGCCGGACGGTCTGCGGGCGGGCGGGGCGATGACCCGGGCGCTGGAACAGGCGGGCCTGTCGCCCAAGGACATCGACCACGTGAACGCGCACGCCACCTCGACATCCATCGGCGATACCGCCGAAGCCAATGCCATCCGTGTCGCCGGCGTTCAGCACGCCCCGGTCTATGCACCGAAATCCGCACTGGGGCACTCCATCGGTGCGGTCGGGGCACTGGAATCAATCCTGACCGTCCTCACCCTGCGTGACGGGGTCATCCCGCCGACGCTCAATTACGAAACACCGGATCCGGAGATCGATCTCGACGTCGTCGCGGGCGAACCGCGCTACGGTGACTACCGCTACGCGATCAATAACTCGTTCGGATTCGGTGGTCACAACGTTGCTCTTGCCTTCGGGCGCTATTAAACCGGCGCTCACACGGAAGGGGTTGACCAAACGCAGATGGCAGACTTGACTCAGCTGTCGACCGGGAACGGCCTTCCCAACGTCGTGGTCACCGGCGTCGCCATGACCACAGCGCTGGCTGTTGACGCCGAGAACACCTGGAAGAAACTCCTCGACGGACAAAGTGGCATCCGTACCCTCGAAGACCCGTTCGTCGAGGAGTACGACCTGCCGGTGCGGATCGGCGGGCACCTGCTCGAGGACTTCGAATCGGACCTGGGCCGGGTGGAGAAGCGCCGTCTGTCCTATCTGCAGAAGATGTCGACGGTGCTCGGCCGCCGGGTCTGGCAGAACGCCGGTTCGCCCGAGGTCGACACCCGACGGCTGATGGTCTCCATTGGCACCGGAATGGGCTCGTCGGAGGAACTCGTATACGCCTATGACGGTATGCGCACCAAGGGGTTTCGGGCCGTCTCACCCCTGGTCGTTCAGATGTTCATGCCCAACGGGCCGGCGGCGGTCGTCGGACTCGATCTGGGCGCCAGAGCCGGGGTCTCCACGCCGATTGCGGCCTGCGCGTCGGGGTCGGAGGCGATCGCCCACGCGTGGCGAAACATCGTGTACGGCGAAGCCGACATCGCCGTGTGCGGAGGAGTGGAAACCAAAATCGAAGCCGTCCCGATCGCCGGTTTCGCGCAGATGCGCATTGTGCTGTCCACCACCAACGACGATCCGCCCGGCGCCTGTCGGCCATTCGACAAGGACCGCAACGGCTTCGTGTTCGGCGAGGGCGGCGCTTTGATGGTCATCGAGACCGAAGAACACGCGAAGGCCCGCGGTGCCACTATCCTCGCCCGCATCATGGGGGCCGCGATCACCTCCGACGGTTACCACATCGTCGCGCCCGATCCCAACGGCGAACGGGCCGGGCATGCGATGACACGGGCAATCCAACTCGCCGGCCTTACGCCGACGGACATCGACCACATCAACGCCCACGCGACCGGCACACAGGTGGGAGATGTCGCAGAGGGCAAAGCGATCAACAACGCGATGGGCGGCCATCGCCCGGCCGTCTACGCACCCAAATCGGCGCTGGGCCATTCGGTCGGGGCGGTTGGCGCGGTGGAATCCATCCTCACCACGCTCGCGCTGCGCGACGGGGTGATTCCGCCCACGCTGAACCTGCGCAACCTCGATCCTGAGATCGACCTCGACGTGGTGGCCGGGGAGCCCCGATCGGGTGACTACCGGTTCGCGATCAACAACTCGTTCGGATTCGGTGGCCACAATGTCGCACTCGCCTTCGGAAAGTACTGAAGACGATCAGCGACTCCACCCCCATCCGGCGTGCACAAGGAGGTAGAGATGACCATCATGGCCCCTGAGGTGATCGGCGAATCACTCGATCCGCGCGACCCGTTGCTGCGACTGCGGACCTTCTTCGATGACAACAGCGTCGAACTGCTCCACGAGCGCGACCAGTCCGGCATCCTCGCGGCGGCCGGTACCGTGAATGGCCTGCGTACCATCGC
>JAGYKK010000003.1 GCA_018401645.1 Mycobacterium sp. | reverse complement strand
TGCACTCCAGGACGTCCGGCGTCACCGATCATCTCGCCCGTGATGACCGTGATGCCCTGGCAATAGTGAGACGCATTGTCGCCACCCTGGGGCCACGTCTTCCTGCGCCGTGGGATGTTCGCGCACCGGTCGATCCGATTGCCGACCAGCATGACCTTTACGACGTGGTACCGGTCGACGCCAGGATCCCTTACGACGTCCGCGAGGTGATCACCCGTGTGGTCGACGGCGGTGAGTTCGCCGAGTTCAAGTCCGAATACGGCACCACATTGGTGACCGGGTTCGCCCATATTCACGGCCACCCCGTCGGCATTGTGGCCAATAACGGGGTGCTGTTCGGCGAGTCCGCCGTCAAGGGAGCGCATTTCATTCAACTCTGCGATAAGCGCATGATCCCGCTGGTGTTCCTGCAGAACATCACTGGGTTCATGGTGGGCCGCGACTATGAGGCCAGCGGAATCGCCAAGCACGGCGCCAAGATGGTGACCGCGGTCGCGTGTGCCCGGGTTCCGAAACTCACCGTTGTGATCGGCGGTTCCTACGGTGCGGGCAACTACTCGATGTGCGGCCGGGCGTACTCGCCGCGATTCCTCTGGATGTGGCCTAATGCCCGCATCTCGGTGATGGGCGGCGAGCAGGCCGCCTCAGTACTGGCCACGGTGAGTGGCGAGATGACAACGGAGGAATCGGAGGCGTTCAAAGCCCCGATCCGTGCGCAGTACGAACAGCAGGGCAATCCGTACTATTCGACCGCCCGACTGTGGGACGACGGGGTGATCGACCCCGCCGACACCAGAACAGTTCTTGGCCTGGCGCTTTCAGTGTGCGCGGGTGCTCCCGTGGAAACGGTCTCCTATGGCGTCTTCCGGATGTAGGAAACGATGACTACAGCCCTTTTCGATACCGTTCTGGTGGCCAACCGCGGGGAGATAGCGGTTCGGGTGATCCGCACACTCAAGGCGATGGGCATCCGGTCGGTGGCTGTCTACAGTGATGCCGACGCGGGCGCCCGGCACGTCACTGAGGCTGACGTCGCGGTCCGGATCGGCCCGCCGCCGGCCCGGGAAAGTTACCTCGACATCGATGCCGTCATCGGTGCCGCACTGCGTACCGGGGCCCAAGCCGTGCACCCCGGATACGGATTCCTCTCTGAGAACGCTGACTTTGCGTCCGCACTTGGCCGCGCTGGTTTGATCTTCATCGGTCCGCCGGTGCCGGCCATCGCCACAATGGGCGACAAAATTATGGCTAAGGCTGCAGTGTCGGCCTTCGGGGTGCCGGTGGTGCCCGGCATCGCCGAGCCGGGTCTGTCTGACGCCGCACTGATTGCAGGAGCTGACGACATTGGGTTCCCGGTGTTGGTCAAGCCCTCGGCAGGAGGTGGCGGCAAGGGGATGCGCCGCGTCGATGACCCGGCCGAACTCGCCGCCGCGCTGGCCGCGTCGCGACGTGAGGCGAGTGCCGCCTTCGGCGACGGAACCCTGTTCCTCGAACGTTTCGTGCTGCGCCCCAGGCATATCGAGGTGCAGGTACTCGCCGACAGCCATGGAACGGTGCTGCATCTCGGGGAGCGGGAGTGCAGCCTGCAACGTCGACATCAGAAGGTGATCGAGGAGGCGCCCTCGCCGTTGCTCGATGACGTCACTCGGGCCCGAATCGGCACGGCGGCCTGCGATACCGCCCGCAGCGTCGACTACGTCGGCGCAGGAACGGTTGAGTTCATCGTCTCCGCGGACGCCCCCGGTGAGTTCTTCTTCATGGAGATGAACACGCGACTGCAGGTCGAACATCCGGTCACCGAGATGGTGACGGGTTGGGATCTGGTCGAGTGGCAGATACGCATTGCCGCGGGGCAGCGGCTGACTGCGACCCAGGGCAACATAGTGATTCGCGGCCATGCGATTGAGGGCCGGGTGTACGCCGAGGACCCCGCAGCGGGCTTCCTGCCAACCGGTGGGCCGGTGTTGAGTCTGACCGAACCCGAGGGCGCCGACGTTCGTGTCGACTCCGGGCTGCGCGTCGGTATGACGGTCGGCAGTGACTACGACCCGATGCTGGCCAAGGTGGTCGTCCACGCGGCTGACCGCGCCGCGGCTTTGAGCGGCCTGGATCGCGCATTGGCCGAGACCGTGGTGCTCGGGGTGGGCACCAACATCGACTTCCTGCGCCATGTCTTGTCCGACGACGATGTTGCCGCGGGCCGACTCGACACCGGACTGCTCGAACGACTGGGGTACAAACCCGCCGAGGCGTGCGATGCGGAACTGATCGCCGCGGCGACCCACCGCTGGCTGCGGCGCTGGCCGGCCGGACCGGCCGACCCGTGGGCGGTGCCATCCGGATGGCGGCTGGGGGACAGGGCCGTCACGAGTGTTCGACTGCGCTGCGGCGACCGGACCGCCTGCGTGCACATCGTCGGATCCCCACGGCGGGCTGCGGTCCGGATCGGCGACGGTCCGGAATCCTCGCTGAGCGCGCATGTGTTCGGTGAGGTACTGACGTTGGTCCTTGATGACGTCAGTCGTGCCTACCTCGCCGTCGACAACCATGACCAGATCTGGATCACGGGTGGGGGACGGACGCTGGTCTTCGATGAACTGCGCGAAGAGCCGGTACGGCCGGATGACGTAGCGGGCGGCGATGCTGAATTGGTAAGCCCCATGCCGGGATCGGTGGTTGCCGTCAGCGTTCGCGACGGCGACCAGGTTGAGGCCGGCGCAACCGTGCTGGCTGTGGAGGCAATGAAAATGGAACACGCATTGCGCTCGCCGATCGACGGTGGGGTCGAACTTCTCGTCGCCATCGGCGACCAGGTCAAGGTGGGTCAGCCGTTGGCCCGGATAGTAGCGATTGAGAGAGAGGCCCCGAAGTGACTGAATTCCTTTCCACCGGAACCCTTCCTGACGAGTATCAGCAGTTAATCAAGGCGGTGCGCGACTTTGCTCGCGAAGTCGTCGCACCGGTGGCGGCCCAGCATGACGCTGATCACTCGTTTCCCTACGAGATTGTCGCCGGGATGGCGGACATGGGGCTATTCGGACTGCCCTTCCCCGAGGAATACGGCGGGATGGGTGGCGACTACTTCGCGTTGTGCCTGGCGCTGGAGGAACTCGGCAAGGTGGATCAGAGCACCGCGATCACTCTGGAGGGCGGGGTGTCCCTGGGAGCGATGCCGATCTACCGGTTCGGCACCGAGGACCAGAAGCGGGAATGGTTGCCGCAGTTGACCAGTGGTGCCGCCCTCGGTGCGTTTGGGCTCACCGAGTCCGGCGGTGGTACCGATGCCGGTGCCACCAAGACCACGGCCCGCCTCGATGATGGGCACTGGGTGATCAACGGCTCCAAGCAGTTCATCACCAACTCCGGCACCGACATCACCCGGTTGGTGACCGTGACCGCCGTCACGGGCGGCACTGCTGAACGCCGCGAGATTTCTGCGATCCTGATTCCTGTTCCGGCAACGGGATTCATCGTGGAACCCGCCTACAACAAGGTCGGCTGGAATGCCTCCGACACCCATCCGCTGACATTCATCGATGTCCGGGTGCCGGAGGGGAACCTACTCGGCAAACGGGGCCGCGGCTACGCGAACTTCCTGCAAATTCTCGACGAGGGCCGGATCGCGATCGCCGCACTGGCCACCGGTGCGGCGCAGGGCTGCGTGGACGAGTGCGTCAAGTACGCGCGAGAGAGGACGGCGTTCGGTCAGGCGATTGGCCGTTATCAGGCGATCGAGTTCAAGATCGCCCGAATGGAGGCCCGGGCCCACACGGCCCGCACCGCTTATTACGACGCGGCCGCCCTGATGCTGGCCGGAAAGCCGTTCAAGAAGCACGCTGCGATCGCGAAACTTGTCGCCGGGGAAGCGGCCATGGATAACGCCCGCGACGCCACCCAGATCCACGGGGGTTACGGGTTCATCAACGAGTTCCCGGTCGCGCGGCATTACCGGGACAGCAAGATCCTTGAGATCGGCGAGGGCACCACCGAGGTGCAGTTGATGCTTATCGCCCGGGAGATCGGCCTGCGGTAGTTCTCCATCGATGTCGGCCTGTTGCCTCATGTCAAGATGCGCGCGGCGGGGGATTCGTTGCCTCATGTGAGGATGCGCGCGTACGGGCTCGGACGTTGATCGTTGATCCTGCTTTGTTGGTGGCCAGGGTGAATAGCTGGTTGAGGCTGATCTGGCGCTGGGTAGCGGCGGGATTGATCAACGAGTAGGTATGGGTCAACGCCACGATGCACTGAACTGTCGTGGTGGGGTTGGTCGATCGCCCGATGAAATGGGGTGGTCGCGAGGTCGTTTTTGGACACCCTGGCCCCGTGGCGGACCTTGGAGATCAGTTTTTGCTGCGGGTAGAAGTAGTTGGTCAGCTGGGACTGTAGCTGCCAGATTTCGTTGAGGAGCAACAGTTCCGGGGCGGTGTCGGGGGTGGGTTGCCGACCACCCTGCGTACCACCAAGTCCAGTTCTTCTGCTCGACGACAGCCGTCGTTTTTGTTGCCCGGGCCGCGCCCGGTGAAGGGTGATTCGTCCTTGGCACCAATCCAGCAGGTGTTCGTTGGATGAACCCGATCCGTTGTCGGAGTCCACGCCCAGGATCGGAAACGGCACTTGCCGGCGATGTCGTTGAGCGCTGCTAGGACGTATTTGACGGTCTTGTTCGGCACGGGATCGGTTCTCGGTCCAGCCGGTCGCGATGTCGGTGACTGTCAGCGTGAACGCATGGGGTCCGCGCGGATTGCCGCCGTCGTGCCAGACCAGGTCGATTTCGACGAACCCGGGTATGGCGTCGTCCCACTCAGCCTGGGTGCGCACCGGGATCTGACTTTTCAGCAGCGATCCCGGCTTTTAGTACCCCCATGCCCCCTGAGCTGGTATTGCCACGTTGAGGAGCTAGGCGGCGGTCGATGGTGGCTGCTGACATCGACACCAGCAGCTGCGTTGTGGGCTCGTCGATCGCCAACCCTGGAGTGGCGCGCAACACCGGCAAACCAACCCGTCAGCATCGGCGCCAAGCGCCCGGGCTGCAGCGCTGCACGCAGCGCCTTGCGGGCATGACTACGGTGCCACCCGGTGTTGGCGCACAGCTCGTCAGGGATCACGCCCTTGCCGTGCTTTCCCGCCCGCTGATAGCGAGTCGCGGTCGTCTCAGTGATTGCTCTGCGCTCTGCCAATGTCAACCCCATCTACTGGGCGTACGCGCGCATTTTCAATGAGGCAACGAAGCCCCGTTTCGCGCGCATTCATGACGAGTCAATTCGGTCGGACCCGTGGAGTACTATCGAACCTATGTTCGAATCATTGTT
Source organism: Mycobacterium sp. (assembly GCA_018401645.1). Taxonomy (GTDB): domain Bacteria; phylum Actinomycetota; class Actinomycetes; order Mycobacteriales; family Mycobacteriaceae; genus Mycobacterium. Next base: position 121,075 of record JAGYKK010000003.1, on the reverse strand, counting down.
GTTATCGGATCCTGGCGCCGATGGAGTCGGCTCTTTGCTTGAGGGCATCGCACGCTGGAGCGACTCAAGGCCGCGGCTGCCGCCCGGCAGGCGCGACTGGCCGTGGCACTGACGTGACGCGGCGGTCCGTCGAGGCAGCGGCCGGGGTTCCGGCCGATCGGCGCGGTCGCGGCGTGGCCGGAGGTGGCGCTGGCCCGGCGGGATTCGCCAGCCCGGTGGCCGGCACCTCGGTTTTGCGAGAGCGCTCGTGAACGAGATGCCCCACACATTGGCGGCACTGGAGATGGGCGCGTTGTCGGAATGGCGGGCCACCATCGCGGTCAGGGAGTCGGCCTGCCTTGACGTCGAGGATCGTCGCCGTCTGGATGCGGAGTTATGCTCCGATGTGGGTCGATTAGACGGAATGGGAGACGCCGCACTGGCCGCCGCCGCCAAGGCGATCGCTTACCGACTCGACCCGCAAGCGATCGTCGACCGGGCGGCGCGCGCCAAAGATGACCGCACGGTCACCATCCGGCCGGCACCCGACACCATGACCTATGTGACCGCGCTGCTGCCGGTGGCTCAGGGTGTGTCGATATACGCGGCACTCAAACGGGAGGCCGACGTCTGCTTCGATGGCCGTTCGCGGGGGCAGGTGATGGCCGACACGCTCGTTGAGCGTGTCACCGGCCGCCCGGCGGATCAACCGGTTCCGGTCGCCGTCAACGTGGTCATCTCCGATCAGGCACTGTTCGGCGTCGAGTCGGCGGCGGCGGTCATCGCCGGTTACGGCTCGGTGCCCTCGGCGCTGGCCAGGAACTTCATCACGGAGGCGGTGACCGATCAGCGTTCCCGGGCCACGCTGCGCCGGCTTTACGCAACCCCTGCCACCGGCGCTCTGGTGGCACTTGAGTCCCGAGCGCGAGTGTTCCCGAAGGGTTTGGCCGACTTCGTCGGCTTGCGCGATCAACGATGTAGAACGCCCTACTGCGACGCGCCGATCCGTCATCGGGACCACGCCAAGCCACATCGGGCGGGTGGCAAGACCAGCGCAGTGAACGGCCTCGGGATGTGCGAGCGTTGTAACTACACCAAGGAATCCGACGGCTGGCTGGTCAATTCGATGGCCCCCGAGAATGGCACGCACAGGGCCGAATTCACGACTCCGACCGGTGCCTGCCACCACTCCACGGCTCCGCCGATGCCGGGCACCCCCGCGCAACCTCCGAGTGCGGTCGAAGTGTGGCTCAACTGCAGTCTGCTGGGGCGCTTCGCGGCCTAACGGCGCTCCTGCGCAGCGGCCAGGCGCGCCCTGAATTCCGGCGACTCGATCGACATTGCCTGCGGGCCAAGCTCGATGTTCTTGGCGGTTTCGTGATGCTCGCTGTCGACGAAGCCGGGGATCGCGGTGGCCCGCATCGACGCTTTGGTTGCCAAAACCACCTCGCGTGGGGCCGCTGCGGGTCCGGCCGCTAATGCTAGGGCGGCTGCCACCGGATCTTCGGCCAGTTGCAGTGCCAGGCCGTAGCGGACAGCCGCCTCAGCATCGAAGCGCATACCGAAAAGCAGGGCGGCACGGGCCACCTGCGGGCCCACGGCGCGCTGAAGCATCCAGGTGGCCCCGCCACCGGGATGAATTCCGAGTTTTTGAAAGCGTGGATCGAACCACGCGTGCGGGCCGGCGATCCGGACGTCCGCGGCCAGCGCCAGATTCATCCCGGCGCCGACGGCGGCACCGTTTACCGCGGCGATTGTCGGCAGCGTGCAACGACCGACCGCCATGAAGCCCGCGTAGATGCGTTCGAGGCCCTCCCGTGCTGCCGCACCCAGTGCCGAGAGGTCGGCGCCCGCACAGAACGCCTTGCCGGATCCCGTCACCACAACGGCGTGCACGGCAGTGTCTGATTCAGCCCTCCGCACCGCGTCGCTGAGTTGCTCTGACATCGTGTCGGTCACCGCATTGCGCCGCTCAGGGTCGTTTACCGTGATTACGGCCACGCGGTCAGTCACGTCGTACAACACCAGATCCGCCATGATCAGCGAGATTAACAGCAGCTCGTCTTCCTCAACTTCGCGGAGCGATCGCCTGTTCGGCAAGCATGCCAAGCACCGGTGCCAGCCGCCGTGCGTAAGAGACCGTGATGTGGTTGTCGTCGCGGTAGACAAGGTCGCTGCCCACGATGGCAGGACATCGGGTCGCGGCGCAGAACAGGTCAGACAGATCTGCATACTCCCCACCGGCACCCCGGGTGGCGCGGGTTTCGGCGGCAATACCGGCGGTGTTCAATCCGGCTGAGCGTTGCGGCGCACATGCGAGGGCATCGTCGAGATGTCCGGACAGGCAAACCGGAACATCGGTGCCGGGGTCGGGGACCGGTCCGAGCACCAGGACTCGTGCGGCCGTTGCCGACCGCACATCGGCAACGAGCGCGGAAATGCTTCGCACCCACTCTCGGTCGTAGCCGGTGAACCCGAAGTCAGCTCCGTAGCGGCGGGACATGCCTATCACCACGAGTTTCGGCCGCTCCGCCACGAGGCGTTGCAGTGCCTCCGTGCGCCACTGGCCGCACTCCGTATAGGTGCGGCCGAGGTAGGGGCTGGTGATCGCCAAATCGAGCAACGGGCAGGTGACCTTTGCCATGGTGATCAAGCGCCAGTTCCTCTGTTGAGCAAGCGGTTCCAAGGCAGGCTGCCACATCGCCGCATGGGAATCACCTACCAGGGCGACGGTCGTGCCGCCGAGCTGGCTACCGGTAACGCAGTCGGGGACCCCCACCTCCGGCCAGGAACGGACGCAACCCTCGAGAAACACCGATGGTTTGTCGGCGGCCGCATCGACCAACGGAGGTGACAGATCGCCTGGCACCTCGGAACGATTCGCCGAGTACCGCACGGCCCGGTGCGCGGTGGCAATGGCGTCGGTGAGGAAATCTCCGCTTGCCCGCTGCTCGCTGGCCACCGCTGCGGTCGCGGGTTCGCCATGCCCGACCGGAGCCGGTACCAGCATCGGCAACAGCACAGCGACGCTGACCGCAGCGGCGGTAATGGCGCCGCCTACGGCGATGCTGCGGCTGACCGAACGGCGAAGCCGCCTGGAATAGCGCACGGGGCGTTCGATATAGCGCAGGGTGAGCACTGCCAGGGCGAAGGAGGCCGATACAGCGCCGAGGCGACCCGCCCACCCGATCGGGTGTCCAACCAGCAGCGGCGCGAACACCAGAATCGGCCAATGCCAGAGATACCAAGAGTAGGATAGGCGCCCAACGGCCCGCATCGCTGGTATCGCCAACAAACGCCCTACACCACCGATAGGGGTCGAGCAGCCTGCCCCGATGATCAGGGCGGTGCCCAAGACCGGCATCAGCGCGGCGGTTCCCGGATACGCGGTTTGATCATCGAGTTCGATTGCGGCCCAAACGACCAGGGCCAGCCCGACGAATCCCGTGGCGGCTGCTAACGCGGCCGGCAATCGGCGCCACACATTGGTGAACAACGCAACGAGTGCGCCGGTGGCGAGTTCCCAGGCCCGAGTGGGTAACGAGAAGAAAGCCCATGGCGGCGATGAGTGCGTCAGGGTCACCGACAGCGCCAACGAAAGCGCCGCGACGACGGTCAGCGTGCTGAAGTAGGGGAGCGCCGATGGTCGACCGCGGCGGGCCCCTGGACGAGGCCCTCGACGGCGTAGCAGCCACGCGGTACCGAGTAGCAGCGCGGGCCACAACAAATAGAACTGCTCTTCCACGCCCAGTGACCAATAGTGCTGGAACGGCGATGGTGCCGCATGCGCCAGATAGTCGGTGCCGGTGATCGCGAGGCGATAGTTGCCGATGTAGAGGGCACTCGCGAGGCCGTCATCGAGGGCGGTTCGCGCCTGCAACGGGGGCAGCAGCACGACTGACGCGATTGCGGTGAGCACCAGAACGGTGGCGGCCGCCGGCACCAGTCGGCGCGCCCGCGCCGCGTAGAAGCGCATCAGGTCGATCCGTCCGGTCGCGTCGAGTTCGACCCACAACAGCCGGGTGATCAGGAAACCGGAGATGACGAAGAACACGTCGACGCCGATAAAGCCGCCGCTGATACCGCCGGTATGGAAGGCGATGACAACAAGGATCGCGACCGCGCGAAGTCCTTCGATGTCGGGCCGGAACTCGGGTCGCGGGCCACGGCGGATCCGGTGCCGGGTGTCGATGTCGGCCACAGCCTGGATTGTGGTCGGCTTCGCCGGTCCGGCGACGTTGCCACGCCCGCGGCGCAGTAACTTCCACTGCCGACGCACACCGCCGTAGGCTGCGCCCATGACCGGTGCCGGACGACTCGCGCTGGTTGGCAGTGGCGAGTACCTACCGGTAATGCACGAAATTGAAGAGTGGCTCCTGCAGGACCGACCGGCGCGCTACGTGCAACTTGCCACCGCGGCAGCCCCGGAGGGTCAGAGGTCGCTGGATAACTGGCACAACCTCGGCGCGCAGGCCGCACGACGACTCGGTGTCGAGCAGGTAGTTCTCGATGTGCGCAATCGCGACGATGCCAACGACCGGAAATGGGCGGATCTGGTGTCAGGCGCCGGCCTGATTTATCTGTCCGGCGGCAACCCGAGTTTCCTGGCGCGGACCTTGGCCGGCACGATGGTGTGGCAAGCGATCGAGCGCGAGTGGCGCCAGGGCGCGGCCCTCGCTGGTTGCAGCGCGGGAGCCATGGTCCTTGGGGGGTACGTGCCCGAACTGCGGATTCCGCGTGCGGGTGGAGTGGATGGGCTACACGTCATTCCAGGCGTTCGCGTCTTGCCGCACTTCGACCGCTACACGAGGTGGGTACCAAATTTTGCAATGCGGACCCTGGCGGCTCCTGCGACCCACATCATCGGTATCGACGAAGACACTGCGTTAGTCGGTGAGCCGTCAACACAAGAGCCAACGTTGGATGATGACGCTGAAAGTGGGCTAGAAACTTGGCAGTTTCGCGCCCGCGGCCGCCAATCAGCGTGGCGGATCGAGGCCGATCGGCGCTACCGAGTCACCAGTGCACTCGGACTGCGTGTCAACACCGGAAACTAGGGCCTGGGCGTCTCACACCACAAAAAGCGCCTGCAAAAAAAGCGCCCCTGTTCAGAGTCGGTTGATGCTTGACGTTTCTATGTCGGTTGATCCTTGACACTCTGGATGTGGTTTAGACCGTTCCGCGGGTGCGGGCGGCCTTCCTGTTTCTTACCGTGCCGCGACTGGTTCGGGCGGCGGTCTTGACCAGTTCGTCGCCGATCCAGAACCGCAGCAGTTCCCCGTCGACATGGACATCACAGCGGGCCCCGGCGTAGTGGCGGCCTACCGAAACCTGCTGCCAGGACACCGAGACCACACCATTGCCGCACACCCGGCGGCTGACCCAGTCCCCACCGCTGCGATCGGGACCCACTTCCGCCGGCACTGGCCCCGCTACCGAGTGCGGGGCGGAACTGGAACCGGGCTGCGGGGGTATCCATGCTCAGCGACTGCGGGGCCGGCGCTGGTTGTAATCATCGACCCACTCATCGAGAGCTCGCTGGGCGACTTTGAGGTTGGTGAACGGCTTTGCAATCAGCGAGAACTCGGCTCGCAGGCTGCAGAAACTGCTCAATCTTGCCCGTCGTGGTCGGGGCTGCGCGGCTGGGCCAGTAGGATGCCTGATCTCCGTTCTCCGGGCAGATCGCATCGAAAGCACCTCCACCGGGGGGATGGTTGAACTGGCCGGTAAACACCTTGCCGTTATCGGTCAAGATTTGCACCGGTGCCCCGTAGGCGGCCAACGACGCCCGTAGCCCGTCACAGACCGTTCGTGCGCTCCCCGGCCATCAACCGCGCCGACACACACAAACCGGGAATGGTCATCAACCCCGGTCAACGCCTTCGCCGAGTCCCGTCCGCCAGCGGAACCCACCGACGACATCCATCTGCCACAACTCCATGGCCACACTGCGTTCCCAGCGTTTCACCTTCCGGGAACGCCGATCCTGAGCGGCCGGGTCGATCATCGCCGCCCGCACCAACGCCCGATACACCGCCGACTCGAGGGCACCGGCGCTGTCTGCGCTTCTGGCCAATTCGAACACCAGCCGCCGCGGACCCCAATACGGCCAGGCGACCGCCGCAACTCCAACACCGCCGCCTCGACACGTGCCGGCATCTGATGCGGACAACTCAGGCCGATGCGACCGGATCCGTGAGCCCTCCAAGCCCTCCGCCTCATACCGGGCCAAGCCACGCATGCACCGTCTGCCGCGACACCCAACCTTGCCGCCGGCCACCTGCGAAATCGACAGCCCATCACTAATGACCGCCAAAACGGCCTTCGATACCCTGCTCAGCCACGCTGACTTCATAGAAGGAGGTCAAGAATCAGCCGAAGTAACTGTCAAGAATCAGCCGAAACACCGTCAGGCATCACCCGAAGCCGAAATGGCAAGCATCAACCGAAGTAATACACAAAAAAAGCGCCCCCGGCAGGAATCGAACCTGCGACCTAGGGATTAGAAGGCCCTTGCTCTATCCGACTGAGCTACGGAGGCACGCCGTTCGAAGTGTATCCGCATTATCCGGTGGCGCCGGTGGCGCGTCCCCGGGATTTTGCGCCGTGTCGCGACCGTTTCTTTTCCTACTGTGAGCTGCGGGAACAACTCTTGTAGAAGATTTTTCGGGGAGGAAATGCTGTGGGCGGAGGGTCCCGATAGTTAGTGTGAAACGCGCCGTACCGCGCACCGACCCGGTGCCTCGGTATCGGAAGGCATGACCAGACGACGATGTCGAGGGAGCCGACAGTCATGGACCTCACCACCGGTATCAGCGTGATCGACGATGTCACGACGCGCTGCGTCCGGGGTTATCAGACCGGGTCGCTGGTCCTGCGCGGTTCGCCGATGGCCGCCGGCTGGGTGTTGGGGTGGTTGTCTCATGAATTCGGCCCGCATGTCCTGACCGGGCACGCATTGTCTGCCGTGCCCTCGCCGCTGGAGCGGATGGCTCGCGGACTTGCTCTTCAACGGGCGGACGGGGTACTCGAGGACGCCCTGCGGGAGACGTTCGGCGACGGCTACGAGGAAACCGTCCACCATCCGCTGGAGTCCTACACCGCCCGTCGCCCGAGTTTGGCCGGGCTGGTGGCCGCCCTGCGGGACCGCCGGCGCTATTCGGCGACGACTTCTGACATCGTCTACGGTCCGGGCAGTCGAAACCAGCTTGATATCTGGCGCAGGCCGGACCTGCCCGACGGTTCGCGCGCGCCGGTGCTGATCCAGGTACCGGGCGGCGGCTGGTCGATCAACGACAAACGAGGGCAGGCCTACCCGCTGATGAGCCGGATGGTCGAACTCGGCTGGATTTGTGTCCCGATCAACTACAGCAGGAGTCCGCGCTCGGCGTGGCCGTCTCACATCACTGATGTCAAGAGGGCAATCGCTTGGGTCCGAGCCAACATCGCCGACTACGGCGGAGACCCCGATTTTGTCGCCATCACCGGCGGATCTGCCGGCGGCCACCTGAGTTCGCTGGCGGCACTGACGTCCGGCGATCACCGTTTGCAACCGGGTTTCGAGGACGCCGACACCAGCGTGCAGGCGGCCGTACCGCACTACGGGGTCTACGACTTGACCGACCTGGCGTCGATGCCCGCGCTGATGAAGCCGCTGCTGGAAAACCTGGTCATGCAGGCTCGATTTGACGAGAATCGGCAGCTGTTCGAGGATGCCTCGCCGGTGTTCCGGGCCCACAGCGAGGCCCCGCCGTTCTTCATCCTGCATGGTGAGAACGATGACGTGGTGCCGTACTCGCAGGCTCGCGCTTTCGCCGGGGCGCTTCGCGGCGCCGGTGCCCGCACGGTGTCCTACGCCGAGATCCCCAACGCCCACCACGCGTTCGACACCATCGCCACACTGCGTTGCCAGCTTGCCGCGGAGGCGGTTCGTCATCATGTCGATGAAGAAGATCAGGCGATCAGCGGCGGCGGCGCGGCCGGCGCCGGCCCGCGGCCCGCTCAGCGGGCTGAGTCGCAACAGGTCGGATATTCCGACTCCGCCAGCGCCTTGGTCGGACTACCGTGGTGAGACAACCGCAGGTAGAGCGGCTTGTCGAATCACAGGAGGTCCGCAACGGTGAAGAGGCGGCGATGACTGGATCCGCGGATGCCTCCGGTCCTGCATCTGACCTCGGAGCCTTCGATCTTCTGATGCACCGCGGAGAGGCGAACCCACGGACCCGTTCGGGGATCATGGCGTTGGAAATACTCGACTCGACTCCGGATTGGGATCGGCTGCGGGCACGCTTCGACAACGCCTCTCGCAAGGTGTTGCGGTTGCGGCAGAAAGTCGTCATGCCGACGCTGCCGACGGGACCGGCACGCTGGGTTGTCGATCCGGATTTCAATCTCGACTTTCATGTTCGCCGGGTCCGGGTACCTGAGCCAGGCACCCTGCGCGAGGTACTCGATCTCGCCGAGGTGATCCTGCAGTCACCGTTGGATATCTCCCGGCCGTTATGGTCGGTCACCTTGGTCGAGGGCCTTGCGGGAGGCGGAGCCGCCACGCTGTTGCACCTGAGTCACGCCGTCACCGACGGAGTCGGCGCAGCCACCATGTTCGCCGAGATTTACGATCTCGAGCCAAGCCCGCCGGACAAGCCAGCCCCGCCGATGCCGGTTCCGCAGGACCTCAGTCCCAACGAGTTGATGCGCGACGGCATCAATCAACTCCCGGGAGCGATCGTCGGGGGAATCCTCGACGCGGTGTCGGGCGGGCTGGGGTTGGTGGGCCGCATGGCGCGCAGTCCGGGTTCGGCCCTGTTCGGTGCGATCGATTACGCACGCTCTGGGCGCCGGATGGTGCGTCGCGCCGCGGAGCCGTCCCCGCTGTTGCGCCGCCGCAGCCTGTCCACCCGCACCGAGGCCATCGAGATGAAACTCGGCGATCTGCACCGGGCCGCCCGTGCGATGGAGGGCTCCATCAACGATGCTTACCTCGCCGGGTTGTGCGGGGCGCTGCGGCTTTATCACGAGGCCCTCGGTGTCCCGATCAACTCGCTGCCCATGGCCGTCCCGGTCAACCTTCGGGCGGAGGCCGATCCCGCGGGCGGGAATCGGTTCGCCGGGGTGAATCTGGCCGCCCCGGTCGGTGTGGTGGATCCGGCGGTGCGCATCCAGAAGATCCGCAAGCAGATGATCCAGCGCCGTGAGGAGGCAGCGATCGACATGATCGGCGCCGTCGCTCCGTTACTCGCATTGCTGCCGGATGCCGCACTTGAGGCCGTAAGCGGCTCACTGGTCGCCTCGGACGTCCAGGCTAGTAACGTGCCCAGCTATCCGGGCGACACCTATATCGCGGGTGCGAAAGTGTTGCGGCAGTACGGAATCGGGCCGTTACCCGGAGTCGCCTTGATGGTTGTGCTGATTTCGCGAGGCGGTTACGCGACCATCACCGCCCGCTATGATCGTGCTGCGATCGCACACCCCGAACTGTTCGCGCGGTGTCTGCGGCGAGGATTTGACGAGGTGCTCGCTCTGGCTCCGGGGCCGCGCGCGCGAGTGGTGCCCGCCTCCTTTCCCGATCATCAGGACCAACCAATCACAGCGACGAACGGATCGGCGGCTTACTCATGAGCGACGGCAAGGCTTCGGGGAACGCGAGACTCCCGGGTTCGGTGGCCGAGGTGATGGCCAGCCCGCCCGGGCCGAAGATCGGAGCATTCTTCGACCTTGATGGCACCCTCGTCGCGGGGTTCACCGCCGTGATCCTCACCCGGGAACGGTTCCGTAGCCGGGATATGGGAGTAGGCGAACTGATCAGCTTGATTGCCACGGGTCTCGAGCATCAACTGGGACGACTTGAGTTCGAGCAACTGATTGGCCGGGCCACCGAGGCGTTGCGCGGACGCTCGCTGTCTGACCTGCAGCAGATCGGTGAACGCCTTTTCGCCGACAAGATTGAGAAGCGCATCTACCCGGAGATGCGCGATCTCGTGCAGGCCCACATGGACCGCGGGCATACGGTGGTACTCAGCTCGTCTGCGCTGACCATTCAGGTAGAACCGGTGGCGCGGTATCTGGGCATCCCCGACATCCTGACCAACCGGTTCGAGGTCGATAACGACGGCGTGCTTACCGGCAGGGTAATTCCGCCGATCCTGTGGGGACCGGGCAAGGCCGACGCAGTGCAGAAGTTCGCCGCCGCGAACGACATCGACCTGCAGGACAGTTACTTCTACGCCGACGGCAACGAGGACGTCGCATTGATGTATCTGGTGGGCAACCCGCGTCCAACAAACCCCGGCGACAAGATGGCCGAAGTGGCACGCAAGCGAGGCTGGCCGATCCTGGAGTTCAGCAGCAGGGGCGGCGGCGGATTGATGGGACAGGTGCGCACCTTGCTCGGCGTCGGTTCGGCAGTGCCGGCGGCCTATTCGGCGATTGGCTGGGGACTGCTCACCCGCAGCAAGCGGCGTGGAATAAATGTCTTCACGACGGCTTTCCCGCAATTGCTGTTGGCGTCCAACGGCGTGGATCTCAATGTGCTTGGCCAGGAGAACCTGACGAAGAGGCGACCGGCGGTTTTCATTTTCAATCACCGCAATAACTTTGATCCGGTCATCGTCGCGGCCCTGGTCAAAGACAACTGGACCGGTGTGGGCAAGAAGGAACTCGCGAGCGACCCGATTTTCGGCACGCTGGGCAAGCTGCTGGACACGGTGTTCATCGACCGCGAGGATCCCAAGGCCGCCGTCCAGTCGCTGCAGCAGGCCGAGGAGTTGGCCCGCAAGGGCCTGTCAGTAGTGATCGCTCCGGAGGGAACGCGGCTGGACACCCGGTCCGTCGGCGCGTTCAAGAAGGGGCCGTTCCGGCTTGCCATGTCGGCCGGTGTGCCGATCGTGCCGGTTGTCATCCGTAACGCCGAGGTGATATCCGCGCGAGATTCCTCGACCCTGCATCCGGGAACGGTGGATGTTGTTGTCTATCCGCCAATTTCGCTCGATGACTGGACCCTTGATGACCTGCCGCAGCGTATCGCCGAGGTTCGCCAGCTCTACGTCGACACCCTCAAGGACTGGCCGGTAGGAAAGGTGCCCGCCGCGGATCTCTACGCCGATCATCCGGCCAAGAAGGCACCGGCCAAGAAGGCACCGGCGAAGAAGGCGTCGGCCAAGAAGGCGCCCGCGAAGAAGGTGCCGGCGAAGAAGGTGCCGGCGAAGAAGGTGCCCGCGAGGAAGGCGCCGGCCAAGATGGCGCCCGTGAAATTGGTGCCGGTTGCGAAACCCAGTGCCGAAACACCTGCACCGACCCGAGTGAAGGGCCGCAAATGAACGCTTCTGAGCACCCCCAAAATTCCAGCTACCCCCAGGACTTCAGCACCGCCGACGATGCGCTAGTGCTGGCCTCGGTGTCGTCGAAGGCCGAGTCCGACCTCCTCAGCAAGTGGTTGCAGGAGCAGCGTCGCGCTCATCCCGAGGCCCGGGTCGAGGTCCTGCGGCTGCCTCACGAAGATCCTCCGCCGCAACTCGTCGACCGGCTCGTCGGTGAACTGGAAGCCGGCGAGGATCGAAGTGTGGTTCCGGTACGGGTTTTCTGGGTTCCTGGCGGACTACCGACCCGGGTCAAACTGGTGGGTCTGGTCTCGGGTCGCGAGACCTACCGACCACCGGAACGACTTCAGCAGGCCATTCTTCGCAAGGATCCATCTCGCGCCCGCATCGTCGCGGGTGAACCGGCCAAAGTGTCCGAACTGCGTCAGCAGTGGCGGGAGAACACCGTCGGCGGCGACCGGGCAGACTTCGCCCGGTTCGTGTTGCGTCGTGCGACCCTGGCGATCGAGCGGATCGAATTGCGGCTACTCGGGCCGGAATACAAATCGCCACGGCTGATGACCGACGAGTTGATGGCGTCCTCGAGGTTCGTGGCCGGCATCGAGGGCATACCCGGGGCCAGCGCCGAGAAGGCTCAGGCGATGCTTGACGAACTCGCGACCGGTTGGAGCAGGTTCTCGGTGGACCTGATTCCAAACATTGGCCGCGCCATCTTCAGCAGGGGCTTCGACCCCCGAATCGATTATGACTCTATCCAGATCGAGTCGATGCGCAGTGCACTCGAAGACCACCCGGCGGTGTTGCTGTGGTCGCACCGGTCCTACCTGGACGGCGTGATCGTTCCGGTAGCGATGCAGGAGAACAAGCTGCCGCCGGCTCACACATTTGCCGGGATCAACCTGTCCTTCGGTTTCATGGGCCCGATCATGCGCCGATCGGGTGTCATCTTCCTGCGTCGGAAACTTGACGATCCGCTGTACAAGTATGTACTGCGCCAGTTCGTCGGCTACATCGTGGAAAAGCGCTTCAACCTCAGCTGGGCGATCGAGGGCACTCGCTCGCGGACTGGAAAGATGTTGCCGCCCAAGCTCGGTCTGCTTTCCTATGTCGCCGACGCCTACTTGGATGGCCGGAGCGAGGACATCCTGCTGCAACCGGTGTCGATCAGCTTCGATCAACTCCACGAGACCGCCGAGTATGCGGCCTACGCACGCGGCGGGGAGAAGATCCCCGAGGGTGCACAGTGGCTGTACAACTTCATCAAGGCGCAGGGTGAACGCAACTACGGCAAGATCTACGTCCGCTTCCCGGCCGCGGTGTCGATGCGCCAACATCTCGGTGAGCCCGATGGCCCGATCGCGCAGGACCCGGCTGCCAAACGCCTGGCCATGCAGAAGATGGCCATCGAGGTTGCCTGGCGAATTCTGCGGGCTACCCCGGTGAATGCCACCGCGCTGGTTTCCACCGTATTGTTGGCCACCCGCGGCCGAGCGCTGACCCTGCGGCAGTTGCACCACACCCTGCAGGACTCGCTGGACCACCTCGAACGCAAGAAGACCCCGATGACCAACAGCGCGTTGCGGCTGCGTTCGACAGATGGCGTCCGCGCCGGAGTCGACGCGTTGTCCAAGGGCCACCCGGTCACCCGTGTCGACGGCGGGCACGAGGCGGTATGGCAGATCGCCTCCGGGCAGGAGCTTGAGGCGGCGTTCTACCGCAACTCCCTGATTCACGCGTTCCTGGAGACCTCGATCGTCGAGATGGCCCTGGTCCACGCTGCGCGGGCTGCCCGCGGCGAACGAGTTGACGCGTTCTGGGCGCAGGTGATGCGACTGCGGTCGTTGCTGAAGTTCGACTTCTACTTCGCTGATTCGGCGACGTTTCGGGCTAACATCGCCGAGGAACTCGAGTGGAACGGCGACTGGGAAGCACGGCTCGACGCAGGCCCGGACATGGTCGACGCCCTGCTGCGGGCTAAGCATCCACTGATGGCCAACGCCATGTTGCGCCCCTTCTTCGAGGCCTACGCGATCGTGGCCGACGTTCTGTGCGGCGCTCCGGCCGGCATCAGCGACAAGGAATTGACCGCGCTGGCACTGGGTGTGGGTAGTCAGTACGCGGCCCAGGGTCTGGTCAGCAGCACCGAGAGTGTCTCGGCGCTGCTATTCGCCACCGGCCGCCAGGTGGCCGCCGATCAGAAGCTATTGGAGCCCGCATCCACTGACCCGCTGCCTGACTTGAGCGCGAGACGGCAGGCCTATCTCGGCGAGTTGCGCGCGATCATCGCCGACATGGAACGGATCTACCAACTTTCGCGCGAACAGTTCTACGCCCGTGAGGCCTCGCTGCACTCGACCGGTTGATTCCATTGCCCGCTCAGGGCATCTTCGACGCCGCGATGAGGGAACGTTTTTCCCCAGAAGGGTTTTCCCCAGAAGGGTTTTCATCCACAGCGTCGAGGTGGCAAATCCTTTCGGACGTGTCGGGCGTCGGTCCCAGCGTGCCCAATGAAGGTGCACATTCGTACCTCAGAAAGGACACCCCAATCATGTTCGAGACACCGATGACCATCGTCGGCCGCATCGTCACCGACCCGCGCCGACGCGTGGTAGCCGGCGAGGAGCTGATCAGCTTTCGCGTGGCCAGCAACTCACGTCGCCGCACCGCGGAGGGCACCTGGGAGCCCGGGAACTCGCTGTTCGTGACGGTCAACTGCTGGGGCCGGCTGGTCACCGGTGTGGGCGCGGGTTTGTATAAGGGTGCCGCAGTGATCGCGGTCGGTACCGTTCACACCAGCGAGTACGAGGATCGTGACGGCCTCAAGCGGTCGTCGCTGGAGATGCGAGCCACCGCGGTAGGGCCGGACCTCGGCAAGGTGATCGCCCGGATTTCGCAGTCGGGCTCACGCCAGCCCGCCAGCCGCGGGCGCCGGGGACGCGGAAGGCGGGCGCCGGGGACGCGGAAGGCACGGGCGCCGGGGACGCGGAAGGCACGGGCGCCGGGGACGCGGAAGATGCCGACTCGGAGGGACTGGTGCTGGGGGCGCCTGCCTAGGATGAGGGGGTGGCCGATTTCATCTACACCATGTACAAGGTCCGCAAGGCGCATGGCGACAAGGTGATCCTTGACGACGTCACGCTCAGCTTCCTGCCGGGAGCCAAGATCGGGGTCGTCGGCCCCAACGGCGCCGGCAAGTCCAGCGTCCTGCGGATCATGGCCGGGCTCGACCAAGCCAACAACGGCGATGCGTTTCTTGCTCCGGGTGCGACGGTCGGGATCCTGCTGCAGGAGCCCCCACTCAACGAGGAGAAGACCGTCCGCGGAAACGTGGAAGAGGGCCTCGGTGAGATCAAGGTCAAACTGGACCGCTTCAACGAGGTCGCCGAGTTGATGGCGACCGACTACTCCGACGAGTTGATGGAGGAGATGGGCCAGCTGCAGGAGGAACTCGACCACGCCGATGCCTGGGATCTGGACTCTCAGCTGGAACAGGCCATGGACGCGCTGCGCTGCCCACCGCCCGAGGAGCCGGTTACCCACCTCTCCGGTGGCGAACGTCGCCGGGTCGCGCTGTGCAAACTGCTGCTCAGTAAGCCGGATCTGCTGCTGCTCGATGAGCCGACCAACCACCTCGACGCCGAAAGCGTCCAGTGGCTCGAACAGCACCTGGCTGACTACCGGGGCGCGATCCTGGCCGTTACCCACGACCGCTACTTCCTGGACAATGTCGCTGAATGGATCCTCGAACTCGACCGCGGCCGCGCCTACCCCTACGAGGGCAACTACTCGACCTACCTGGAGAAGAAGGCCGACCGCCTTGAGGTGTCCGGCAAGAAGGACCAGAAGCTGCAGCGGCGACTGCGCGACGAACTGGCCTGGGTGCGCTCCGGAGCCAAAGCCCGCCAGGCTAAGAACAAAGCGCGATTGCAGCGTTACGAGGAGATGGCAGCCGAAGCCGAGAAGACCCGCAAGCTTGACTTCGAGGAGATCCAGATCCCCGTGGGTCCGCGTTTGGGCAGCATCGTCGTCGAGGTCGAGCACCTCGACAAGGGTTATGACGGCCGGATCCTGATCAAGGATCTGTCCTTCACCCTGCCCCGCAACGGAATTGTCGGGGTGATCGGGCCTAACGGCGTGGGCAAGACCACCCTGTTCAAGACCATCGTCGGGCTGGAGAAGCCGGACAGCGGCACCGTCCGGGTAGGGGACACCGTCAAGCTCAGCTACGTCGATCAATCCCGAGGTGGCATCGACCCGAAGAAGAACGTCTGGGAAGTTGTCTCCGATGGGCTCGACTACATCGAGGTCGGGCAGAACGAGATTCCCTCCCGGGCCTACGTGTCGGCCTTCGGATTCAAGGGCCCTGATCAACAGAAGCCGGCCGGTGTGCTCTCCGGTGGTGAGCGCAACAGGCTCAACCTGGCGCTGACCCTCAAGGAAGGCGGCAACCTGTTGCTCCTCGACGAGCCCACCAATGACCTGGACGTCGAGACCCTCGGTTCGCTGGAGAACGCGCTGGAGAAATTCCCCGGTTGTGCGGTGGTGATCTCCCACGATCGCTGGTTCCTGGACCGCACCTGCACCCATATCCTCGCTTGGGAGGGCGATGCCAGCAACGAGGCGACCTGGTTCTGGTTCGAGGGCAACTTCGGGGCCTACGAGGAGAACAAACTTGAGCGGCTCGGGGCCGACGCGGCCCGGCCGCACAGAGTCACCCACCGCCGGCTCACGCGCGACTAGTGTCAGCGTGCGTACCAGCGTTGGTACGCACGCTGACACGGGAGTGCCCAGGGTATGACTGTTGACCACACCGTCGCGCAGGCTTACGCGGCCACCTACCGCGGTTCGGGTCCCGACGTTCCGGGCGTCGAGGAGACCGACGCGCCGGAACTGGCCGCGCTGGTCGCTGCCCAGCGGGAGCTAGCTCGTCGGCGCCGGATCTCAGAGACCCTCGTCGAAGTCATCCCTGCCGAGCATCCCGGGGGATTCGGCCCCGCACTGCAGATCGTCACCGACCAGGCCGACATGCTCATGGACTCTGTCACAGTGCTGCTGCACAGGGTCGGCGTCGGCTACGTCGGGTTGATGCATCCGGTGATGCGGGTCCGTCGCGACGCCGACGGCACCCTGCTCGATGTTCGGCCCGGGGACGATTCCGAACCTTCAGACGCCGAACCTTCAGACGCCGAGCCGTCAAGCCCTGGGTCCGTAGTCCTCAATGAGTCCTGGATTCATATTCAGCTTCCCCGGTCGGTCGACCGACCGGGCTTGGCCGAGGCCGTGCGTTTGCTGCCCATGGTTGTCTCCGATGCCCGCCAGGTGGCCCAGGACTCCGCCGCGTTGGCCGTCGCACTGGAGGCACTGGCCGGTGAAATTGCCGCTGATTCGGGTGCCCGATTCGGCGGGCCCGACCGCGTCGACACCGCCGAACTGCTGCGCTGGCTGGGTGAGGGGCACTTCGTTGTGCTCGGAGCGCTGCGCTGCGACGTCGGCGGAGGGCAGGTGAGAGTCGATGAGTCCAGCAGGTTGGGGGTGGCGCGGTCGCGTATCGAGGTGCTGCCCGAACTCAGCCGGCCCGGCGAACTGCTGGTGCTGGCCCAGGCCACCATGCCGAGCTTCCTCCGCTACGGTGCCTACCCCTACGTCGTGGTTGTGCGTGAGTCCCCGGACGTCGAGCACCGGTTCGTCGGACTGTTCACCGGGGCGGCCATGAACGCCAACGTTCTGGACATACCGCTGATCTCCCGGCGAGTCCAGGAGGCACTGGCGATGTCGGCCGATGACCCCAGCCGTCCTGGGCAGTTGCTGCTCGACATCATCCAAACCATCCCGCGCTCGGAGTTGTTCGCGCTGAGCGCCGAACAACTGCTGGAGATGGCCGGCGCGGTGGTCGACCTTGGCGTGCGGCGACGAGCACTGTTGTTTCTGCGCGCTGATCGCTTCAATAACTTCATCTCTTGTCTGGTCTACCTTCCGCGGGACCGTTACACGACCGTGGTTCGGTTGGCCATGCAGGACATCCTGGTTCGCGAATTCGGTGGCATCAGCATTGACTACGCTGCCCGGGTCAGCGAATCAGTATGGGCGGTAGTGCATTTCACCGTATTACTACCCGACGCCGCGGAGCGCGATCCCATCGACAGTTCCGAGGCTAATCGAGCCCGGGTCCAGGAATTGTTGACTACGGCAACCCGCACCTGGTCCGACCTTTTTCTGGGTTCCCCAGCTCCGATTGACCAGGCCGTCGCCAAGCACTACGCCGAGACGCTCCCAGATGAGTACAAGCAGGCGATCAGCCCGGCGGAGGCGATCACCGATATCGCGATCATTGAGGCCCTGCAGCGCGACTCCGTTTCCTTGCAACTGGAGCCCGGCGGCGCGATAGGAGAGGCATTCCTGACCTGGTACCTCGGCGGGGGTTCGGCATCGTTGAGTCAGTTGCTACCGATGTTGAGTTGCATGGGAGTGGAAGTGCTGGAGGAGCGGCCGTTCACCGTGACGCGCCCCGATGGACTTTCAGTGAAGATCTACCAGTTCACCATTCGACCCGACGCCGATGTCGCGAGGTCGGTCTCCCAACAAGAGTGGGATGCCACCGCGCACCGGTTCACCGAGGCCCTCACCGCGATCTGGCAGGGTCGGGCCGAAGTCGATCGATTCAATGAATTGGTGCTGCGGGCCGGACTGAACTGGCACCAGGTGATGGTGTTACGCGCCTATGCGAAGTACCTGCGGCAGGCGGGCTTCCCGTACAGCCAGTCCCGTATCGAGTCGGTGCTGGGAGAGAACACCTCGACGGCGCGATCCCTGGTGGCGCTGTTCGAGGCGATGTTCGACCCGGACTCCGCTGCGGGGGGTCTTGAGGCCAAGTCTGCCGCGATCGCCGTCGCCGCCGACATCGACGCGCTGACGAGCCTGGACACTGATCGGGTGCTGCGGGCGTTCGCCTCGATGATAGAAGCCACGCTGCGCACCAATTTCTTCGTCACCGACGCCCGTTCGGCTCGGGCCCGCGACGTGTTGTCGATCAAGGTCAATGCGGAACTGATCGCCGAACTACCGCTTCCGCGGCCGAAATTCGAGATTTTCGTGTACTCGCCCCGCGTCGAGGGGGTTCACCTGCGATTCGGCCCGGTAGCCCGCGGTGGGTTGCGCTGGAGTGACCGCCGCGAGGACTTCCGCACCGAGATCCTGGGACTGGTGAAGGCCCAGGCGGTGAAGAACGCCGTGATCGTCCCGGTCGGGGCCAAGGGCGGATTCGTGGTCAAGAATCCACCGCCTCCCACCGGTGAGGATGCCGCAGATCGTGAGGCGGTGCGTGACGAGGGAATCGCCTGTTACCGGTTGTTTGTGGCCGGACTGCTCGACGTAACCGACAACATCGACGCGGCCGGTGGGCAGGTGGTGACTCCACCACGGGTGGTGCGCCGCGACGGTGACGACGCCTACCTCGTCGTTGCCGCGGACAAGGGCACTGCAACCTTCTCCGATATCGCCAATGCCGTTGCCGACTCGTACGACTTCTGGCTGGGCGATGCGTTCGCCTCGGGTGGTTCCGTGGGTTACGACCACAAGGTCATGGGCATCACCGCCAAGGGGGCGTGGGAGTCGGTGCGGCGCCATTTCCGTGAGATGGGTGTGAACACCCAAGCCGAGGACTTCACTGTCGTCGGCATCGGCGACATGAGCGGTGACGTGTTCGGCAACGGCATGCTGGCCTCGGAGCACATCCGGCTGATCGGGGCCTTCGATCACCGCCACATCTTCATCGATCCGGATCCGGATCCAGTTCGTTCGTTTCAGGAGCGGCGCCGACTCTTCGATCTGCCGCGATCGAGTTGGCAGGACTATGACTCCAGCCTGATCAGCGGTGGCGGCGGCGTATTCGGCAGGCAGCAGAAGTCGATTTCGATCAGCCCGCAGATGCGCCAGGCTCTCGGGCTCTCAGACGGGGGTACCGACGGGCCGGTTACCGAGATGACCCCGCCGGAGTTGATCCGTGCCATCCTCCGCGCGCCGGTCGATCTGCTCTTCAACGGCGGTATCGGCACCTATGTCAAGGCTGAGTCCGAATCCGATGCGGTGGTCGGAGACCGCGCCAACGATGCCGTCCGGGTGAACGCAAATCAGTTGCGCGCCAAGGTAATCGGAGAGGGTGGAAACCTCGGCGTGACGTCGCTGGGGCGGGTTGAGTTCGATCTATGCGGTGGCCGCATCAATACCGACGCGCTGGATAACTCTGCTGGCGTGGACTGCTCCGATCACGAGGTGAACATCAAGATCTTGGTGGATTCCCTGGTCGGCGCGGGGCGAATCGGTGCCGACCGGCGCGGTGAACTGTTGGCGTCGATGACCGACGAGGTGTCCCGACTGGTGCTCACCGACAACACTGACCAGAACGATCTGATGGGCACCAGTCGCGCGAACGCGCCGGCCCTGCTCAACGTGCACGCCCGCCAGATCCGGCAACTTGAGGAGCAGCGCGGGCTCAACCGTGAACTCGAGGCGCTGCCGACGGACAAGGAGATCGCCCGGCGCCAGGAGTTGGGCGTGGGCCTGACCTCTCCGGAACTGGCGACCCTAATGGCCCACGTCAAGCTTGCCCTCAAAGAGCAGGTGCTGGCCAGCGACCTTCCTGATCAGGAGGCGTTCGCCGCTCGGCTACCGGAGTACTTCCGGCCTTTGCGGGACAACTTCACCGCCGAGATCCGCCACCACCAACTCCGCCGCGAGATCGTGGCCACCATGCTGGTCAACGACATCGTCGAGCACCGGCGGCATCACTTTCGCCTACCGCGTCACCGAGGACGCCGGCGTCGGCTACATTTCGATGCGGTGCCTTTCGCCGCCGCCGACGCCATCTTCGAGTCGGCCGGACCTGGCGGCGGATTCGCGCCGCCATGAACCACGGTTTTATCGCGGCCGGCGTCACCGACCGAATGACACTGGATCTGCGCCGGCTTCTCGACCGGGCCGCGCGCTGGCTGCTCCATATCGGCCGCAGCCCCTTGCCGTGGGCGCGGAGATCAAGCGATTCGCCGCAAAGTCGCCGAGCTGACCCCGCAGATGCCGCAGTGGCTGCGCGGCGACGATCAGGTGATCGTTGCCAAGGAGTCTGCGGAATTCGCCGCGCGCGGCGTGCCGACCGACCTCGCCTACGACGTGGCGTCCGGGCTCTACCAGTACAGCCTGCTGGACGTAGTCGACATCGCCGACATCGCCGAGCGCAACTCAGCTGAGGTGGCCGACACGTATTTCGCTCTGATGAATCACCTGGGCACCGACGGCCTGCTGACCGCGGTGTCGGGTCTGCCCCGCGACGACCGCTGGCATGCTCTGGCCCGGCTCGCGATTCGCGATGACATCTACGGCTCCCTGCGTGCCCTGTGCTTCGACGTGCTCGCGGCCGGGGAGCCCGAGGAGAGCGGGGAGGACAAGATCGCCGAGTGGGAGCGTGCGAACGGGTCGCGGGTGCCACGGGCGCGCCGCACCCTTGCGGAGATTTACGCCCAAGAGTCCCGGGATCTGGCCACCCTGTCGGTGGCCGCCCGCCAGATTCGCAGCATGACCCGGACGAGTGGAACGGGCGCCAGTGGTTGACGGATTCACCACCGGTGTTCACGTGCGCTGGTCCGACATTGACACCTACCAGCACGTCAACCACGCGACGATGGTCACCATCCTGGAGGAGGCGCGGGTAGATTTCCTGCGGGAACCCTTCGCCGCCGATGTCGCGACGATCGGGCTGTTGATCCATGAGGTGCGAGTGCTCTACAAAGGTCAACTGCGCCTCGCTGATTCGCCCTTACAGGTCACGATGTGGACCAAACGATTAAGGGCGGTCGATTTCACGCTCGGCTATGAGGTGCGGGCGCTGGGTGCCGAGCCGGGCTCCAAACCCGCGGTGATAGCCGAGACCCAACTGGCCGCCGTGCACATCGAGGAGCAGCGATTGATCCGGCTCTCGCCTTGCCACCGGGGTTACCTGCAGCGCTGGCTTCGATGACGGCAGCCGGGGCTGACACCGAGCGCGGTGTCTGGATCACCGATGCCGGCCACCGTAACGATCTCTCAGTATTCGCCGAGCGCGCCCGGCGTCTCGACGATGCCGCGGTGATCCGCTTGCGCACCCGGGCCGATCACCTGATTGGCGCCTGGGAGGCCACCGGATTCGACGTGTTGGCCGCACGGGTGGTGGCCGGCCGAATCCGACCGGCGACCTGTCCTGCGCCGCAGACCGACCCCTGGCTGCGGCGATCCGGAACTGCCGATCAGTCCGGCTTTATCGACCCGGGCTATCCAATGGACTCGGGATGGCGGGGTGTGCTGCCTCCGGAGACCGGGTTCATCCACCTTGACGATGTGCCGGTGTCGGAATTGATCGAACTGGCCAGGCGCGGAGCCGACCTGGCGCGTGATCACGGCAGCGCCCACGGGCCGCCGGCGTCGCTGCTAGACCAGGAAGTGCTGCGGGTTGGTATCGGGTCGGCCGCGGTCGGCGTGCCGATGCGGTGCGTGCTGGCACTGGCGGCGATGCGCTTTCTGCCTGAGATCGCACCCGAGATCTCTCCCGGTTCCGGACCCGACATGGTGCGGGTCCGGGCGCTGCCCGCGTGGCTGCGCATCGACGCCCGGTTCGGATCGGTATTCCGCCGCCGCGGTGACGCAGCAGTGGTGTTGCGCTGATTCTCAGAACGTCGAGTTCACCATTGCCTGGGCGGCCATTTCGAGGTAGTCCACCAATTCCCGACGATGGTCGTCGTCCAGTGTCACCGAGTCGATCGAGGCGATTGCGGTATGCATGCAGCGCAACCAGGCATCGCGTTCGATGAACCCGATCCGGTAGGGCGCGTGGCGCATCCGCAGTCGTGGGTGACCGCGCTGGTCGGAGTAGGTCCGCGGCCCGCCCCAGTACTGCTCCAGAAACATCAGGAGCCGGTCCTCGGCGCCGTCCAGGTCATCGTCGGGGTACAGCGGGCGCAGCACCTCGTCGGTGCTGACCAACTCGTAAAAGCGCGACACGATGGCGCGGAATGTCGCCGCACCGCCCACCGCGTCATAGAAGGACTGCGGAGTCTCGGCCACACCACCATCTTGGAGCATCGGCTGAAGCGCGCGTGAACACGGTGCAAATACGCGTGCGGTCGGCCCCGATTCATGGTGAACTATTCGGTGGAGGATGCATGGCGCAGCGCAAACGGAACCGCGGTCAGCGCGTCGCGGTCGGCTCAATCAGGCCCACGTCCGGCTCCAACCTGCGCGGTTCCGGCCTGCGCGGTTCCGGCTTGCACAAGGTCGATACCGCCATCCCCGCGCCGACTCAGGGATCGGTCTGGGGACGACGTCGGGTTCTTCTGCTGAACTCCACCTACGAACCGCTCACCGCACTGCCCATTCGGCGGGCTGTGGTGATGGTGCTGTGCGGCAAGGCCGACGTGGTGCACGACGATCCGGCCGGTCCGGTCATCCACTCGGCCACCCGGGCGATCGCGGTGCCATCGGTGATCCGGCTGCGCAGCTACGTCCGGGTGCCCTACCGGGCCCGGATTCCGATGACTCGGGCGGCGCTGATGCACCGGGACAGGTTCCGATGCGCCTACTGCGGATCGAAGGCGGACACCGTCGACCATGTGGTGCCGCGCAGTCGGGGTGGCGAACACACCTGGGAGAACTGCGTCGCGGCCTGCTCGGCCTGCAATCACCGCAAGGCCGACCGACTGTTGGTCGAGTTGGGCTGGACGCTGCGGCTCGTGCCGACGCCTCCGAGGGGCCAGCACTGGCGACTTTTGTGCGCCGTCAAGGAACTCGACCCGGCGTGGATGCGGTATCTCGACGAAGGTGCTGCCTGAGGTCTGCACTACCGTCTAGTCGTGGGCACGCGGGGTTGGAAAGCGGGGGGCGGACGACCGTCCGGTTACACACTGTCGCAGCCGTGGACGGACGCGCCCATTTTGTGGGCTGCGACCGATGAGGTGGTGCCTGAGGGCGGGCATCAGGACTCGGCGGTCCGCGGGCCACACAACGTCGTGGGGGTGGCGTCGGTGGGCGCTGACGATCGCCACCAAACTCCGCAAGGGCAAGGGCTGGGTGGTGACCGCCAGTGGGCGGATCTCCGGGGTCGCCGACACCGGCCGGCCCCGGGAGCGCTACCCGTTCCCGGACCGCGAATTGATCCGACTCGACACTGCGCTGACCGATGCCAGTCGCCGTTCCAAGGCCCGCTTCGCGGTGTACGTCGGCGATCTGGGCGGCGACGCTCCGGCTCGGGCCCGGGAAATCCTCGCTGCGGTGCCGACTGCCGATAACGCGGTTCTGCTGGCGGTTTCGCCGGACCAGCGCGCGATCGAGGTGGTGTACGGCCGCGATGTGCGGGGCCGAGGCATCGAGTCGGCCGGGCCCCACGGCGTCGTAGCGGCGGCCGCGGCGTTCCGCGCGGGCAATCTGGTAGAAGGCCTGGTCAGTGCTCTCCGGGTGATGTCGGCGGGGACCGCTAGGCCTTGATGATCCGGCCCTAACCCGCGTCGAGCACCCTCGCGGCGAGCGCTCGTTCCACGCCGGCGCGGCCCTCCAAGACCAGTCTGCGCAATGCCGGGGGCAATTCGCCGCTGAGGAACCGGTCCGCCGCGGCCAAGCCGGCCGCGCTGACATCCCAGGACGGATAAAGACCGATCACCACGGTCTGAGCCACCTCGCTGGAGCGTCGCTCCCATACGCTGTTGATGGCGTGAAAGTACTGCTCGGCGAAGGGCGTCAGCAGCGCGGACTGGCCGGGTTGCGCCCAGCCGGTGATGATGGCGCGCGCGGTGGCATTGGGCAGGGTGTCGTCCTCGATCACCTCCCGCCAGGCTCGGTGTTTGACGTCGGGCTGTGGGCGCGCGGCCGATGCTGCGGCGCCGTGGCGTCGGCCTGCGGCGGTCGGGTCGCGCTCCACCTCGGCGTCGATGAACGGGCTCTGTGTTGCATCGGCGTCGATCCGCCCGCCTGCCGCCAGTGCGGTCACGATTCGCCAACGCAGATCGGTGTCGACCTGCAACCCGGTGAGTTCACAGTCGGCCGGATCCCGGTCGAGGAGGTCGGCGAGCACCG
The DNA here is from genome assembly GCA_018401645.1 of Mycobacterium sp. Lineage (GTDB taxonomy): Bacteria > Actinomycetota > Actinomycetes > Mycobacteriales > Mycobacteriaceae > Mycobacterium. The sequence goes on along the minus strand of JAGYKK010000003.1, from coordinate 96,695 downwards.
CCAGGTGGCGTTCCGAGAGTACCGAGCTGCACAGCGCATTGACGTACGCCAGCTGGTGGTCCGAACCCGGTTCGGCCCCGCGAGCCATCCCCAGCAACCGATCGGTGAATGCCGGCCAGCCCTCCGAGACCGCCCAACCCGGATCGGCGAAGGAGTTCAGGGCGCTCTGAGCCTGCATGAGCAGCCGTTGGGCCACCCCCACCTCCGTCTCGGCTTCCACGCCGCGAGTTACCAGCGCGACGAAGTCCCGCGCCTTCAGTTCGGCATCGCGGGTCATTTCCCAGGCCGCTGACCACACCAGGGTGCGGGGCAGCGGTTCGGCGATGTCGGCGATTCGGGCCGTGGCTACGGTCAATGACTCCGGGTCAAGACGCATCGAACAGTAGGTCAGGTCGTCGTCGTTGATCAGAACCAGTTTGCCACGCGGAATACCCTGTAGCGCAGGCACTTCGGTGATGGGTCCGACAACGTCGAACTCCTCGCGGTGTACTCGCACCAACCGGCCGGAATCGTCCCGGTCGTCATAGACGCCGACGGCCAGTCGATGCACCCGGGTCTCACCGGCCCCGGGGGTGGCGCCGCCCTGCACAATGGCGAAGCGGGTGAATTTCCCGTCGGCATCGACGTCGAAGTCGGCCCGCAGGGTGTTCAGGCCGGTGGTTTTGAGCCATTGTCGACCCCAGTCGGACAGGTCCCGGCCGGAGGCGCGCTCGAGGGCAAAAAGCAGGTCGTCGAAGGTGGCGTTGTCGAACGCATGCGCGGCGAAGTAGTCCCGAAGTCCGGCCAGGAAGTGCTCAAGGCCGACGTAGGCAACGAGTTGTTTGAGAACACTGGCGCCCTTGGCGTAGGTGATGCCGTCGAAGTTCACCTCGACGGCGTGCAGATCCGGAATATCGGCGGCGATCGGATGGGTGGACGGCAACTGGTCCTGGCGGTAGGCCCAGGACTTCTCCACGTTGGCGAAGGTCGTCCAGGCCTCGCTGTACTCGGTGGCATCGGCCTGGCAGAGCACGGAGGCGAAAGTTGCGAAGGACTCGTTGAGCCACAGATCGTCCCACCAGCGCATGGTGACCAGGTCGCCGAACCACATGTGCGCCATCTCGTGCAGCACCGTCTCGGCACGCCGCTCATACGATGCACGGGTCACCCTGCTGCGAAAGACATAGTCCTCGAGGAAGGTCACCGCGCCGGCATTCTCCATCGCGCCGGCGTTGAACTCCGGAACGAACAACTGGTCGTACTTGCCGAAGGGGTAGGGCACGCCGAAGTTGGCATGGTAGAAGTCAAAGCCCTGCTTGGTCTCGGTGAACAGGCGTTCGTGGTCCATGAACGGGGCCAGCGAGGCGCGGCAGAAGAGCCCAAGTGGAATCTCGCAATGCTCATCGGAGTAGACGTCGTTCCATTGGGCGTAGGGACCGGCGATCAACGCCACCAGATAGGTGCTCAGTCGCGCCGTCGTCGCGAACGTGTGAACACTTTTCCCGCCCTGGTCGGTGACGCCAGCCCCGGCACCGTTGGAGATCACCTGCCAGTGCGTCGGCGCAATCACGCTGATATCGAAGGCGGCCTTGATGTCCGGTTGGTCGAAACACGCAAACATCCTTTTGGCGTCCGCGGTTTCGAACTGCGAGTAGAGATAGACCTCGCCGTCGACGGGGTCGACGAAGCGGTGCAGACCCTCGCCGGTGTGGGAGTAGCGGCAATCCGCCTCCACCATCAAGACGTTCTTTGGGGCCAACCCTGCCAGCATTATCCCGCGTGACTCGTCGTAGTCGGAGGTGTCGATGGTGTGGCCGTTGAGCACAGCGCGATGGACTGTTGCGGCGGCCAGGTCGATGTAGGTGTCGGCGCCCGGCAGCGCCTCGAACTCGACCGTTGTGGTGGACCGGAAGTTCTTGTCGCCCGGCCGGCCGTTCCGATCAGTGAGGTCGAGTTGGATCCGGTAGCGATCGACGGTGACCAGGGCCGCGCGCTCGATGGCTTGGTTGCGGGTCAGATTCGGCAGCACGGTTCTCAACCTATCCTGATGGGATGACTGCGACAGGTTCACGTTCCCGTGCTGATTTCTGGTTCGACCCGCTCTGCCCGTGGGCGTGGATCACCTCGCGGTGGGTTTTGGAGGTCGAGAAGGTTCGCGATGTCGAGGTGCGTTTTCAGGTGATGAGCCTGGCGGTGCTCAATGAGGGCCGCGACCTTCCCGAGCAGTACCAGGAGTTGATGACGAAGGCCTGGGGGCCGGTGCGGGTCGCCGTCGCCGCCGAGGCCGCGCACGGCTCCCACGTGCTGGGCCCGCTCTACACCGCGATGGGCACCCATATCCACAACGGCGGCAACAAGAACCTTGGTCAGGTCATCGCCGAGTCGCTCGCCGAAGCTGGCCTGCCGGCCGAGTTGGCGGCCGCCGCTGACGATTCCTCTTACGACGAGGCGTTGCGCGCGAGTCACCACGCTGGAATGAATGCCGTCGGCTCCGATGTCGGTACCCCCACGATCCACGTCGACGGGGTCGCCTTCTTCGGCCCGGTGCTGTCGCGTATCCCGCGCGGTGAGCAGGCCGGGCAGTTGTGGGACGCGGCGATGACCTTCGCGACCTATCCCCACTTTTTCGAACTCAAGCGCAGTCGTACCGAGGGACCCCAATACGATTGAGCATCTCTCGTTGGATCGGTCTGCCACAATGACCGGCATGCGCGTCTACCTTGGCGGCGACCACGCCGGCTACGAATTCAAGCAGGCGATCATCGCCCACCTGACAAAGGCCGGTCACGAGCCGATCGACTGCGGCGCGTTCGCCTACGACGCCGAGGACGACTACCCGGCGTTCTGCATCGCCGCCGCGGCGCGCACCGTCGCCGACCCGGGCAGCCTGGGAATCGTGCTCGGTGGGTCGGGTAACGGCGAGCAGATCGCCGCGAACAAGGTGCCGGGGGTACGGTGCGCGCTGGGCTGGAGTGTCGAGACCGCAACACTGGCCCGCGAGCACAACAACGCACAGGTAATCGGCATTGGTGGCCGCATGCACACCGAGGCCGAGATGCTCGCCATCGTCGACGCTTTCGTCGGCACCGAGTGGTCGAAAGCCCAACGCCACCAACGCCGTATCGACATCCTGGCGGACTACGAACGTACTCACGTGCCGCCGCCGGTGCCCGGCACCTCGCTGTAGCGGCCGGTCCCCGATGCCCGAGGGTCATGCGCTGCACCGGCTTGCGCGGTTGCATCAGCGCCGCTTCGGAGGCGCTCCGGTCGCGGTCTCGAGCCCGCAGGGTCGGTTTCCCGACGCGGCACTGGTGGACGGGCAGGTGTTTCGACGCGCTTCGGCGTGGGGCAAGCACCTGTTCCACCACTATGGGGGGGACGGCGATCCGATCGTGCACGTGCACCTCGGTTTGTACGGGAGCTTCCGCCAGGCCAGGACCCCGATGGCCGACCCGGTGGGTCAGGTGCGGATGCGGATCGTCGGCGCCGAATGGGGCACCGACCTGCGTGGCCCGACCGCCTGTGAGGTGATCGACGAGGCGCAGATGTCGATGATCCTGGACCGTTTGGGGCCGGATCCGTTGCGTAAAGACGCCGACCCGGCCCCGGCCTGGGCGCGGATCACCAAGTCCCGCAAGGCGATCGGTGCGCTACTCATGGACCAGAAAGTTTTGGCCGGGGTGGGCAACGTATACCGCAGCGAGCTGCTCTTCCGGCAGGGTATCGACCCCTACCGGCTAGGCCGCGACATCCGGGAGTTCGAGTTTGCCGACGCCTGGACAGATCTGGTCGAATTGATGAAGGTAGGCGTCCGGAAGGGCCGCATCATTGTGGTGCGCCCCGAACACGACCACGGACCGTCGGCCTACGGGCCCAAGCGCCCGCGCACCTACGTGTACCGCCGGTCAGGCGAACCGTGCCGGATTTGCGACACCCCGATCCGCACCGCCGAGATGGAGGGCCGCAACCTGTTCTGGTGCCCGGCCTGCCAAAGCCGACGAGGGTCTACCGACTGACGCAGGGTCTGCCAGAGCTGACGCAGGGTCAGAAGTCGCCGAATCCGCCGAAGTCGCCGCCGCCGAAGTCGCCGCCGCCGAAGTCGCCGCCGTCGGCGTCCATGCCTGGTCATAGTAGGCGTCGAAGCCCTGATCGAACCCGGTGCCGTAGCCGTTCTCGAAGCCGGCGGCGCCTGGCTACGCCGCCCATTCCGGAGAACATCGCGTCGAACAGCAGGACCGAGCCCATGCCCCAGGCCCCGGCGACCGGTGCTGGCTTCCACCACGGTTCGGAATACCAGCCAGCGGGCACCGGTCGGCCGGCCACCCGGCCACCGGGGTAGTAGTTCGGGGTGCGCCCTGACGGAACAGGGGAGGCCTCGATCTCGCGTCCCTCGAATTGCACCCGGCGGTCTTCGGTGACCGTCCCGGCCGCCTTCTGACCGGCGATGGCCTCGAGTTCGGGACCCGGGTCCATGCCCATGGCAGTGCGGGCGGCGCGCGTAGTACAGACCCTCCACGGCGCTTTCCTTGGCCAGCATCGCCTGCTTGGCCGTCGTCGCCTGGTCGATCTGTGAGGAGGCCGCGGTGAAACGTTCGAGCATCCGCCAGCGCCTGACGAGAGGCCTCGTCGGTGCCGGTGAGGTTAAGCACCTGGCCGCCAAGGCGTTCGATCACGCGGCGGGCGTCAGCCTTGGCATCGGACAGGCTGTTGGCGGTGCGGGTGCCCGACGCCTGCGACGAACGCCACATCGTGAAGCCGATGGTTCCCGTGACAACGGCGATGAGAAGCAGGAGCGCATTGTTCATGGCCCCAGAGTACCCAGCCCCCGGGTACGTGGGGAGTGCGTTGCCGACGGCCCTCAGAGCACGCCGAGGGCGCGGTAGACCTCATCGCTCAGGGCCGTACTGCGGGGGTCGGCATTGCATTTGGTGGCGTCGAAGCGATTCATCACATAGGCGTACCCGATGCGGTGCTCAAGGTCGACGAACCCATAGGAGCCGCCCGACCCGCCATGGCCGAAGGTGCGCCGGTTGGGGCCGGCAACTCCGCGCTGATTGAGCATGTAACCCAGACCCCAGCCGTGATCGGCAACCCGGGGTCCCAGTACGACATCGGGGTCGAATCCGCCCTGGGAGACCCGCACCGACTTCAGGTGTTCGGCGCTGAGGAGTTTGCCCTGCGCGAGGCCGTTGTACAGGCTGGCCAGGCCCAGTGCCGAGACGTGGCCGTTGGTTCCGGGGAATTCGGCGCTGCGCCAACGGCTGAGTTCGTTACAGCCCAATTCGTCATCGGGAACGAAGCCCATCGCGATCGACAGCGCGGCCATCGGATGCTCGGCGAGGGTTTCGGGGTCCTCGGGTGCACCGCCGGCGGCCAGGACGTCGCGGATGTGTGGCTTGTCGATCATCTCCGCGCACCGGTGGTGTTCGGACAGTGGCAGGCCGATGTGGACGTCGACGCCCATCGGTTCGGCGACTTCGGTGCGCAGGTACTGGCCGATGGTTCGGCCGGTGGCCCGGCGAACCACCTCGCCGAGAATGAACCCGAAGCTCACCATGTGGTAGCCCTGCGCGGTGTCGGGCTGCCACCAGGGCTCGCCGGCGGCAAGGCGTCGGCAGACCAGATCCCAGTCGTCGGTGTCGGTCCAGTGCATCCGGGTGCGGGGGCCGATCACGCCGGAGCGGTGCCCGAGTACCGATGCGACGGTGATGTCGGCCTTGCCGGCCTGTCCGAACTCCGGCCAGTAGTGGGCCACCGGCGCGTGCAGGTCGATCTCCCCGCGGTCGGCCAGCAGGTGTACGCAGGTGCTGGTCAAGCCCTTGGTTCCGGAGAAGACACTGGCCAGGGTGTTCTCACTCCAGCGCCGACGTCGCCGGTAGTCCGCGTGACCGCCCCAGAGATTGACCACCAGATCGCCGTCGATCCACACCGCAACGGCGGCTCCGACTTCGGCGTGGTTGGCGAAATTGTTCTCGAACGCGGCTTTCACCGATGCGAAACGATCGGAACAGGTGCCGTCGATGGGGGCAATCGGGCCGGTCAACGTGCCTCCTGAAAGGAGCGAATTCAGCCCGGACGGGCGAGAGAACCTGGAAACGAATCTACGGTCGCCGCGCTGCGGAAAGTAGCGCCGACGCCAATCGGCACCGAACCGCGATCGTGTCGTTACCAGCGCCGATGGCTCCCAAACCGGGACGCCGACGTTCCTGGAGCGGGCGACGGGAATCGAACCCGCGTAGCTAGTTTGGAAGACTAGGGCTCTACCATTGAGCTACGCCCGCGCGCTTGCGCTTCGCCAAATGTACCGGCGTCCCGCGATCCGATTCCAGTCGGCTGCCCGGGTGGCCGTAGGATTCGGGCGCAAGGAGCACTGCAGCGGGGTGTAGCGCAGCTTGGTAGCGCATCCGCTTTGGGAGCGGAAGGCCGCAGGTTCAAATCCTGTCACCCCGACACGCCCAGCGCCGCAGACGCCAGAGAACGGCCGCAGCCGCCGAAGAACGGGAGTACCAGCGTGAAGAGCACCGTCGAGAAATTGAGCCCCACCAGGGTTCGCATCAATGTGGAGGTGCCGTTCGACGAACTGCAGGGGGAATTCGACCGGGCCTATAAGCAACTCGCCCAGCAGGTCCGACTGCCCGGTTTCCGGCCCGGCAAGGCACCGGCCAAGTTGCTCGAAGCCCGGGTCGGCCGGGCAGCGGTGCTCGAGCAGGTGGTTAATGACGCGTTGCCGGCTCGCTACAGCGAGGCGGTAAGCACCGAGGAGTTGCGGCCACTGGGTCAGCCTGACATCGAAGTCACCCGGATGTCCGATGGCGAGGAACTGGTGTTCACCGCCGAGGTCGACATCCGTCCCGACATCGACCTGCCCGATCTGGCGAAGCTCACGATCTCGGTCGATTCGGTCGAGATCACCGATGAGGATGTGGAGGCTGAACTCGCCGGCCTGCGCGCCCGGTTCGGCACCCTCGCGAGCGTGCAACGGCCGGCCCAAACCGGCGACTTCGTCTCGATCGACCTCTCGGCCCTGGTGGCCGGAGAGGATGTCCCGGACGGTAGGACCGAAGGCCTTTCCCACGAGATCGGCTCCGGCCAGTTGATCGAGGGTCTGGACGAGGCGATCGTGGGACTTTCCGAAGGAGAGTCGGCAACCTTCACCACCAAGCTGCTGGCCGGTGAACACGCCGGAGAGGACGCTGAGGTGACCGTCGCGGTGAAGTCGATCAAGGAGCGGGAGCTGCCCGAACCGGATGACGAATTCGCCCAACTGGCAAGCGAATTCGACACCATTACCGAACTACGGGAGAACCTCACCGAGCAGGTTCGCCGGGTCAAACGCATCCATCAGGCTGAGAAAATTCGTGATACCGCGTTGGAGACACTGCTCGATCTCGTCGAAGTGCCGCTACCCCAGGCGATCGTCACAGCGCAGGTCGATTCGGCCTTGCATAACGCGATCCACCCCCTCGACCACGATGAAGCGAAGTTCGCCGAGGCGCTGGAGGCACAGGGCAGCACGCGGGAGAAGTTTGACGCCGACAATCGGGAGGCCGCGGAGAAGGCGGTCAAGACCCAGTTGCTGATGGACGCGATCTCCGATGACCTCGACATTCAGGTCGGGGAGAACGACCTGAGTGAGCGACTGGTGCTGATGTCGCGTCAGTACGGCGTCGAGCCCCAGCAATTGGTGCAACTGCTGCAGCAGAACAATCAACTGCCGGCGGTGTTCGCCGATGTGCGCCGCGGACTGGCCGTCGCCGCGGTCGTAGAGGCGGCGACCGTCACCGATGCCGACGGCAACGTGGTCGACACCAGCGAGTTCTTCGGGGCGCCGGCAGGGTCGGCCGCTGCGTCCGACGAGTCCGACGAGTCCGTCGACGACGGCGAATAACGCCGACAGCGAAAGAGTGCGGCACCGGGGAGTGTCCCAGGCTCCGCGTTGGTTAGGGTCGAGGTAGACGCGCTCCGCAGCACCTCTGAGGAATCGGCAACTTTTACGTTTAGAAAGTGGGTATCACGACGTGACTGACATGCGTTCCGGCGCGATTGGGCTGAACCTTTCCGACTCGGTCTATGAGCGACTGCTCGCCGAGCGCATTATCTTCCTCGGTTCTCAGGTCGATGACGACATCGCCAATCGGCTGTGTGCCCAGATTCTGCTGCTGGCCGCCGAAGACCCGACCAAGGACATCTCGCTCTACATCAATTCCCCGGGCGGCTCGATCAGCGCCGGAATGGCGATTTACGACACCATGGTGCTCGCGCCGTGCGACATCGCCACCTACGCGATGGGGATGGCTGCCTCGATGGGGGAATTCCTGTTGGCGGCCGGCGCCAAAGGCAAGCGCTACGCCCTTCCGCACGCCCGCATCTTGATGCACCAGCCGCTCGGCGGAATCACCGGCGGCGCCACCGACATCGCGATTCAGGCTGAGCAGTTCGCGTTGATCAAGAAGGAGATGTTCCGGCTCAACGCCGAGTTCACCGGTCAGCCACTCGAGCGTATTGAAGCCGATTCCGACCGTGACCGTTGGTTCACTGCCGCTGAGGCCCTCGAATACGGCTTCGTCGACCACATCATCACCCGCGCCCACTTCAATGGAGCCTCCAATGTTTGAGCCCACGGGAACTGACCACACCGACCCCCGGCTGGCACCGCAGGCGCGCTACATCCTGCCGTCATTCATCGAGCACTCCAGCTGGGGCGTCAAGGAGTCCAATCCTTACAACAAGTTGTTCGAGGAGCGGATTATCTTCCTCGGCGTGCAGGTGGACGACGCCTCGGCCAACGACATCATGGCCCAGTTGCTGGTTTTGGAGTCCCTGGACCCCGACCGCGACATCACCATGTACATCAACTCCCCGGGTGGCTCGTTCACCTCGCTGATGGCGATCTACGACACCATGCAGTACGTCCGAGCCGACATCCAGACGGTGTGTTTGGGCCAGGCCGCTTCGGCGGCCGCGGTGCTACTGGCCGCGGGTTCTCCGGGTAAGCGGCTTGCCCTGCCCAATGCGCGCATCCTCATCCACCAGCCCTCGCTGTCCGGTGTCATCCAGGGTCAGTTCTCCGACCTGGAGATTCAGGCGGCCGAGATCGAGCGGATGCGCACCTTGATGGAGGAGACGCTGGCTCGTCATACCGGTAAGGACGCCGCGGTGATCCGCAAGGACACCGATCGCGACAAGATTCTCACCGCCGCCGATGCCAAGGATTACGGGATCATCGACACCGTGTTGGAGTACCGGAAACTCTCCGCGCAGAACGCTTGAGCCGGCCCGGGATCGTTTCTCGCTCGGGTCACGGGCGCGACACGCCCAGAACACAGTGGCGCGCGCCACACCGCGGTGAGCCCTTTGACGAGTTATGTTCACCATCGCGACCAGTACCCAGGAATGACTAACGAATACCACCGACGCTATTCGTCTTTATCGGTCGCACCGTTGCCGAGCCAGCGGGTAGCGTCAAAACAGTCCGTGACGGGACTGATCCTCAGAACCGGCACGACCGACGGCGAAGGAAGTAGGGCACAGGCACCATGGCGCGCATCGGAGATGGTGGTGACCTGCTGAAATGTTCCTTCTGTGGGAAGAGTCAAAAGCAGGTCAAGAAGCTCATTGCGGGCCCGGGCGTCTACATCTGCGATGAATGCATCGATCCTTTGCAACGAGATCATCGAAGAGGAACTGGCCGACGGCGACGAGGGTCAAACTCGACGAACTGCCCAAACCCGCTGAGATCCGGGACTTCTTGGAGAACTACGTCATCGGCCAGGACACTGCAAAGCGCACACTCGCCGTCGCGGTCTACAACCATTACAAGCATTTCAGGCCGGGGAGAAGTCCCGCGAGTCGCGGACCGCGGAGCCTGTCGAACTGGCCAAGTCGAATATTCTGATGCTCGGCCCTACCGGGTGCGGCAAAACCTACCTGGCCCAGACGCTGGCCAAGATGCTCAATGTCCCGTTCGCGATTGCCGACGCGACCGCCCTGACCGAAGCCGGCTACGTGGGTGAGGATGTCGAGAACATCCTGCTCAAGCTGATCGAGGCCGCCCGGATTATGACGTCAAGCGCGCTGAGACCGGCATCATCTACATCGACAGGGTCGACAAGATCGCCCGCAAAAGCGAGAACCCGTCGAATCACGCCCGCGACGTGTCCGGCGGGCGTGCAGCAGAGCACTTCTGAAGATCCTCGAGGAACCCAGGCCTCGGTCCACCGCAGGGCGGCCGCAGAAGCATCCGCACCAGGAGTTCATCAGATCGACACCACCAACGTCCTTTTCATCGTGGCGGGTGCGTTCGCGGAGCCTGGAAGATCGTCGCGGACCGGATCGGAAAACGTGGCCTGGGGTTCGGTGCCGAGGTCAAGTCCAAGGCCGAGATCGACACCCAGGATCACTTCGGCGAGGTCATGCCCGAAGACCTCATCAAGTTCGGGTTGATCCCGGAGTTCATCGGTCGCCTGCCGGTCATCGCCTCGGTGACCCACCTGGACAAGGAATCACTGGTCCAGATCCTCTCTGCCCCCAAGAACGCCCTCGTCAAGCAGTACACCAGGTTGTTCGAGATGGACGGGGTCGAGTTGGAGTTCGACGCCGACGCCCTTGACGCCATTGCTGATCAGGCCATCCATCGCGGCACCGGTGCTCGCGGGTTGCGCGCGATCATGGAGGAGGTGTTGCTGCCGGTGATGTACGACATCCCCAGCCGTGACGACGTCGCGAAGGTCGTCGTCACCAAGGAGACAGTCCAGGACAACGTGTTGCCGACCATCGTGCCGCGTAAGGCCCCGCGCACCGAACGCCGCGACAAGTCCGCCTGAGACCTGCTCCCTGAGATGGGCTACGGCAGCACCCGGTCGGGTCGGCTGTAGACGTTCAACGAGTCACCCCGCAGGAATGCGACCAGCGTTAGTCCGGACTGGGCGGCGAGATCGACAGCGAGTGACGACGGGGCAGACACCGCCGCCAGCACCGGGATGCCGGCCATCACCGCTTTCTGGGTCAACTCGAACGAGGCTCTGCCGCTGACGAGGAGTACCGAACCCGCCAACGGGACGCGTCCAGCCTCCACTGCCCAGCCGATCACCTTGTCCACCGCGTTGTGGCGGCCGACGTCCTCTCGCACAACCAGCATGGTGCCGTCGAGGTCGAACAGGGCCGCGCCATGCAGTCCGCCGGTTCTGGCGAAAACCTTCTGCGCCGCCCGCAGGGTGTCCGGCAGCCCGGTTAGGGTCGCCGCCGAGACGACGGTCGGGTCGTCACCGGGGGAATGGTGACTGGACAGCCACACGGCTTCCAACGAGGCTTTGCCGCACACCCCGCACGACGAGGTGGTGTAGAAGTTCCGGGTGACGTCGAGGTCGGGCATCTGCATGCCGGGCTGAAGTGTGACGTCGAGGGTGTTGTAGGTGTTCACCCCGTCCTGCTCGGCGCCCCTGCAGTAGCGCACCGTTGCCACGTCCGCTCGGTCGTGGATGACGCCCTCGGTCAGGAGGAAGCCCTGTGCCAATTCGAAATCTGAGCCAGGGGTTCGCATCGTGACGGTCACCGGCGATCCATTGATGCGGATCTCCAAGGGCTCCTCGACGACGACGGTCTCGACACGGGCGGTAACGCTGGTCTCAGCGCCCACGGCCGACAGATGAGCGACTCGCCGCCGTGACGTCAGCCGACCCATGGCTTCAATCTAGGGGCTCCGTGTTCGCCGCAACTGCATTCTGCCGTTGACGCCCACGTAACAAGTTCGGAATCGAAGTTTCCTACCTTATTAACATCATCCGCCCACGATGCGGTGGGCCTGTCGGAGTCGAGAGGATATTCCGTTGAGTGGAAACGTGGTGCGCCGACAGGCAATCAACAATGTTGAGGCTTACACGCCGCCGGCTATCAGCTTCGATCCCAGCGAAGCGCCCGGGGAAATTTTCGGTGTCAATGTTTTCACCTTGGCCGAGATGCGGTTGCGGCTGCCCAAGTCGGTCTACCGCTCCGTTGTGGCGACCATCGAGAAGGGGGCCAAACTCGATCCGGCGGTGGCTGATTCCGTTGCCTCGGTGATGAAGGACTGGGCGTTGTCGCGCGGTGCTACCCACTACGCGCACGTTTTCTACCCGATGACGGGGCTGACGGCGGAGAAGCACGATAGCTTCCTAGAGCCTGTTTCCGACGGCCAGACGTTAGCGGAGTTCGCCGGCAAGACCCTGATCCAGGGCGAGCCCGATGCATCCAGCTTCCCGTCGGGTGGGCTGCGTAGCACCTTCGAAGCGCGCGGTTACACCGGCTGGGATGTCACCAGCCCCGCATATATCCTGGAGAACCCGAACGGCAGCACCCTGTGCATTCCGACGGTATTCGTCTCCATGACGGGGGAGGCCCTGGATTACAAGACGCCGTTGTTGCGCAGCCAGCAGGCAATGGGCGCACAGGCGGAACGCATCCTGAAGCTGTTTGGCCACAGCGACTTCGATCCGATTGTCTCGTTCTGCGGCCCGGAGCAGGAGTACTTCCTCATCGACCGGCACTTCTTTTTGGCCCGGCCCGATCTCATCAACGCGGGGCGCACTCTGTTCGGCGCCAAGCCGCCCAAGGGCCAGGAGTTCGACGATCATTACTTCGGAGCTATTCCGGAGCGGGTGCTCGGCTTCATGATGGACACCGAGCGGGAATTGTTCAAGCTCGGCATTCCCGCCAAGACCCGGCACAACGAGGTCGCGCCCGGCCAGTTCGAGATTGCCCCGATGTTTGAACGGGCGAACATCGCCGCCGATCATCAACAGCTGTTGATGACCACGTTCAAGACGGTCGCCAAGAAGCACGGATTGGAGTGCCTTTTCCACGAGAAGCCATTCGCGGGCGTCAACGGATCGGGCAAGCACGTCAACTTCTCCCTGGGCAATGCGCAGTTCGGCAGCCTTCTGGTACCGGGTGACACCCCGCACGAGAACGCCCAGTTCCTTGTTTTCTGCGGGGCGGTGATCCGGGCGGTCCACAAGTTCGGCGGGTTGTTGCGTGTCTCGGTCGCCTCGGCGACCAACGATCATCGGCTCGGTGCCAATGAGGCGCCACCGGCGATCGTCTCGATCTTCCTCGGTGACCAACTCGCCGATGTATTCGAGCAGATTGCCAAGGGTGCGGCGACGTCGTCCAAAGGCAAGGGCACCATGATCATTGGCGTGGATACGTTGCCACACCTGCCCACCGATCCGGGCGATCGCAACCGAACCAGCCCGTTCGCGTTCACCGGAAACAGGTTCGAGTTCCGGGCGCCCGGCTCCGGACAAACCATCAACGTGCCCATGATCGTGCTCAACACGATCATGGCCGACTCTCTGGACCACATCGCCACTGCTCTGGAGAAGGCCGTCGCTGACGGCGCGGATTTCGACGGCGCAGTGCAGTCGTTGCTGACTGACATCATCACTGAGCACGGTGCGGTGGTCTTCAATGGCGACGGGTACTCGGAGAACTGGCAGGTCGAAGCCGCTGAGCGCGGTTTGCCGAACCTGCGAACCACACTGGACGCACTCCCCGAGCTGATCACGGCACAGTCGGTTCAGTTGTTCGAGAAGTACGGCGTGTTCAACGAGCGCGAGCTGCATAGCCGCTACGAGGTGCGCCTTGAGCAGTACGCGCTGATTATCGGCGTTGAGGCAAAGCTGGCACTGGAGATCGGATTGACGGTGATTCTGCCGGCGGCAATCCGGTACCAGACTGAGCTGGCGCAGAGTGTCGTGGCACTGACAGCCGCCGGTGTCGACGCCGATACCGCATTGCTGAGGGAGGTGAGCACCCCGATCGCCGCTCTGCGCAGCGGACTATCCGCGCTCAAGGCTGCGCTGGGCTGCCACGTCGAGGGCAGCTTCGCCGAAGCACTGCACGCCCGAGATGAAGTGCTGCCCGCCATGGCGCTGGTTCGCAGCGCGGCTGATGCGCTGGAGGACATTGTCGCCGACGACCTCTGGCCGCTGCCGACCTACCAGGAGATGCTCTACATCCTGTGAGTGCCATGATTGGCATCGACCAGGAGCGACGAGACTGTCGTGGAAAAATCGGCGAAAGGTTCCCGACGTGGGTCCTGACGGAACTGCGGCGGTGGTGCTTGCCGGCGGGGCGTCTCGGCGAATGGGCCGCGACAAAGCCACCATGGCGCACCCGGCGGGTGGTGGTTCAACGATGGTCGAACACCTGGTCATGGTGCTGGGTTCGCGTTTCGCCCCGGTCTATGTCGTCGCCGCGCCTGGTCAGTGGCTGCCGCCGCTGGCCGCCGAAGTGCTGCGAGACGAGTTGCGGGGGTGGGGCCGTTCATCCAGGCCGTCGGCCGCGGGCTGCGGGCGGCCGCGGCCGACGGGGCGCAATGGGCCTTCGTCTGCGCCGTTGACATGCCCAACCTCACCTCGGAGGTCATTGACCCTCTCGTCGGCTACTGCGGCGTCGACATCGTGCTGCCCTGGGACGGCCGTGACCACTACCTTGCGGGGTTCTATCGCACCGACCTCGCCGACCACATCGACGCGCTCGTCACCGGGGGTGAGCGCAGCATGCGCGCGTTGGCGGACACGGTGGTGACGCAACGGGTGGTTCTGCCGCCCACTGGCGCGTTGCTCAATGTCAACGCCCCAGACGACCTTGCGGACTGATGGGGTTGCTCCACGCCCGGGGCACCGTGGGCGATCTTCGAATTAAGTTACAGATGGTGCAATTGGGGTATTTGTTGTTTTTGTGACGAATGGGACGCGAATGTTTTCGACTTTTCCTTTGTGAGTTACATCACAATAATGTGATTCCAAACATGGTTCCGGTCGGCCAGAAATCGCCGAAGTGACCTGCGCGAAGTTCGGGCGATCCGGTGCCGTGATTGGTCCGTGATCTGAAAGATATTGGTGCGCTATCGACGTGACTTGGCGCAATGCGCTGCGTACCGTCACTTTCGGATCGCAATATCGACGCGGTTGAACACTGTTGCTCAGGCTCTCGCTTGGCGAAAGGAAGAAACTTGAAGAACCTCCGCAAGACATTCGGAATGGCTGCTCTCGTCGGCGCGATGACTGTTGCGCCGATCGTCCTCGGCGCCGGTGCCGCGAACGCCGATAGCGTCAACTGGGACGCGATCGCACAGTGCGAGTCCGGCGGCAACTGGTCCATCAACACCGGCAACGGCTATTACGGCGGACTTCAGTTCGCCCCCGCCACCTGGTCGTCGAATGGCGGGGTGGGAATGCCAAACCTGGCTTCGCGCGCGGAGCAGATCCGGATCGCGGAGAACGTCCTGCGTACCCAGGGGATCGGCGCCTGGCCGACTTGCGGTCGCCTGGGCTGACCGCGGGGGCCCGAACCAACCTGCCAAGGGTGGCGCCGGAGTTATCCGGCGCCACCTTTTTATGTCCTGACCCATCTGTAACACCCGTCACGTGCGGCGCGATCCACCTCACGTGAACTTCCTCCGCAGATTTCTCACCCTCGCCGCCATCGCCCTGGGCCTGGCACTCGGAGCACTGACCCTGGGCAGCGGGTCCGCTGCCGCCGACGGCAGCGTCAACTGGGATGCCATCGCGAAGTGTGAGTCGGGCGGAAATTGGGCGATCAACACCGGCAACGGCTACTACGGCGGGCTGCAATTCTCCCCGGCGACCTGGAAGTCCAACGGTGGCGCCGGCATGCCCCACCAGGCCTCCCGCGCGGAGCAGATCCGGATCGCGGAGAACGTCCTGCGCACCCAGGGGATCGGCGCATGGCCGACCTGCGGAGCCAAGGCGGGCGCCGCCGGATTCGCCGCGCCAGCCCTTTCGGACCCGGTGTCGACCGACGGCGCACCTGCGTCGACCCAATGTCAGGGGCTGGGCCGGGGCCCACTCGGTCTGATCGACTGGGGCCAGATGTGCCGGGCCTTCACCGACCCGGGCAAGGTCCTCGTCAGCGCACTCGACATCAACTGACGCACTAAGCTCGCCGCCCGCCGGGTCCTCCCGCCCGGCCGGTAAGTTGACGTCCATGACAAGCCGTGAGTTCGACATCGTGATCTACGGGGCCACCGGATTCGTCGGCAAGCTCACCGCTGAATACCTGGCTACCGCTGGCGGCGCCGCCCGCATCGCCCTCGCCGGGCGCTCGCCGGAACGATTGGCGGCGATCCGCACCACGCTGGGGGATTCCGCGCAGTCCTGGCCGATCATCACCGCCGACGCGGCCTCACCGTCCTCGCTGGATGCGATGGCCGCACGCACTCAAGTGGTGGTGACCACGGTGGGTCCCTACAGCCGCTACGGTCTGCCGCTGGTCGCCGCCTGTGCCGCCGCGGGCACCGACTACGCCGATCTCACCGGCGAGGCGATGTTCGTCCGGCAGAGCATCGACGACTACCACAAGCAGGCCGTCGACACCGGAGCCCGGATCGTGCATGCCTGCGGGTTCGACTCCGTCCCCTCCGACATGAGCGTCTACGAACTTTTCCGACGCGCTCGCCAAGATGGCACCGGCGAACTCGTTGACACCGACTATGTGCTGCGCAGCTTCTCCGGGGGAGTCTCCGGGGGCACCATCGCCTCCATGATCGAAGTCTTCCGGGCGTCCTCCGGCGACCCGGATACCCGCCGCCTGCTTGCAGATCCCTACACGCTGGCCCAAGATCGCGGCGCCGAGCCTGAACTCGGCCCGCAGCCTGATCTACCGCGGCGGCGTGGCCGGGAGATCGCCCCGGAACTTGACGGCGTGTGGGCAGCCGGTTTCGTGATGGCGATGTATAACACTCGCATCGTACGGCGCAGCAACGCCTTGCTGGATTACGCCTACGGCCACCGCTTTCGCTATGCCGAGTACATGGGTGTGGGCCCGTCGCCATTGGCCGGAGTCGCCGCGGCGGCGACGACCGCGGCGGTCGCCGCCAGCGCCGCCCTGGGGGGTCGATTTTTCCGGTTGCTGCCCCGGCGACTCGTCGATCGAATCGCACCCAAGCCCGGCACCGGACCCAGCGAAGAGGTGCGCGAGCGTGGCTACTACCGCGTCGAGACGTATACGACGACCAGCACCGGCGCCCGATACGTCGCCACCATGTCCCAGAGCGGAGATCCCGGCTACAAGGCGACGTCGGTGATGTTGGGGGAGTGCGGCCTTGCGTTGGCGCTCGACCGAGACAAGCTCCCGGCGCTGCACGGCGTCCTGACACCGGCGGCAGCCATGGGTGACGCCTTACTCGCCCGGTTTCCGGCGGCCGGTATTTCACTGGACTCGGCCCGGCTGAACTGAGGTCCGGCCCCGCGCCGACGCCGGGGCGACTACCCTTAAAAGGTTCCTGGCACATCAACGAAGGGCGCAACCCGACATGGCCGGTCTCGATGACCTGTACAACCAAATTCCGGTGGCGGACATCGCCAGTAAACTCGGCGTCGACCAGGGCGAGGTGAACCAGGCAATTCAGACCTTGGTGCCCACGCTGCTCGGCAGCATTCATGAGAACGTCCAGGCCGACGATATCGACTCCACTGAATTGGAGTCGGTCGTCGTCGCCGAGGGTGAGCGACCTGCTGACCGGAGGCGTCAACGTCGACCAACTCGATGAGGGTCAGGGCAACCAACTCATCGCCAGTCTGTTCGGCGGCAACGACACGAACCAGGTCGCTTCGGCACTGTCCGGTGCCGGCGCCGGTGGGGGCGACTTGATCAAGCGACTGCTGCCGATGCTGGCTCCGATCGTGTTGGCTTATGTCGGCCGACAGTTCGCGCAGCGCAACACTGCCGGGGCCGGGGCCGGTGCCGGGGCCCAGGCCGCCCCGGGCGAGGTATCGGTGACGTGCTGGGCAGCATCCTCGGCGGTGGTGGCGGTGCCGCCGGTGGCGGCAATAACGCCCTCGGCAGCATTTTGGGCGGGGTGCTCGGCGGGAATCAGGGCGGTGCGATCGGCAACATTCTGGGTGGGTTGCTGCGCGGCGGCAAGTAATTCCCGCGGGTCAAGGCGCAGGTCGGCCGTCGGCCTGCGTGCACGCATTCCTAGACTCGAGGCGTGTCTACCACTGACGACTGCCGCGCCGATGCCCTTCCCAAGACGTGGGATCCCGGTGCGGTAGAGACTCAGCTGTACCAGGACTGGGTCGATGCCGGTTACTTCACTGCCGACGCCACCAGTTCCAAGCCGGCGTTTTCCATCGTCCTGCCACCACCTAACGTGACCGGCAGCCTGCACATGGGTCATGCGCTGGACCACACCCTGATGGATGCGTTGACCCGGCGTAAACGAATGCAGGGCTACGAGGTGCTGTGGTTGCCCGGCATGGACCATGCCGGGATCGCCACCCAGTCGCTGGTCGAGAAGCGGCTGGCGGCAGAGTCCATCTCCAAAGAGGACCTTGGCCGCGAAGAGTTCATCGAGAGGGTCTGGGCCTGGAAGCGGCAGTCCGGCGGAACGATCGGCACCCAGATGCGGCGTCTCGGGGACGGCGTGGACGCCAGCCGCGATCGGTTCACCATGGACGAGGGACTGTCGCGCGCGGTCCGCACCATCTTCAAGCGACTCTTCGATGCCGGCCTGATCTACCAGGCTGAGCGCTTGGTCAATTGGTCTCCGGTGCTACAGACCGCGATATCGGACCTCGAGGTGAAATACGAAGAGGTTGAGGGTGAACTCGTATCGTTTCGCTACGGCTCCCTCGACGACGCCCAGTCGCACATCGTCGTGGCGACCACTCGCCTCGAGACCATGCTCGGCGATACCGCGATCGCGGTGCATCCTGCCGATGACCGTTACCGGCATCTGGTCGGCAAAACCCTGGAGCACCCCTTCCAGGATCGCGAGATCCTGATTGTCGCTGATGAACATGTTGACCCCGAATTCGGCACCGGCGCAGTTAAAGTCACGCCGGCACATGATCCTAATGACTTCGAGATCGCAGTGCGACACAACCTGCCGATGCTCTCGATCATGGACACCCGGGGCCGGATCGCCGCGACCGCAACGCAATTCGACGGTCTGGATCGATTCGCGGCCCGGGTGAAGGTGCGGGAGGCCCTGGCTGCCCAGGGCCGGATCGTTGCCGAGAAACGTCCCTACCTTCACAGTGTCGGGCATTCTGAGCGCAGCGGTGAGCCGATCGAGCCGCGGCTGAGTCTGCAGTGGTGGGTCAGGGTCTCCGAGTTGGCCACCGCCGCCGGTGATGCGGTTCGGGGCGGTGACATCGTCATTCACCCGAAAAGCCTGGAACCACGCTGGTTTGATTGGGTTGACGAAATGCATGACTGGTGCATCTCGCGCCAGTTGTGGTGGGGGCATCGCATCCCCGTCTGGCACGGACCCGACGGCCAGACGGTGTGCGTAGGTCCGGACGAGACGCCACCGCCGGGTTGGGAACAGGACGCGGACGTGCTCGACACCTGGTTTTCGTCGGCGCTGTGGCCGTTCTCGACTCTGGGTTGGCCGGACCGCACCCCTGACCTTGAGAAGTTCTACCCAACAAGCGTTCTCGTCACCGGCTACGACATCTTGTTCTTCTGGGTGGCGCGGATGGTGATGTTCGGAACTTTCGTCGCCGGCGACGATGCGATTACCAGTGGTGGTGAACGCGGTCCGCAGGTCCCGTTCAGGAATGTATTCCTGCACGGCTTGATTCGAGACGAGCACGGCCGAAAGATGAGCAAATCACGCGGCAACGGGATCGATCCGCTGGACTGGGTGGAGTTGTTCGGTGCCGATGCCCTGCGGTTCACGCTGGCCCGCGGAGCCAGTCCCGGTGGAGATTTGTCCATCGGTGAGGACCACGCCCGCGCATCGCGCAATTTCGCGACCAAGCTGTTCAATGCCACCCGGTTCGCGCTGATGAATGGCGCCGCACCGGCGCCCCTGCCCGAATTCGGTGAGCTCACCGATGCCGACAAATGGATTCTCGGTCGGGCCGAACAGGTTCGCGGCGAGGTGGATTCGGCCCTCAATGACTATGAGTTCGGCCGGGCCTGCGAGTCGCTTTATCACTTTGCCTGGGACGAATTCTGCGACTGGTACCTCGAGTTCGCCAAAGTGCAACTGGCCGACGGCGTGGAGCACACCACGGCGGTTCTTGCCGCTGTACTTGACGTACTACTGAAACTGCTACACCCGGTCATGCCGTTCGTCACCGAGGTGCTCTGGAAACAGTTGACCGGTGGGGAGTCACTGGTGATCGCCGCCTGGCCGGAGCCTTCCGGCGTGGGACCGGATCCGGTTGCCGCCCGGCGGATCGCCGACGTGCAAAAGCTCGTGACCGAGGTGCGTCGCTTCCGTAGCGACCAGGGGCTTGCTGATCGACAGAAGGTGTCGGCCCGACTCGGTGGTATCGACGTGGCCGGGCTGTCCGGACACCTCGCGCCGGTGGTCGCGCTGGCCTGGTTGAGCGATCCGGGAGACGATTTCAATCCGACCGCCAGCGTCGAGGTGCGATTGTCCGGGGGCACCGTAGGCGTCGAATTGGACACCTCGGGCACCGTTGACTTCGACGCTGAACGGCGACGACTGGAAAAGGATCTGGCCGCGGCCCACAAGGAGTTGGCGACCACCACGGCGAAGCTCGACAATCAGGCGTTCCTAGCCAAAGCGCCCGGCGACGTCGTCGAGAAGATTCGTACCCGTCAGCAGATCGCGCGCGAAGAGACTGACCGCATCACTGCACGCCTAGCTGCGCTGGCATGAGTAACCAGGCGCCGACGCCCGCAGAGATTGCCGCACTACTGCAGGTGGAGCATCTACTCGACCAGCGCTGGGGGGAAACCAGGCTCGACCCGAGTACCGGGCGCATCTCGGCTTTGATGGAACTTCTCGGCTCACCGCAGCGCAGCTATCCCTCTATTCACATCGCCGGTACCAACGGAAAGACGTCGGTGGCTCGCATGATCGATGCGCTGCTCACCGCCCTCGACCGTCGGACCGGGCGCACCACCAGCCCACACCTGCAGTCGGCCATTGAGCGCATCGCCATTGACAACCACCCGATAAGCCCGGCCCGCTACGTCGAGACTTACTGCGAAATCGAGCCTTTCGTGTTGATGGTCGACGCCCAATCCCAGGCCGGCCAGTTCGGACCGGATGGTCCAGCGATGAGTAAATTCGAGGTCGTCACTGCGATGGCGTTCGCCGCGTTCGCGGATGCGCCGGTAGATATCGCAATCGTCGAGGTCGGTATGGGAGGGCGTTGGGATGCCACCAACGTGATCGAGGCACCCGTTGTGGTGATCACTCCGATCGGTCTGGACCACACCGAGTTCCTCGGGGAGACAATCGCCGAGATCGCGGCTGAAAAGGCCGGTGTGATTTCGGCCCCGCGCGGGGAGTTCATTGCCGTAGACACGGTCGCGGTCATCGGTCGGCAGACGCCCGAGGCAATGCAGGTGCTGCTGGCAGATGCGGTCCGGGCCGAGGCGGCTGTGGCGCGGGAGGATTCCGAGTTCGCCGTCCTGAGCCGCAACGTCGCGGTGGGCGGCCAACTGCTCGAGCTCCAGGGCCTCGGCGGGGTGTACCCAGACATTTTCCTGCCGTTGCATGGGGAACATCAGGCCCACAATGCCGCGATGGCGTTGGCCGCAGTGGAGGCCTTCTTCGGTGCGGGCCCACAACGGCAACTCGATGTGGCTGCGGTGCGAGCCGGTTTTGCCGCCACGGTCAGCCCGGGCCGCCTCGAGCGGATGCGAAACTCTCCGGCCGTGTTCATAGATGCGGCGCACAATCCGGCCGGCGCTCAAGCGCTGGCGACGGCCCTGGGCGAGGAGTTCGAGTTTCGCTTCCTGGTGGGGGTGCTCAGCGTGCTCGACGGCAAGGACGCCGACGGGATCCTGACCGCTCTTGAACCGGTCTTGAACATGCTGGTGGTCACCGACAATGGTTCGGGGCGCGCGTTGGACGTCGAGTCCCTGGCCCTGCGGGCAGAGGAGGTGTTCGGGTTCGACCGCGTGGTGCGCGCATCGACGCTGCCCGACGCACTCGAGGTGGCGACCGCCCTGGTGGAGGATGAATCCCAGGGTTATTCCGGGTCCGGCATCGTGGTCACCGGCTCAGTGGTGACTGCCGGTGCGGCGCGCACCTTGTTTGGGAAGGACCCGTTATGAGCGGCCCGCCCCCGAACGTCGACGCGGCGCCGGATCCATGGAAGAGCTTTCGCGGCGTGATGGCCGCGACGCTGATCCTGGAGATGATCACCGTGCTGCTGGCGCTCCCGGTGGTCAGATCGGTCGGCGGCGGTCTCACGCCCTGGTCAACGTCCTACCTGGTAGGCTTCGCGATCTTGCTCGGCGTGCTGGCCGGTCTACAGGGGCGACCATGGGCGATCTGGGTGAATCTGGGAGTTCAACTGGTATTGGTCGCCGGATTCCTCGTCTACCCAGCCATCGGTTTCATGGGTCTGCTGTTTCTGGTGGTTTGGGGCGTCATCGCTTATTTGCGGGCCGAAGTGCTGCGTCGGCAGCGGCTGGGCCTGTTACCCGGCCAGCAACCACCGCCCGAGTGAACGGTAGGCTCGATTCCGTGACTGAGCGGACTCTGATGCTGATCAAGCCCGACGGTGTGCAGCGGGGGGTGGTCGGGGACATCATCGGACGAATTGAGCGCAAGGGCCTGTCCATCGTCTCCCTTGAACTCAAGAACGTCGGAGATGCTTTGGCCCGCGCGCATTACGCCGAACACCAGGACAGGCCCTTTTTCGGTTCGCTGCTGGAGTTCATCACCTCCGGTCCGGTGATCGCCGCGGTTCTCGAAGGTCCCCGCGCGGTTGCCGCATTCCGCCAGATCGCCGGGGGGACCGACCCGGTTGAGAAGGCCGCCCCCGGCACCATCCGGGGAGATTTAGGCCTGGAGACCCAGTTCAACCTGGTGCATGGTTCCGACTCATCGGAGTCGGCTGCGCGTGAGATCGACCTGTGGTTTCCGGCTGGCTGAGTGGGCTCTAGCGGTGGGTTCTCGGGCGCTGGCTCGAGTCCCGCCGACGGTGTGGGATACTAGCAACCGACGCCCGGTAACGGGCATCCGGAATGAGACTTCAGACGTGCGCGACTACCGCGGCCTGCGGTATGGCGCGGACCGTCAACGGCCGTCATTCACGCCAAAGACAGACGAGTCCGGGCATCCGCTCGGACCTACAGCGAGCCCTCGAGTGGCCGCGTCGGTATGACGCGCCCGGGGGCCTGAGGAGACTACGTGACCGATGATGATCTCACCACCGATGACCGCAATCAAGATCTGCCCGAAGGCGCCCTGCAGTGGGAGCCGCCGGCTACCGAGGAGTTGCCTGAGCGGCTGAGAGTGCACACCCTGGCGCGCGCGCTGGGTACGACCAGCAAGCGGGTACTGGACGCGCTTGCCGAACTTGACGGGCGATCTCGCAGCGCCCAGTCCAGCGTTGACCAGGCCGATGCGCTCCGGGTTCGTGAACTGCTCGCCGCCGAAACGGCCGCCGAAACCGCCGCCGACATCGGGTCCGACTCCCGCATGATCATCGTGGCGCCGGCGGAGATACCGGCATACATGCCGCTGTTCGTCGCGCCGCAGCCGGTGGCTGCCGTGGTCGATGACAGCCACCGCGCTGATGGTTATGGCGATGCCGACGGCGATGACGACGCCGAAGACGACGCCGAAGACGACGCCGAAGATGTGGACGACGCGACCGGCCGCCCGGCCAGCCGACGTCGCCGGCGCGGTCGCCGGGGGCGCGGCAGAGGCCGAGGCGAGTCCGGTGCCGATGACGAGGACGAGGTCCCCGATCGCTTGGCCGATGCTGATGAGGTACCGACGGAAGGCGGGGACTCAGACCCCGACTCCGGCGATGATGACGGCGATGAGGAGCCTGGGTCGGGGGAGGGTGCCACGCGTCGCCGTCGTCGGCGGCGGCGGCGTAAGTCGGGAAGCCCCGATGAAGCGGACTCGGCGTCCGGTGACGACCCGCCCAACACCGTGGTCCACGAGCGGGCACCCCGGTCGAAGGCGGAGCGAGAGTCTCCGGAGATCCAGGGCATCAGCGGATCCACCCGACTGGAGGCCAAGCGACAGCGTCGCCGGGACGGTCGCGACGCTGGCCGTCGCCGGCCACCGATTCTTTCCGAAGCCGAGTTCCTCGCCCGCAGGGAGGCGGTGGACCGGGTGATGGTGGTGCGCGACAAGGTTCGCACCGAACCGCCGCATGAAGGCGCGCGCTACACCCAGATCGCGGTACTCGAAGATGGCGTGGTCGTTGAGCACTTCGTAACGTCGGCTTCCTCCGCGTCCCTGGTCGGCAACATCTACCTTGGGATCGTTCAGAACGTGCTGCCCTCGATGGAAGCCGCGTTCGTCGATATCGGCCGGGGTCGCAACGGTGTGCTTTATGCCGGCGAGGTGAACTGGGAGGCCGCCGGACTCGGCGGCGCCAGTCGCAAGATCGAACAGGCACTCAAACCCGGCGACTACGTCGTCGTCCAGGTCAGCAAGGACCCGGCCGGCCACAAGGGCGCCCGTCTCACTACGCAACTGTCGCTCGCCGGTCGGTACTTGGTTTACGTGCCGGGCGCCGGGTCCACCGGGATCAGCCGCAAACTGCCCGATACCGAACGTCAGCGACTCAAGGAGATCCTGCGCGAAGTGGTACCGGCGGACGCCGGTGTGATCATCCGAACCGCGTCGGAGGGTGTCAAGGAAGACGACATCCGCGGTGACGTCACCCGGTTGCAAGAGCGCTGGGTCACAATCGCCGAGCAGGCCGAGGAGATCAAGGCCAAGGCCGCCGGCGTTGCAGTGGCTCTCTACGAAGAGCCAGACGTTCTGGTGAAGGTAATCCGCGATCTGTTCAATGAAGATTTCTCCGGATTGGCAGTCTCCGGCGACGAAGCCTGGGAAACCATCACTGAATATGTGAATTCTGTTGCGCCGGAACTGAATTCGAAGCTTAGCAAATACGATCCGCCAGGCGGACCGGATGGACCCGACGTATTCTCGGTGTACCGGATCCAAGAGCAGCTCGCCAAGGCAATCGACCGCAAGGTTTGGTTACCCTCCGGTGGCACGCTGGTGATCGACCGAACCGAGGCGATGACGGTGGTCGATGTCAACACCGGTAAATTCACCGGCACGGGCGGCAATCTCGAGCAGACCGTCACGAAGAACAATCTTGAGGCCGCCGAGGAGGTCGTACGGCAGCTACGACTGCGCGATATCGGCGGCATCGTGGTGATCGACTTCATCGACATGGTGCTGGAGTCCAACCGCGACCTGGTGCTGCGACGGTTGACCGAGGCTTTGGCCCGAGATCGCACTCGCCACCAAGTCTCCGAAGTGACATCGCTGGGCCTGGTTCAGCTGACGCGCAAACGGTTGGGCACCGGACTGATCGAGGCGTTTTCCACCAACTGCACGGAATGCAATGGCCGGGGAATCCTCCTGCATGCCGATCCGGTGGACAACGCGTCCGCGGGCGGCAGTCGGCCCGAGGCCGGACGTCGCGGGCGGCGCGGCAAGAAGGGCCGGGCCGAAGAACCGTCGATGGCCCGGGTTCCCGCGCACACCCCGGGCGAGCACCCGATGTTCAAGGCGATGGCCGCCACCACCGGTAAGGACGACGAGGACGTTGAGGACGTCGACGACGACGCCATGGAGAACGACGTCGACGAGGATGTCGTGGAACTCGACCCCATCGATGAGGACGCCATCGATGAGGATGACGGCCTCGACGATGATGATGATGACGACGCGGACAACGATGATTCGGACGACGAGGACGACGACGAGGACGACGACGAGGCCGACGACGAGGACGAGGGACGACGAGGCCGACGACGAGGCCGATAACGAGGACGACGCGGACGAGGCGACCGTGATGTCTGGCGGCCCCCGGCAGGTCGCGGCGCAGGTCCGCGGCCCGGCCCGCCGGTCCGCCGGCGTCGTAGAACTGAAGGCTTGTCGCTGGTTTGACCCTCCGATGCTGGTCGGAGTACCATTACGAGATTGCCGCCTGGCCCCGCCGGTGGCAGCGGGTCGGCCGGTCATCCCGGTGTGTCCCGCACTCCAGGACCGATAGCGCGACCCGGGTCGCGCGCGAACGCAGCACCGCGACGTCCCAGTCGCCAACGTGGAAGAGGAATCGATGGCAGCCGAGACGGCCACCTACGCGATCGTCAAGACCGGCGGCAAGCAGTACAAGGTTGCTGTCGGTGACATCGTGAAGGTCGAGAAGATTGAGTCCGAACCGGGCGCCTCGGTGTCTCTGCCCGTCACCCTCGTCGTCGCAGGCTCGGCGGTGACCACCGACGCTGCGGAATTGGCCAAGGTCGCGGTGACCGGCGAGATTCTCGAGCACATCAAAGGCCCGAAGATTCGTATCCACAAGTTCAAGAACAAGACTGGCTATCACAAGCGTCAGGGACACCGTCAGCCGCTGACGGTGCTCAAAGTCGTCGGTATCAAGTAACAGGAGAGGGAGGCGAGAAGACATGGCACACAAGAAGGGCGCTTCCAGCTCGCGGAACGGTCGCGAATCCAATTCCCAGCGTCTCGGTGTCAAGCGATTCGGCGGTCAGATAGTCAAAGCCGGCGAGATCATCGTCCGGCAGCGCGGTACCCACTTCCACCCGGGCGTCAACGTCGGTCGCGGTGGTGACGACACCCTCTTCGCCACCGCTCCGGGCGCGGTGGAATTCGGAGTCAAGCGCGGCCGTAAGACGGTCAATATCGTGCGCCTCGCCCGCCCATCCGCGGAGGCCTAGGCTCGCGCGGGAGTTGTCGACGATGGTTCGGTTCGTCGACCGGGTGGTGATTCACACCAGCGCCGGGAACGGCGGCAACGGGTGCGCATCGGTGCACCGGGAGAAGTACAAGCCACTCGGTGGCCCGGACGGTGGCAATGGTGGTCGCGGTGGCAGCGTCGTCCTTGTGGTGGATCCCCAGGTCCACACCCTGCTCGACTTTCACTACCATCCCAACGTCGTGGCACCCTCGGGCAAGCAGGGCATGGGGAGCAACCGTGACGGCGCCTATGGCGCCGACCTAGAGGTGCGGGTTCCTGACGGCACGGTCGTCCTCGACGACCAGGGCCGACTGCTTGCCGACCTGGTAGGTGTAGGCACGCGCTTCGCCGCCGCGGCGGGCGGTCGGGGCGGACTCGGCAATGCCGCACTCGCCTCCCGGGCCCGCAAAGCACCAGGTTTCGCTCTCCTCGGGGAGAAGGGCCAAACCCGGGACCTCACCCTCGAGCTCAAGACCGTCGCCGACGTCGGGTTGGTCGGATTCCCGTCGGCGGGTAAGTCTTCTCTGGTGTCGACGATCTCGGCGGCCAAGCCAAAAATCGCCGACTACCCGTTCACGACACTGGTACCCAACCTCGGGGTGGTGTCAGCGGGTGAACACACCTTCACCGTCGCTGATGTTCCGGGCCTGATTCCCGGCGCCTCCCAGGGCCGCGGTCTGGGCCTCGACTTTCTGCGTCACATCGAGCGGTGTTCGGTGCTTGTGCATGTGATTGACTGTGCCACAATGGAACCGGGCCGAGACCCAATCTCAGATGTCGATGCGTTGGAAGCCGAACTTGCCGCTTATCAGCCCACGCTGCAGAGCGACTCGATATTGGTGGATCTCGCTGATCGGCCCCGCGCGGTGGTACTCAACAAGATTGATGTCCCCGAGGCTCGCGAACTAGCGGACTTCGTCCGTCCGGAAATCGCCGACCGCGGGTGGCCGGTGTTCGAGGTGTCGACGGTGACCCGGGAGGGATTGCGCGAGTTGACCTTCGCGCTTTGGGATTTGGTGGCTGCCTATCGCGCTGCCCAACCCCCGGCGGTATCGCGGCGACCGGTGATCCGCCCGGTGCCGGTTGATGCCAGTGGTTTCACCGTCGAGACCGACCCGGGGAAGCCCGGTGGTTTCCTGGTCAAGGGCAACCGGCCGCAGCGGTGGGTGGCCCAGACCGACTTCACCAACGACGAGGCGGTGGGCTATCTCGGTGACCGGTTGGCGCGACTCGGTGTTGAGGATGAGTTGCTGCGCCGCGGCGCCACCCCTGGTTGCGCGGTCACCATCGGGGACGTGACGTTTGACTGGGAACCGCAGACACCGGCCGGAGTCGACGTCATGCCGACCGGCCGCGGTACCGATGCCCGTTTGGAGCGCAACGACCGGATTGGTGCGGCCGAGCGCAAGCAAGCTCGCCGGCACCGCCGCGAGCAACCAGACCAGCCGGAAGTTGACGAGTGAGTCCCCATCGCGACGCCATCCGGGCCGCGCGCAGCGTCGTTGTCAAGGTCGGCACCACCGCTCTGACCGACCCCTCTGGGCTTTTCGACGGCGCCCGGCTGGCGGCGCTGGCCGATGCGATCGAGGCGCGGATGCGGTCCGGTTCCGATGTGGTGATCGTGTCCTCGGGTGCGATCGCGGCCGGTATCGAACCGCTGGGCCTGAGCCGCCGGCCGGCCGACCTTGCCACCAAACAGGCCGCGGCCAGTGTCGGCCAGGTGGCTCTGGTCAACGCATGGAGTACGGCGTTCGCGCGATACGGCCGCACGGTCGGGCAGGTACTCCTGACCGCTCACGACATCTCGCAACGGGTGCAGCACACCAATGCCGCGCGGACCCTGGACCGGCTCCGGGCCTTGCACGCGGTGGCGATCGTCAACGAGAACGACACCGTGGCCACCAACGAGATCCGGTTCGGCGACAACGACCGGCTCTCGGCTCTGGTGGCCCAACTCGTCGGCGCCGACGCGCTGGTTCTACTGTCCGACATCGACGGCCTCTACGCCGGTGATCCGCGAAAAGCGTCGAAAGACAAGCCGGCTCGTTTCATTGCAGAGGTCGCCGGGCCCGACGATCTCGACGGAGTGATCGCCGGGCGGGGCAGCCGGTTGGGTACCGGGGGGATGGCTTCGAAACTTTCCGCGGCCCTGCTGGCCGCCGATGCCGGTGTGCCGGTGCTACTGGCCGCGGCGAGCGACGCCGCGCGCGCACTGACCGAGGCGTCGGTCGGTACGGTATTCGCGCCCCGACCGATGCGGATGTCGGCGCGGCGATTCTGGGTGCGGTACGCAGCGGAGGCGGCCGGGGTGCTGACGTTGGATACCGGTGCGGTGGGTGCCGTGGTGACGCAGCGACGTTCACTGCTGCCGGCCGGCATCACCGGAACCTCCGGAAAGTTCTTCGGCGGTGATGTCGTCGAACTACGCGGGCCGGACGCCGAATTGGTCGCCCGGGGCGTGGTTGCCTACGACGCAACCGAGTTGGCAGGCATGATCGGGCGCCCGACCTCGGACCTACCTGTCGAGTTGAGGCGTCCCGCGGTCCATGCCGACGATCTGGTGGCGGTCTAGGGCCGGGGAGGTGACGTGAGAAAGGCAGCTGCCGCACTTGTCGCGGTGATGACACTGGTAACCGTCGCGCCGGGGTGCGCCTTGACGTCCACAACGGTGGAGGGAGCCGGGATTGCCGCCCCCTTCGAGGCGGGCTCGGGGAGTCCTGCGGTTCGTGACGGCGGCCTTGCCTTTGCCGTGTCGGACGTTTCGCGGGCAGAGCAGGTGGGCGATCCCGGAGACCCCGGCCGTTCGGTCACGGCTCGGGGTGTCTTTGTCGTCTTCACCCTGGCGATCGACAACGTCGGAAGCGCGCCACTGACCTTCATCGATAGGGACCAGACGCTGATCGACGATTCCGGCCGCGCCTTCTCGCCGAGCATGGCAGCCAACATCTACGGCAACCCTGGCATTCGGTCCACGACGATTAATCCCGGCGACGAGTTGGTCGTGCACATCTCCTTTGACGTACCGGCCGACACCGTGCCCCGAGATCTCATCCTCCGGGGATCGAGTTCATCCGCCGGCGTCAAGGTTGCCGTTCCGTGATGTCAACCGATCAACTCATCAGCCAGCAAGGCCAGTAGCGGTGAGCAACCCGCTTCCACCTTGACCGTGGCCAAGTCGTCACCGCGGGTGGGCCCACGATTGATGATCGCCACCGGCATGTTCCTAGCGGCGGCATGGCGCACGAACCGGTAGCCGGAGAAGACCGTCAGCGACGACCCCGCCACCAGCAACGCCGCTGAGGCATCGACCAGTGAATAGGCCTGATCCACAACCTGTTTGGCAACCGTCTCCCCGAAGTAGACGATGTCCGGCTTGAGCATTCCGCCACACACCGGGCAGTCGACGAACTGAAAGGAGTCGGTGTCGGGCACGACGGCGTCGGCGTCGGGAGCCACGGCCAGACCACCGATGCGCTGTGCACGCTGGGTGAATCCGGGGTTGGCGGCCTCAAGCCGGTCAGCCAATTCGACCCGGGCCATGGTGTGGTCGCAGTCCAGACAGCGCACCCTCGCATACGTGCCATGCAGATTGATGACGGCGCGACTGCCGGCCTTGGTGTGCAGTAGGTCGACGTTCTGGGTGATCACCCCGGTGACGACCCCGGATCGTTCGAGGGCGGCCAGGGCGCGATGTCCGGCGTTGGGCCGGGTCTGCGCCATATGCCGCCAGCCCAGGTGGTTGCGGGCCCAATAGCGTCGCCGGTATTCCGTGCTGGAAGTGAACTGGCGGATCGTCATCGGGTTGGCCGGCGGGGAGTCCGGGCTCCGATAGTCCGGGATGCCGGAGTCGGTGGAGACCCCCGCACCGGTCAGGACGGTGATCGGTCTCCCGGCCAACAGGGCCACGAGTTCCGGTGCTTGCATACCGCGAGGGTACTGACCGCCTGCCACAATGGGGCATGGACTTCTTCTCCGCCTACCGGCACGGATTTGTCCGGGTGGCCGCCTGCACGCACCGGACGGTGCTTGCGGATCCCGCTGCCAACGCCGAGTCGGTGGTGCGAATCGCGCGGAAATGCCACGACGAGGGCGTCGCGGTGGCCGTGTTCCCGGAGTTGACCCTGTCCGGGTACTCCCTCGAGGACATTCTGATGCAGGACAGCCTCCTCGACGCCGTGGAGACGGCCCTGGCCGACGTCGTCGCAGCTTCGGCGGACCTACTTCCGGTACTGGTCGTCGGCGCGCCCCTGCGCCACCTGCACCGGATCTACAACACCGCGGTGGTGATTCACCGGGGAGAGATTCTGGGCGTCGCGGTGAAGTCTTACCTGCCGACCTACCGCGAGTTCTACGAGCGCCGCCAAGTCGCGCCCGGCGACGACATGGGTGGAGTGATCCGCGTTCTCGCGGCTGATGTGCCGTTCGGGCCCGATCTGTTGTTCGCCGCCATCGAAGTCCCGGGACTCGTGCTGCACGTCGAGATCTGCGAGGACATGTTCGTACCGATACCGCCCAGTGCGCAGGCCGCACTGGCCGGGGCGACTGTGCTGGCCAACCTGTCGGGGAGTCCGGTCACCATCGGCCGGGCCACCGACCGCAAACTGCTGGCACAGTCGGCGTCGGCACGATGCCTGGCGGCCTACGTCTACTCAGCGGCCGGCGAAGGCGAATCCAGCACCGATCTGGCCTGGGACGGTCAGACGATGATCTACGAGAACGGCCGCCTGCTGGCAGAGTCCGAGCGGTTCGCAACCGGTGATCGCCGCTGTGTTGCCGATATCGACCTGGATCTACTGCGTGCCGAGCGATTACGGATGGGCACCTTCGACGACAACCGGCGCCATCACCAGGTTGGGCTGGATTCCTTCCGCCGGATCGGATTTCGGCTCGATGCGCCCGGCGGTGACATCGGCCTTCGCCGCGAGGTGGAGCGGTTTCCCTTTGTGCCCAGTGACCCGGCCCGATTGGAGCAGGATTGTTACGAGGGCTACAACATCCAGGTCGCCGGCCTGTCCCAGCGACTGCGCGCGCTGAATCATCCCCGGGTCGTGATCGGGGTTTCCGGCGGGCTGGATTCCACCCATGCGTTGATCGTTGCCGCGCGGGCGATGGACTCCGAAGGCCGGCCCCGCAGCGACATCCTGGCGTTCACCCTGCCGGGCTTCGCCACCGGTGAGCACACCAGGAACAATGCGATCAGGCTCTCTGAGGCACTCGGAGTGACCTTCGCCGAAATCGACATCCGCCCGACCGCGGAGTTGATGCTCGCCGAGATCGGCCATCCGTATGCCCGCGGAGAGGCGGTCTACGACGTCACCTTCGAAAACGTTCAAGCCGGCCTTCGAACCGACTACCTGTTCCGGATCGCCAACCAGCGCGGCGGCATAGTCCTGGGAACCGGTGATCTCTCGGAGTTGGCGCTGGGTTGGTCGACCTACGGTGTCGGCGATCAGATGAGCCACTACAACGTCAACGGCGGAGTGCCGAAAACCCTTATCCAGCACCTCATCCGATGGGTGATTGCATCCGAGCAGTTTGACGACACGGTCGGGGAGACGTTGCAATCGGTACTCGACACCGAGATCACCCCGGAATTGGTGCCCGCCGGTTCGGGCGAACCCATCCAGAGCAGCGAGGCCACAGTCGGTCCGTACCCGCTGCAGGATTTTTCACTGTTCTGGGTGTTGCGCTACGGCTTTCGGCCCGCCAAGATCGCATTCCTGGCCTGGCATGCCTTCGGTGATGTCTATCCCTTGTCCGAGATCCGCGCTTGGCTGGCAGTCTTCGCCCAGCGTTTTTACTCCTTCAGTCAGTTCAAACGCTCTGCAATGCCTAACGGTCCCAAGGTTTCCCACGGGGGTTCGCTGTCACCACGGGGCGACTGGCGAGCGCCGTCGGATATGGCGGCGACAGTCTGGCTGGAGGAGATCGAACGCGAGATCCCGAACCTTTGAACGTCAGCTGGGGGGCGGCGCGACACCCAGGACCCGTTGGATGTCGGGCTTCATCGCCTGCAGTTGCGCCCCCCAGTACCCCCAACTGTGTGTCCCCGACGCGGAGAAGTTGAATACTGCGTTCCGGCCGCCTGCGGCCAGGTACTTCTTTTGGAACTCCTTGTTCGTGTCGAGAGTGATGTTCTCGAGGTAGCCCGCGGTGAAGAGACCGCCGAAGGTGGGATCGGCGGCGTTGTCCAACTCCGACGGCGCGCCGGTGCCGCAGTAGACCCACACCGCCGTGCCGTTGGCTACCAGCCGCGCCACGTTGACCATCGGGTCATTGCGCCGCCACGCGGGATCGCCTTTGGGACCCCACATATCGGTGGCGCTGAAGCCACCGGCGTCGCGCATGGCGACGTTGATCAGGATCGGCCACAGCCCCAGCGAGGGATTCAGGAATCCCGACAGCGATGCCGCGAACAGGAACAACCCCGGATGCCAGATCGCCAGGTTCAGCGCCGACCCACCTGACATCGATAGGCCCACAATGGCGTTGCCCGTCGGTTGGACGCCCCTGTTGGCCGCCAGCCAAGCCGGCAGTTCCCGGGTGAGAAACGTCTCCCACTTATAGGTGACGGTCCCGGCTCGCCCCTTCGCGGGCCGGTACCAGTCGGAGTAGAAGCTGGACTGTCCGCCAACGGGCATCACCACCGACAGGCCCGATTCGAAGTACCACTCGAACGCAGCGGTGTTGATGTCCCAGCCGTTGGTCTCGTCTTCGGCGCGCAGGCCATCGAGCAGGTAGACCGCGTGCGGACCGCCGCCCTGGAATTCGATGCGGATGTCGCGATTCATCGCCGGCGAGGGCACGTAGAGGATTTCGATCGGCAGGCCCTCCCGGGAGAAGGCGCCGGCAGTCGGGACCGCGGCGATGAGGCCGGGTAGCAACACGGCGGCAGCGACCGCGGCACCGCGTCTCGCCTGCCTGGACCACCGGCTCACAACGCTGCCTACTTTCCGTCGGGTCATCGACTCGGAAACTAGCAATGACGCCGTCTTGGCCCGAGGCGGCCACGCGGTCCTTAACTGCTTTGTGACCTGCTGGTAGGGAACCGATACGCTGGGGTGATGAAAGTGCTGGCCGGTCAGGACGTCGACATGGCCGCAGTCGTACACGATGCCGCTCTACGGGCCAGGCTGGCCGCCCGCATGCTCGGCACGCTGGCTACGGCCCGCAAAAATACAGCCCTGCACAGCGCAGCCGACGCCGTGTTGGCCCACGGCGAGGAGATTCTGGCCGCCAACGCCGGGGATGTGGCTGCCGCGCGTACCGCCGGCACGCCCGAGGCCATGGTGGATCGCCTCGCGCTCAATCCGCAGCGCGTCGACGGGATCGCGGCGGGACTGCGTCAGGTCGCCGGCCTTCCCGATCCGATCGGCGAGGTGTTGCGCGGCAGCACGCTGCCGAACGGATTGCAGATCCGACAGCAGCGGGTGCCCCTCGGTGTGGTCGGCATCGTTTACGAGGGCCGTCCGAACGTGACCGTGGACGCCTTCGGCCTGACGTTCAAATCGGGCAACGCGGTGCTGCTGCGCGGTAGTTCCTCGGCAGCGCAGTCCAACGCGGCACTCGTCGCGGCGCTACGCGGCGCACTCGACGCCGAGGGACTGCCCGCCGACGCGGTGCAACTGCTGCCCAGCGCCGACCGCTCCAGCGTGACTCATCTTATCCAGGCCCGCGGACTCGTCGACGTCGTGATCCCGCGCGGGGGAGCGGGGCTGATCGATGCGGTCGTGCGTAATGCGACCGTGCCGACCATCGAGACCGGGGTGGGCAATTGCCACGTTTTCGTGCACGCCGGTGCCGACATCGATGTCGCTGAGCGGATCGTGCTGAATGCCAAGACCCGTCGGACCAGTGTCTGCAACGCGGCTGAGACGCTGCTGGTGGACAAGGCGATCGCCGGTACCGCGCTGCCCCGGCTTCTCGGTGCACTGCGACAGGCCGGGGTCACCGTGCACGACAACCCGACCGAGGAGCAGCTGCGGGCCGAGTTTCTGTCCATGGACATCGCGGTGGCGGTCGTCGATGGAATCGATGCCGCGATCGAGCACATCAACACCTACGGCACCGGGCACACCGAGGCCATCGTGACCGGCGATCTCGCGGCGGCGCAGCGATTCACCGAACGGGTGGACGCCGCAGCGGTGATGGTGAATGCCTCCACCGCGTTCACCGACGGCGAGCAGTTCGGGTTCGGTGCCGAGATCGGAATCTCCACCCAGAAACTGCATGCCCGCGGTCCCATGGGTCTACCCGAACTGACCTCAACCAAATGGATCGTCATCGGCGACGGCCACATCCGACCCACCTGAGCGCACGACTGGAGACCTTGACGTGACTGAATCCCCGGCCCGGACGGCGCCGCTGTTCGCCGATATCGACGATGTGGCTCGTCGGCTGGCCCAGACGGGCTATCTGCCCGATACCGCCACCGCCACGGCTGTTTTCCTGGCCGATCGGCTCGGCAAGCCGCTGCTGGTGGAGGGACCGACACCTTGCTTTGGCAAGACCGAATTGGCCCGCGCGGTCGCGGAGTGCACCGGATCAGATCTGGTGCGCCTGCAGTGCTACGAGGGGGTCGACGAGGCTCGCGCCCTGTACGAGTGGAACCACGCCAAACAGATTCTGCGCATCCAATCCGGGGCCGGTGATTGGGAGTCCACCAAATCCGATGTGTTCAGTGAGGAGTTCCTGTTGTCCCGCCCACTGCTCACCGCGATCCGGCGCAGCGAGCCCACTGTCCTGCTGATCGACGAGACCGATAAGGCCGACATCGAGATCGAGGGTCTGCTGCTGGAAGTCCTGAGTGATTTCGCGGTCACCATTCCCGAATTGGGCACCATCACCGCGACCCGCAAGCCGTTCGTGGTGCTCACCTCCAATGCCACCCGCGAACTGTCCGAGGCGCTCAAGCGGCGGTGTCTGTTCCTGCACATCGATTTTCCCGAGGCCGAGCTTGAACGGCGCATCCTGCTTTCCCGGGTTCCGGAGTTGCCCGAACGCCTCGCCGAGGAACTGGTCCGCATCATCGGCGTGCTGCGCGGGATGGCGCTGAAGAAGTCGCCCTCGGTGGCCGAGACCATCGACTGGGGCCGCACCCTGCTCGCCTTGGGTATGGACACCATCGACGACGCCACGATCGCCGCGACGCTGGGGGTGGTGCTCAAACACCAGTCCGACCAGGTGCGTGCCGCCGGCGAACTTCGGCTGAACTGAGGCGCTGACGATGGCCATCCGCCGAACCCGGCCCCCCCAACCACTGGCGCCGCATGGACTGCCCGGCCACCTCGTGGGCTTCGTCGAGGCGATGCGGGCCCAAGGTATCTCTGTGGGTCCGTCGGAGACGGTTGACGCCGGCCGGGTTCTCAGTGTGCTCGGCCTCGGTGATCGTGAGGTGCTACGAGAAGGATTGGCCTGCGCGGTGCTTCGCCGGTCCGACCACCGGATGACCTATGACGCACTGTTCGACCTGTGGTGGCCGGCCGCCCTCGGCGGGCGCACCGTGCTGGCGGAAGGGGAGTCCGCCGATGCCCAGGCGGAGCTGTCGCCGGCGGACGCCGAGTCGATGCGGTCCATGCTGCTCGAACTGCTGGCCGACAATCCCGACATCGGCGACCTCGATGAGCGCCTGGTGGCGATGATCGCGGCCATCGTCGAGGCGCACGGTCGTTACGCCTCCAGTCGGGGTCCGTCGTACTCGTCCTATCAGGCACTCAAGGCGATGGGGCTGGATCAACTCGAAGGACGGTTGCTAGCCGGTCTATTGGCGCCGTACGGCGATGACCCGTCGCCGACGAGTGAGCAGATAGCCAAAGCCGTTGCTGCCCAGAAGATTGCGCAACTGCGGCGATTGGTGGAAAACGAAACAAAGCGACGCACCGCCGAACAGTTGGGTCGGGAGCACGTGCAGACCTACGGCATTCCGCAACTGGCGGAGAACGTCGAGTTCCTGCGGGCGTCCGGGGATCAGTTGCGCCAGATGCGTCGGGTGGTGGCTCCGTTGGCCCGCACGCTGGCCACCAGGCTGGCGGCCCGGCGTCGGCGCTCCCGAGCCGGGGCGATTGACCTACGCAAGACGCTGCGCAAGTCAATGTCGACGGGTGGGGTGCCGATCGAACTGGTGTTGCGAAAGCCTCGACCGGCGCGGCCGGAACTGGTGGTGCTGTGCGATGTGTCGGGCTCAGTGGCCGGGTTCAGTCATTTCACCTTGCTCCTCGTCCACGCGCTGCGCCAACAGTTCTCGCGGGTGCGGGTGTTCGCGTTCATCGACACGACCGACGAGGTGACCCATTTTTTCGGGCCGGACGCCGATCTGGCGGTGGCCGTCCAGCGCATCACCCGGGAAGCCGGCGTCTACACCCGCGACGGGCACTCCGACTACGGCAATGCGTTCCTCTCGTTCACCGAGAACTTCCACGAGGTTCTCTCGCCACGGAGTTCGCTGCTCGTCCTCGGCGACGGCCGCACCAACTATCGCAACCCGGCGGTCGACGTGCTGGCCCACATGGTGACGGCCAGCCGCCACGCGCACTGGCTCAACCCCGAACCCAGGCACCTGTGGGGCAGCGGCGACTCGGCGATCCCGCGCTATGAAGACGTCATCACCATGCACGAATGCCGGTCGGCCAAACAGCTCGCGGCGGTCATCGACCAGTTGCTGCCGGTCTGAGAAGTAAGCTCTCCCACCGTGACGGCTCGGCGAAGACTCGGCGTGATGGGCGGGACGTTCGATCCCATCCATAACGGCCATCTCGTCGCTGCCAGCGAGGTCGCCGACCTGTTCGGCCTTGATGAGGTGGTGTTCGTGCCCACCGGTCAGCCCTGGCAGAAACAACGTCACGTCACCGCGGCCGAGGACCGCTACCTAATGACCGTCATTGCCACCGCGGCCAACCCGAGGTTCTCGGTCAGCAGGGCCGATATCGATCGCGGTGGGCCCACCTACACCACCGACACGCTGCGTGACCTTCGGGGGATGCACCCGGCCAGTGAGTTGTACTTCATCACCGGAGCCGATGCACTGGCTTCGATTCTGACCTGGCAGGGCTGGGAGGAGTTGTTCGGACTGGCCAAGTTCATCGGCGTCAGCCGACCCGGATACGACCTGACCGACTCCCACATCACCGAAGCCGTCGACCGTCTGCCCGTCGACGCGCTACGACTGGTGGAGGTGCCCGCACTGGCGATTTCCTCGACGGACTGCCGGCGCCGGGCCTCGGCCGGCCGGCCGATCTGGTACCTGGTGCCCGACGGGGTGGTGCAATACGTGGCCAAGCGCAACCTCTATCGAGCCCTACCGTGACCGCCTCGGCAGAAGCGATCCAGATGGCGCGCACCGCCGCGCGGGCCGCGGCCGCCAAACTCGCCGAAAACATCGTTGTCATTGACGTTTCCGCTCAGTTGGTGATCACCGATTGCTTCGTGATCGCCTCGGCGTCCAACGAGCGGCAGTGCAGTGCGATCGTCGATGAGGTCGAGGAGAAGATGCGGCTCTTTCGGCCGTAAGGAGACGACAGGGAGACGGACGGAGGGTCGCTGGGTGCTGTTGGACTTCATTGACATCGTTGTGCACGTCCAGCACACCGACGAGCGCAACTACTATGCGCTGGACCGGTTGTGGCGGGATTGCCCGGTCGTCTCGGTCGACCTCGACGACCCTCAACCCGGCGAGCCGATGTGAAGGTGCGGCGGCTGGTGATGCTGCGCCACGGCCAGACCGAGTTCAATGCCGGCAGCAGGATGCAGGGTCAGATCGACACGGATCTGACCGACCTGGGTCGGGCCCAGGCACTCGCCGCCGCCGAGGTACTTGCCACCCGGCAGCCGGTGCTCATCGTCTCCTCGGATCTGCGGCGTGCCTATGACACTGCGGCGACGCTGGGCCGGTGCTGCGGACTACCGGTCCGTAAGGACCCTCGGCTACGGGAGACCCATTTGGGTGACTGGCAGGGCCTGACTCACCAACAGGTCGATGAGGGTTCGCCGGGAGCGCGCCTGGCCTGGCGTGATGATGCCGCCTGGGCGCCACACGGCGGGGAGAGCCGTATTGACGTTGCCGATCGCAGCGTCCCACTGGTGGCCGATTTGATTGCTGCAGAACCAGATTGGGGCAGTGGCGACGCAGACCGTCCGGTGGTCCTGGTGGCTCACGGCGGATTGATCGCCGCACTGACCGCCGCGCTGCTCGCGTTGCCGGTGGACAGCTGGCCGGTGTTGGGCGGGATGGGCAATGCCAGTTGGGCGCAGTTGTCCGGCTACGGTGCCACCGGGGCGGTGTTCGCCGACCTTCGCTGGCGGCTGGATGTCTGGAACGCATCCGCCCAGGTTGCCAACGATGTCCTCTGAGCCTGCCCCCATCCCGGCCCGGACGGCACTGCTGGTCTTCGCCGACTCGTTGGCCTACTACGGTCCGCAGGGCGGACTGCCTGCCGACGACCCACGAATATGGCCCAATATCGTCGCTTCCGAGCTTGGCTGGGATCTCGAGCTCATCGGCCGCATCGGGTGGACGTGCCGCGACGTGTGGTGGGCCGCGACCCAGGATCCGCGGTCGTGGGCAGCGATACCGCGAGCGGGTGCGGTGATTTTTGCGACCAGTGGCATGGATTCGCTTCCGTCGCCACTGCCGACCCGCGCTGGCGAATCGATCCGATACGTGCGGCCGCCAGTGCTGCGCCGCTGGTTCCGGGATGGGTACGGCTGGCTGCAACCGCGATTGTCCCCGGTGGCACGTCCGGCGCTGCCGCCGCGGCTGAGTGTCGAATACCTCGAGATGACCCGCGGAGCAATCGACTTCAACCGTCCCGGCATCCCCATGGTGGCCTCGCTTCCTTCGGTCCACATCGCCGACACCTACGGCAGGGCGCACAGCGGCCGACCGGGCACGGTCGCGGCGATCACCGAGTGGGCGCTACGCCATCGGATACCCCTGGTGGACCTCAAAGATGCCGTTGAGCCGCACATCCTGGGTGGCGGTGGCAATCCTGACGGGATCCACTGGAACTTCGAAGCCCACCGCGCGGTTGCCAAGGGGATGCTCACGGCACTCGCCGAAGCTGGCGTCACACCGGAGTGTGACTAGTGCCGGTGATGGTGGTGACGGATTCCTCAGCACGGTTGGCCGCCGACGCGGCCGCCGAATGGGGAATCCGGGTCGTGCCGTTGCACGTTCTGGTTGACGGCCGAGATCTGCGCGACGGTGTCGATGAGATCCCGGTCGATCTATATCAGCGGAAGTCCAGCACCGCGGGCGCTAGTCCGAGCGAACTAGCGGCGGTGTACCGCGCGGCGTTGGCCGACAGTGACGGTGACGGTGTGGTGGCGGTACACATCTCCACCGCCCTATCGAGCACAATCGGGGCCGCCGAACACGCCGCACGTGATTTCGACGGTGCGGTGCGGGTGGTCGATTCCAAGTCGGCCGCAATGGGTACCGGCTTCGTCGCGCTGGCCGCCGCGCGCGCCGCTCGTCGTGGCGCAGACCTCGATACCGTTGTCGCGCAGGCGGAAGCGACGGTGCCGCAGGTGCACGCCTACCTCGTCGTACAGCGATTGGAAAACCTGCGGCGCAGCGGTCGTATCGGTACCGCCGCGTCGTGGCTGGGAACCGCCTTGGCTCTCAAACCGTTGCTGCGCATCCATGATGGAAAGCTGGAACTGGCTGCGCGGGTGCGCACCACCTCCAAGGCGACGATGGCGATGGTCGAAGGTGTCCTTGCCGTTGTGGGGGAGCACCGTGCCGGGCTGGCGGTCCACCACGTCAACAACCCCGAGGGTGCCGCCCAAGTGGCCGCGACGCTGGCCAGTGCCCTGCCGGGCTGCCGGCCGGCTTTGGTCACCGACCTCGGGCCGGTACTCGGGGTGCATCTTGGCCCGGGTGCGGTCGGCGTGGTCCTGGCATTGCAGCCCGACTAACGACCGCTATCTGTCCCATTGGCCGGGCCGGCACTTAAGTTACTAGTCTCGGGAGCTGTGATGCGGAATCGTTCGGCCACCGGACCCCTAGTCGTGACGGCAACTCTCGCGGCTCTGTGTGTCGGACTGCCGCTGCCTGCGGTTGGTGCCACGCCCCCGGATGGGGACATCACCCGAACTGACATCGCTCGGGGTGACACCCTCGCGCCGGTCTCGATCAACACCGACGGCGACGCGACGCTTCTGGTGCAGGGGCTGCGGTTGGGGCCCGGTGCCAGCAGTGGGTGGCACACCCACCCCGGCCCTGAGGTTTCCGTCATCACCATCGGCACCGTCGTCCTGCAGACCGCCGCCGAGTGCGTACCGGTCAACTACGGCGCGGGACAGGCGGTGTTCATCCCAGCCGGGGTACCGCACCTGGTTGCCAACGAGGTCGGTCAGGACGCCCACGCGGTGGTCACTTTCACGCTTCCGGTTAACGTACCGGTGCGTGGTGACTCACCCGACGTGTGCGCGAAATAGCCCGCACCCGATAGCGTGGCAAGGTCTCCGACTCGATTTTCCGTTCAACAGGAGCTCTCCGAATGGCATTCATCCCGAGCCTGCGACACTATGTGCTGCTAAACCCGACCGGCTTGATTCGACATGCTGTTTTGGCCGGCGCGGCGGTCGGCGCAACCGCTGCAGGGATGCTTTTCGGCGCTGCCTCGCCAGTCGCAAACGCAGACGTTGGCGGAGCTGACTCCAACGGGCAAAGCGCTTCGAGCGCACCGCAATCGAATGGAACATCGACGAAAGCAGCGGGTCGGGTCGCGGGGCCCAAGGCCTCGGCCAGGCAGGCAAGCTTCGGGATTAATGCCGGCATCCAGGGTGCCAACAACACCAATTCCGGCATCAACACCGGAACGGGAATTAACCTGTCCGCGATCGGCGACGACAACAGCGAAGTAGCCAGCAACAACATTGTTGGGACGCGAAACATCGGCACCAACTGGACTCGCGCGGGAAACGGCAATTCATCCGCTGGCCAGAATAATCTTGACGGAAGTCGTAACTTCGCGGCAAATCATGTCTGGCTTGGTGACGGCAACAGCCAGGTCGGGCGAAACAGCACCAGTGCCACCAGTACCCGCAACGTCGTCGACAATCGACCCCGCATCGGTGATGCCAACGCCAGTTCCGGTGGAAACGTCATCGATGGTTCTCGCAACCTCGTGTTAAACCGTCCATGGCTGGGCGACTCCAACACCACCTCTGGCGGCACCCGAACGATCGGCAATCGCAATCTTGTCGTGAGCGGGGCCTTAGTCGGGGACGGCAATAGCTCTGCCGGTATCAGCCTAATCACCGGCGACCGCAACATCGCCACCGCGCTGATCCGTGTTGAGGACCAGAACACCAACGTCGGGCAGAACACTGTCACCGGTGACCGCAACGCTGTCAGTGGTTGGGTCTGGGCCGGCGGCACCAACCTTCAGTCTGGGCGGAATACCGTCACCGGCGACGGTAACGTGGTCACGAATCGAGCTGTAGCCGGAGACGGCAATTCGAGTTCGGCGGGGCAGTTCATCACCGGTGATCTAAACCTCGTTGTCAACCGGGCCTATCTCGGTGACGGCAACACCAGTTCCGGAGGCCAAAGCGTCACGGGAAACGGGAATGCCGTATTCCAACGTGTCTTTATTGGCGACAATAACCAGCTTTCGGCCGTCAGTCTCATCAGCGGCGATCGAAACGTTGCGGCCGGACTCGTCCTCATGGGCAGTGGAAACACGAACTCCGGTCGAAGTATCGTCAGCGGCGGCGCTCGTGACGTCCTGATGGCAGTAATTGGTGACAGTACGAACAATTCTGGCAACAACCTCAACGGAGGCCTGAACTTCGTGTTGGTCGGCTCCGGAAGCGCGGACTCGGGTAACAACACCGGTGGCGGACTCAACATCGCGATTGTCGGGCCGAACTCAACTGGCGTCGGCAACTGCGCATCGTCGCTGTGCGTAAACATATTCGGTGTGCAGCTGCTGGGTATCCAGGGTCCGTCGGCCGGGGCTGCTCGCGTGGCCGGTGGCGTGTTGCGGCCCGCGACGAATGCGAGACGACTCAGCTAGCCGCGAACCGGCCGGTGACCGGTGGCAGATCCTTCAATGTCACGATGCCTGGCCGGGCCGCCACCACCATCGGCACCGCGTTGGTGACGGGCATGGCGGTATAGATCATGCCCAGCCCCATGAAACCCGGTTCGGTCCAGTCTCTCGGCGGCAGGCAGTGCAGGACGGTGCGCATATTGGGCACCCCGAACACCTGAATGACGTGTCCGTGCTCCAGTGGCTTGGGCGGCACGACGTGCTCACCCATGATCCAGTTGAATCCGACACTGACCACGTTGCGTTCGCCCACCCAGCCCCGGTGGTACCCGTGCACGCCGGCGACGGTGCCCGCCGGGATCGTCATGAAGCCCAGATCGCTATCTCCGGTGGCCGGGGTGAACGTCACGTCGAAGCTCATCCGGTCCAGTTCCGCGCCGATTGCGTCGGCCATCATGGCCGCCGATTCGGCAAAGACTGCGCTCTCCTGGGCCACGCTCTCGGCAAGCCCCGGGGTTTCCGGATCGCAGGAGAACCCCATCGAGGTCTGGGTAGCGGCCGACTCGTATGTCGAGCAGTCCACCGACTCGGTGATCCTGATCTCGTCGACGCGTTCGCAGGCACCAGAGAGCACCATGGCCACCATGTTCGTCATGCCGGGGTGCGCGCCGTTGCCGAAGATGGTGGAATCGCCGCGTTCGCAGGCCTTTCGGATCCGGTCGAGGTCAGCAGGGGTTTGCTTGCCGCCGGTGATCCAGGCCGCGGAGGTGCAGACGTTGACCCCGGCGGACAACAGGAGCTCGAGTTCGTCGATGCTGGGCCACAGCGGGTTGTAGCAGCAGGCATCCGGTTCGGCCGAGAGCAGCGCGTCGATATCGGTGGTTGCCGTGATGCCGGTGGGCCCGCCCGGCCTCGAGCGGCCAGCCGGCCAGCTCCGCTGCGTCGACTCCGACCTTGTCAGCGCCGTGAGCGTAGACGCCGACGAGTTCCATGTCGGGTCTGCCGATGATCGCGTGCAGCGATCGGCGTCCGATATTGCCGGTCATCCACTGGATCACCCTCAGCGGCCGGGCCGTCGTCGCGGTCATGTCATCTCCTGTTCTGCACAGTCCGGAATTCGCCCACAGCCTGGTGAGCCACACATGGCGCGCGGTTGTTGGGTCCGCTGCCGACTTTACGGTTGTCGGCTGCGAACCGAGCAGCCGTTGGCCAACCTGCACCGCCGCCTGCGTGCGCCACGGTCCCGGTGACGCGGGAGCCAGTGATCCTGATCCCTGCGGTGGTCTCGACGGGGTCGCCGCCGATCTGGAGCCGCCAGCCCCGAGCTGGGTTCCGGACGGGCAGCCACCGCGCGGATTTGCCTGGCTGACCGCCATCCGGGGCCGACCCCCGGCCGGGCCGGCGTACTGGCCCTGGGTGCTCGGCTCGTTCGCCAGGTTGGTCACGGAGCCCACCTTGGCCAGAGCCCCCTCCACCGGTCGCGTCGGCAAAGCTGCCGCCCGTCGAAATGGTCTCTCGGCCACTCGCCGCCGGGCCTGGCCGCCCGCCCGCCCAGTCCGCGCAGCCTCAGCCCGACGAGGCGGTGGTCAGCCGTCGTGGGCCTGGTGCGCCAGCCCGGCCTGGTGACGCTGGCGCCGACTGCCCGCATCGCCGATGCGCTCGCCGCGGCCGGAGGGCCTGCTCGC
Source organism: Mycobacterium sp. (assembly GCA_018401645.1). Lineage (GTDB taxonomy): Bacteria > Actinomycetota > Actinomycetes > Mycobacteriales > Mycobacteriaceae > Mycobacterium. The sequence goes on along the minus strand of JAGYKK010000003.1, from coordinate 52,343 downwards.
CGGGGCGGACATGGTGGGCCCGAACTCCGGCCTCGGCGCGTCGCCGACGGCGAACAGGTTGTGGTGGGCATCGCCACTCCCGCGCCGGACGGCCGGCGAGCCTGAACAGTCAGGGGTAGGGCCCGGATCGCCCGCAGCACCCCCGGTGTGGTGACCACGGCCGCACCGGCCGGGCCGCTCGGACCCGGAACGCCGCCACCACCGACCAAAGTTGGACGCACCGCCCGGAAAGTCGGGCCGGTGACCGCCGCGGCCATCGTGGCCTGGCGGCAGGCACCGTGGCGTTCACCAATGTCGATCAACTCAGCGAGGTCGACGGTATCGGCCCGGCCCGGTTGGAGAAGCTGCGTCCCCTGGTGCGGGTCTGAACCGTGCCATCGGAGCCGGTGACTCGGCTGGATCTCCGGGTTGGCGCCTGCGGCCCTGTTTGCCTGGTTCGGGTCACCGCCGCCGGCACGTCTTCGACCATCGGCCCGGCGATCGCGGTGATCTGCTCGGGTGCAGGAGCGGGGGTGGTTGGTCTGCCGGGGCCGACCTGCGCCCTCCGGTGCTCCGCAGCCGCCGGAAGGGGACTGCTGGGCATTGCGTTGGCCGGTGTCGGGTTCGGGGTCGCGATCGGCGTGCGCGACCACGCCGTGGATCACCATCCGGATCGGGTAGCTGGCACGACCGCCTGCGACGGTCCTACCCGAGGAGAAATTCTATGTCCGGCCGCGTTTACTGGCCGACTGATGTTCCGGGCACACCCGGGGTTCGCGCTATCGCCGACGCCGAGGTCACCGGGCGAGTGGTGGTATTCGGGCAGGGGGCGGACTTCGGGGAATTGGCGCCCGGTCAACCCGGCCGATTCAGGGCCCGGATTTCCCGGCCCACCCGTCGGGACTCAGACGGTAGCTGGCCTGGCGCCGTCGGACGACCACCGGAATTCGGTCGTGGCCTCGACGTCCAGCGCGCGGCCAGTCTACACGGTTCGGACCCGCTTCGCCGCCGCCGCCTCGGGCCCTCGGTCGCCGGCGATCCTGCCCGGGCTGGTGTTGGGGGACACCGCCACCGTTACCGCCACCACCATCGCAGCATTCCGCACCGCGGGGCTGACCCATCTCACCGCGGTGTCCGGCGCCAACGTCACTATCGTCTGCGGCGCGGTGCTGCTTACCGCCGGACTGGATCGGGCCGCGGCTTCTTACCGTCATGCTGGCAGCATTGGCACTGGTGCTGTTCGTGTTCGTGGTGCAACCCACCGCCAGCGTGCTGCGCGCCGCGGTGATGGGCGCCATCGCGCTGATGGCCGTACCGTCGGCCCGCCGCCGTCAGGGCATCCCCTTGCCCCGCGGCCACCGTGATCGTGCTGATGATCGTCGCGCCCCAACTGGCCGTGGATATCGGCTTTGCCCTGTCGGTGTCGGCGACCGGCGCTCTGATCGTGGTGGCGCCGATCATCTCAGCCAGGCTAACGAGCCGCGGCTGGCCGAAGCCACTGGCCGACGCGCTGAGTATCGCGCTGTCTGCGCAACTGGTCACCGCCCCACTGGTGGCGGCGATCTCCGGGCAGTTGAGCCTGGTAGCGGTACTCGCCAATCTTGCTGTGGCACCGATCATTCCACCGATCACCGTGTTGGGGACCGCCGCAGCCGCCCTGTGTCCGCTGTGGCCCACAGGCGCCGATCTGCTGATCCGGTTCACCGGACCCGAGCCTGTGGTGGCTGCTGCAGGTGGCGCACACCGCTGCGGCCCCGGGCGCTGCGGTCGCCGTGCCCTCGGGCTGGGCGGGTGTGGTCACCGTGGGCGTCTCGGTGGCGGGGGCGGTCGTACCGGTGCCGCTGGCGGTGGTTCCGACTGGGGATGGCTTCGGGGCTGTTAGGCGCAGTTGCGTGGTCGGTGGCGGGAGTCGTCGGCGGGCCGTGACACCATCACCGAGTGAGTGAGGCGGTGGAACCCCTGCACCTGATCCTCGGTGCGGAGGACCTCCTCGTCGATCGGGCGGTGGGTCAGATCCTGCGCGCCGCCACCCGGACGGCCGCCGGAACCGACGACGTGCCGGTCGACTATCTGCGGGCCGGTGACGTGTCGACCAATGAGCTTGCCGAACTGCTGAGTCCGTCGCTGTTCGCCGACGAGCGGGTGGTGGTCCTCGCGGATGCGGATGAGGCGGGTAAGGATGCCGTCGTGCGTTGATCGCCTCGGCGGCTGCCGACCTACCGCTGGGCACCGTGCTGGTGGTGGTGCACTCCGGCGGTGGACGAGCCAAGGCGCTGGCCGGTCGGTTGCGGGACCTCGACGCCCGAACCCATGAGTGCGCCAAGATCACCAAAGCCCCCGAGCGTGCCGCCTTCGTAAGGGCCGAATTCCGCGCACTGAAGGTTAAAGCCGACGACGAGACCATCGGCGCGCTTCTCGATGCCGTCGGCTCCGATATCCGCGAACTGGCCTCGGCCTGCTCGCAATTGGTCGCCGATACGGGCGGTCATGTCAACGCCGAAGCCGTACGCCGCTATCACAGCGGCAAGGCTGAGGTCACCGGCTTCGACATCGCCGACAAAGCCGTCGGCGGTGATATCGCCGGCTCAGCGGAGGCGCTGCGCTGGGCGATGTCGCGCGGTGTGCCTCACGTCCTGCTCGCTGATGCACTGGGCGAAGCGATTCATGCCATTGCGCGCGTCGGCCCGCTTTCCGGTGATCCCTACCGGCTGGCAGCCGAGCTCGGGATGGCGCCCTGGAAGATCCAGAAGGCACAGAAGCAGTCACGGCGCTGGACGCGGGATACCGTCGCGACCGCGATCCGGTTGGTTGCCGCCCTCAACGCCGATGTGAAGGGCGCAGCGGTCGATGCCGATTACGTCCTGGAGAAGACTGTGCGGAAGGTGGCGGAACTGGCCGCCGGCGGCCGACGGTGACGCCGGTCAGTGCTGGGCAGTTGTTCAGATCTTGTGCAGCGTCTGGGCCAAGGCCGACTTCTTGTTGGCGGCCTGGTTCTTGTGAATGACGCCCTTGCTGGCGGCCTTGTCGAGCTTGCGGCTGGTGGTTGCCAGCAACTCCGAGGCTTTGTCTTTGTCGCCATCGGCGGCGGCGGAGCGGAACGCCCGGATCGCCGTGTGCAGTGCGGACTTCACCGACTTGTTGCGCAGCCTGCGGCGCTCGTTGGTGATGTTGCGCTTCTGCTGCGACTTGATGTTGGCCACGCGGTGTTTCCCCACAGTAGTTCGAAGGCGGTTTCGTCTTGTCAACGCCGGGGCAGGAGCCCTCGCGACGCCTGCTGAGGATATCAGTATGGATCCAATAGTCCCAAAGCGGAGCTTCTCAGCCTGCGGAAACGGCAAGTCTCATGCACTATGTGACGCGTGACCCTCGGTAGCGCGAACCTCGGGGCGGATGCGGCCGTTCCCAGCCCGGACCTTCCCGGAGATCACATCTTCGGCGGTTATCGGGAGATGGGCTCCTACCTGGCGGCGTTCGACGAGATGTTCGACCGCCGGGGCAAGCCGCGCGCCCCCTACAAGGGTATTTACGCCGAACTCGCCCCGACTGGCACTGACGAACTGGAAGCCCGTGCCGAGGCGCTCGGGAGGGCGTTCGTCGATCAGGGCATCACCTTTCCGCTGTCGGGGCAGGAGCGGCCGCTCCGCTGGACCTGGTGCCCTGGGTGATCTCGGCGGCCGAGTGGGCCCGCCTAGAGGCCGGGATAACCCAGCGGGTGATCGCTCTGGAGCGCTTCCTTGATGACATCTACGGCGATCAGGAGATTCTGCGCGACGGCGTCATCCCACGCCGGTTGGTCACCTCCTGCGAGCACTTCCACCGCGAGGCGGCCGGGATCAGCCCCCCGAATAGCGTCCGTATTCACGTCGCCGGTATCGACCTCGTCCGTGACGCCCAGGGCACCTTCCGGGTGCTCGAGGACAACCTGCGCTCGCCGTCGGGTGTCTCCTACGTGATGGAGAACCGTCGGGTGATGACGCGGGTTTTTCCGAATCTGTTCGGAACTCACCGGGTTCGCCCGGTCGACGACTACCCGTCGCACCTGTTGCGGGCGCTGCGCAATGCGGCAGCCACCAACGAAAGTGATCCCACCGTCGTACTGCTGACGCCCGGCCCGTTCAATTCGGCATATTTCGAACACTCACTGCTGGCCCGGCAGATGGGGGTCGAACTTGTCGAGGGTCCGGACCTGGTCTGCCGCGACAACGCGGTCTACATGCGCACCACCGAGGGCGAACGCCAGGTCGATGTCATCTACCGGCGCATCGACGACGACTATCTCGACCCGATGCACTTTCGGCCCGACTCCATCCTCGGCGTCGCCGGCGTGGTCAACGCCGCCAGGGCCGGCAACGTGGTGATCTCCAGTGCCGTGGGTAACGGGGTCGGTGACGACAAACTCGTCTATACCTACGTGCCGACGATCATCGAGTACTACCTCGGCGAGAAACCCTTGCTCGCCAACGTCGATACCCTGCGCTGCTGGCTCGACTCCGAGCGTGCCGAGGTGATCGACCGCGCCGAGGAACTCGTCATCAAACCCGTCGAGGGGTCCGGCGGTTACGGCATCGTCTTCGGCCCCTACGCATCGGAGAAAGAACTGGCCGCGATCCGCCGCAAGGTCACCGCCGACCCGCGGGGCTGGATCGCCCAACCGGTCGTGCAACTCTCGACGGTGCCCACCAAAGTTGGCGACACGTTGGCACCGCGGCATGTTGACCTGCGCCCATTTGCCGTCAACGATGGCGAGAAGGTGTGGGTGCTGCCCGGCGGCTTGACTAGGGTCGCGCTCACCGAGGGGTCCCTGGTGGTCAACTCCAGTCAGGGCGGCGGGTCCAAGGACACCTGGGTGCTGGCCTCGCGCACCTCGCCGACGGCCCGGGAATTGGCCGCCGCTCAGGCAGTGAAAACCCAGGTTTCCAAGCAGGCTTCGACCAGGTCGACCCCGCTCAGGTCCGGGGTGGCCACCGAGGTGCACCCGTTGCAGCAGCACGCCATGAACGAGCAGCAGCAGCAACAACAGCAGACGGTGCTGCGCGAGCCCCCCGATACCGGAGTCCGGTGATGCTAGCCCGTAATGCTGAAGCGTTGTACTGGATCGGTCGGTATGTCGAGCGCGCCGATGACACCGCCCGAATCCTCGATGTCACCGTCCACCAGTTGCTGGAGGACTCCACTGCCGACCCTGACCAGACCTCTCGCACGCTGCTGGAGGTCCTGGGAATCGAGCCGCCACGGACCGGTCTGGACATGTGGGCGCTGACCGACCTGGTGGCCTTTAAACGTGGAGCCTCGGGTGGCTACTCGATCATTGACGCGATCAGTGCGGCACGTGAAAATGCCCGCTCGGCAAGGGAAGTCATTTCCAGCGACATGTGGGAGTGCCTTAACACCACATATAACGCGTTGGCTGAGCGGGAGCGGGCAGCACGGCGCCTCGGTCCGCACGAATTCTTCACCTTCGTCGAGGGCCGGGCCGCGATGTTCGCCGGCCTTGCCGATGCCACCCTGTCCCGCGATGACGGCTACCGCTTCCTGGTGCTCGGTCGCGCACTGGAACGGGTGGACATGACGGTACGACTACTGCTTACCAGGGTTGGGGACAGCGCGTCCTCGCCGACCTGGGTCAGCGTGCTGCGCGCAGCGGGAGCCCACGACACCTACCTGCGCACGCATGGCGGGGTACTTGACGCCAACCGGGTGATTGAATTCATGCTGCTGGATCGGCAGTTCCCCCGCTCGGCCTTCTACTCCCTCAAGCTCGCCGAGCACAGTCTTGACGAGTTGATGCGCGGTCCCAGTGATCGGGCCGGCACCGGTGCAGAAGCTCGGCGCCTGCTGGGCCGGGCCCGCAGCGAGCTCGAGTTCGTTCGGCCCGGAGTATTGTTGGACTCCCTGGAAAGCAGACTGGCAGGACTTCAGACTACCTGCCGAGACGTCGGAGAAGCGTTGTCGCTGAGGTACTTTCGACTTGCACCATGGGTGGAGTGGTCCGATGCCGGCCGCAGCACCGGCTCGGTGTCCAGTGAGATCGAAAAAGGTGAGCACTGATGTGGCGGATGCGGGTCGTCCACGCCACCGGTTATGCCTACAAGACTCCGGTCACGGCCTCCTACAACGAGGCGCGCTTGACGCCCCGCTCGGATTCGCGCCAGAACGTGATTATCAACCGCGTCGAGACCACCCCCGCGACCCGGTCCTACCGATACGTCGACTACTGGGGAACCACGGTGACCGCCTTCGACCTGCATGCCCCGCACACCGAGTTGGAGGTGACGTCGTCCTCGGTTGTCGAGACCGAAAGGCCAGAACCTCCGGTGGCGACGGTTGACTGGGCGGATCTGGAGTCGACGGTGGTGCTTGATCGCTACCACGAGGTTCTCACGCCCAATGCGTATACCCCGATTAGTAAGCGCATCGACCGCACCGCGAAGAGCCTGATTAAGGGCCGACAACCCCACGACGCCGTGCTCGCCACCGCCAAATGGGTCCATTCCGAACTGCAGTACGTACCGGGGACGACCGGCGTTCATTCGTCCGGACTGGATGCCCTGAATGAGGGGAAGGGGGTGTGTCAGGACTTCGCGCACCTGACGCTGATCCTGTTGCGCTCGATGGGAATTCCGGCCCGCTACGTCTCCGGCTATCTGCACCCCAACCGCGACGCGATGATCGGCGAATCCGTCGAGGGGGAGAGCCATGCCTGGGTTCAGGCCTGGACCGGAAGTTGGTGGGACTACGACCCGACCAACGACACGGAGATCAACGAGCAGTACATCAGCGTCGGATTCGGCCGCAGCTACGCCGATGTAACGCCGCTCAAAGGAATATATTTGGGACAGGATTCCAGTGATTTGGATGTTGTGGTCGAGATGACAAGGCTGGCCTGACAATTCGGACCGAAGCATTCACCCGACGGTGACGCGAAGCAGGTCGTCGCCGAGTTCCACCCGACCGCTGAACTCGCCAGCGGCCAGGGCGCGCCACTGATCCTCTGTTCCGGCCGTCAGCGCAGGCACGTAGTGGGTGAGCACCAGGGTCTGCACCCCGGCCCGAGCCGCGGTGGCCGCAGCCTGCTCCACCGAGGAGTGATAGTCCAGGATGTCGGTGAGTCGCTGCACGGGCACCTGCTCGACAAGATCCTTGCGGATCGCCGTGTGCACCAGCGCGTCGGCTCCGCTGGCCAGAGCGTCGAGAGTGCCGCAGGGCACCGAATCCCCGGCCAGCACGACCGATGCCCCGTCGTACTCGATGCGAAAGGCGATCGTGGGTTCCACCGGTCGGTGATCCGTGGCAGCGGCGATGATCCGCACGCCCCCGTCGTGGAACACCTGACCCGCCGTGTACTCCGTCACCATGACCTCCGGTGGCGCCGTGATGTCGGCGTGGTGGCCGATGCGATAGGAGATGTCGGGAGCCAGTGCGGCCAGGGTGGCCTCGACCACCGCCCTGGTGCCGGGCGGGCCGATGATCGGCAGCGGGGCCGGGCTTAGCGAAGTGATCCACCGAGTGGTGATGACGTCGGACAGATCGGTGATGTGGTCACTGTGCAGGTGGGTCAGCAGCACCGCGGTCAGGTTCGCCGCCCCCACTCCCACCGCGGCGGCGCGCATCAACACGCCACGGCCGCAGTCGGCAAGAAAGATCGCCTCGCCGGCTTTCACCAGGGTGGACGGTCCGGCCCGATTCGGGTCGACCATCGGACTGCCGGTACCGGTCAGGATGATTTCGATCATGGTGACTCGTAATCGTAGTGGTGACTGTCGGGCGGGGTATCGCGGTCGCTGTTTCCCTTCCGGACGCGGGCATTAAGCCGTAGCCTGGGAGTGAGATCCATCACAGGAGGTGGCCATGCGTATCGCTGACATTCTGCGCGGCAAGGGAACGGCGGTGGCAACCGTCACCCGAACGACGACGGTCGCCGCACTGCTCGCCGACCTTGCGGAGCACGACATCGGGTCCATGGTGGTCATCGATGCCGATGGAGTGGTCGGCATCGTGGCTGAGCGTGACGTGGTGCGCGGGCTCCACCAATACGGCCCGGACCTCCTTCACCGGCCGGTCGCCGACGTGATGAGCGCCCTGGTGCTGACCTGCGGTCCCGACGACCGAGTGCACGATCTGGCGATTCTGATGACCAACAACCGGGTGCGCCACGTCCCGGTCCTGGAGAACGGGCGTCTGGCCGGGATCGTGAGTATCGGTGACGTGGTCAAGAGTCGGATGGAGGAGATGATGGCCGAACGGCAACAACTGCAGGCCTACATCACCCAGGGCGGCTGAACCGAACCAATCAGGTCCAGGAGTATTCGGCCCGAAGCCGTGCTGCGACGAGTTCGAAGATGTGGCGCTCCATGACCGCACCCTCCCGCCGGATGCCCTCCTCGGGAACGTCGAGAACTCGATCCAGGCGCACCCAACTGGGCCTGCCCTCGTAGTCCCAACTCCCCGATCCGATGCTGATCCAGGCCGAATCCTCACCGTGGTGCGATTGGCTGGAGAGCATCAGCCCCAGCAGGGCCTCGCGTTCGCGGCCGATCACCAGCACCGGGCGGTCCTTGCCTCGAGTTGGATCGTCCTCGAACACCACCCAGGTCCAGACGACCTCCCCCGGATCGGCGCGGCCGTCAAGATCCGGTGCGTAGACCACGGTTCGGGCCCGATGGGCGGTGGGCAGACTGCTGCTGGTGATCGGTCGGCCCGCCGGGATGGCAGTCTGCGCAGGGACGGCCACGGCGGTGGCCACCAGCGCCTCCAGGCCGATCCTCAACCCCTGCTGGAGCGTTCGCGGTATCGAGTTCGGGTCCACCAACCCACGCAGCAACTTCGGAGCCTCGTTGAACACCAGGTGCTCAGCCAGTCGCTGAAACGTCCTCCACGGCGACGTCATGGTCGACAGCATAGGCGGTCAGCGAAACTCCACGGCGCGTCGCGATTGGGTTCGGGTGCCCCGGAGTCGATACGCTGAACTCACCGCACGACCCGTGTGAAAACCGCGATTGAGTAGCGCTCACCAGGAGATTCCCATCAGCAGTTTCGCCGACCGGACGTTCACCGCGCCGGCGCAGATCCGAAACTTCTGCATCATCGCTCACATCGACCACGGGAAGTCGACGCTGGCAGACCGAATGCTGCAATTGACCGGAGTGGTTGCCGACCGGGACATGCGCGCCCAGTACCTCGACCGGATGGACATCGAACGGGAACGCGGGATCACCATCAAGGCCCAGAATGTGCGGTTGCCCTGGACGGTCGGCGGAACCGACTACGTCCTGCATCTGATCGACACCCCCGGTCACGTCGACTTCACCTACGAGGTCTCCCGCGCCCTGGAGGCCTGTGAGGGGGCGGTGCTGCTGGTCGACGCCGCCCAGGGCATCGAGGCGCAGACCCTGGCCAATCTCTACCTCGCTCTGGACCGTGGGCTGACGGTCATCCCGGTCCTGAACAAGATCGACCTGCCGGCGGCCGATCCGGACCGTTACGCCGGCGAACTCGCCCACATCATCGGCTGCGAACCCGGCGATGTCCTGCGGGTGTCGGGCAAAACCGGTGCCGGTGTCGCCGAACTGCTTGATGAGGTCATTCGTCTGGTTCCCGCGCCCGTCGGCGACGCCGACGGCCCGGCGCGCGCGATGATCTTCGATTCGGTCTACGACATCTACCGCGGTGTGGTTACCTACGTGCGCGTGGTTGACGGCACGCTCACGCCGCGCGAGAAAATCAAGATGATGTCCACCGGCGCCACCCACGAACTGCTCGAGGTGGGCATCGTCTCGCCCGAACCCAAAGCCACCGAAGGCCTCGGCGTGGGCGAGGTGGGCTACCTGATCACCGGGGTCAAGGACGTTCGCCAGTCCAAGGTCGGCGACACCGTCACTTCCGCTCGACACGGTGCCGTCGAGGCGCTCACGGGGTACCGAGAGCCCAGGCCCATGGTGTACTCGGGCCTGTATCCGGTGGACGGGTCGGACTATCCCAACCTACGCGACGCTTTGGAGCGATTGCAGCTCAACGACGCGGCGCTGGTGTGGGAGCCGGAGACGTCGGTGGCACTGGGCTTCGGCTTTCGGTGCGGTTTCCTCGGCCTGTTACACATGGAGATCACCCGCGAACGCCTTGAACGCGAGTTCGACCTCGACCTGATCTCCACCTCGCCCAATGTGGTCTACCGCGTCGTCGGTGAGGACGGTGCCGAGAAGGTCGTCACCAACCCCTCGGACTGGCCCGACGGCAAGGTCCCGATGGTCTATGAGCCGGTGGTCAAGTGCACGGTGATCGCACCGAGTGAGTTCATCGGAACGATCATGGAACTGTGCCAGTCGCGCCGCGGTGAACTCGGCGGCATGGACTATCTCTCGCCGGAGCGTGTCGAGCTTCGCTACACCATGCCGCTGGGCGAGATCATCTTCGACTTCTTCGATTCGCTGAAATCGCGCACCCGCGGCTACGCGAGCCTCGACTACGAGGAAGCCGGTGAACAGGAGGCCGCATTGGTGAAGGTCGACATCCTGTTGCAGGGGGAGGCCGTCGACGCCTTCAGTGCCATCGTGCACAAGGACTCGGCCCAGGCCTACGGCCAGCGGATGGCTACCAGGCTCAAGGAGCTCATTCCACGCCAGCAGTTCGAAGTGCCGATTCAGGCGGCTGTTGGTTCAAAGATCATTGCCCGCGAGAACATCCGGGCCATCCGCAAGGACGTGCTGTCGAAGTGCTACGGCGGCGACATCACCCGGAAACGCAAGCTGCTGGAGAAGCAGAAGGAGGGCAAGAAGCGGATGAAGACCATCGGTCGGGTCGAAGTGCCGCAGGAGGCCTTCGTCGCGGCATTGTCCACCGACGCGGCCGGCGATAAGCCCGCAGACAAGACTCGGAAGTAGGGGCCATCACAGGGCACTCTTCAGTTGCTCGCAGATGCCGCTCACGGGGCGTCTGCGCCATTGTGGCGATCGTGGTCCTTTCCGGCTGCTCCTCCGCCGTCGACGGTTCGGCATTGCCTCAGCACCCGGCCGCCCTGCAGCAGGTCCTGCCGACCGTCGAACAGGTGGAGTTCGCGGTGGGAAACCCGTTGGACGCCACCGGTGAGCCGGTTCTTGGCTCGATTGAGATGTTGCCCAACGGGATTCGCGGTGACGATGCTGTGGATCCGATCGAATGCCTCGGTGTGATCGCGCCGCTCATGCGGTGGGTCTATGAAAAGGGCGACGTGCGTGCGGTGGCCTGGCAGGATTTCGCCCGATTCGGCCAGGGGCAGACGGTCTCCAGTGTCAACACCGGTGTGGTGCGGTTCGCCTCCGACGCCGAGGCCTCCAGAATGTTTTCCGTATTCGTGACGCGGTGGCGATCCTGCGAGGGCGGCCGGGTCAGCATCAACACCGGCGGGACCGCCGACACCGGTGCAGCCGATACCGGTCGGGCCGACCTCGGACTCATGGTCACCAATGTGGCCGTGGACGGTCCGATCCTGTCAGCGACGATTCTCAGCGGAGATGGCGAGACCGACGCCGGCTTTCCCACCGAGCACGCGGTCGGGTTGTCGGCGGATTGCATCGTCGATGTCGATGTCGCCGTGACTGCTCCGGAACCGACCCTGCGGGTCGCCACCACCCGGGCCCGAGATCTTGCCCAGGCGATGTTGGACAATCTGAACGAATCCCCCTGAGCGCTACTGCGGCGAGTTGGCCGGCTGGAACACCCCGGTCCCGTCGGCGAGTTCCTCAGCCCGGATGACGTGAACCACCGCGTTGATCAGCGCCAAGTGGGTAAAGGCTTGCGGGAAGTTGCCCAGGTGGCGGCCGGTGCGTGGCTCGATCTCCTCGGCGTAGAGGTGCAGTGGGCTGGCGAATGACAACAGCCGTTCGCACAGGTGTCGGGCCCGACTCACTTCGCCGATCTCCACCAGTGCCGAGACCAGCCAGAACGAGCAGATGGTGAAACTGCCCTCCTCGCCGGACAAGCCATCGTCGGTCTCCTCCACGCGGTAGCGCAACACCAGGCCGTCCTCGGTCAGTTCGTCGGCGATGGCCAGCACGGTGGCTCGCACCCGCGGGTCATCCGGCGGTAGGAACCGCAGCAGTGGTACCAGGAGCAGCGAGGCGTCCAACGCGGGGTCGCCGTAACGCTGGGTGAACACGCCTCGGGAGTCCACACCATTGGACAGGATGTCGGCCTTGATCTCGTCGGCGATCACCCGCCACTTCTGGGCGTGGCCGGTCGAACCCTGCAGCGACGCGAGTTTCGCGCCGCGGTCCAGGGCCACCCAGCACATCACCTTCGATGAGGTGAAGTGCTGAGGTTCGCCGCGCACCTCCCAGATACCGCGGTCGGGTTCGCGCCAGTGTTCGATCGCCTCCTCGACCTGTTCTTTGAGCACCGGCCAGAGTTGATCAGAGACGTTCTCCCGCGACTTGGTGTGCAGGTAAACCGAGTCCAGCATGGTGCCCCAGATGTCGTGCTGGCGTTGGTTGTAGGCGCCATTACCGATTCGGACCGGGCGGGCGTTGTCGTAGCCCGAGAGATGAGTCAGTTCCTCTTCGACGAGTTCGCGTTCACCACCCACGGCGTACATCACCTGCAGTGGCTGGCGCTCCCCGTTGTTGGCGCCGGACACATCGGCGATGAAAGCGAAGAAGTCGTCGGCCTCGCGGTCCAATCCGAGCGTGTAGAGGCCCCAGAGTGCGAATGTGGAATCGCGCACCCACGCGTAGCGGTAGTCCCAGTTGCGTTCGCCACCAGGTGTTTCCGGCAGGGAAGTGGTGCTGGCGGCCAGCAGTGCTCCGGTAGGCGAATACGTGAGGCCCTTGAGGGTCAGTGCGCTGCGTTGCAGATAGGCCCGCCATGGATGATCGGGGAACTGACCGATGTTGATCCACTGCCGCCAGGCCTCGCTGGTCTGCCACATCTTGTCGACGGCTTCCTCGTAGGTCTGCGGTGAAGGATTCGTTGACCAGGACAGCGCCACGAACGCATTGTCGCCTTCCTTGAGTCGGGTTCGTGCACGCGCTTCCCGGCCCTCCAGTCCCAGCCGCAGATTCGTGGTCAGTCGCAGCGCGGGGTGTGAATCCGGATCAGTGTGGGCTCGGGCGGTCGCCTCGCTGTAGGCGCCGGCGGAGTACTCCCACGTGGCGGTGCTGCGGGCGTAGTCGAATGCCGGCTCGCAGTTCATGACCAGTTCCACGGTGCCGCTCACGCATCGCACGGTGCGCAACAGAATGTGCTCGGCGTCCCAGTCCATCGGGGTGCGGCGATGGGTGTGTGACCGGGTCTCGATGTCGTGCCAGGGCCCCATCACCAGCGCGTCGCGCACGATCAACCAGCCGGTATGGGTCTGCCATGTCGTCTCCATGATCAGGCTGCCCGGCAGGTAGCGCCGGGCCGCGGGTACCGAGACCCCGTACGGGCCGAGCCGAAAGTGCCCGGCGCCGCGATCCAGGACCGACCCGAACACGCTCGGGGAGTCGGGGCGGGGCACACACATCCATTCCACCGATCCCGCTGCCGAGATCAGACAGGTGTTCTCGCAGTCCGACAGGAACGCATAGTCCGCAATCGGTGGAAACGGGCTGCGCTGCTGACCGGTCGGAGGGTGGGGCATCGGCGCGACATCCGCACCCGCGGGCTGGACCTGCAGAACCATCAGGTCATCATGGCGGGTGGCGCCCTCGGCGTCCACCGATCGGCCCACAAACTCCACCGATGGTGTCTCGGGCATAGGCTGGCCGGGTGGCCGGATTCCTGAACTGGTGGGACGCGGCCGAACTGTGGCTGTCCGGGCGGGGCTTCGTGCTACAGACCGTGATCGTCATGCCGGTGGTTCTAGGGCTGGCCTACGGGATCGCAGTGGCGATGGATGCGATTCTTGGCAATGGCATTTCGGCGGTGCGGCGTCTGCGCGCAGGGCAGGGCCGGCGCCGATGACCGGACTGCCGCGATCACGGGTGCGGTTCGCGCTGGTGGCGCTGATCGTGCTGATCGTGCTGGTGTGGCTGTTGAACCGCTAGTATCCGATCCAACCGCCGGCATCCGACCGAGGGCTCGGCGTCTGGGTGAGGGTGGAAAATGCGCGTTGACATGACTCGACACGGGATGGCAGCCGCCGCAGCGGTCGCGGTGCTCGCCGTCGCCGGCTGCACGCAGTCGGCTCCGACGGAGAACGCGGCGAATGGCAGCGCGGCGCAGACCGATCTGCAGATCGTCGCGCAGATGCCGATCGACGGCGACGGCAACGAGGTCACGCTGGCGACCGGCACGGCCCGTTGAACCCGGCCGGCGACGCACGGCCACCTGCCGCATGACGATTGCGATGGCGGGTCCCCTTACCGGCGCGGATGCCCCGTTCGGTGGAAACGTCAGGGACGGTGCGCAACTCGCCGTCGACCAGCACAATGCGGCCAACCCCGGTTGCCAGGTGCAACTCAAGGCCTTCGACACCGAGGGCGACCCGCAGAAGGCGACCGCTATCGCCCCGCAGATCGTCGACGACGCGGCCATCGTCGGATTGGTCGGCCCGACCTGGTCCGGTGAGACAAAGGCGACCGGATCCGTGTTCGATCAGGCTGGCCTCGTCGCCCTCTACCCCGGCGGCCACCAACCCTTCGCTGTCCGAGCAGGGGTGGAAGACGTTCTTCCGCGGCCTGTCCAGCGACGCGGTGCAGGGGCCGTCGCTGGCCAACTATTTGAAGAACTCGGTCGGGGTGAAGAAGGCCTGCGTGATCGACGACAGCACCGACGCCGGTGTCGGGCAGGCCGACGCGGTTCGCCAGACCCTGGGTCCGATCACTGACACGGCCTGCAGCATCTCGGTGAAGAAGGGCGACAAAGATTTCTCCGCCGCGGTGACCCAGGTCAAGAACCAGTCACCGGACGTCGTCGTCTACGCCTCCTACTACACCGAGGCCGCACTGCTGCTCCAGCAGTTGCGCGACGCCGGCTACACCGGCCTGTTCTCCGGCCCCGACGGCCTCAAAGACCCTCAATTCGTCAAGCAGGCCGGTCAGTCGTCCAAGGATGCGGTGCTGTCCTGCCCGTGCGGCCCGGCCAGCGCGGCTTTCTCCGACGAATACACCAAGAAGTTCGGCCAGGCTCCCGGAACCTACAGTGTCGAGGCCTACGACCTGGCCGCCATCCTGCTGAAGGGCATCGACTCTGGCGCCATCACCCGGGAAGCACTGCTGGAATTCGTCCGCGGGTACATCGGCCAGGGGGTGGCTCGCGAATACCGGTGGACCGACACCGGTGAACTCACTTCGAACATGATCTGGATCTACAAGGTTCAGTGACCAGGTTCAGTGACGTCACCGCGGTGGTGGTGGCGAAGCGATAGCGGGCCGGGTGTTAGTCTCGGCCAATGCGATCGGTGACCTGCCATCTCTGGGCGGTCCACGGCGTCGGTAAACGCGCCCTCGCCACTGCCTCCTGTTGTCGCTGACACCCATGCCCGCGGTCTGGTGCCGGTGACGACCGATCTTGAGAAGCCACAGCCACTCCGTCGGGTCTGATCCAACGACCACCCGATGAGAGAGGTCCACCATGACCCCATTCTCGACAGTTGCGCGCCGAACTCGTATCGCCGCGGTGGTCGCGACCGTCGCGACAGTGCTGGTGGCCTGCGGCGGCGGATCCAGCGACGTGGTCGGCGGGGGCAGCGGCCCGAAGGCGGACACCACCCTGACCCTGGTGGCCTACGCGGTCCCGGAACCGGGATGGAGCAAGATCATCCCCGCCTTCGCCGCCACCGCAGAGGGCACCGGTGTCGACGTCACGACCTCCTACGGAGCCTCCGGTGATCAGTCCCGCGCCGTCGCCGACGGCAAACCCGCCGACATCGTCAACTTCTCCGTCGAGCCCGACGTCGCCCGTCTGGTCAAAGCCGGCAAGGTCGCGCCCGATTGGAACGCCGGCGTCACCGCGGGCATCCCGTTCGGCTCGGTGGTGTCCCTCGTGGTCCGCAAGGGCAACCCGAAGAACATCGCCGACTGGGACGATCTGGTCCGACCGGGCATCGTGGTCGTCACCCCCAGCCCGCTGAGTTCCGGGTCGGCAAAGTGGAATCTGCTGGCGCCGTATGCGGCGAAGAGCGATGGCGGCGTCGATCAGCAGGCCGGCTTGGACTTCGTGCGCCGACTGGTAACCGACCACGTCACGACCCGGCCGGGATCCTCCCGCGAGGCCACCGACGTGTTCCTCCAAGGCACCGGAGATGTTCTCCTCAGCTATGAGAACGAGGCCATCCACATCGAGCGTCAGGCGGCTGAGCGGGGCGACGTTGCTGTCGAGCATGTCAACCCGCCGGTGAACTTCAAGATCGAGAATTCGGTGGCCGTGGTGACCACCAGCGCCCATCCGGAGCAGGCGGGCGCGCTGAATAATTTCCTGTTCACGCCCGAGGCTCAGACGATCTGGGCGCAGGCCGGTTTCCGGCCGGTGGATCCCGCGGTCGCAGCGAATTTCGCCGCCGAATTCCCTGCGTCCCAGAAATTGTGGACTATCGATGACCTGGGCGGATGGGGCACGGTGGATCCGGCGCTGTTTGATAAGGAGAATGGCGCCATCACCACCATCTACAAGAAAGCCACCGGATGACGGTGGCCGTTCGCGCAGTGCGCCGCGATCGTTCGACCCCGGCCCTGGCCGGCGCCGCGTCGATCTGGCTGAGCGTGATCGTGCTGCTGCCACTGGCCGCGATCGTGTGGCAGTCGGCGCGTGGTGGCTCGACCGCGTTCTGGTCCGCCGTCACCGCGCCCGCTGCACTGGAGTCCTTTCGGGTGACGTTGACTGTCGCCATCGGCGTCACGTGCATCAACGCGGTATTCGGACTGCTGGTCGCCTGGGTGCTGACCCGAGACGACTTCGCCGGCAAACGTCTCATCGACGCGGTGATCGACCTGCCCTTCGCGCTGCCCACCATCGTCGCGAGTCTGGTGATGCTGGCACTGTACGGACCCAGTAGCCCGGTCAATCTTCAACTGCAACACACTAAGTGGGGTATCGGGGTGGCGCTTTTGTTCGTCACGCTGCCCTTTGTGGTTCGATCCGTTCAGCCGGTGTTGATAGAACTCGACCGCGAAGTTGAGGAGGCCGCGGCGTCGCTGGGCGCCGGAAACCCGGCGATCTTCACCCGGGTGATCCTGCCGGCGCTATTGCCCGCGCTGTTGTCCGGTGCGGGGCTGGCATTCGCCCGGGCCATCGGCGAATTCGGCTCAGTGGTCCTGATCGGTGGTGCGGTGCCCGGTGAGACCGAGGTGACATCGCAGTGGATTCGCACACTGATCGAAAACGATGACCGCACCGGCGCGGCGGCGGTGTCCATCGTGCTGCTTGCAGTCTCGTTCCTCGTCCTGTTGGTGTTGAGGACCGTTGGTTCGCGGGCCGCCAAGCGGGAGGAACTGGCACCGTGATTCTCTCGCCCGCGGCGCGCTATCTCAGCCGCTTCATCGCACTGGCCTACGTTCTGGTTCTGGTGGTGGTTCCGGTCGGACTGATCGGATGGCGTACGTTCGCCCCGGGCTTCGGGGCGTTCTATGGGTCGATCACCACACCGGCCGCTATTTCGGCGCTCCAACTCTCGCTGCTGGTCGTCGCGATCGTCGTTCCTCTCAATGTCGTATTCGGGGTCGCGACGGCATTGCTGTTGGCGCGCAAACGGTTCCGCGGGAAAGCGATCCTGCAGGCCGTGATCGATCTGCCATTCGCCGTGTCGCCCGTGGTCATCGGCGTGGCGCTGATTCTGTTGTGGGGGACCGCAGGCCTGCTGGGCTCCGTGGAGAACAACCTGGGTTTGAAGATCATCTTCGGTCTGCCGGGCATCGTTTTAGCCAGCATCTTCGTCACCGTGCCCTTCGTAATCCGTGAGGTCGAACCGGTACTGCACGAATTGGGCACCGATCAGGAAGAAGCGGCGGCGACGTTGGGTTCGAGTTGGTGGCAGACGTTCTGGCGAATCACCTTGCCGTCGATTCGGTGGGGCCTCACCTACGGGATCGTGCTGACGATTGCCCGGACACTCGGCGAGTTCGGTGCGGTGATCATGGTGTCGTCCAACCTGCCCGGCTCCTCGCAGACACTGACCTTGCTGGTGTCCGATCGATACAACCGCGGCGCCGAATACGGCACGTACGCGATTTCGACACTGCTGATGATGGTGGCGGTGGTTGTGCTCATCGTCCAGGTAGCGCTGGACGCACGACGCGGGCGGGTGGGTTGATGACGAACGCGATCACCGTCAGCGGAGCCAACAAGCGCTACGGGGACTTCGTCGCGCTGGACAACGTCGATTTCGTCGTGCCCGCGGGTTCGTTGACCGCCCTGCTCGGCCCCAGTGGTTCGGGAAAGTCCACGCTCCTTCGGGCGATTGCGGGTCTGGACACCCCGGACAGCGGCACCATCACGATCAACGGTCGCGACGTGACCAACATCGCGCCGCAGCGACGCGGAATCGGTTTCGTGTTTCAGCATTACGCGGCCTTCAAACATCTGACGGTGCGCGATAACGTCGCCTTCGGTCTCAAGATCCGCAAGGTGGCTAAATCCGAGATCAAGGACCGGGTCGACAATCTGCTCGAAGTGGTCGGCCTGGCCGGATTTCAGACCCGGTATCCCAATCAACTCTCCGGGGGCCAGCGCCAACGGATGGCTCTGGCGCGTGCGCTGGCGGTGGATCCGCAGGTGCTGCTGCTGGATGAGCCCTTCGGGGCACTGGACGCCAAGGTTCGGGAGGATCTTCGCGCGTGGTTGCGGCGTTTGCACGACGAGGTGCACGTCACCACCGTGCTCGTCACCCATGACCAGGCCGAGGCCCTGGATGTGGCCGATCGGATCGCGGTGCTCAACAAGGGGCGTATCGAACAGGTCGGCACACCCGCCGAGGTCTACGACAGTCCCGCCAATGCCTTTGTGATGTCGTTTCTCGGCACGGTCTCCTCGCTGAACGGAATCCTCGTGCGCCCGCATGACATCCGGGTCGGCCGCACTCCAGAAATGGCGATAGCGGCCGGCGATGGCACCGCGGAGAGCACCGGGGTCATCCGGGCCACGATTGAGCGGGTGGTCTATCTCGGTTTTGAAGTGCGGGTCGAACTGATCAGTGCCACCACCGGGGCGCCGTTCGTGGCCCAGATCACCCGCGGCGACGCCGAGGCTCTGGCCCTGCGGGACGGCGACACGGTATACGTTCGCGCAACCAGGATTCCGCCGGTTGCCGGCGTGGAGCAATCGCGGCCCTAGCTCGTTGGGCCACCTGCAGTAGGGTTCGAAGCTCACAGGGAGGATTAACCATGACCACAGCCCGGCGAGGTTTGCTCAGGCGGGTTTTCGGCGCGGGCATGCTCGTTGTCGCGGTGACCACCGGCGGGGCCTGCACCCGGACCGTGACCCCGGTGGACGGCCAGATCGCACCAGCAGTGACCAACGGACCATCTATCAGTGGGGAGCAGACGATGACAGGCGGCAACGGCGGCGCAGGCGGCAAGGGCGGCGCAGGTGGTCAGGGGCGGCAAGGGCGGCGGGTGGCCAGGGTGGTCAGGGTGGTCAGGGCGGTAAAGGTGGCCTTGGCGGCGCCGATGGAGTCGATGGCGCAGATGGCGCAGACGGGGCCGACGGGGCAGACGGCGCCGATGGGGCCGATCGCACTCCCGGCTGAATTGTTCGGGACGGCCTATGCCGCGCGGCGCTGAGCGACCGCCTGATCGAAACGGTCAAGCACGGTCTCCGCGACCCATGCATGAGCGCCGAGAGGTTCGGCCATCGGCATCCCTGCGGCTGAGGCGATCGCGGCAACCCGGTCGGTGATCCGGCCGTTCGCAATGAACCACGGTGCCAGGACTACGTGCCGCGCACCAAGTTCCCGGAGTTCTTCGATGCCGGCATTCACCGACGGTGCCGGTCCGGTGGCGTAGGCCACCCGCACGCCGGCCCACTCGCCACCGGCAGCGAGGGCACCGGCGATGGTGGCGGTGCCGGCATTCGCATCGGAGTGTGATGAGCCGACCGCTACCACCAGAACGCCGGTGTCCGCCGGATCCTGGTCGAATGCCAGTTCATCCAGTCGGTGCCGCAACACGCGCACCAACCGTGGATCCTCCCCGAGGGTGTCGGCCACGAGGACGTCGGCTCCAGCGTCGGCGATGATGGCCGGAATGTCGACGCGGGCATGGAAAGCGCTTGCCAGCAGCAGTGGGGCGACCACCGCGGGTCCCCGCAATTCGATCAGTACGTCACGCAGGTTGGGGACACTCTTCTCACAGAAAGCCACCTGCACCTCCAGGCCCGGGCGCTGCCGCCGGATCTGGTCGGCAACCGCATGGGTGGTCACCGCCGATCGGGGGTCGGCACTGCCGTGTGCGGTCAGCACCAGCCTCATGAGACGTGCAGCCCGCACTCGGTCTTGGCCAATCCCTGCCACCGTCCGCTGCGCGGGTCGGCACCGTCAGCGGGTTTGGCGGTGCACGGGGCGCAGCCGATCGACGGATAGCCCTCCTGGACAAGGGGATTGACGAGCACGCCGTTGGCCTCTATGTAGGACTGCATGTCCTCGTCGGTCCAGGTGGCAAGTGGGTTGACCTTGACCAGTTTGAAGGCCTCGTCGAAGGTGATGAGCGGAGAATCGGCCCTAGTAGCCGACTCCACCCGCCGGATACCGGTTACCCACGCCGCGTAATTCCGCAGTGCTGCGCCCAGTGGGGTGACCTTGCGTAGCCGACAGCACTGTCCGGGGTCGCGGGCGAACAGATCCATACCGAGCATCCGATCCTGTTCGGCGACGGTGTGCTCCGGCGTCACGTTGACGATGTTGACGCCGTAGACGGACTCGACCGCATCTCGGGTACCGATCGTCTCGGCGAAGTGGTAACCGGTGTCGAGGAACAGCACGTCGACGCCGGGGCGAACCTTGGTAGCCAGGTCGATCAGCACCGCGTCGGCCATGTTGGAGGCCACCACGTACTCACCGGTGAAATGGGTGTCGACCCACGCCAGCAACTCCGCGGCGGTGGCACCGTCGAGTTCAGCCGCACCACGTGCGGCCAGGGCACGCAACTCGGCGTCACGTGCGCTCATCGCAGGTCGTTCTCGTCTGCGCGCACTGCCCACTGGGCGAAGCGTTCATCGGGTTGGCGTTGCTCGGTGAACCGTCGCACCACCCGTTCGATGTAGTCGCCGACCTCGGCGCCGGTGACTTTGTGCTGGCGCAGTTTGCGACCGAAATTGCTGTCGAGTCCTAGGCTTCCGCCGAGATGAACCTGGAAGCCTTCGGTGCTTCCACCGTCGCCGTCCTCGAGAACCTGGCCCTTGAAGCCGATGTCGGCGACCTGGATCCGGGCGCATGAGTTGGGGCAGCCGTTGAGGTTGATGGTGATCGGAACGTCGAGATCGGCGTTGAGGTCCGCCAGTCGCTTCTCAAGTTCGGGCACCAGTACCTGCGCGCGGGTGCGGGTTTCGGCGAAGGACAACTTGCAGAACTCTATTCCGCTGCACGCCATCAAGTTTCGCCGCCAGTGCGATGGCGTCGATGGCAGGCCTAGCGCGTCCAATTCGGCGACGAGGCCGGCGACCTTCGCGTCGGGCACGTCGAGGATGACCAACTTCTGGTGGGGGGTGAAGCGGATGCGGTCCGAGCCGGCCCACTCGGCGAGGTCGGCGACCTTGGTCAGGATCGTGCCCGACACGCGTCCGGCGATCGGGGCTACGCCGATGGCGTTGAGTCCATTGCGGAGTCGCTGCACTCCGACGTGGTCGATCGGGCGGATTACCGGCTTCGGCGCGGGGCCGTCGATCAGCTTCCGTTTCAGATACTCCGTTTCCAGAACCGCCCGGAATTTCTCGACGCCCCAGTCCTTGATGAGGTACTTCAGCCGCGCCTTGGACCGCAGTCGGCGGTACCCGTAGTCCCGGAAAACGTTCACGACCGCTTCCCAGACCTCGGGCACCTCGGCCAGTGGCACCCACACGCCGACCCGTTGAGCGAGCATCGGATTGGTCGACAGCCCGCCGCCGACCCACAGGTCCAGACCCGGGCCGTGTTCGGGGTGCTCGACACCGATGAAGGCGACGTCATTGACCTCGTGCACCACGTCCTGCTGGCCGCTGATCGCGGTTTTGAATTTGCGTGGCAGGTTCGAATACTCGGGCTTCCCGATGTAGCGACGAACGATCTCCTCGACCGCGGGGGTGGCGTCGAGAACCTCATCGAGAGACTCGCCTGCCAAGGGGGAGCCCAGGACCACCCGCGGGCAGTCACCGCAGGCTTCGGTGGTTCCCAGGCCGACCGCGTCGAGCCGTCTCCAGATTTCGGGCATGTCCTCGACCCGGATCCAGTGGTATTGCACGTTCTGGCGGTCGGAGATGTCGGCGGTATCCCGCGCGAACTCGGTCGAGATCGTGCCCAGTGTGCGCAGTGCCGCCGCGGTCAGGGCCCCGCCGTCGCTGCGCACCCGCAGCATAAAGTACGGCGCTTCGAGCAGGTCGATGTTCTCGTCCCCGGTGAAGGTGCCGTCGTAGCCCTGCTGGCGCTGGGTGTAGAGGCCCCACCACCGGAACCGCCCGCGCAGGTCGGTCTTGTCGATGCTGTCGAATCCCTCGCGGGCGTAAGTGCTTTCGATACGCGCCCTGACATTGAGCGGATCGTCATCGAGTTTCATCTGTTCATTGGCGTTGAGCGGTTCGGTTTCGCCGAGCGCCCACTGGCCTTCGCTACGGGTCTTGCCGGGGGGCTGAGTCATTGGCATGTGCTCACTGTAATCGCCGCGGTCTTTTTCGGGGGGCGGGCGGGGGAGCCGCAGCACCGGCGATCGTGAGTCCGGTGGTGCAGATCCGGCGGCCAGTTGGTGATCTGGTGGGCGGTCTACGGCGTCAGGCCGGACAACAACAGCTGCACACGCGGGCGAAGTCGATATGCCGCCGAACCACCAGCGCGACACCGCGCTGGGAGGCAGGGGGACAGGACATAGCCCAGATTGTGCCACGAATGGCGTTACAGGGCGTAACCGGCCCAAAGCTGCGGTTCGGTGAGCCAAAGTGGCGTTCTGCGACACTGGTCGCCATGTCGGTTCGCACCACCTCGGCCGCGGTACCGGAACTGCCTCGGCTGACCGTCACGCCGGGCACTGGCTTCGGGGTGTACATCCACGTGCCATTTTGTGCCACTCGCTGCGGCTACTGCGATTTCAACACCTATACCCCCACCGAATTGGGCGCCGCTACGCACGACGGCTGGCTGAGGGCCTTGCAGACCGAATTGACGCTGGCCGCGAAGCACATCGGCACGATCGGCGTCGACACTGTATTCGTCGGCGGGGGCACGCCCTCGCTGCTGGGCGCCGAGCGGTTGGCCGCGGTGCTGAACAGGGTCCGGGACAACTTTGCGCTGTCCGACGAGGCTGAGATCACCACCGAAGCCAACCCGGAGTCCACCTCGCCGGAGTTCTTCGCGGGTATCCGTGCCGCCGGCTACACCCGGGTCTCGTTGGGCATGCAGTCGGCTTCGCCCCGGGTGTTGGCCACACTCGAGCGCACCCACTCGCCGGGCCGGGCGATCGCGGCGGCCCGCGAGGCTCGCGCCGCTGGTCTTCCGCAGGTGAACATCGACCTCATCTACGGCACGCCGGGGGAGTCCGACGGCGAGCTTTTGGACTCGGTCGACGCAGCGCTGGCCGCCGGGGTGGATCACGTCTCGGCCTATGCGCTTCTCATCGAGGATGGCACCGCGCTCGCTCGCCGGGTCCGGCACGGAGAAATGCTGCCACCGGAGGAAGATGTGCTGGCTCACCGCTATGAACTCATCGATCAGCGGCTGTCGGCTGCCGGGCTGAACTGGTACGAAGTCGCGAACTGGAGTCGTCCGGGCGCAGCGTGCCGGCACAACATGGGTTATTGGAACGGCGGGCAATGGTGGGGTGCCGGCCCCGGTGCCCATGGATTCGTCGGCGACCACCGATGGTGGAACATCAAGGGCCCCGGTGCCTACGCCGAGAAACTCAGCCGGGGCGGCCTTGCCGTCGCCGGATTCGAACGCCTCGACAGCCGCACTCGCCACATCGAGCGGGTCATGCTCGGCATCCGCCTGCGCAGCGGGCTCGCCCTCGCCGAGCTGAGTGGCCCGGAGACCGACCGCGCCGCCCGCGCCGTCGCCGACGGCAACTTGATCAGTGACGGTGAGCGGTTGATATTGACCGACCGCGGTCGGTTGTTGGCCGACGCCGTGGTTCGCGATCTGCTCGATGACTGACCGCGGGGTGAATGCGGAGAAGAAGCCGGGGTCCCGACCGGTAAACTCGCGCCATGGGAAGCGCTGACGATCGTCGTTTCGAGGTGCTGCGCGCCATCGTCGCGGATTTCGTCGCCACCAAAGAGCCGATCGGTTCCAAGGCCCTTGTCGAACGGCACAACCTGGGTGTCTCCAGTGCCACTGTTCGCAACGACATGGCGGTTCTGGAGGCCGAGGGGTACATCGCCGCACCCCACACCAGTTCGGGCCGGGTGCCCACCGAGAAGGGCTACCGCGAGTTCGTCGACCGCATCGACGAGGTCAAGCCACTGTCCGCCTCGGAGCGCCGGGCGATCCTGGCGTTCCTGGAGACCGGTGTCGACCTCGACGACGTGCTGCGCCGCGCCGTCCGACTGCTAGCGCAACTGACCCGCCAGGTGGCGATCGTGCAATACCCGACCCTGTCGGTGTCCACGGTGCGCCGTCTCGAAGTGGTGGCACTGACGCCGGCGCGACTGCTGATGGTGGTCATCACCGATTCCGGCCGGGTCGATCAACGCATCGTCGAACTCGGCGACACCATCGACGACCTCCAGTTGTCGCGGCTCCGGGAACTACTCGGTCAGGCACTGGAGGGCAAGAGACTCTCGGCGGCCTCGGTGGCGGTGGCCGATCTGGCTAGGCAACTTGACGCCGGAACCGGCCGGGAGGGCAAGCTCAGCAACGCGGTCGGCCGCTCGGCCACGGTTCTATTGGAGTCATTAGTCGATCACACCGAGGAGCGACTGTTGATGGGCGGCACTGCCAACCTGACCCGCAACACCGCAGACTTCGGCGGTTCGCTGCGCTCGGTGCTCGAGGCGCTCGAGGAGCAGGTCGTCGTGCTCAGGCTGCTGGCCGCACAGCAGGATGCCGGTAAGGTGACGGTGCGCATCGGCCACGAGACCGAGGCTGAACAAATGGCCGGAACGTCCGTGGTCACCACCACCTACGGAAGCTCCGGGACGGTCTTCGGCGGCATGGGCGTCGTCGGCCCCACCCGAATGGACTACCCCGGAACGATGGCCAATGTCGCCGCGGTTGCGATGTACATCGGCGAGGTTCTGGGCAACCGCGCCGGCTGAACACCGGCGCCATCAAGACGTGACGAAAGAGGTTCAGGCGTGGCACGCGACTATTACGGGCTGCTTGGGGTGGGCAGGGGCGCAAGCGATTCGGAGATCAAACGCGCCTATCGGAAACTGGCGCGTGAACTGCATCCTGATATCAATCCCGACGAACAGGCTCAGCAACTTTTCAAAGAGATCAGCACCGCCTACGAGGTGCTCTCGGATCCGGAGAAGCGGCGCATCGTCGACCTCGGTGGCGACCCGCTGGCCACCGCGGGTGCCGGCGGTGGATTCGCCGGGTTCGGTGGCCTCGGTGATGTGTTCGACGCGTTCTTCGGTGGCGGCGGCTCGCGAGGACCGATCGGACGGGTTCGTCCCGGGTCGGATTCGCTGCTCCGGATGCGATTGACGTTGAGCGACTGCGCGGCAGGGGTCACCAAGCAGATGACCGTCGACACCGCCGTGCTGTGCGACCTGTGCCAGGGCCGGGGCACCCACGGTGACTCGACTCCGGCCTCCTGCGGCATCTGCGGCGGCCGGGGCGAAGTTCAGAGCGTGCAGCGGTCGCTGCTCGGCCAGGTCATGACGTCGCGGCCGTGTCCCACCTGTGCCGGCGTCGGAGAGGTGATCCCCGATCCCTGTCACCGGTGCGGCGGCGACGGCCGGGTGCGCTCCCGCCGCGAGATGAGTGTGAAAATCCCGGCCGGGGTCGGCGACGGGATGCGGGTGCGATTGGCGGCCCAGGGCGAGGTTGGTCCGGGCGGCGGTCCGGCCGGCGACCTGTACGTAGAGGTACATGAGCAGGACCACGACGTTTTCGTGCGCGACGGCGACGATCTGCACTGCACCCTGTCGGTGCCGATGGTCGATGCCGCCCTGGGCACCATGGTCACCGTGGATGCGATCCTTGACGGTGCCACCGAGATCACCGTTCCCGCCGGCACCCAGCCGGCGTCGGTGATCACCCTGCGCGGCCTTGGTATGCCGCGGTTGCGCTCCGAATCCCGGGGCGATCTGCACGCCCACATCGAGGTCACCGTGCCGGTGAGGCTCGATGCCCGGGCCAGGGAGCTGCTCGCCGAGTTCAAGGGCCGCGGCACCGATGCGGCGACGGTGCGCAGCACCCGGACCGCCACCGCGGGTTCCGTTGGCGGTGGGTTGTTCAGCCGGTTGCGGGAAACCTTCAGCGGTCGCTGACCCGCGCCCCGACCATGGCCCCCATCCTGTTTTATTCGCGGGCGATCCCGGCACCCGGTGCAACCGCCGTGGTGGGCGGTGAGGAGGGTTTTCACGCCGCCACGGTTCGCAGGATCCGCCCCGGGGAGTCCCTGGTGCTCTCCGACGGGGCCGGAACCCTTGCCGACTGCGTCGTCCTGAGCGTGGATAAGTCGACCCTGACGGCGCGTGTCGATGAACGGCGAAGCGCACCGCTTTCGCATCCATCGGTGACCGTCGTGCAAGGGATCCCGAAGTCGGAGCGTTCCGAACTGGCGATCGAACTCGCGACCGAGGCCGGGGCGGATGATTTCATTGCCTGGCAGGCATCACGGTGCGTGGCCCGCTGGGACGGCGAACGCGCCGAGAAGGGCCTACGGCGCTGGCGAGCGGTCGCGAGATCGGCGGCGCGACAGTCCCGGCGGGCCTGGATCCCCGGTGTGGCCGGCCCGATGTCAACCGAGGAACTGGGCGGCTACCTCGGTGAAAGGGTCTCCGGCGGCGCGCTCGCCCTGGTGCTGCACGAGTCGGCGGACCGCGCCCTGGGGGAAATCCCGGTGTCGACGGTTGCTGCCATTGTCCTAGTGGTCGGGCCCGAGGGTGGTTTGAGCGCGCAGGAGGTCGAGGCTCTGGTCGGCGCGGGAGCGGTGCCGGTGCGGCTGGGGCCGACCATTCTGCGCACGTCGACGGCGGCCGCGGTCGCTCTCGGTGCCCTCGGTGCGCTCACCGCGCGGTGGTCGATCGACACCGCGAAGCGGTAGGCTGGGCCGACGGTTTCGACTGGGAAAACCGAGAAAGCAGGCATCGAACACTCCCGTGACGCCCCGCGAGACAAGCACTGCCGCGCAGGTTCGCAGCAGCATGACTGTTCCGACCGACCTCGTCATGGGCCTACTGGGCTCCGCCGACGCGAATCTGCGGGCACTGGAAGCGCATCTGGCCGCCGACGTGCACGTGCGCGGCGACACCGTGAACCTCTCCGGTGCGGCTGCCGAGGTCGCCCTGGCTGAACGGGTGATCGCCGAACTCATCGCCGTTGTCGCCGGGGGCCAGACACTGTCCCCGGATGCGGTGCGCCGCAGCATCACGATGATGTCCGGAACCGACAACGCCTCACCCGCCGAAGTTCTGAGTCTGGACATCCTGTCGCGGCGCGGAAAGACAATCCGGCCCAAGACGCTGAACCAGAAGCGCTACGTCGATGCCATCGACGCCAACACCATTGTCTTCGGCATCGGCCCGGCCGGCACCGGCAAGACCTACCTCGCCATGGCCAAGGCGGTCAATGCATTACAGACCAAGCAGGTCTCCCGGATCATCCTGACCCGTCCGGCCGTGGAAGCCGGTGAGCGGCTTGGGTTTCTACCCGGCACGCTCAGTGAGAAGATCGACCCGTATCTACGCCCGCTCTATGACGCACTGCACGACATGATGGACGCTGAGGCGATCCCGAAGCTGTTGAGTGCCGGCGTTATCGAGGTGGCGCCACTGGCATACATGCGGGGCCGCAGCCTCAACGACGCCTTCATCATCCTCGATGAGGCGCAAAACACCACCGCCGAGCAGATGAAAATGTTCCTCACCCGGTTGGGCTTCGGCTCCAAGATCGTGGTAACCGGCGACATCACCCAGGTTGACCTGCCCGGTGGCGCCCGATCAGGTCTGCGGGCCGCCATGGACGTCCTCGACGGCATCGCCGACATCCACTTCTGCCACCTCACCAGTGCCGACGTGGTTCGCCACCGGCTGGTGTCGGAGATCGTCGACGCCTATGCCCGTGCCACCGAACAACCGGATCTGCAGGGCCGGGCGCACCGACGCACCTCCCGGCGGTAGGTGGGGATGACGGTCGAGGTTTCCAACGAGTCGGGTCTGGACATATCCGAAGACGAGTTGATCAGCGTCGCCCGCTTCGTCATCGCCAAGATGAAGGTCAACCCGAGTGCTGAACTGTCGATGGTGCTGCTCGACACCGACGCGATGGCCGATCTGCACATGCGGTGGATGGATCTGCCCGGTCCCACCGACGTGATGAGCTTTCCGATGGACGAACTCGAACCCGGCGGCCGCCCCGATGCTGCCGAACCGGGTCCGGCGATGCTGGGCGACATCGTGCTGTGTCCGCAGTTCGCGGTGTCCCAGGCCGAGGCTGCCGGGCATAGTTTGGGCCACGAACTGGCACTTCTGACGGTGCACGGGGTTTTGCATCTGTTGGGTTTCGACCATGCCGAACCTGATGAGGAGAAGGAGATGTTCGCGCTACAACGCCGGCTTCTCGAGGAGTGGGTCGCCGAGCAGGTCGCGGCCTACCATCGGGACCGCCAGAATGAGAAGGACCGGCGACTTCTCGACAAGTCACGGTATTTCGACCAGTCGTGACCGGAGCGGCACCGCTGGTTGGTTTGATCGTGCTGATCGCAGCAGGCGGCCTGTTCGCTGCGGTCGATGCCGCGATCAGCACGGTGTCGATCGCGCGCGTCGAGGAACTGGTCAAATCTGAGCGAACCGGTGCGGCGCGGCTGGCCCGTTTACTACTCGAGCGGCCGCGCTATATCAATCTCGTTGTGCTGCTGCGGATTGCCTGCGAAGTGAGTGCAACCGTCTTGCTGGTTGGCTACATCTCCGATGATCTCGGCATGACCTGGGGGCTGGTGGCCGCCGCGGCCATCATGACCGTGGTCAACTTCGTCGTTATGGGTGTCGGTCCACGCACAATCGGTCGGCAGAATGCCTACTCGATAGCGCTGATCTGCGCGCTGCCGTTGCAAGCGATCTCTTTGCTGCTGACTCCTATCAGCCGGTTGCTGATCCTGATCGGCAATGCACTGACTCCCGGTCGCGGATTCAGTAACGGACCTTTCGCCTCGGAGATCGAACTCCGCGAGGTGGTCGACCTGGCACAGCAACGCGGGGTGGTCGCTGATGACGAACGCCGGATGATTCAGTCCGTGTTCGAACTCGGTGACACCCCGGCCCGGGAGGTGATGGTCCCGCGCACGGAGATGGTCTGGATCGAAGGGCGCAAGACAGCCGGCCAGGCGACGTCGCTGGCGGTTCGCAGCGGACACTCCCGGATCCCGGTCACCGGCGAAAACGTCGATGACATCGTTGGTGTCGTCTATCTCAAGGACCTCGTCCGCAATACCCTGCACACCGATGGCGCCGGGCGTGATGCCCGGGTTGTCGACGTGATGCGCCCGGCGGTGTTCATCCCGGACTCCAAGCCCCTCGACGACCTGCTCAGGGAGATGCAACGCGACCGCATCCATATGGCCCTGCTGGTCGACGAGTACGGCGCCACCGCGGGTCTGGTCACGATCGAGGATGTTCTGGAGGAGATCGTCGGCGAGATCGCCGACGAGTACGACACCGACGAGGTGGCGCCGGTGGAGAAACTGGGCGAGGACACCTTCAGGGTCTCAACGCGGCTGCCGATTGAGGATGTCGGCGAGTTGTACGACATCGAGTTCGACACCGACCTCGAGGTCGATACGATCGGCGGGCTGCTGGCGCTGGAGCTTGGCCGGGTCCCGCTGCCGGGCGCCGAGGCGGGCGACTGGGTCATACCACGGGTTGCGGCTGTGCGCCGAAGGTGGTCGAGACCACCGCGGCCTGCATGCGGGTCGGCACGGTGCTGTTACAGCGGGTCGGACCGGAATTCGCAGAGCCCGACGATGACTGAGTTCCGATCGGGGTTCGTGTGTCTGGTCGGGCGGCCCAACACGGGCAAGTCGACGTTGACCAACGCCCTCGTCGGCAGCAAGGTGGCGATCACCTCAAGTCGGCCGCAGACCACCCGGCACACGATCCGGGGCATCGTGGCACGGGAGGACTTCCAGATCGTTCTGGTTGACACCCCGGGCTTGCACCGGCCCCGCACACTGCTCGGCAAGCGGCTCAATGAACTGGTGCGGAACACCTACTCCGAAGTCGACGTGATCGGGTTGTGCATCCCCGCCGACGAGACGATCGGCCCGGGCGACCGGTGGATCTTTGAGCAGATCCGTGCCGTCGCCCCGCGAACCACGCTGGTGGTCGTCGTCACCAAGATCGACAAGGTCGGCAAAGATCGCCTCGCCGTCCAGTTGATGGCGGTCAACGAACTCGTCGGCGAGGAGGCGGCGGCCATCATCCCGGTGTCGGCTACCACCGGGGAGCAGGTGGACCTGCTGACCGATGTTCTCGTCGAACAGCTGTCACCGGGACCGGCGTTCTATCCGGACGGTGAGCTGACCGACGAACCCGAAGAAGTTCTGATGGCCGAGCTGATCCGGGAGGCGGCGCTGGAGGGTGTGCGCGACGAGCTTCCGCACTCCCTGGCGGTGGTGATCGACGAGGTCAGTGTTCGCGAAGGCCGGTCCGAGGAGCAGGGCGCCCTGATCGATGTGCGCGCGATCCTCTACGTCGAGCGCCCCAGCCAGAAGGGGATCGTCATCGGCAAGGGTGGTGCCCGGCTCAAGCAGGTGGGCACCAACGCGCGATGCCAGATCGAAAAGCTGCTGGGCACCCGGATCTATCTCGAATTGCGGGTCAAGGTCGCCAAGAACTGGCAGCAAGATCCGAAACTGCTCGGCCGACTCGGTTTTTAACGCCTTCGGCGCGTGCCGAGACCGACTGCGTCTGCCTATGGTGCGAGACTTGGGCGCATGCGGCTTTATCGGGACCGAGCAGTCGTGGTGCGTCAGCACAAGCTTGGTGAGGCCGACCGCATCGTCACCCTGCTGACCCGCGACCATGGCCTGGTCCGCGCGGTAGCCAAGGGCGTGCGCCGTACCCGCAGCAAGTTCGGGTCCCGACTGGAGCCGTTCGCTCATATCGACGTGCAGTTGCATCCCGGCCGCAACCTCGACATTGTCACGCAGGTGGTCTCGATCGACGCCTTCGCCACCGACATCGTCTGCGATTACGGCCGATACACCAGCGCGTGCGCCATCCTGGAGACCGCTGAGCGACTCGCCGGTGAAGAACGCGCTCCGGCGCCGGAACTGCATCGGCTCACGGTAGGTGCGCTGCGGGCTGTCGCCGACGGCACACGCGCTCGCGAACTGGTTCTCGATGCCTACCTGCTGCGGGCTATGGGCATCGCCGGCTGGGCTCCGTCGCTGATCGAGTGCGCACGTTGCGCGGCTCCCGGCCCACACCGGGCCTTTCACATCGGTGCCGGCGGCAGCGTGTGTATGCACTGCCGGCCATCCGGTTCGACTACCCCGCCGCAGGCCGTGCTGGATCTCATGTCGGCGCTGCATGATGGTGACTGGGCAGCCGCCGAATCCTCCTCGGCGTCGCATCGCGGTTACGCCAGCGGACTGGTCGCCGCGCATCTGCAGTGGCATCTAGAGCGGAAGTTGCGGACATTGCCGCTGGTGGAGCGCGTCTACTCCCGGCCCGTTGAACACGTTTCGGAGATCTTCAGGCAGGATGTGGCCCATGGCGATGGACCGGTTGACCAGCTCCTTGCGGGGGGCTGAGCGCAGGCGGAGGGAGCGCTTTCCCCAGCTGCCCCCGCCGATGGGCGACTACCCGGTCTTTCCCGGACACCTCGGCCTGGCCGGTGGTGTTCCCCAGTTGCCACCCGCCACTGACGGCGGGCCCCGTCGGCCTCCCCAGCATGTCTCCAGGGCGATCCCGCCCGCGATCCCCGCCGATCAACTGCCCCGGCACGTGGCGGTCGTCATGGACGGCAACGGACGGTGGGCCACCCAGCGTGGACTGAGCCGTACCGAGGGTCACAAGATGGGTGAGGCGGTACTCATCGACGTCACCTGCGGGGCAATCGAACTCGGTATCAAGCACCTCTCGGTCTATGCGTTCTCCACCGAGAATTGGAAACGCA
This sequence comes from Mycobacterium sp., assembly GCA_018401645.1. GTDB lineage: Bacteria > Actinomycetota > Actinomycetes > Mycobacteriales > Mycobacteriaceae > Mycobacterium. The sequence goes on along the minus strand of JAGYKK010000003.1, from coordinate 20,014 downwards.
GCACCGACGAGGTCCGATTCCTGATGGGGTTCAACCGCGAGGTGGTGTGCCGGCGCCGGGAGAACCTCGACGTCATGGGAGTTCGGATGCGTTGGGTCGGATCCCGGGCACGGATGTGGCGCAGCGTCATCAAGGAATTTGACATCGCCGAGGAGATGACACTGGACAACAAGGTGATCACGGTCAACTACTGCGTGAACTACGGCGGGCGGGCCGAAATCGCCGAGGCAGCCAAACAGATCGCCCGTGATGCCGCTGCCGGCCGCATCGATCCCGAACGAGTGGGTGAGGCCACGATCAGCGAGCATCTGCACCGGCCCGACATCCCCGATGTGGATCTGTTCATTCGCACCTCCGGAGAGCAACGATCGAGCAACTTCCTGCTGTGGCAGGCCGCTTATGCCGAGTATGTGTTCCAGGACAAGCTCTGGCCGGACTACGACCGCCGGGATCTATGGGCCGCCTGCGAGGAGTACGTGCACCGCAACCGGCGTTTCGGCCGCGCCTGATGCCTGCTGCCCGGCGACTGGCCGATGTCCTCGGACAGGCGTTGCCCGTCGATGTCGAGGACGACGGTGCGCTGACGGTGCGCCACGACGGAACTTTCGCGTCGTTGCGCACCGTGACGATCGCCGACGGACTCGAATTGCTCTCCCTGACCCAGGTGCTGGCCTGGGATCTGGTGCCAGACGCGGAATTGCGCAAACGTGTTGCCGCACAGGCGGCGAAGACGATGCTGGGTACGGTGATGTTGGTCGAGCACCCAGCCGGGGGATCAACCGGGCAGCGAGCCGATGTGGTGCTCCGCTACAACTTCCCGGCCGTGGGGCTCGGCGAGCAGAGTCTGCTGACGCTGGTGCTCATGGTCCTGTCCGCCGGGGCCGACGTCCGGGGTGCGCTGGTCGGTTAGGGCTGGTCGATTAGGTGGGAGCATCCGCCGGAAGGTTCCGGCACCCGGTACAGGTACCGAATAATTCGATGGTGTGGTTCACCTCGGAGAAACCGTGCTCCGCGGCGACTTCGGCGGCCCACGCCTCGACCTCGCGACCGCTGACCTCCACTGCGGCACCGCAATTGCGGCAGACCAGGTGATGGTGATGGTGCGGTGCCGCGCAGCGGCGGTACAACGATTCCCCGGTGTCGGTGCGCACCATGTCGACGAGGTCCGCCGATTCCAGAGCCTGCAGCGTGCGATAGACGGTCGTCAGACCGATGTTTGCGCCGCCGCGCCGTAGTTCCTCGTGCAGTTCCTGCGCGGAGCGGAACCCGTCCAGTTTCTCGAGTAGGGCGATGACGGCCCCGCGTTGCCGGGTGGCTCGAACGCCGGCGCCCACGGAACGCTGGCCGGTTTCGGCGGCGGTGCTATTGGGAACCATTTCCACTATTGCCTTACTGTCGCACGGGCCGGCGACGCCTGTCAAAGCTCGCGGCGTCGGTCGCTTAGGCTAACGCGGTTCGCTTAGCGCAGAGACATTCAGCAGATAGGAGTGCAGCCCCAACGTGGCGTCTGTCATCGAGTCCGTCGTCAACCTGGCCAAGCGCCGCGGTCTGGTCTATCCCGCAGGCGAGATCTACGGGGGTACCCGCTCGGCGTGGGACTACGGACCGTTGGGTGTGGAACTCAAGGAGAACATCAAGCGACAGTGGTGGCGCGCCATGGTCACCGGCCGCGACGACGTCGTCGGCCTGGATTCTTCGATCATCCTGCCGCGGGAGGTATGGGTGGCCTCCGGCCATGTCGAGGTATTCAACGACCCCCTCGTTGAGTGTCTGCAGTGCCACAAGCGGCACCGGCAGGACCACATGCAGGAGGCGCATGCGGAGAAGAAAAAAATCGCTGATCCGGAGTCCGTGGCGATGACCGAGATCGTCTGCGCCGATTGCGGCACGAAGGGTCAGTGGACCGAACCGCGCGAGTTCAACATGATGCTCAAGACCTATCTCGGTCCGATCGAGACCGAGGAGGGCCTGCATTACCTGCGCCCCGAGACTGCACAGGGCATCTTCGTCAACTTCGCCAACGTCGTCACCAGTTCGCGCAAGAAACCCCCCTTCGGAATCGGACAGATCGGCAAGAGTTTCCGCAACGAGATCACGCCGGGCAACTTCATTTTCCGCACCCGGGAGTTCGAGCAGATGGAGATGGAGTTCTTCGTCGAGCCCGACACCGCGCCACAGTGGCATCAGTACTGGATCGACACCCGCCTGCAGTGGTACGTCGACCTCGGTATCGATCGCGACAACCTCCGGCTCTTCGAACACCCCAGAGAGAAGTTGTCGCACTACTCGGCGGGCACCACCGACATCGAGTACCGGTTCGGATTCGCTGGCAATCCGTGGGGCGAACTTGAAGGTGTCGCGAACCGTACCGACTTCGATCTGAAGACCCATTCGCAACATTCCGGTGTCGACCTTTCGTTCTACGACCAGGTCGCCGACGACCGTTACGTGCCCTACGTCATCGAACCCGCAGCGGGACTTACCCGTTCGTTCATGGCGTTCCTGGTCGACGCGTACGCCGAGGACGAGGCGCCCAACGCCAAGGGCGGGGTGGACAAACGTACCGTGTTGCGGCTGGATCCGCGGCTGGCACCGGTCAAGGCGGCGGTGCTGCCGTTGTCTCGACACGCCGACCTGAGCCCCAAGGCCCGCGACCTCGCCGCAGAGTTGCGCAAGAGCTTCAATGTCGAGTTCGACGATGCCGGTGCGATCGGGCGCCGTTACCGCCGCCAGGATGAGATTGGCACGCCGTTCTGCGTCACGGTCGACTTCGAGACCCTCGAGGATCAGGCGGTGACCGTGCGCGATCGTGACGCGATGACCCAGCAGCGGGTGGGACTGGACGCCGTGGTGGCGTTCCTGAGCGCCAAACTCACCGGCTGAATCGCTAGAACCGCCCGCCGCCGCCCAGCAGTCCGCCGTCGCCTCCGCCGGAGGATCCGCCGTAGCCCGTCGACGTCCAACCGCCTGCCGCCCATGCCGCCGCCCATGCCGCCGGTGAGGATGTTGCCGAGGATGATCCCGCCGACCATCGCCCCCATGTTCGACTGCCGGCCTCCGCTGTACCGGGTCTGGTACTGCAACTGCCCGGCCTGAACGTCGTCGTTGGCCAGTTGTTGTGCCTGAGCGGCCAGCATCGCTGCACCGTTGGCGTGGGCGATCGCCTCGGTGATGTTGGTGGTCGACTTGGTCTCGGCGGCTTCTAGTTGGCGCACCGCCTCGTTGAATCGGGTGCGGGCCTCCGGTCCCACGCTGCCTCGGCGGGTGTCGATGTAGTCCGACACCGAGCGGACCCTGACTGGGCGGTGAATAGTGCCTTGGAATAGAACGCATCAGCCGCTCGGCGGCCTCTCACGCTCCTCGGCGACGCCGGCGAGCAGTCGGTCCAGATCGGCATCGGCCTGGGTCAGCGTGGTGAAGGTGCCTAACGGGTCGGCCGCGCCGGTCGCCTGTGCTGCGGTGAGGACGGCCTTGACCGCCTCGTCGCGCGCCGCCGAAGTTCGATCTCCTTCCCCCAATCCACCTTCGGCGAGTTGTGCGCCCGCCTGGGTGATGCCCCGTTGGATGTCCTCGATCGCCGAGGGCAACGTCGACACGGCGCGTCGAATATCACTGGCAGCGCTGTCCACCGCGTCGAGCATCGTATTTGCTTGCTGCAGAGAAGATTCCGCGCCGCGGACGCAATCGACGAGTTCGCCCACCTCGCCGGCGACCGGCTTGGCCGCCAGCGCCCGGCCTGTGGTGATCGCCTCGTCGGCGAATCCCAGCCGTTCCCTGGCGGCGTCGACATTGCGAGCCACCGATGCCAGTGCCGATTCGGCGAATTCGCTCTTCAACTCGGTGAGCTTCTGCTCGGACGGCTCCACTCGAGCGGTCACGGTCACCAATTGCTGGGTCAGGGCATCGAGGCGTTCGGGTGCGTTGAACACCAGATCGCGCATCTGATGGAAGTTGGCGGTCTGGGTGTCCAGTTCGCGGTTGGCCTTGGCTGCCGAGACCACGACCCGGGTCAACAGATCGCGACGCTCGGGTAGTGGCTCGGGTACGTCGTCGTCGAGTTTCTGGCGGACGGCGAAGGCCTGCTTGAGGGTGTTGCGGGCGTTGTCCACCGCGGTGGCGAACGACGCGGTCTGGGCCTCGCCGAACTCCTCGACCGCCAACACCAGTTCGTTGGCGCTGGTGCGAACCGCGTTGTCGACGTCGACCACGATCGACCGCGACAGGTCATCCAGGGCCCCGATCGGCACCGACGCCAAGGCCGCCGGGTCGGTGGGGTCGATGTTCTTGGCCGCTACGACGTCCGCCTCATGGCGCTTGGCGCGGCGCCGGCGACTCCAGAGCAGCATCGCGGCGATCACCAGCAGGCCGATCCCGGCGATGACCAGCATCGGTGTCATCGACAGACTGCCGCCTTTGCCGCCGCCCTTGCTGATGTTGGCCAGCCCGGAGGCGGCAGCGGTCGCCGCGCCCGCCCAGTCGCTGTTTCGCAGGGCCGGTTCGATGCGGTCCCGGCGGATGTCGTCGACCCTCGTCGAACTGCCGCCGGCCGCGGCGGAGGGAACGAGGAAGGCGTACGAGCGCTGCCCGGTCGCCACCGCCAGGATCGCGTCGTCGTTACTCAGATCGCTGGTGGTTCGGGTCTGCTGCGCCCAACCCACCGCGCCCTGGGGGGCGAAGGATTCGACGAACACCACCCACAGCCGTACGCGGCGCTCGGTGTAGAGCTGATCGACCGCTCTCTGCACTTCGGCGAGCTGGCGCTCGTCAAGCACGCCGGCATTGTCGGTGACGGTGTCCGGGAGCCGGAACGGCGGTTCTGCCGCGACCGACGGGGCCAGCAGGGTGGCGGCCGCCAGGCTGGTAGCGAGCAGGATCGTGGCGAGCAGACTCAGAAGACGGTGCAGGCGCATAACCGCCAATGTAGTAGCCCCGGAAGACCACGACCGGATTGCCAGCAAAACTTTGGCCCGATCGGCGTCTCGACCGGTGCTGGCAGACTGTGCGGGGGTGCGATGGCGATGACGACGACATGGCGGTGACGATGACATGGCGGTGACGGTGGCGAAGTGGGGTGACTACGGCGAGGCCGACCGCGAACGCCTGGTGGCCGAACCGTCGAAGGCCGCCGCCCTTCCCGGAACAGATTCCGAGCACCGCAGCGACTTCGCCCGGGACCGGGCCCGGGTGCTGCACAGCGCCGCGTTGCGCCGGCTGGCCGACAAGACCCAGGTGGTCGGGCCCAAGGGCGGCGGGTCCAGGGAAAGTGACAACCCGCGAACCCGGTTGACCCACTCGCTGGAGGTCGCCCAAATCGGCCGGGGCATGGCCGTGCCCCTGGGTTGCGACCCGGATCTGGTGGACATGGCGGGTCTGGCTCACGACATCGGCCACCCGCCCTACGGGCACAACGGTGAGCGGGCCCTGGACGAATTCGCAGCGATGTGTGGGGGATTCGAGGGCAATGCCCAGAACTTCCGGATCCTCACCCGGCTGGAGCCCAAAGTCCTCGACGCTCGCGGTGTACGAAGCGTCGGGTTGAACCTCACCCGGGCCGGACTGGACGCCGTGACCAAGTATCCCTGGCAACGGGGTGAGTGCGGACGCAAGTTCGGCTTCTACGCCGACGATCAGGACCTCGCCGATTGGATGCGGGCGGACGCCCCGGTGCACCATATGTGTCTGGAGGCCCAGATCATGGACTGGGCCGACGACGTGGCTTACTCCGTGCACGACGTCGAGGACGGGGTGATCTCCGGCCGTATCGATTTACGGGTGCTGGCCGACGCTGCCGCCGCCGCGGCACTGGCCAGTCTGGGGGCCGACACTGCCGGCACCGGGCCGACGGCCGATGATCTGCAGGAGGCCGCCCGGCGCCTGTCCGGGCTGCCGGTGGTCGCCGCGGTCGGTCGGTACGACGGCACCCTGGCGGCCTCGGTAGCGCTCAAGCAGCTGACCAGCGAACTGGTGGGCCGCTTCGCCTCCGCGGCCGTCGCCCAGACCCGTCGGTCCGCAGGACCGGGACCGCTGGTGCGCTACCAGGCCGACCTGAAGGTGCCGGGCGCGGTGCGCGCCGAAGTGACCGTCCTCAAGACGCTGGCGCTGCAATTCATCATGAGCGACCCGGCGCATCTCATACTGCAGGAAACCCAGCGCGACCGGATTCATCGGGTGGCGCATCGATTGCTGGACGGGGCACCGGGAACCCTCGACGCCCTGCTCGTGCCGGACTTCGACGCCGCTGCCGACGACGGTGCCCGGATGCGAGTGATCGTCGACCAGATCGCGTCCTGCACCGAAGGCCGACTTGAGCGCATGGATGCCGTCGGCGGCCGGGGGCGGATCGAGGCCGTCGGTGTCGACCGTCGGATCTAGACTGACGCGGTGACCGGTGCGGTAGGCGGAGGGGGCGGGCGAAAGGGCCGCATACCCGACACCGATGTCACCGCGATCCGGGATAAAACCCGCATCGAGGACGTCGTCGGCGACTACGTGCAATTGCGCCGCGCAGGAGCGGATTCTCTCAAGGGGCTATGTCCTTTTCACGACGAGAAGTCTCCGTCGTTCCACGTCCGCCCCAACCACGGTCATTTCCACTGCTTCGGTTGCGGCGAGGGCGGCGACGTCTACGCCTTCGTGCAGAAGATCGAACACGTCAGCTTTGTCGAGTCGGTCGAACTCTTGGCCGACCGGATCGGTCACGCCCTCAGCTATACCGGTGGCGGCACCAGCGTGCAACGCGACCGCGGTAGTCGCAGCCGACTGGTCACCGCGAATGCGGCCGCTCAGGAGTTCTATGCGGAGGCACTGGAGTCCGCGGAGGCCGCACCGGCCCGCGCCTACCTGACGGAACGCAATTTCGATGCCGCCGCGGCTCGGCAATTCGGCTGCGGTTTCGCGCCGTCGGGTTGGGACGCACTCACCAAGCACATGATCCGAAAGGGCTTTGAGTTCAAAGAACTTGAGGCCGCCGGACTGTCTCGTGAGGGCCGGCGCGGCCCGATGGACCGATTCCATCGCCGACTGTTGTGGCCGATCCGCAGCGCCAGTTCCGAGACGGTGGGGTTCGGTGCCCGCCGGATCTTCGAGGACGACCTGATCACCGCCAAGTACGTCAACACCCCCGAAACGGTGCTCTACAAAAAGTCCGCGGTGCTCTTCGGTATCGACCTGGCCAAGCGCGATATCGCCCGGGGTCATCAGGCCGTCGTCGTCGAGGGCTACACCGACGTGATGGCCATGCACCTGGCCGGAGTGACCACTGCGGTGGCCTCGTGCGGCACCGCCTTCGGCGATGAGCACCTATCGATGCTGCGTCGACTGATGATGGACGACAAGTTTTTTCGCGGCGAGTTGATCTACGTCTTCGACGGTGACGCGGCCGGGCAGGCGGCAGCACTCAAGGCTTTCGCCGGCGAACAGAACCTGGCCGGTCAGAGTTTCGTCGCGGTGGCCGCTGACGGGATGGATCCCTGTGATCTACGACTGGCCTCCGGGGACGCGGCGTTGCGCGACCTCGTCGCGCGGCGGACTCCGCTGTTCGAGTTCGCCATCCGTACCACCCTGGCCTCCTATGACCTCGACAACGCCGAGGGGCGGGTGAGCGCGTTGCGGGAGTGCGCGCCGATCGTCGCCCAGATCAAGGATCCGACATTGCGCGACGAGTACGCGCGCCAACTTGCCGGTTGGATCGGCTGGGCCGATGTCGCGCAAGTGCTGAGCCGGGTCCGTGGCGAAGCCGGGCGCAAGCCCGGCGCCCGTGCCCCCGGTCGCCCGCGTGCGGCGGTCCCGGTGCCGGCGCCAGCGGCCGGATCCGCGGGACCCACGCTGTGGCCCCAGCGGGAAGCGCGCTCAAGGCTGCCCTGCAGTACCCGACACTGGCCGGTCCGGTGTTCGACTCGTTGAGCGTGGAGAGTTTCACCCATCCCGGATACGCGGCAGTGCGGACCGCGATCGGCGGCGCGGGTGGTACCGCAGCCGGTCAGACCGGGGCGCAGTGGATCGAGGAGGTCCGGGAGCAGGCCGGCGCCCCGGCCACCGAGGGGCTGATCAACGAACTCGGGGTGGAGACGGTGAATGTCGACGAGGACAAACTGCCCCGCTACATCGGTGGCGTGCTGGCCCGCCTGCAGGAGGTGTGGGTGGGCAGGCAGGTCGCCGAGATCAAGTCGAGGCTGCAGCGGATGTCCCCGGTGGACGAGGGTGAGGAGTACCACGCCATGTTCGGTGATCTGGTGGCTCTTGAGGCCTATCGCCGAAGCCTGTTGGAGCAGGCCACCGGCGATGATCTCAGTGCGTGATCGGGCGTCGGGGGCGTACTATCCACTAATTGGCTCAGAGCCATTCATTGGGCTGAGATCGGCGAAAGGACCACCGTGGCGCACTCCCGAACACGCTCGTGGCGGATTACGGGCGCCTGGGCGTGGCGGTGTCGGCGCCACTGCTGGCGGCCGTCGCCGCGGTCGATCCGCCGGTCGTCTCCGCCACGGGTGAATGCCTCGCCTGGTTCAGTTCGCGGGGCAATGACATCTGCATGGGCTATTCGATGGGTAGCGGAATCAATGTCGGCACGCCCGACATCGGCATCTTCGGACCGGGCTACGGCAACGGCCTGGGCATCACCACCGGTCCACTGCTGCCGGGCCAGACCTTCACCGTCCCGATCGGCTGAGCGCGGTTCGTCGCTGAGCGCGTTTCGGCGCTGAATGCGGTTCGGATCAGGGGCTGTTGGATTCGTCCGGCCCGATCACCGTGGTCGCTTCGTCGACCTCGGTCAACATCACCATCGCGGGATCCGGCGACACGCGATCGGCGATCTTCCGTCGCCCGGCGTCGATCACGGACTTGGTGGCGGGGTTGTTCGTCACCGCCCGATAGGTGCCGACGATCTGTTGGTAACGGTCGCGGCCGGCCTTGGTTCCCAGCACATAACCCGTGGCCAGCACGGCCAGATACCCGATCACAGCGCTCCCTCCACCTCGACGGCTGCCCTCCATCCTGCCTGACGCTGCGCGGTACCGCCCGGGTCGGCCGTCGTTGACGCGGACGCCCGCCGGTGCGCTACAGTTCTGACGCGTCCCGTGCAAACGGGAGCGGTCCCCTGTAGCTCAACTGGCAGAGCTTGCGACTGTTAATCGCACGGTTGATGGTTCGAGTCCATCCGGGGGAGCCGGATCGGGGTAATCATGGGCCGAGAGAACTTCAACCGACGGAGAAACAGTGATCAGGGCCGTCGGCCCCGCCAGCGCGGTCAAGGTGGTCTGGCTGGTGCTGTGGCGGCTTCGCTGCGACCTGCTGGCGATTCTGGTGATCGCCGGACTATTGATTCCGATCCCCGACGCCAGTCAAGCCCAGTACGCCGCGGCCGTGCTCTCGGTGCTGGGAATCGCCGCCTCGGTGTTCATCGGTTTCCGCAATACCACCGCCTACAACCGCTGGTGGGAGGCTCGCACGCTGTGGGGCAGCCAGATTATCTACTCGCGCGTCCTGCACAACGATCTCACTGCCGTTGATGACGGTTCGCCGGCGATGGCCGCGATCGTCGATCGGATGCGCCGCAGGCAAGTCCGTTACTGCTGGAAACTGGCCGCGGAGATGCGAGGTGTCGCGCCGTTGCCCGGGGTCGACGAGTTGACACCCGAGGACCCGCCGGGGATCGGGGCCACCGAATTACTCAACCGCCAGGCCGCCGATGTTCAGGAACTGGCTGCCTACGGCCACATTGGTCAGCAGTCCCGGGTGCTGCTGATGGCGCCCAACACCGGTTCGGCAACGGCGCAGAGCGGCCTGGAGCGAATTCGCAACGAGCCCTTCCCGATTCACTACGACTTTTTCATTCGGCTGCTGGCCTGGTTCTTCGGGATCGTGGCATTCAATCGGCTGGACTCCACTACCCACGACGTCACCAGCATGTTGGTGGGCCTGCTGCTGATGGTGGTGTTCGTCTTGGCCGAGAGGTTGGGATCGTTCATCGAAACACCGATGAACGGCAGCATCTTCGATATCGCCATGTACCGGTTCTGCACCGTCATCACCGGCAACCTACTCGGCCATGGCCACCCGCTGGCCAAGCCGCGGGAAACCGACAAAGCCGCTGTCTGGATGTAGTCGATCCCGGCCCGGCTGGCAGAATCGGGAAATGACCTCGACCGGTAGGCGGCGCGCGCGCTCGCTGTCCCCCGTCGAGACAGCCCAGGCCGCCGTGATGGGCGCCTTGAGCGCCGCACTGGCGATTGTGGCGGTGGTGGTGCCCTTCGCCGGCGGGCTCTCCCTGTTGGTCACGGTCCCGATGGGCCTACTCGGGTACCGCTACCGGTTGCGGGTACTGCTCGCGGCCGCGTTCGCCGCCGCCACCATCGCGTTTCTGATCTCAGGGATCAGCGGTTTCATGGTCGTGCTCAACTGTGCCTACGTCGGCGGACTGACCGGCATCATCAAACGTCGTGGCCGGGGTACGCCCACGGTGGTCGTGGTCTCGATCGTCGCCGGGATCATCTCCGGGCTGTTCGTCATCGGGGCGCTCGCCGTACTTGTCCGATTACGGACGCTGACGTTCGAGGCCATCACCGCCAATGTCGACGGTGTGGTTTCGGTGATGTCGCAGTTCGAGCCGTTCCGCGAGTCCGCCGTGCAGACCCGCGCCATGTTCGGCACCGCGTTGCAGTACTGGCCGGTGCTGATGATGGGCTACGCGATTTTCTCGATCGTGTTGGTCTCGCTGGTGGGGTGGTGGGTACTGGGCCGGGTGCTGGAACGGCTTCGCGTCATCCCTGACGTGCACAAACTCGAGTCGCGGGTCGAAGTCGGTCCGGTTGCTCCGCTGCCGGTTCGGCTCAGCGGGGCGCGCTACCGGTACCCGAGCGCCGATCACGATGCGCTGCGGCCGCTGAACCTGACCATCGACGCCGGCGAGCATGTAGCGGTCACTGGCGCCAATGGGTCGGGTAAGACCACGCTGATGCTGCTGCTGTGCGGGCGCGAGCCCACCTCCGGTGTGGTCGATCGCCCCGGAGCGGTTGGGTTGGGGCGCCTCGGCGGCACCGCGGTCGTCATGCAGCACCCGGAGAGCCAGGTACTCGGCACCAGGGTCGCCGACGACGTGGTCTGGGGGCTGCCACCGGGAACACGCACCGATGTCAGCGGACTCCTCGGCGAGGTGGGACTGGCCGGGATGGAGGAACGCGATACCGGCGGGCTTTCCGGCGGAGAACTGCAGCGGTTGGCTGTAGCGGCAGCACTGGCTCGCCAGCCGGCGATGCTGATCGCCGACGAGATCACCAGCATGGTCGACCAACGGGGTCGGGAGGCGTTGCTCAACGTCCTGTCCGGACTTGCCGATCGGCGCCGGATGGCACTGGTACACATCACGCATTACAACAGTGAGGCTGAAATCGCCTCCCGGACAGTCAATCTCAGCGAATCAGCGGACAACATGGTGATGGTCGCCCATGCCGCGCCGCCCACGACTACGGTTGTTGCTGCCCCGCGCGCAGGCGCCCCGGTGCTGGAGTTGAGCGGTGTCGGACACGAGTACGGCAGCGGGACACCCTGGGCGAAATCCGCCCTCCGCGATGTCAGTTTCACCGTCAACGAAGGCGAGGGCGTGCTGATCCACGGTGGCAACGGATCCGGTAAGTCGACGTTGGCCTGGATCATGGCCGGACTCATCGCGCCGACCACCGGTTCGTGTCTGGTGCGAGGCCGACCGGCACACGAACACGTCGGGGATGTCGCGATCGCGTTCCAAGCCGCCCGGCTCCAACTTTTGCGCAGCACGGTCGATCTCGAAGTCGCCTCCGCTGCCGGATTCTCGCCCTACGACACTGCGCGGGTGGTGGCCGCCCTCGCGACCGTCGGCCTCGACGGATCGCTGGCTCGGCGACGCGTCGACCAACTCAGTGGCGGCCAGATGCGCCGCGTCGTGATGGCCGGCCTGCTCGCCCGGTGGCCGCAGGCACTGATCCTCGATGAACCCCTGGCGGGCCTGGACGCCGCCAGTCAGCGCGGGCTATTGACCCTGCTGACCGACCTGCGCCGCAACGCCGGCCTGACGGTGATCGTCATCTCCCACGACTTCGGCGGCCTCGAAGAACTGTGCCCGCGCACCCTTCATCTCGACACCGGCGAAATGGCCTCGGTATCCGCGACCGCCGGAGGCCTGCCGTGACCGCAGAACGCCAACGTCGGCCGGTAGTGCTATTGCGCCCGGTTCCCGGAGCGTCCGTCATCCACGAGTTGTGGGCCGGCACCAAGATCATCGTGGTCTTCACCGTCTCGCTCCTGCTGGCCTTCTATCCCGGCTGGGTGCCGATCGGGTTGATGGCCGTCCTGGTGGCGGTTGTCGTACGACTGGCGCACATCCCGCGTGGGGCCGTGCCGTCGATACCGCGATGGCTGTGGGTCCTGCTGCTGATCGGCTGCGTGCTGGCCACCCTCGGCGGTGGTCAACCGGTGCTGCACCTGGCCTCGGTGGATCTCGAGGTCGGCGGACTGCTCAAGTTCCTGCGCTTTACCGCGTTGTCGATAGTTCTGCTGGCGCTGGGGGCGTTGGTGTCGTGGACCACCAACGTCGCCGACGTCGCCCCCGCGGTCGCCACCCTGGGCCGGCCGTTTCGGGCATTGCGGATCCCGGTGGAGGACTGGGCGGTCACGCTGGGGTTGGCGTTGCGGGCCTTCCCGATGCTGCTCGACGAGTTCCGATTGCTTTACGCCGCGCGCCGGTTAAGACCACGAGCGGTGCTGCCTGACGGCCGGGTCAAACGTCGACGGTGGTTGAGCGAGATGGTCGATCTGTTGGCCGCCGGCGTCACCGTCGCTCTGCGCCGGGCCGACGAGATGGGTGATGCGATCACCGCCCGGGGCGGTACCGGGCAGATTGCCGCCGCCCCGTCGAGGCCACGGGGTCCCGACTGGGTGGCCTTGTCGATTTGCCTGGCGGTGTGCGTCGTGGCGATCTGGCTTGACTCCCAGGGCTACGGGCGCCGGTAGCTGTACCTCCGGCGCGACCGTGCGTGTCGGTGTTGACGGGGGGTTGTCGGCCCGCGTGTATTGTTTGCTGGCGGGGCCGGGGAGTCTGGCGGAAATGGTGGAGACCGTGAAAACATTGCTGAGTGCTGGGTTGTCGGTGGGGTTGACGGTCGCCGTTATCGGGGCGACCCACACGCCGGATGCCGTTGCCACCACCGAGGTGCGACTGTCCGCGGTGTCCGCGCCCCTGCCGGCGACCGTGCTGACCCTCGAGGGCGGCCTTGCCGGCCTGCAGAACCTCGTCCCCTTCACCCAACTGCAGTTGCGCGGTGACCTCTGTGACCCGCCGGACACTTGCCAGGCCGTCGACTACCCCGCATGGCCCCTCGGGCAGTACTTCAATGATCTGGGCGCGGTGCGGGTGAATGAGGCCATCGCCGCACTGCGCGACGACGGCACACCGATCACCCTCTTCGGGCACAGCCAGGGCGGGCAGGTCATTTACTCGGCACTGCGGGGCTGGGCCGCCGACCCCGCCACCGCGCCGGATTCCGACCGGGTGTCGTGGGTGTCTATCGGCAACCCGGAGAATGCCTTCGGTGGTCGCGACCCCGACCCCATCCCGGCCGACTCGCCCTACCAGGGCACGGAGGTGATCCGCCAGTACGACGGGTGGGCCGACTGGCCCACCGATGAGCGCAACCTGCTCGCGGTCCTCAACGCGGCGGTGGGAATGTCAACGACCCATGTGTTCGGATACTTCGACGTCGATCTCAACGATCCCCGGAACGTCCGATACACGCCCGAGGGGGCCGACGGTTCTCCGGGCAACGTGACCTACGTATTCGTTCCCAATCCGATGCTTCCGCTCGTCGCGATGACCGGACTGCTGGCACCACTGCTGAACCCGGTGCTGGACCCGATTCTTCGGCCGATCGTGGAAGCGGGCTACCAGCGGCCCATCGGACCGGTCGGCGGAAGCGCCGTGCCGTCAGCGCCGGCCGCGGCTCTCCCGCCCGCAGCGCCGGCGGCACGGGTGAAAACGCCCGCGGCTTCAATTTCTACGGTTTCCGAAACAATTTCAACGGTGTCCGATCCGCGCGAGCGGGCACGACGACCCGCCGTCCCCGGTTCAGCAACGCCGCGCCGCCGATCGCGCCGCCGATCGCGCCGATCGTCTTAGGCGGTGAGGCGAAGCGCGCCCAGCCAGTGCGAGCCAGAGTAGCGCATCAAACCGGGCCGCAGTCAGCCAGCGCCCCGACAATGTCAGTACAGGCGCGGCTGGGCGCCAGGTGCCAGCCGACCGCGCCGCTGACTGACCGCAACGCCCTCCCGTTACCAGGTGGAGCCGTGAGTACGCGACACGGCATCGACGAGGACTTCCTCGCGCTGCCTTTCTCCCGGCTCGCCGTATCACGCCGGAAGACATTCGCGAGTTCGTCGCGGCCGGAGCGAGCTACGCCGATTTGCGGGTGCATGCGATCACCACCGAGATCGTGCAACTGCGCGACGGTGAGTTGGAGTCCGCCATCCTGGACCGTGAGGTCGGTCTCGCGGTGCGGGTGATCGTCGACGGCACCTGGGGTTTCGCCTCCCATGCTGGGCTGCGCCCCGATATCGCTGCGGAATCGGCACGCCACGCGGTGGGTGTCGCGGTCACTCTGTCCGCGCTCAACGCCGAGCGGATCGAACTGGCCGACGAACCGATCTACCCCGATTCCACCTGGGTGTCCGATTACCGGATCGACCCGTTCGCGATCCCCACCGATGAGAAGGTGGCGCTACTGGGGGAGTACTCGGGGCGACTGCTGGCATCTGACGGGGTGGACCATGTGTCGGCGATGGTCAACTCGGTCAAGGAACAGACCTTCTATGCCGATACCTTTGGCTCGGCGATCACCCAGCAACGGGTTCGGATGATGCCGACCTTGGAGGCGGTGGCCGTCGACGCGGCGGCGGGCAACTTCGAGGCGATGCGCACCCTGGCGCCGCCCACCGCCCGCGGTTGGGAGGCTCTGACCGATGATCAGGTGTGGGACTGGTCGGCTGAACTCGCCGAACTGCCCGGCTTGCTGGCCGAGAAGACCAAGTCGCCCAGCGTTGCCGCCGGTGTGACCGATCTGGTGATCGACCCGACCAACCTGTGGCTGACCATCCACGAGTCCATCGGACATGCCACCGAGTACGACCGGGCGATCGGCTACGAAGCCGCCTATGCCGGGACCTCGTTCGCCACCCCGGACAAGCTGAACCGGATGCGCTACGGATCAGAGGTCATGAACATCACCGCCGACCGGACCGTCGACCATGGTTTGGCGACAATCGGTTACGACGCCGAGGGAGTGGCCGCGCAGAGTTGGGATCTGGTTCGCAGGGGCATCTTTGTCGGCTATCAACTCGACCGGGTGTTCGCGCGCAAACTCGGATTGGACCGCTCCAACGGCTGCTCCTACGCCGACTCCGCGCACCATGTTCCGATCCAGCGGATGCCCAACGTGTCATTGCAGCCCGGGACTGAAGACCTGAGCACCGGCGACCTGATCAGTCGGGTGACCGACGGCATCTACATCGTCGGCGACAAAAGCTGGTCGATTGACATGCAGCGCTACAACTTTCAGTTCACCGGCCAACGTTTCTTCCGGATCCGCAACGGCCGCCTCGATGGCCAGCTCCGCGATGTCGCCTATCAGGCCGTCACCACCGACTTCTGGAACTCCATGGAAGCAGTCGGCGGAGCATCGACGTGGCGGCTCGGGGGGGCGTTCAACTGCGGTAAAGCTCAACCAGGTCAGGTCGCCGCAGTCAGTCACGGATGTCCGTCGGCGTTGTTCCGTGGGGTCAACGTGCTCAACACCCGCGCCGAATCGGGCCGATGATTCCCGCCCAGGAGGTTGTCGAACTGGGCCTGCGGGCTGCCGCCGAGTCTGGCCGCTGCGACGAGACGATCGTGATCGTCTCCGACCGCGCGGAGGCCTCGCTGCGCTGGGCGGGCAACTCGATGACCACCAATGGTGTAGCGACCAGTCGAACCACAACGATCGTCTCCGTCGTACGGCGTGGCGATTCCGCGCATCTCGGGACCAGGCGCTCCAGCGCCGTCGATGAGGGCGCAGTTGCTGCACTGGTCTTTGCCGCCGAGGACGCTGCGCACGGTGCACCGGAGGCGCGCGACAACGCCCCGTTGCTCACCGGAACCGGAGAACCCGCCGACTGGGGCGACCCGGTACCGGGCACCGGCGCCGGCGTGTTCGCCGAGTTGGCTCGTGCGTTGTCGAACGGCTTCGGCCGTAGTGATCGGCTGTATTTCGCCCACCACGTGGTGGAGACGACGTTGGTGGCCACCCGACCGGATGCGCCGCCGATTCACCCAGCCGACCGGGTCCGTGGAAATCAACGCCAAGCGTGGCGGTGCCAGTGCCTGGGTCGGGATCAGTACGCCGTGGTTCGCCGCCGTCCCGATCGATGCCATGCTGACGGAGTTGTCTATGCGCCTGGACTGGTCGCGGCGCACGGTCGAACTGCCGGCCGGACGTTACGAAACGCTGATGCCGCCCTCGACCGTGGCCGACATGATGATCTACCTCGGCTGGTCGATGGACGGTCGCGGGGCCCAGGAGGGTCGTACCGCGTTGTCGGCACCTGGCGGGGGAACGCGGGTGGGGGAGAAGCTGACCGATCTTGCGTTGACGATGTATTCCGATCCGCTGGCGCTCGGATTGGAGTGCGCGCCTTTCGTTCACACCGCTGCCGGTTCCGAACGGCTCTCAGTGTTCGATAACGGCCTGGGTATCGACCGAGTGGACTGGATCCGTGACGGCACCATCGCCTCGCTGGTCTATCCGAGGGCCACGGCTGCCGAGTTCGGCGCCGCGCCCGCGGTGCCCGCCGATAACCTCTTGATGACCGGTGGCACGAGAGATCTGGCCGAGATGGTCGCGGCCACCGAACGGGGTCTTCTGCTGACGACGCTGTGGTACATCCGGACGGTCGACCCGACCACCCTGCTTCTGACCGGACTCACCCGAGACGGCGTCTACCTCGTCGAGGACGGCGAGATCACCGCGGCGGTGAACAATTTCCGGTTCAACGAGAGCCCCCTGGACCTGTTGCGTCGGGCAACCGAAGCCGGGGTTCCCGAGACCACACTTCCGCGGGAGTGGAGTGACTGGGCGACCCGAGCCGTGATGCCCACGCTTCGTATTCCCGACTTCCACATGTCTTCGGTGAGCCAGGCGCAATAATCAACTGTGCCCGCAGACGAGCTCGACACTTGGCTCAACCTGCTGGTCGAGCAGTCGCCACCCGGCCAGACACGTCTGGTGGGTCTGGTCCGTGCGCGGTGTGCCGACGTGGTGTCATTGTCGCCGCTGCCGGCTGAACTCGCTGCGGCACAACCCGAGTCAGAGATCGAGTCCGTCGTGATCGACTTCGCCGAACAGTTCAGCATCGACGTATCGGTGATCACCGACGCCCAGCGCGCGGCACTGACCGGAGCGCTCGGCCGGGGAGCCTTCGGCGCGGTCATGCAGATGTACGTCGCCGATTTTCTGCCCCGGGTGCGGGCGGGTTTGACCGCGCTGGATCTGCCGGTGGACTGGATTCCCGCCGAGCCGCCGTGGAATGCCGATATCGATGCCGTCGACATCGTGTTCAACCGCCTGCTGCCCGGCATAGCGCGGCTGCGATCTCTCGATCCGGTGACCACCGAGGTGGTGCGGTTGCGCGGGGCGGTCGCGCACGACTGTCGGCTGTGTAAGTCGTTGCGCGACAGCACCGCGCTGGATGCCGGAGGTTCGGAGGGACTCTACGACGGTATCCACCGGTACGAGGATTCGGAATTGCTCAGCAGCGGCCACCGCGCCGCGCTGCGGTATGTCGACGCACTGATCTGGTCGCCTTCTGAGATCACCTCCGATGTCGCCTCGGGTGTTCGCACGCATTTCACGGTCGAACAGGCCCGTGAACTGACGTTGGACGTGATGCGCAATGCCAGCAACAAGATCGCGGTGGCACTGCGGGCCGATGCGCCCCGCGTCGAGCACGGCACGGCGCGGTACTACATTGACGCGGACGGGCAGCCGGTCTACTCCTGATGGCGATCGGCAAGCTCTCCGAGGTGGTGGAATGAGTCGCGGTGGTGATGGCTGACGGCTCGTGGCGGACCTCGACGTGATTGCTACTTTCCGACGGCAATGAGCTCTGCGTGGTCACGAGCTAGGCCCGAGCACGCGCGATGTGGGCGCTAGGCTCATAGCGCGCCGGTGGTGCACGGGGCGGTAGCTCAGTTGGTCAGAGCCGCGGACTCATAATCCGTTGGTCGTCGGTTCAAGTCCGACCCGCCCTACTAGTTCCTGGTAGATCCGGTTTCTTCCCGGTGGGACGCCTCTTGGCGCCCCGGGGTCATCGTTTATTCATCGTTTATGTCCACGAAAGGCTCTTGTAGAGCCGATCTATTCGGTCTCGACCGGCGATCGCGGGAACAAGCGCGATTTGTCCGGACCGCGGGCCTGATAACGGCTTGGTCGTGCGATCGAACCCCGTCGCCTCGCAACGTTCTCCTTGTGTCAACTGGCCGGACGTCGACAGTGTCCCGTGGGGTGGTGGACTTTGGATCGGTGTGTGCTCACGCGTGGTGATCAGCGAGTCGTGCTGAATGCAGCGGTAGGCACGCGGACGGCATCTCGGGTGGGGTCCTGAACTGACCAGGAGTCGGTGGCCCGTGGATCGTTTCGCAGGTCTCGAAGGTCTGGGCTGCCGCCCAAGAAAATCCTGAATACAAAGTCAACAGTGCAGTAATTTCACCGATCCCAGGGGCGGGTGTGGCTCATTACCGTCAACTGCCGTGGCAATGAGCATGACAAGGACCGAGACCGCCGCCCGGGTGGGTGCCGCAGCCATCGCGCTGGATCGGCCGATCGCCACAACCGGACACCAACTCGATCGTCCTGCGACTGTGTTTTGACGTCCATCAGGTCCCGGCACTTCGTTGCGCTGGTACGTTAGTTGACACGGGGATTGGAGTTGATGTTCTACGCATCGGGTGTCCGTGACATCAACTGTGGCGTGATGGTAACGCCGTCAGGTTGCGATGCATGGACAGCGGTGGCGATCTGATCCTCCCCTGCGGGGCTGAGAACTCGAACCGGAACGAGCACGCCACGCCGGGCACGGGAACACCTCAGAGCCGCCCAACCGCGTCACCCTTGCACTCCTCTGGATAGTTCTCTTTTGGCCATCGGGCTGTGACGGAGCGTTTTAACAACGATCGGGGTTCCGGTCCACCAACGCGATGACGGTAAGTCGTCCGGCGTTCGTGGTGCGCGGCCTGTAGGGCTTCAAACTAAATATGGAGAAATATGTCCGCATGTAACTCGTTGTCGAACAACAACGGCCGCCACCGCCGCTCGTCGAAGGGGCGCGTACGGACGATTGAGTACGGCCGGCGGACGGTCACCGCGACAGAGCCCGCGCCGTCCAGCTACTCCCGGTACGTCGGGCGGGTGGGTGCGTTGGCGGTGGCGTTGGGTGTGGGCTCGGCGATCGGATCGATGCCGGTAGCGTTCGCCGACACCACCGGCTCGGCAGGGTCGAGCGGGTCGAATGCTTCGGATTCAGCGTCGCGCGCTGCGGGTGCTTCCACGTCATCCCCGTCGCGTGCCACGGCGCGTAGCACGGCGCGTGGCGCGCGGGGCAGCGTCGGGCGTGGCGGGGGCGTGGCCGGCTCAGATGCCGATTCCTCCGGATCCTTCTCGGACACAATTTCGGGGGCCGGTTCCCCCGAAGAGATCCCCGGGGTGGGCGGCGGCGGCCCCGTCGACGCCGATGCGCGCGAAGGGGCGGGCGCGGCGCGGGCCGCGAACACCGCCCGTCGGGGTAACCGGTCAGGTGTCTCGGGGTCCGCGACGTCCCCCCCGGCGCCCTCGGCGCCCTCGGTTCCCTCGGCGCCCTCGGTTCCCTCGGCGCCCTCGGTTCCCTCGGCGCCTTTGTCGGTCCCGTCAGGGCCCGGTCACGGCGGAACCGAAGGCCCGGTCCCGACCCTGTCGTTGCTACC
>JAGYKK010000029.1 GCA_018401645.1 Mycobacterium sp. | reverse complement strand
TGCGGTCGGTATCCGGTGACCGCGACGCCCTGGCGCTGCCCACGCCGGCGATCGCACCCCCGCCGCCACCGGCCGATGTCGTTCCCAAGGGTGCCGGTATAACGAACTTCATCACCCCGAACGACGAGTTCTACCGCATCGACACCGCATTGAGCGTGCCGCAACTGTCTCGCGCCGACTGGCGGTTGCGGATCCACGGCATGGTGGATCGCGAGGTGACCTACACCTTCGACGATCTGCAACGCTTCGAGCCGATCGAGAAGACCGTGACGCTGGCGTGCGTGTCGAATCCGGTCGGTGGCGATCTCATCTCCAACGCGACCTGGGTCGGATACCGGGTCCGGGATCTGTTGCGCGACGCCGGGATTGCCGCCGACGCCGACATGGTGTTGTCCACGTCGATCGACGGTTTCACCATCGGAACACCGGTGGAGGCCCTCACCGATGACCGCGATTCACTGCTGGCGATCGGGATGAACGGGGTGCCGCTGCCCGTCGAGCACGGCTACCCGGCCCGCCTAGTGGTTCCCGGGCTGTACGGCTTCGTGTCGGCCACCAAGTGGGTGGTTGACCTCGAACTGACCCAGTTCGACCGCGCCGAGGCCTACTGGACCAAGCTGGGCTGGTCGGCGCAGGCCCCGATCAAGACCCAGTCGCGCATCGACGTTCCCCGTAGTGGTGCCCGCCTGTCCGCCGGGCCGACCACCTTCGGCGGGGTGGCATGGGCGCAGCACCGCGGCATCGAGGCCGTCGAGGTGCGCGTCGACGACGGTCCCTGGCGGCCGGCGCAGTTGGGTGCGGCCTACTCCAACGACACCTGGCGGCTGTGGAGCTTCGACTGGAACGCCACCGGAGGCCAGCACACCGTTGCCGTGCGCGCCACGGATAACACCGGCGCGGTGCAGACCGGCGATCAGATGGGCGTGATTCCCGATGGTGCCACCGGCTGGCACACGGTCTCCTTCGACGTGAAGTAACGCCCTACAGTCGGGCGAAGTCTTCCTTTCCGCGCTCGAACTCGGCCAGCATGTCGGCGGTCAGTGTGGGCCTGACCTGACCGATCGCGTTGAGATAGTCCTCGGTGGTGGCCGGGCCGCCGCCGCCGTCGCGCATCTCCCGCTCGAACGCCGCCTGTGCACCCTTGCGCGCGGCGAACTCGATGTCGGCGGGGGTGAACAAGTCCGATGCGGTCGCCAGTCGTTCCACGTCCACGCCGGCATTGGCCGCGCCGAGATAGCGAACCCATACCGCGCTGCGGGCCGGCTGATCCGGCGGTCCCACCGGCAGTACGTAATCGAAGCGGCCCGGCCGCAAGAACGCCGAGTCCAGCGAGTGCACGGCGTTGGTGGCGCAGACCAGCAGCCGGCTGTCGTGTTGGCGGAAGGCCGGGATCAGTTTGAGCAGTTCGTTGGTCACCCCCAACTCTGCGGTCGAGGCCCCCGAACGAGCGGTGGCGATCTCCTCAACCTCGTCGATGAACAACACCAACTCATCGAGTTCGGCGAGTTCGGCAAAGGCCTCCCGCAGCGAGGCCGCGAGCCCACCGGTGCCGGTCGCGGCCAACCTCGACGGAAACAACTCGACGAACGGCCAGCCCAGCCGCGACGCGATTGCCTTGGCGAAGCTGGTCTTGCCGGTTCCGGGCGGACCGAACAGGATCACCGCCTTGGGCGGCCGCACTCCGTAGCGTTCGGCAACGTCGGGATGGGCCAGCGGGTCGACGATGCGCCGTTCGATGATCTGCTTCTCCTGCTCCATACCGGCGAGATCGCCCCATAGGCCGGGAGGCAGCATCAGACCGCCGAGTTCGTCGAGCAGGTTGGCCTGATCCGGGCCGAGATGTTCGATCATCTCGTAGTAGACCAGTCCTTCGCGGCGGCTGTAACCGGAGTTCTGCAGCGCCACCGCACCGGTAGCGCTCTCCGGGAGCACCGCGCTGATCCGGCGCACACCCTGGGAGCGCAGGCGCCGCTCCAGATCACCCAGCAGTGCGGAACCGACGCCGCGGTCACGCCATCGCGAGCCGATCGCCACCAGCATGATCCAGGCGCGCTCGCCCTGCAGTTGCGCCACCGCCATGCCGACGACCTCGTCGCCCACCTCGGCCACCACCGCGGGCTGGCCGGCCCGGGCGGCCGCCATCACCTCGGCGACGCTGAACACCGGTTCGGCCGTTCCAGGGCCGCGGCCCTGGTCCCACACCTGAATGGCCTGATCCAGGTCGGCTTCGTGGTAGTCGCGCAAACGCCACGCCGGCATAGCCCACCTCCTCCTCGCCCATGTCCTGGGTCCTCGGATGTGAGCATGCCTGGTGCGGGTGGCACGGGTACCCCGGTTGGCCGATTCACTCGCCGTGGGGTGACACTCATTTTTGAGCGCGCCCGCATCGACTGCCACCCCGACGTCGAGGAGATTCCTGAATGGACCTGAGTTGGTCGGCCCAGGATCTGGAGTTCCGCGCCGAGGTGCGGGCCTTCCTGGATGAGAACCTGACCCCTGAACTGCGGCGTGCCGGGCGGTTGACGACCAGTGTCTACGCCGACCACGAGGCCTCGATGGCCTGGCAGGCGATCCTGCACCAGCGTGGCTGGGCCGCACCGGCGTGGCCGATTGAACACGGCGGCTGCGCGTGGACGTTGACCCAGCACTACATCTTCAGCCGGGAATCCACCCTGGCCGGAGCGCCCGAACTGTCTCCGATGGGCATCCGGATGGTCGCCCACGCAATCATCGCCTTCGGCACGCCCGCGCAACAGGACTACTTCCTGCCCCGGATCCTGACCGGCGAGGTGTTCTTCTGCCAGGGCTACTCCGAACCCGAAGCCGGCTCGGATCTGGCCGCGCTATCGATGGCCGCCGTCGACGACGGCGAGGACCTGGTGTGTACCGGCAGCAAGATCTGGACAACCCATGCCGGCCAGGCGAATTGGATCTTTGCTCTGGTGCGCACCAGCCGCTCGGCCCGAAAACAACACGGGATCACCTTCGTCCTGATTGACATGACCACACCCGGTATCGAGATCCGACCGCTGGTAATGACCTCCGGGGAGCAAATCCAAAACCAGATCTTCTTCGACGCAGTGCGGGTGCCCAAGGCAAACGTGATCGGCGCGATCGACGACGGTTGGACGGTGGCCAAATACCTTCTCGAGTTCGAACGCGGCGGCGGTGCAATGGCACCGGCGTTGCAGGTGATGGCGGAGTCTATCGCCGAGTCGGCCCAACGGCAGCCCGGTCCGTCGGGCGGGATCCTGCTCGACGATCCGGTGTTCGCGGCCAAGCTCGCCGACGCGCGAATCCGCGCCGAGGTACTCGAAATTTTGGAGTACCGGGTGCTGGCGGTCGTGACCGCGGGCGGCAACCCCGGCGCGGACTCCTCAATGCTGAAGATCCTGTCCACCGAACTCAGCCAGGAGATCACCGAACTGGCCATGGCGGCGGCGGGTCCGCGCGGCCGGGTGTACCAACCGCATGCCACCCTGCCGGGTGGGCCGGTGGCGAGCTTCACCCCGCCGGCTGACGACTACGTCAGCGGCGAGGCGTGGCAGGCGGTGGCGACACTGCGGTACCTCAACGATCGAGCGGGATCGATCTACGCCGGCAGCAACGAGATTCAACGCAACATCCTCGCCAAAGCAACCCTGGGGCTGTAGGCCGACCGACGTGAAGGGACGCCCGTGGACTTCGCCATGAACCCCGAGCAAGACATGGTGCGCGTCGGCTTGAGCAGGTTTCTTGCCGCGCGCTACAGCCTGGACTCCAGTCGCGCCGCGGCAAAAACCGACCCCGGCTGGCAGCCGGAGATATGGCGCGCATTCGCCGAGGAACTCGGCATCCTGGGCGCGACGCTACCCGAGTCGGCCGGCGGCAGCGGTGGTCGCGGCACCGAGGCCATGGTGATCTCCGAGGAACTCGGCCGCGCACTGGTAATCGAACCATTCATCGATACGGTGATCGTTGCCGGCGGACTCCTGGCCCGTGCCGGCGGCAAGGCTGCGACCGCGGTACTCGCGCAGGTGGCCGCAGGATCGGCGATCGTCGCCCTCGCCGCAACGGATGCTGACTCCGGCGATCGCTGGGATGGGTTGTCCACCACAGCTGTTTGCGACGGTGATGACTGGTTCATTTCGGGTTCGAAGATCGTCGTCATCGCTGCGCCGCTGGCTACCCACCTGCTGATCACGGCGCGGGTCGCCGACCACGACGCACTGTTCCTCACCGAGTTCGATGCCACCGCTCCCCCGGGTGGCCTCACCGTGCATGCCTACCGCACGATCGATGACCGCCGCGGGGCCGATCTGGTCTTCGATGACGTGCGACTGCCCGCTGAGGCTCTGCTCCAGGCGGACGCGGCGCCCTCGTTGGCCCGCGCCCGCGACGAAGGCGCGGCCGCGGTGTGCTCCGAGGCGGTCGGGGCGATGCGCAGAGTGCTCGCCGACACCGTGGAGTACACCAAGCATCGTCAGCAGTTCGGCCAACCGATCGGGAGTTTCCAGGTGCTCGCCCACCGGATGGTGGACATGTACATGGAACTGCAGCAGGCGGTATCGGCGGTATACCTCGCGGTACTCAACCTCGATGAGGAACCCGATGTCCGGGCCCGCGCGGTCTCGGCGGCCAAGGCGACCGTCGGTCGGGCGGCGCGGTTCATCGGCCAGAACGCGGTGCAGTTGCACGGCGGCATGGGCATGACCGAGGAGTTGGCGATCGGGCACTATTTCAAGCGGCTCACCGCACTGCAGTACGAGTTTGGATCCACCGACTTCCATCGGGCCCGCTACGCCACGCTGACGCGCCCGCACGACACTCAAGAATGAAGAGTGACGCCTAACGCGCAGCCAGGATTTCCGCAACGGCTTGCAGGGGAGCGGTGCTGACACCGATCCGGTGGGCGAATGGAAACGCCAGAGCGACTACGACGGTGATCGACAACGCCGGGATCAAGGCCCACACGTACATCAGGACCGGCCGACGCGCCGTCACCGTCGTGAAGCCGACGACGGCCGCGACCAGCACACCGGCGACCACCAGCAAGATCCCCAAGACGCCCGGAAGGCTGCGTTGCGCTACTGCGGAGACCATGGCCGCATTCGTGCCGAGGGTGCCCGCCCGGGTCACCAGGCTGTTGATTTCCTGCACTGCCGCAGTCGAGCTGAAGGCATAGGTGTGCAGAGCGTCTTCGAAGCGGTCCAGCGCGGCGGCCGAGGGCAGATTTGCGGTGTCGCCGCGAATCAGGAATGCGTCATCGTCGGTGGCCACCATCGTCGCGTACGTCCTCAGTTTCTCCATTAGCGCGGCGGACTCAGTCCGGTCGGCGATGTTGTTGAGTCCCCAGGCCATCTGCTGGATGGAGGCTGCCTGCTGTTCGACCGCCGCCTGGCTGCTGGACACAGCTCCCCAAGTGACGGTGATGGCGAAGCCGACGAAGAAGGCGAAGGTGGCGGCAAGTCCGGTCGCCAGACTATTGGCCTGCTCAGCGAGTTCGGCACAGGTTTCCTGGTCACAGCGGCGCCGAACAACCCGGCGCGAGAGGAAGATCACAGCGCAGAACAACAGCAGCAGGGCCATCATGACCGCCCAGAGCGGAACCGCGATGATCAGGTCTCTCATGGGGGGAAAATATCAGTCGCGGCTACGCCGCCGCCCGGAACGATGCGCAGGCTGATCGCGTTGAACCGATGGGGGTACCAGGAGAGGAAGCAGCATGCTGAACAAGATCGTCGGGGCACTGGGTCAGGTCGCCGGGGCCGGGGGCTCGATCGTTGGAATCCGGACCGGCACCGCCGAACCGTCGTTCACCGTGCAACGGCAGGTCGACGTGATCCTGGCCGAGATCGACCACCTACCGGGCACGATCGACGCCGACGAGGAAAAAGCCCGCAGCGAGGGCTTTCGACGGCTGGCCGGCTACATCTTCGGCGGCAACACCACCAAGTCCAAGATCGCGATGACCGCACCGGTGGCTCAGCAGCAGAGTGAGAAGATCGCAATGACCGCCCCCGTCGCCGCTGCGCGCGATGACCGTGGGCAGTGGGTCATCCGCTTCTTCACTCCCGCCGAGTACACCATGGACACCCTGCCGACCCCGAATGACGACCGCGTGCGCCTAGTCGATGTCCCCGCGGAGACGGTCGCGGTGTTGCGCTATTCCGGGATCGCCAGTCCGGCGGCGGTGGCCACGCATACCGAGGAGTTGCTCACCACACTGCGCGACAACGGTTTCGAGCCCAAGGGCGAGCCGTTCTCCTGGTTTTACGATCCGCCGTGGACGGTCCCTTTCCGGCGCCGCAACGAGGTGGTCGTCGGCGTGGAGAACACCGGCTAAGAGTCCTCGCGCGGGGGCAGGAAGAACTGCGTCAGATCATCGAGCACCATGGTCGCGGACGAGAAATCCTGGCCGGCGGAGTACCTGCTCGGGGTGACGACCACCGGGACGCCCGCCCCGGTTGCCGAGGCCACTCCGTTGTGGGTGTCTTCGAAGGCAAGGCATTTCGCCGCCGGCAGGCCGAGCCTTTCCAGCGCGGTCCGATAGACCTCGGGATCGGGTTTGAGCGCGCCGACGTCTTCGCCACACACGACGGCATCGAAGGAGTCGAGCACCAACTCACCTGGAAAGCGCCGCGCAAGGGCCTGAAGGTTGACCCGACTGGTGGTCGTGGCGATGGCCAGGCGCACCCCGGTTCGTCGCGCCGCACGCAGCAGGTCGGCGACGCCCGGTCTCAGGTCAATGGGCGAATCCGACATCACCTCGGCGAAGTGGGCGTTCTTCGCCCGGTGCAGTCCCGCGCTGACTTGGCCGATTTTCGCCTCGGTGAGGTCGGTGGACCGGGTGAGGAAGTGCTCGATGCGCTGTCGGCCGCCGGTGACGAGCAGCAGATCGCCATAGATCGCCTGATCCCAGCGGTACGGCAGGCCGGCGCCGGCAAACGCCCTGTTGAAGGCCTCGCGGTGCAACTCCTCAGTCTCGGCAAGTGTGCCGTCGACGTCGAAGATCAGCGCAATGGGAATGCCGACGTCAGCCACGGCGGCGCCACGCCCCGACCGCCGTCGGGAAGTCGAGCAGGCTGTCGATGACGACGTCCGGTTTGAGATCTTCAAGTGGGCCGCTGCAGTAGCCACCGCGCACCGCGACCGAGAAAACCCCGGCCGCTCGCGCCGAGGCCACATCCGCGCCGCTGTCGCCGACCATGACCGCGTCGATGGGCGCGACGCCCACCGCCGACAGCGTGTGCAGCAGCATGTCGGGTTCCGGCTTCGGCGCCAGTCCGGCCGGATCGCCGCCCACCGGATCGTCGAGCCCGACCTGATCACCCAGGATGATCGCGAAGCGATCCGACAACCCGAAATGATCCAGCACGATCGTGGCGGCCGACTGGATCTTGTTGGTGACGACGGCGACGGCGCAGTCGGCGGCGGCCAGGGCGTCGAGGCATTCGACCACGCCGGGCAACAGCGTGGTGCGCCCGGTGAGGTGACGGGGGTAGATCTCGAGCATGTGGTCGATGACGGCCTCGAACTCCGCCGGGTTCGGCGTCTGTCCCCGGGCCTGCAGGGCTCGCCGCACCAGCACCCGCAGTCCGTGTCCAACCATCACGCGGACGTCGGATTCGCTGAACGGGGCGAGGCCCTCAACCGCCATCAACTCGGCGACCGCCAGGGTGATGTCGGGCACCGAGTCGATCAGGGTTCCGTCCAGATCGAAAAGGGCCGCCCGGGGCCAGACCGAATCCACGGTCAGACCGCCTGAGTCACTGCGGACGGTCCTGGTCGGAATCGAGGCCACCGGCGAATACCCGGCTTCCCCGGATATCGGCACCGGTGATGGTGGACAGTTCGTCGACGCCGATCGGCGGCGGGGTGTCGCTGAACAACCGGTTGGCCTGACGCATCCGCGCCCGATCGAGGGCGTTGCGAATCGACCGGGCGTTGGCGAAATGCGGCTGCGCGCGGCGCAACGCGATGTAGTCGGTCATCGCCGTGCGCGCATCGGCATCGAAGCGGTAGTTCTGTTCGGCCAGCATCGATTCCGCGATCGCCAGCAGTTCGGCGTCCTCGTAGTCGGGGAAGTCGATGTGATGTGCGATACGGGAACGGAAACCGGGATTGGACCCGAAGAACTTGTCCATCCGGTCGGCGTATCCGGCAAGGATCACCACCAGGTCGTCGCGCTGGTTTTCCATCACCTGCAGCAATATCTCGATGGCCTCCTGGCCGTAGTCGCGTTCGTTGTCCGGCCGGTACAGGTAGTAGGCCTCGTCGATGAACAACACCCCGCCCATCGCCTTCTTGAGAATCTCCTTGGTCTTGGGCGCAGTATGCCCGATGTACTGGCCGACGAGATCGTCGCGCGTTACCGAGATCAGGTGCCCCTTGCGGACGTAGCCAAGCCGGAACAAGATGTCGGCCATTCGCATCGCGACGGTGGTCTTACCGGTGCCCGGATTGCCGGTGAAGCTCATGTGCAGTGTCGGGGTGGTCTGCGACAGGCCCAGACGCTGACGTGCCCGGTCGACGATGAGCAGTGCCGCCGTCTCCCGGATGCGCCGCTTGACCGGCTTGAGCCCGATCAGTTCGCGGTCGAGTTGGTCGAGCACCTCAGCGACCCCGGAGTCCCGAAAATCACCGGCGAGGTCGACGGCCGTCGGCGCCGGGGTCTCGCCGTCGGCCATCAGCGCTCAGTAGTGATCGTGACGTTCACCGTGCGGCCGGCAACCTCGGTGCGAGTCATCTTGAAGGTCGGTTCCACGGCGGGCCGGTTGACGATGAAGCTCAACCGGACCGTTTCGAATCCGCGTGTCGAGTCGAAGGCGTTAATGCGGATGTAGGAATCCGGAAAGGCGTCCCGGCAGGCCTTAAGTTCCATCATCACCCCGGCCGCGTCCCGCAGATCGAACATCGGGTTGCCCCACATCTCCCAATAGGTGTTGCGGGGGTGCGGGTCGTCGGTGTATTCGATACCGACCGCCCACTCATTTCTTAGGCAGTATTCGACCTGGGCCGCGATCTGGGTATCGTCGAGGTCGGGCAGGAAGGAAAAGCAGCCCTGGGTAACTCGCATGTCGTGTGCTCCCTGACTCAGAAGGACGTCGACACCTGCGGAGCGTAGTCCGAGGTGTCGGTGGATTCGTAGTTGAATGAAATGTTGCCCCAGATGTCCAGCGCGGCCTCCACCGGCTTGCACCACTTGGCAACGGCACGAAGAATTTCCGGGCCTTCGTTAAGAATGTCGCGTCCCTCGTTGCGGGCCTGCACCATGGCTTCGAGGGCAACCCGGTTGGCCGTCGCGCCAGCTTGGATGCCCATCGGATGCCCGATCGTGCCACCACCGAACTGCAGTACGACATCGTCGCCGAACAGGTCCAGCAGTTGGTGCATCTGGCCGGCGTGAATACCGCCGGAGGCCACCGGCATCACCTTGCGCAGATCCGCCCAATCTTGCTCGAAGTAAATGCCGCGCGGTAGATCGACCTCGTTTTTCAACTCTCGACAGACGTTGTAGTAACCCTGCACGGTCATCGGGTCGCCCTCGAGTTTGCCCACGGCGGTGCCGGCGTGGATGTGATCGACCCCGGCCAGACGCATCCACTTGGCGATCACCCGGAAGGAGATGCCGTGGTTCTTCTGCCGTGTGTAGGTGCCGTGACCGGCGCGGTGCAGGTGCAGGATCATGTCGTTCTGCCGAGACCACTCCGACATCGACTGAATCGCGGTGTAGCCGATCACCAGATCGATCATTATGATGGCAGAGCCAATATCCCTGGCGAACTCGGCGCGACGGTACATCTCCTCCATCGTGCCGGCGGTGACGTTGAGGTAATGGCCCTTGACCTCACCGGTTTCAGCTGCGGCCTTGTTGACCGCCTCCATGCAGTACAGGTACCGGTCCCGCCAGTGCATGAACGGCTGGCTGTTGATGTTCTCGTCATCCTTCATGAAGTCCAGGCCGCCCTTGAGGCCCTCGTAGACGACGCGGCCGTAATTCTTCGCCGACAACCCGAGCTTGGGCTTAGTGGTAGCGCCCAGCAGTGGCCGGCCGAACTTATCGAGGCGTTCACGCTCAATGACGATCCCGGTGGGCGGGCCCTTGAAGGTCTTCACATAGGCGACCGGCAGGCGCATGTCCTCCAGACGCGCCGCCTTGAGCGGCTTGAAGCCGAACACGTTGCCGATAATTGAAGCGGTGAGATTGGCGATCGAACCCTCCTCGAAGAGGATCAGGTCGTAGGCGATGTAGCAGAAGTATTGACCCGGAATGTTGGGCACCGGCTCGATCTTGTAGGCCTTCGCCCGGTACTGGTCTGCGGCAGTCAGGCGATCGGTCCACACCACCGTCCAGGTGGCGGTCGAACTCTCTCCGGCCACCGCGGCGGCGGCTTCGATGGGGTCAACGCCTTCCTGCGGGGTAATCCGAAACAGCGCCAGTATGTCGGTGTCCTTAGGCACGTAGTCGCCATCCCAGTAGCCCATTTGGGAGTACTTCAGCACCCCCGCCTGGTAGCGCTGCTTGCCTCTGATCTCGCCGGGACCGGAATCCATTGCCGTGTTTCCTTTCGAAGCTGCCGCCGCGCTCAAGGCGGGTGTCTCGGAGTGTAGCCGTCTCAGTCGGCCCAACTCGGGGCCTTGGAAAGACCGTCAGGAATTGCGCCGCTTGCGCTCGACCATCTGCAGTATCAGCGGCGTCAGGATCAGCTGCATGGCCAGGTCGAGTTTGTTCCCGGGCATGACGATGGTGTTTGCCCGCGACATGAAGGAGTTGCCAATCATCGACAGCAGGTACGGAAAGTCGATACCGCGCGGGTCGGCGAACCGGATCACCAGCATCGACTCATCCGGTGTCGGGATCCAGCGCGCGACGAACGGGTTGGACGTGTCAACGACCGGCACCCGTTGGAAGTTGATGTGGGTTTCCGAGAACTGCGGTGTGATGTAGCGGACGTAGTCGGGCATGCGGCGCAGAATCGTGTCCATCACGGCTTCAGCGGAGTAGCCCCGACTGGCCCGGTCTCGATGGATCTTCTGAATCCACTCCAGGTTGATGACCGGTACGACGCCGATCTTCAGATCGGCATATTTCGAGAGGTTTGCGGTTTCGGTGATCGCGCACCCGTGCAGTCCTTCGTAGAACAACAGATCGCTGGGTTCGAATGCGCGCCAGGGACTGAACGTGCCGGCCGGTTGGCCGAACAACTTTGCTTCTTCATCGTCGTGCATGTAGGTCCGGGTGCGTCCGGATCCGGTGCGTCCGTATTCCTCGAAGACCTCCGCGAGAATGTCGAGTTCGTTGGCTTCAGGGTTGAAGTGGCTGAAGTTGTCGTTGCCCCTGGCCTCTTCTTCGGCAATGCGCACCTTCATGGCTGCCCGGTCGTAGCGGTGGAACGCATCGCCCTCGATGAACGCGGCCGCGATGTTTTCCCGCCGGAAGATCAGCTCGAAGATGGCCTTGACCGACGTTGTCCCCGCTCCGGACGAGCCGGTGATGGAGACGATCGGATGTTGGGCGGACATGGGAGCTACCTTCCCGACTTGCGGAACAGGCCACGGGAACTGAACAGCGGCGAATGGATACCGGCGTGATCGATGCCATCGTGGTAGCGCAAGACCTGGGTTACCTCGGCAGTCGACCCAAACACCAGCGGTGTGGTTTGGTGCAGCGATCGGGGAATCTGCGCCAGGATCGGGTTGATGCCGTCGGTGGCGAGACCGCCGGCCTGCTCGATCAGCAGCGCGATCGGATTGACCTGGTACACCATGCGAAGTCGACCGTTGCCGTAACCGCGGCGGCTGTCACCCGGGTAGAGGAATACCCCGCCGCGCAGCAGGATCCGGTATGCCTCCGCGACCAGAGATTCCGTCCACCGCATCGTGAAATCACGGCCGTGCGGCCCCTCACTGCCGTGCAGGCAGTCATCGACATAGTGCCGGATGGCGCTTTCCCAGTGCCGCTGATGGGAAACGTCGACGGCGACGTCGTCAGTCTTGCGCGGGATCTGGACCTCGACGTGGGAACGCAAGAAAGACCCGACTCGGGGGCCGTAGACGAAGACGTGGGTGCCCTCGCCCAGGGTGATCGCCAGCACCAGGCGCGGCCCGTAACAGAAGAAGCCCGCCGCGATCTGGTTGGCGCCCGGTTGCAGCAGGCTCGCCAATGCGTCTGCATCGACGTCACCCACTACCGGCAGTAGGGCGAAGACGGTACCGATCGGCATGTTGATGTCGATGTTGACCGAGCCGTCAAGGGAATCGACGGCGACCGCCAACGTTGCCGAGGGGTCGAGCAGTTCCGGGTGCTCAGTTTCTCCCGATGCGAAGAGCGCAACAGGGGCGGCGCGAACCTCCTCGAGAAAGCAGTCGTTACCGAACCGTTCGAGGGTCTTCTGCTCCTCGCCGACATCCGGTTGGGCGCCCCGGCGATCCGAGGGTGCGACACCCTGGGCGGCTGAGTGGATTTCACCGCTTACGCTTACCGCCGCCCGGGCCAGCGCGAGGCAGGCCCGGCCTGCGAGGTGCGGAGGCAGGCCGGTTGCCGGCCTCCTCAAGCCAGTCTTCCAGAGCCTTGCCAGGCATAGCGATCCTTCCCCGGGCGCGCCGCAGGTCTCACCCGCAGAACTCGCCCAGGATAGGTGAGCCGCGGTCGTCACGACCCCGATCCGGAATATCCGCTCAGCGGGTGCGAAATCATGGTCGGGAGCCCTTACTCCCCCTCAGGCGTCGGCGCCGGAACTGCCGGTGGCAATGCTCGTGGCGGTGCGTTCATCGGCCGTTGAGCGATGAGCAACAGCATGTCGCTCATCGTGACGTCCTCGGTTCGGACGGTGTTCCAGATGTCCCGCAGGTAGCCCAGGGTGCGCCGTTCGGGAGGCTCCCGGGTGGTACCCGGCGGCAGGTTGTCCGGGCTCGGCAAGTGCGGCACCACGTCCGGCATCGTCACCGCCGTCAAAGCCGCGTCGGATGCCGGGACGACGTCGACAACGGCCGGCGACGGGGGTTTAGCGGGATCGGCGCCGGCGCCGGGAGCGTTAAGTCCGGACGCACCGAGCAGTGTCAGGGCGATCACGGCAGCCAGACCCGCCGGGATACGTCGCCGTTGCCCGGTGCGCACACCGTTGTCCATCTGGTTCCCCTGCCCGCCGGAGGTCTCTACCTGCTCAATCCGCGGACACGACGATTTCGTTACATCCGGCACACGCGTACCGCTTCCGTGCCCGACAATGCAGGGATGCCCAACGATCCGGGAATGCATCTGCTGTTCAGCACGATGGCGGTCGCCATCGCCTTCACCTCGGCGGCTCCGGTGAGCGCCGTCCCCGACATCGGCGTGCCTCCGGTGAGCGCGGCCGCCGCCGCGGCCGGCTTCATCGACGTGCGGACCGTAGTCCCGGACGCCATCATCGACCTGCGCTACGCGACAGCGAACAACTTCGTCGGCGCACCCCTGTATCCCCTCGACGCCCGCTGCCTGGTGCACGAGTCGCTGGGAGCCGGCCTGGCGACGGCGGCCGACACCCTGCGTCCGGCGGGTCTGACACTGGTGTTTTGGGACTGCTACCGCCCGCACGAGGTTCAGGTGCGACTGTTCGAGGCGGTGCCTGATCCGGACTGGGTGGCCGAACCCGGCGACTACGCAAGTGGCCATGAGACCGGGCGCTCGGTGGATGTCACCATGGTCTCGGGCGGGGTCCCGGTGGACATGGGCACCGACTTCGACGACTTCTCGCCGATCGCCAATGCCTACGCCACCGACGGTCTGAGCACCCGGCAGCAGGCGAATCGTTCGGTGTTGCGCAATGCCATGGCGAAGGGCTGGATTGCGCCCTACGTCGGTGAGTGGTGGCACTTCGACGGACCCGGCGCGAGCGTGGACCGCCCGATCCTCGACGTGCCGGTGAACTGAACCCAGAACGTCTGCGCGGACTCCTCAGAACCGGACGTTCAGACCCGCGGGTCCTTGACATACGTCCGGAAGACCTCGGCCGGAATTGCATTGCCGGAGAACAGTTGCCGGACGAGGTCGACGCTGGGTCGCGGCGTGCGCTCCAGGGTGACCGGGTCGTAGGAGTAGAGCCCGTAGCGCGGTTGGTAGCCGAGCACCCATTCCAGGTTGTCGGTCAGCGACCAGGCGGTGTAGCCACGGATGTCCATGCCGTCGGCGATCGCCTTATTGATCACCGCGAGGTGCCGGACGATGTAGGAGGCTCGCTTGGTGTCGGCCGCGTCGGCCAGGCCATTCTCGCTGATCCACAACGGGATTCCGTAGGAGTCGGCGATGTCGAGGACCTCGCGCAGGCCCGCCGGGTTGATGATCTGGGCGGTGTCGGTGCATTCGGTGGCGGGGCATCCGCCGGCAACGACGTTGAGCAGCGGTGAGAACTGCGGGTACCCCTTGACGATCGGCAGGCCGGGAACTGAGCGCCCACCGAAGGAGATCACGATGCCCTGGCTGTAGTAGTTGACGCCGAAGTAGTCGGCCTTGCCGGCCAGTTCGGGATGGATTTCGTCAGCCGTGATCACGCCGTCGAAGTTGGCGTCGACCTCACCGCGCAGAACCGCATCGGGGAACCACCGGTTGTAGAAGTCGCTGAACTCCTCGGCCGTTTTCCGGTCGGTCGGATTGCTCGGATCGCCCGCGCGCCAGGAGTACATATTCAGCGCGAAGCCGACTTGGGCGTCGGGGTCGAATCGGTGAATGAGGTCATAGGACGCCGAATAGGCGGCCGCCTGGTTGAGGAGGCCGACGGCCACCAGATCCGTCCTGACGACGGCGGGCGGAAAGTTGGTGGCGAACGGAATCGCGTAGTAAGACGTCAACATGGAGTTGACGGGTTCGTTGAGCACCACCCAGTCATCGACCTGGTCGCCGTACTTCCACGCCAGGTAGGCGGAGTACTTCTGGAATTCGGCCACCGTCGAGGACGAGACCCAGCCCCCGCCGGTTTGCGGCGTCCCGCCGAAAACCTCCTCGACACGGGCGCGGGCGGGATCGTGGATCCACAGCGGAAGTGTGAAGTGATTGACGGTCACCATCGGATCGAGTCCGGCCGCACGCATCGCCGCTAACTGGTCGCGATAGTGCGAGACCTCCCCCTGATCTGCCAACGCATCGAGTTGCTCCAACACCTCGACGGTGATGCCGTTCGAGATGTCAACGGAATGTGTCGAATTGGGGAAGATGCGACTCCACTCGATACCGGTCCGGAAAGTGTCGGCACCGATGCCTTCGCTGGCCAACCTGGCGTCGGTGACGTACTGCAGGTATCCGCCGGGGCCGTCCTCGGGCACCGCGCCCCGCCAGCCGAGCAGCAGTCTGTTGAACGGATCATGCGTCCACTGCCACCAGTCGGAGTTGACGTCGGCGGGCGCGCCGCGGCCCATCTCGGATTGGAACCCCGCGGTGGAGACCGCCCAGCGGAACCCCTCCGGGAAGGCTAGGTCCGCCTGGGTCCCCGTTCCGTCGAAGGTCAGTTTGACCGTCGCGATCGTGGTGGTCGCGGGCAGGTAGTCCGACAGCAGCGAACCGACGAACGGGATGGCGCGCAGCAGCCGGATCGGAGCGTTCACCAGACCCTGCAATCCGTGGATATGGAAGCCGGTATCGTCGCTGACCGACACGGTGAACGCGTCGGTGCCGCCATAGGAGGCAACGTCAACGACCGGGGTGTAGGTGAAGGTACCGGTGGCCTGCTCGATGCTGACCCGTCCCAGTGTGGGTGCACCGATGACGCTGTAGACGAGTCGATCGCCGTCGCGGTCGATTGCCCCGAGGGATCCGGTCACCACACCGTCGGGACTCTCGCCGGTGATGGACGGACTGGTGGTCGGATATCGGTTGTCGAAGATGCGCTGCACGTCGCGACCTACCGCGGCCAGTGCGCTGAAGAAGGCTGGTACTGCGGGAGCCTGCGGCGCGGCGCTTGTCACCGGGGCGGACTGTCGGATCTTCGGCACCGCCGCGGAAATCGTGGAGTCGGCGACGGTCAAACGGCGGGTGAGAGCCGAACGGGCGGCCCGGGCCGGGCGCTGCGCTCTGCTGACCGACGTCGTCCGCGCTGTCGTTCCCGCCGCCGAGGCGGTCGAGGACGGCGCCGAGGGGCCGGACGGGGATTGTGACGGGGATCGTGACGGGGATTGTTCAGCGTCGGCGGAAGCCGGAGTTGAGAGCGCGATTGCCACCGCGGTACCAACCCCGAGCGCGGCGGCCAGCACACCGACCCGCCCGACCTGAAGCGACAGTGCTGAGCGGCGCGAGGCAGATTCCATGTCCCGATGCTGCGCCTTCGGCGCCGGTTTCGGCGCATTTTCCGGCCCTTGGCGCGTGTCGGCGGGCAGAAAAAACGGTTACCGGCCGCTGGACGCCAGAAACGGCAGCACCAGACGGGCGAAATCGTCCGGGCATTCGATCTGCGGCATGTGACCGATTCCGGGCAGCAGATGGGTCTCGGCGTGGGGGAACACCCGTCGGGCCTCCTCGATGTGGTGCGCCGGCAGCACCTTGTCCCGTTCGCCCCACATGACCAGTGTGGGGCGGGGATGCAACGCGGCGAAGGCGGCCAGTTGCCGTCGCCAGCCCGGTTTGACGCCACGGGCCGTGCCCAGTTCGGCGGCGATTTCGCGCATCAGTGGTCCGAAATGCGGCTGTTTGCCGATGGCCAGTGCGTGCTCAATGCGCTCCCGGGTGGCCAGCGATTGATCGGCGTAGATGGTGCGTTCCAGCAGCCGGGCACTCGCCCGGGTGGGGCGACGCACGCTCAATCCTCCGATGACCGGAAGCGCCAAAACGCGCAGCAGCATCGTCACTTCCCGGCCGAACCCCGCGCTATTGACCAGCACCAGACTCGACACCCGCTCGGGTCGAAGAGCGAGGGTCTGCAGCGCGATCGCGCCGCCCAGTGAATTGCCGATGATGTTCAGCGGTCGGGTTTCACCGAGAACGTCGACCGCGCCGAGCACCCCTTTTGCGAAGGCGGACAGCGT
Source organism: Mycobacterium sp. (assembly GCA_018401645.1). Taxonomy (GTDB): domain Bacteria; phylum Actinomycetota; class Actinomycetes; order Mycobacteriales; family Mycobacteriaceae; genus Mycobacterium. Next base: position 17,788 of record JAGYKK010000029.1, on the reverse strand, counting down.
GATCGGGCCATCGGGCCGCTCGGAGAATCCGAATCCCGGCACGTCAAGGGCGATCACCCGATGCGCTGATGACAGCCGCTCGTGCTGGGGCGCCCAATCGTCGAGACTGCGACCGATGCCGTGTAACAGCAAGACCGGCGGCTTGTCCGCGTCGCCCTCGACCCGCACCCGGACCCGCCGGCCCTCCACCTCAACGAAGGTGGGCCGACTCATGCCCTCGCCGACCCGGAGCCCACGGCGGCACGGTCGGCGGTGCTGAATCGCAGTGCCGCATCGGCTACCGGGCCGTTGCGCAACTTCTCCCGATCGGATCGGTAGTCCATCGCCACCGCCCAGGGTCCGCTGTCGCCCTGTTGCGGGAAGCCGTCAAGTGATCGAAGAACGTAACCGGCGGCGAAGTCCAGCAGCGGGCGGCGCACGATGGACGGGTCGTCGGCGACCGGCACCATGGTGGTGTAGCCGTGCTGATCCATGTAGGCCAACATTCGGCAAAAGTGATCGCACACCAGGTCGACCTTGAGCGTCCAGGACGAATTCGTGTAGCCGATCGCGAACGCGAAGTTCGGCACGCCCGAAAGCATCATCGACTTGTAGGCAAGGCACTCGTGCAGATCGACCGGATCGCCGTCGACCGCCAGTGTCATGCCGCCGAAGGCGAGCAGGTTCAGGCCGGTGGCGGTGACGATGATGTCGGCCTCGAGTTCGCGACCCGATTCCAGCAGGATGCCGGTCTTGGTGAAACGCACGATCTTGTCGGTGACCACCGAGGCCTTGCCCTTCGAGATGACCCGGAAGAGATCGGCGTCGGGCACCGCGCACATCCGTTGATCCCACGGGTTGTAAGACGGGTTGAAGTGGGTGTCCACGTCGTAGCCCTCCGGAAGCGCGCTGACGTTGAACTTGCGGATGAGACGACGGACCTGCTTCGGGTAGCGCCGACTGGCGCCGTAGATGAGCCGTTGCTTGCCGACATTGAGACGACGGGTGACCCGGTAGGCGAGTTCATCCGGCAGTATCCTGCGCAATCCGTTGGCGATCGGATCCTTGCGCGGCAGCGGCATCACATACGACGGCGAGCGCTGCAGCATGGTGATGTGACCGGCCGCCGGGGCCATCGCCGGAATCAGGGTGACCGCGGTAGCACCGCTTCCGATGACGACGACCTTCTTGCCGGTGTAGTCCAAGTCCTCCGGCCAGGCCTGCGGGTGCACGATGACACCCCCGAAATCGTCGCGGCCCTCGAAGTGCGGCGTGTACCCGCCGGCGTAGTCGTAGTAGCCCGCCGCGGAGAACAGAATGTCGCAGGTGACGTCCCACTGCCGGCCGTCGCTCTCCAAGGTCACCGTCCACTGTGCGGTTCGGTTGGAGAAATCGGCCCGCAATACCTTGTGGCGGAAATGAATCCGGCGGGCCAGGCCGTCGTCTTCGACCACCTCGCGGAGATAGTCGAGGATCTCGGGGGCATCGGCGATAGCGTTGTCCGAGGTCCACGGCTTGAACTCGTAACCGAAGGTGTGTAGGTCGGAGTCCGATCGGATACCCGGGTAGCGGAACAGATCCCAGGTGCCACCAATGGCCTCGCGTCCGTCGACGATCGCAAAGTTGCGGCCCGGTTGTTTGGTGACCAGATGATGGCCTAGGCCGATACCCGAGATTCCGGCGCCGACGATGAGGACGTCGACATGTCCGGTCAATGGCTGCGTGGGCCGCGCCTGGTCAAGTGAGGTGACGGTCATGGGAACTCCCGAGTCGGGGCTGGTAACTGTAACGAGAATAGTGTTATATTTCCGCCGGCCGCTGTCAAGAATGTCCCGCCAATGCGGAATCGAAAGGACGTCGATGACCGTCGCACCTATTCAGCGACGCGAACCCGTACAGGCCCGCAGTCGGCTGACGGTGACCCGCATCCTCGACGCGGCGGCCGCGATCGCCGACGAGAACGGCGTCGACGCCACCACGACCAGGGCGATCGCTGATCGCGCCGGGGTGTCGTATCCGTCGCTGTACCGATTCTTCGCCGACCGCGACGCCATCCTCGACGAATTGCTCCAACGGCACTGCACCGAACTCGACGCCCGATGCGTGGCTGCCGAGAAATCCTGGACCATCACATCGGTCCCGCAGTTGCTCAATAACGAACTCGATCTGCATGTCGTCTACTACCGCCGGTACCCGAGTTCAGCACGACTCTGGATGGGCGGGCGCACCTCGCCGACGGTGACCAGGCATGTCCGGGCCCGCATGCACAACCTCGCCGGGCGCATCCACACCATCCTCACCGACGGCGGACTGATCCCGGCCGATACCGATCCGCGCGCCACGCTGGTCGCCGTCGAAATGGCCGATCGCATCCTGGAACTCTCCTTCCGCGACAACGCCGACTTCGATGAGGAAATCCTGGCCATCGGCCGCCGGGCACTCATCGCCTTCGGTGACGACCTCGCTCGTCACTCGCCCACCTGATCGGCATCAAGTCCGCGCCCGGGCTCGCCTCGAACAACCTGCCGAAGGCGAACGAGAACCCATCCACGATCATCTCGTGGTTGGGCACAAGCTCGGTGTCACAGGCGATTCCGACGACCACCGACCCGTTGTAGCTGGAGATGGTGAAACTCATCGGCTGGTTTCCCGAGATCGGTGCCCAGCCGACGATGCCCTCCACCTGGGAGCCGGCCAGATACACCGGCACCGGCGGACCCGGCACATTGGTCAGCGTCCCGAGGGTGCGGTTGGTGAACAGATCCACCGATGCCTCGTACAACCCGTGGCCGAGTCCGGCGATGGTCTCCTGGAACCGGAACGCCAACGCCGCCTCGTGACCGTGCTTGATCCGGTCCATCCGCCGCTTGGCGGCGGCGAGCACCCGCAGCGGGTCCGGCTCATCGGTGGGCAACTCCAATTGCACCAGGGCGAATTCATTGCCCAGGGTATCCGGAAGCGTCAAATCGAGTGGCTTGAGGTTCACCGGCACCATGAACGTCACCGACGAACAGCGCGCCTCATGCGCCTTGAGGTAGTCGAACAGCGTCAGGGCGACACTGGTGACCAGAACGTCGTTGACCGTGCAGCGGTTCGCCTTCGCGATCGCCTTGACTGCCACCAGCGACAGCGGCTGCGACCACGCCACACTCTTGTGGCCGCTGGCGGTCCCGGTCCAGATCGTCGCTTCGTTGCGGGTACCCACTAACAACTTGCGCACCGTGTCCAGATCACCGGGTGCGGCGGAGAAGACGTCGACCAGTGGCCCGCCGCCGGGAAGGGCCGAACGTACGGTCTGAACCAGGCCGGTGCCGCCGGCCTGAGCAGCGGTGACCACGGTGTTGCCCGCGCCCAGTGGATTGCGCAGCGCGAAGCGGCCCAGTCGGCCGGCTTTGGCCAGCAGTCGGGGCGCATCCGCGATGGAACCCACGGCACCGGAGATAACTCCACCGGCGGTCTTCGCCGCCCCCACCGCGGTGGATCTGACCCGCCGGGCCAGCGGCTGGCCGGGTGCATGCGGGTGAGCGACATGCTGAAGGATCGCGGGGGCCAGGATCGGCCCGCCCTGTGGGCCGGAATCGAACAGGCTCATCGACAGTTGCACCATGCGCATCCCATCGGCGATGGCGTGGTGACTGCGCAGGATCATGGCACTGCCTTTGCCGTAGCGCTTGATCCAAATCGCCTGCCACAGCGGACGATTCCGGTCGAGCATCTCCGTGCGGTGGGCAGCCACCAACTCCTGCAGTGCGCGGGGGTCGTTGGGCTTCTTTAGGGAGACCAGTGCGACGTGGTTGTCGAAGTCGAAGTCATGGTCGGGTTCCCACCACCAGGATCCGTCGTCGTCTCTGACAGCGCGGCTGCGGAACACCGGATAGCGGTCCAGGAGTCGCTCCTGCACCACCTCGCGCACCTTGGCGAAGTCCAGCGGTTCGGCGGTCCACACCACCGAGTCAACCACCATCAGGTTGTTGGGCTGGTCCATCTCCAACCACAGGGCATCCTGCACGCCGAGTCGGCGTCGCTGCTTCATCACTACCTCCGATTGCCCCGGTCGCCGCTAATTCTCACCGATCGGCCGCCCGCGCGGGGGCGTCTGATGGATCTCGGCCGAACATCGGGCCTTTAGTCCTGGAAATCGGACTGGGAAGTTCCGCGCCCGCCCTCGGTGCCTCGGTCAGGGTAATTCGAAGTGCTGATAGTCGATCGGGTCGCGCCAGGCCCCGCCCCAGCGCCAACCCCGGTCGGTGAACACCCACACCGCCGGTGAGTCGGCTCGTAGCATTCCCACGTCGTCGCGGGTGCGGTCGAGGTAGACGCTGGCGGTGGCAGGTTGCAAGTCGCCGTCGCTGGAGATGTAGGGGTTCACGAGTGGGTTGACGTCGATGGCCCGACCGTAGGCGTGCCACGACCAACCATCCCCCAGCGGGCGGCAGTTGAATGCTGAGGTGTTGTTGTCCCGCATCGACAACTCGTCCTGCGCGCCGGGATAGTTCTGCACGGTGCGCATCTTCTCGATGGGATAGCGCAACCGGGTGAGGTCGGCGAAGATCGCGATGACGTCGTCCACGATGTCTTCGTGCACGACCAGTTGGCCGCGGTGCATGCCGCCGTCGAAACCGAGATGGTCGACTTCGACGAGGCGCAGTTCCGCCGGCGGGACCGGACACTCCGGGCGCCAGGTGGCGCCGAGTTCGGCGGCGCTGACGGGACCTACCGCCGCCGGGCGCGCAGTCGGCGGCGGTGCGGCGCGCGTCGTGGAGATGGTGGCACTCGACATGGCGGCAGGCGGGGCTGGATCTGGGGCTGGGGCCGGGTCTGGGGCTGGGGCGCACTGCACCGTCACCGCGGCGGTGGCGGTCAGTATCGCCAGTGCGGCAAGTCCCCTGCGTTGGTTCACTACCCCGCGATCACACCACGATTGCCGGGCGGAGGGGTCGACGACACGAAACCCGACCATCCACCGCCCACACCGAACCGAGTGCTCCGCGTTCACGGCCGCGGAACGTGGTGGTCGGGTTAGAGTTACGCCCTTGCCGCCACCGACGGAAACCGGGTGAAACATGAAGCCAGGTGAGCCGGATCCCCTTGAGTCGTCGCTGAAGAAGGGACCTGCGGGCGCCATCGCGCTGGACGACTGGGCCGGGGGAATCCCGCAAACCCGCGCCCAGTTTCCGTCCGTGCGGATCGGCCGCCGCATGTCGATCCTATTTGGTCTGCCGCTGGGGATCGTCGCCTCGGTGCTGTCCATCGCGGTGGTCGGGGAGATGACCCGGTACGGCTGGTATCAGGATTTCATTACCCGCTATCCGGGAACCTCGTCGGACTACGTCGAACCCGTCGACTCCGGGTTCCCCTGGTGGCTTCGGTGGCAGCACTTCTTCAACCTGTTGTTCATGATGTTCATCATGCGGGCGGGTATTCAGATTCTCGCCGACCATCCGCGGCTGTACTTCAATGCCGGTTGCAAACCCGACACCGAGTGGATGCGATTGCGCGACGCGGTGCCCGCAGACCAGCGCGACAGTGATGATCCCGAGCGGATCTGGACGGCGAAGCAAGATTCCGTTGCCCTGCCCAAACAGCTCGGAATTCCAGGGATCCGGCACTCGATCGGCCTGGCCCGCTGGTGGCACTTCAGTTTCGATCTGCTGTGGCTGATCAACGGCGCGGTGTTCTACGTCTTACTGTTCAGCACCGACCAGTGGAAGCGCCTGGTGCCCACCTCGCTGGACGTGTTCCCCAACGCCGTGTCGACCGCGCTGCAATACCTGTCGCTGGAACTGCCACAGAATGCTGGCTTCAGCACCTACAACGCCTTGCAATTGCTGGCCTACTTCATCACGGTGTTCATCGCAGCACCGGTCGCCTTGATCACCGGCCTGCTGCAGGCGCCGGCGATCGCGGGCCGGTTCGGCACCGGCGCCGGCCTGCTGAACCGCCAGGTGGCTCGCACCATTCACTTCGGGGTCCTGGTGTGGATGGCGGTCTTCATCGTCATCCACACCCTGATGGTGTTCGCCACCGGTTTCGTGGGCAACATCAACCACATCACGCTGGGCACTGACACGGATTCCTACCTCGGGGTGGCGCTGTACCTGGCGTGGATGGCGGTCGTCGTGGCGTTCTGGCTCGTCGCTTCACCGCTGACCCTCAAGCACCCGCGGAAGGTACAGAAAGCAGCCCGGACCATCCTCGGCCCGCTGAAAGGGCTCATGGAACGCTGGGATCCCACCGCAACCTATGCGCGAGAGGACATTTCACCGTACTTCTGGACCAATGGTGAGCGGCCGGAGTCACCGGAATACGCCCGGTTGCAGGCGGGCAACTGGTCGGAGTACCGCCTGCGGGTCGACGGACTGGTCAAGAACCCGCTCGAGCTTTCCTTTGCGGAGTTGCGCGCACTGCCCAAGCAGAATCAGATCACCCAGCACTTCTGCATCCAGGGCTGGTCCGGTGTCGGTGAGTGGGCGGGCGTGCCGATGAGCACGATCTGCGAGATGGTCACGCCGCTACCGAACGCAAAGTGGGTGGTGTTCTACTCCTTCGCCGACGGCTCCGGCGGTGGGCGGTATTACGACTGCCACCCGATCGCGAACATGCATCACGAGCTGACGATTCTGGCCTATGAGATGAACGGCGAGCCACTGAACGAGTCCCACGGCGCTCCGCTGCGCCTGCGTGATGAAGTGGAACTCGGCTTCAAACAGGTCAAGTGGATCGAGGCGATCGAGTTCGTGGAATCCTTCGATCATCTCGGCGCGGGCTACGGCGGGTACAACGAGGACCAGGAGTACTACGGCTACCGCATGCCGATCTGAGCAGCCGAACCAAACGGAGCACCGAGGCGGTCAATGACGAAGCGCAAATGGCGGTCACTGATCGCTGTGCTTACCTTGCTGATGATGACGAGTTGTTCGGGGAATGCGGAGTCGACGCCGACACCGGGGTTGCCGGGCGCGCAGATGGCGTTCACGGTGATGTCATCGGGAGGTATGGCACCGGCGGTGTATCAGGCCCTGGCATCCCCGTCGCTGGCGATTTTCGGTGACGGCCGGGTGCTACGAGCCGTGGAAGCTCCCGCTCTGCAACTCGTTCCGGTCCGCTACGAGCTTGCGCGGATCGATCCCGCTGCAGTGGCGTCCTTCGTGGCTGATGTCGAAGCCGGTGGCCTGATCAGTCCTGAAACCGACTTCGGCACACCCCGGATGACCGACCTGCCGTCGACGACGGTGATGGTTCACGGTCGGGGCGCTGCCGCCCAGGTGCGCCCCTACGCCTTTGATGAGCGCTTCGACGCCCGCCTGACTCCGGAGCAGCGCGGCGCCCGGGTAGCGCTGCGCACGGTGATCAACACAGCCCTCGCGTTGGTGAACGGGGCCACCTTCGTTGCCCACTCTCCCGACCGGGTGGCCGTCTACGAGATCCCGACATCCGGGGCCGGGGGGCCCTCCGCACCGGGGTGGCCGGGACCGCCACCGTCGGCTTTTCTCACGCCCAGCACCGACCGTCGCGCGATCGCCTGCGGTGAGCTCGTGGCCGATCCGGCCGAGGTCGTCTACCGGGCGGCGTTGGCCAATCCGGGCGCGCGGTGGGTTATCGACGGGGACACCCGAATCCTGGCCGTCAACTCCCTGCCACTTCCAAGTGACTGCTCCTGAGGATCGCGGACAGCCTGGCCCGTACTCTGACGCCAAGCGTTCTCGGGTGGCGAAGGAGCCAGTAATGGCAGCAGAGTCAAATGCCTACAACAGTGTCTGGCAACTCAGGGCGGACGCCTGGTGTGGCCTGGAAGGCGCCGCCGACCACCTCGCCCGACTTGCCGGCGCGGGTCAACCCACGGGGAAGCACTCGGCGATCTGCGCGGAACTACTGGATCAGCTGACGCCGTTGGAGCCCTACTGGGCGTATCCGGGCGGGATGCAATTCAACAGGTTGTGCCGGATTTTCTCGGCGGCCGACTACGGCAAATTTGCGCGCGCGGTCAGCTTCATCAACCACGCACTGACCAACGAGACCTATCGCCTGGGCAACGTCGAGACCATCGGAATCGACGAGGAGGACACCTTTTCGCTGGACCCGAGCGATCCCCGGTGGGACCGGATCGAGACGCAACCAGCGGCCAAGCGCGAGCAGTTGTACTTCGAGGTACTGGCCGTCGAGGCACTGACCGAGGCGCAGGAGCGCCAGTTGCGTCGGCAGGTGCACAGTTGGCGTCGCCCCGACGACGAGTTCGTCTACGAGGTGGTCGTCGTCTCCAGCGCAGAGGAGGCCCTCATTGCCGCCCGGCTCAATATGAATGTTCAGGCAGTGGTGGTGGGGCGGCGGTTCGCCCCGCAGTCCAGCCGGGATCTATCCGCGCTCGCGGAGTTCGTCGACACCGGCGTTTCCGCACATCTCAGGGAGGAGGACTCGCCCGCAGACCGGGCGGAAACCCTGGCGACGTCGTTGGCCGACCTGCGGCCCGAACTCGACATCTATTTAATGACCGAGGTGGATGTGGAAAGCGTCGCCGGTCGCTTGGGCGCGCACTTCCGACGGGTCTTTCACGTCAGAGATGGTTTCCTCGAACTGCACCTGAGCATTTTGCAGGGCGTCGCGGCGCGCTACCGAACGCCGTTCTTCAGTGCACTCAAGGAGTACAGCCACCGCCCGACGGGAGTCTTCCACGCGCTGCCGATCTCACAGGGCAAGTCGATCGTGAACTCGCACTGGATCAAAGACATGATCGGTTTCTACGGACTGGACGTCTTCATGGCCGAGACCTCAGCCACGTGCGGCGGACTGGATTCACTGCTGGAACCGACGGGACCGCTGCGAGAGGCCCAGCAGTTGGCAGCCGAGTCATTCGGGTCCCGACAAACCTTCTTCGTCACCAACGGCACCTCGACGGCGAACAAGATCATCACCCAGTCGCTTGTGGCACCCGGCGACATCGTGCTGCTGGACCGCAATTGTCACCAGTCTCATCACTACGGGATGATGCTGGCCGGAGCGAACGTGATCTACCTGGAGGCGTACTCGCTCACCGACTACACCATGTATGGCGCAGTCCCGCTTCGGGAGATCAAATCAAAATTGTTGGCGCTCAAGCGAGCCGGGAAACTCGACCGCGTGAAAATGATGTCGCTGACGAACTGCACATTCGACGGGATCGTCTACGACGTGGAGCGGGTGATGGAGGAATGCCTGGCGATCAAGCCCGATCTGGTGTTCCTCTGGGACGAGGCGTGGTTCGCGTTCGCGCGATTCCACCCGGTCCTGCGTGCCCGCACCGCGATGGCGGCCGCGCGCACGCTCCGAAAACGCCTCCAAGGCAGCGATTACGCCGCGGCATACGAACAGCAACTGGTCCGTGACGCCGAGCATCCGCCGAGCGACGACGAGTTGCTCGATCGCCGACTCATTCCGGACCCGGCCAAGGCCCGGGTACGGGTCTACGCGGCGCAATCCACGCACAAGACGCTGACATCGCTGCGGCAGGGTTCGATGATCCACGTCATGGACCAGGATTTTGACCAGAAGGTGGCGGAGCCCTTCCACGAGGCCTACATGGCGCACACCTCGACCTCACCTAATTACCAGATCCTGGCTTCCCTGGACCTGGGTCGGCGCCAAGTCGCATTGGAGGGTGCCGAGTTGGTGGCCCGACAACTCGAGAACGCGATGCACCTGCGCGACGCAATCGACAACCACCCGCTATTGAGCAAATATGTTGTCTGTCTGCGTACCTCTGATCTGATTCCGGACGCGTATCGGGCCAGCCATATCGGGCAGCCGTTGCGTTCCGGTCTGCGCACCATGATGCGGGCATGGGACACCGACGAGTTCGTCCTCGACCCGTCCCGAATCACCTTGTCCATCGGACGGACCGGGTACGACGGCGACGAGTTCAAACGCGCCCAGCTGATGGACCGCCACGGCGTGCAGATCAACAAGACCTCACGCAATACGGTGCTGTTCATGACCAACATCGGCACCACTCGTAGCTCGGTGGCGTTCTTAGTCAAGGTGCTTGTCATGATTGCCGGCGAACTCGACGAGCGCGTCTCGGAAATGAGTTTAGACGAGCGGGCACGATTCGAGAACAAAGTGCGTCGCCTTACCACCGGCTCGGCAGCAATGCCCGACTTCAGTGGGTTTCATCCCGTGTTCCTCGACCAATCCGGCGCGCTCCAAACACCCGAGGGTGACGTCCGGCGGGCGTTTTACCTTTCCTATGACGACACCAACTGCGAATATCTGACCGGCGAGCAGATCGACGAAAAAATCGACGCCGGAACAGACGTGGTGTCGGCGACCTTCGTTACGCCGTACCCACCGGGCTTTCCGGTACTGGTGCCAGGGCAGTTGTTCAGCCACCAGATCCTGTCATTCATGCGAAATCTGGATACCCCCGAGATTCACGGCTATAAACCCGACTTCGGGTTCCGTGTTTACACCGACAAGGCAATCGAGAGTTCCGCACCGGTCGCTGCAATCACGTGAGTCCCCGCGGTTTGGATTTGGCGACGAACTCCTGCTCGGGTCGTCCGGTGCTGCCGTAGCGCAGTCCGATCTTGACCTCATCGCCGGTGGCCAGGGCGGCCAGGTAGCGCTGCGCGGTCGCCCGCGACACCCCGATCTCGGCCGCGACCTCGGCGGCCGATAACGGCCCCTCGGCGGCGGCGAGGGCTGCCAACACCAGATCCTTGGTGGGCGAGGGCGCGGCGGCGGCTGATTGCTGGGGTGCGACCCGGGGCCGCAGCGCATCTAAAGCAGTGTCAATGTCCGCGGGGCCCAAATTGCCGGCGGCCAGAATCCGACGGTAGCGGGCGTACCCGGCCAGTCGGGCGGCAAGTTCAGTGGGGGAAAACGGCTTCAGGTAGCCCAGTGCGCCAGCCGCTATGGCGGCGCGGACCCGTCTCCGGCTTCCGTCGCGGCGCTGAGCATGATGGTGTCGCAGTCCAATTCGCGGACGAGGTCGATTCCGGAGCCGTCCGGAAGGTAGACATCGACCAGGGCAAGATCAACCGGGTCGGCCTTGCGCGCTGCGGCAAGAGTGTTGGCGGTGCCGGCCACCGTGAAGCCGGGCAGTGCGCTGACGATGCCGGCATGCATATCGGCAACCCGGAAATCGTCTTCGACGACGAGCACACTCAGGTCGGTGGCGCTCACTGCTCAGCCTCCGCCAGCACACCCGGGAGTCGGGCGATGAACTCCGCGCCACACAATTGATCACCGGGATTGGCGGGCCGCGACAGCACGATATCTCCGCCCAGGGCACGGGCAATGTGGCGGGACAACGTCAACCCGATTCCGCGACCCCCGGTCTGGCTAGACTGCGGCTTGGTCGAGGCCCCCTCGACGAATATCTGGTCGGCGAAATCCGGCGCCACGCCCTCGCCACTGTCGGCCACCGTGATGTGCAGCGTCGAGTTATCCTGAAGTAGTTCCACTTCCACCACCTTCTCCGTGCAACTGCCGCCCGTGCGAGCGGCCTCGATGGCGTTGTCGATGAGATTGCCCAGCACCGTCGTGACATCGACCGGGAATGCCAGTCGGCCAGGCACCCAGGTGTTCTCCCCTATCCGCAGCGTCACCCCGGCCTCCCTGACGCCGGCCGCCTTGGCCGCCAGTAATGCCTGAAGATAGTTATCGCGGATCGCGTCGATGCCGGGCAGCGCCGAGCCCAGCGGCCCCGACCCGAGTAGCTCCTCAAGGTACCGGCTGGCTTCCTGGGAATGTCCGCGGTGCAGCAGCCCGTTGAGGAGGTGCAATCGGTTGGCGAACTCATGACGTTGGGCCCTCAGGACGGTGCTCATCAACTGAACGGCATCCAACTGGCGGGTCAGCGCCTCGATATCGGTGCGGTCGCGCACGATGAGGACCGTGCCCAGTTCGCGTCCCTCCCGCGACACCGGCCGGGCGGAGACGACCAGGACGTGTTCACCGACGGTGGCCAGTGTCGGCGCCGGGTCGCAGGACTGCAGGACGTCCAGCACCCGCGGAGTCAGGCCGATCTGATCGACAGGATGTCCGGTGGCGGAACCGATTTCGAGCAGTCGACAGGCCTCATCGTTGACGAACGTGGTCTTACCTCCTGTGTCGGCGGCGAGCACCCCTTCACCGATCCCGTGCAGCACCGCCTCCTGGGTGCGCACCAGTTCGGTCATCTCCGTGGGCTGAAGGTCCAGCGTCTGATCGCGCCAGCGGCGCGCCAGGAGTGCGGAGAGCACCACACCGGCTAACAGCGCCGGACCAGCGGTCAGTGCGGCGGTGCGCTGTTCATCGCGCAGCAGGCCGTACACCGATGAGGTGGACATGCCGACGCTGACCGCACCGATCACGCGATTTGAATCCAGTTCCCGCACTGGTACTTTCGCGCGGATGGACGGCCCCAGGGTGCCGGTCTGCTCGACGACCTCCTCGCGTCCGGACAATGCGAGCGAGGGGTCGGTACTGACCGGTTTGCCCAACTCGGCAACGTTGGGGTGGGACAGCCGAATACCGCGGTCGTTGGTGATCACCACGAACAGCACGCCGGTACCGGCACGCACCTTGGCGGCGATGTTCTGCAGCGGACCGCCCGCCAACTCACCCGCCGACGGCACCTCGCCGTCGTACATGGCGACGTCCGCGCGCACCGCCGGCGCGGCCGCCAGTACCCGGGCGATATCCAGGGACCGGTTGCCGTACTCGCCGATCAGGCGCTGGTGGTAGACCACCGCCCGCAACGCGAACGCGATGCCCAGGGTGACCCCCACCACTGCAAGCTGCAACAACAGGATCTGCGTTGCGAGTCGCAGGTCGATGCGACGCTTGCCGGGCACCGCTAGAGCTTAACCGGCAGGTTAAGCAGAATGCGCAAAAGCCTGGTCGGCGCGCTCCTCGAGCCAGTCCGGAGTGAACTCGTTGACCTCCTTGAAGGCACCACGCAGCACCCCGATGTAGTCGTGCACGGAGTGACGGGCCTGCGGGGTCTCCGGGAAGGAGACCGTGATGGTGGTCTGGTCGCAGTGCCGGACGATCCAGGTGTTGATGCCGCCGTGGGAAAGGTTGTCCAGGTAGATCCCAAAGCGATCGGCCTCGGCGTCGGCCAGGCCGCGGAAGTCCATCAGCGACACCATCATCGACGGCCGGCCGGCCGAGGTGATCCCGAGCTCGTCGGGTGAGGTGAGGTCGAGCACCCGCTTGAACGGAACGGCGGACAACTGCCGGTTGGCATCAAAGGACTTCTGAGCCGCCCGGGCCATCTGCGAGAAGTCACGGTCACCAACGGGAACCGAAACCGGGAACAGGCTGGCGTACCAGCCCACGCTCAACGACTGTGCATCGCCGCTGCGGACGTCCAACGGGGTGAAGCCGTGGAAGGTCTCAGCACCGCTGAGCTCATGGTCGGCCAGCGCAGCGCACGCCATCACGCCGCCGCTGAAACGAGCACCCGCGGCGCGGCAGGCCTCGTTGAAATCCTCGGACTCCTCGGCGTTGAGCAACTCAACGGTGACGATGCCACCTTCGCCACCGGTGGAGGTGTCCCCCAGCTCCAGCGGGAAGCTGGGCCAGTCTTCGCCGGCGTCGCGGGCGAAATCCACCCAGTCCTTGATCGGCCGGGAATCCAGCGTCAGTGCATCGACGTGAAGGTTCTGCCGCGCGGTGAAGTCGCGGTAACCCGAGGTCTGCGGCAGCCAAGCAGAACGGCCTTCGACAAGACCCAGGTAGGTCAGGTTGATTTCGCGATAGATCAGCCCGGCCGACGTGCCGTCGGTGTGCAGGTGATCGACGTTGGCGTACACGGTGAAGTGATCGGCCTTCTGGATCACACCGAAGGTGAAGCAATCCCACTCCAGGGTGCCCGGAGTCGCCGTCTGCACCAGGGTGCGGATCGCATCCTGGTCGAGGAATCCCAGCGCGGTCGGCACGAACTCGATGCGCGCGGCATCGGCGACGGTCCGACGGGTGATCGACTCAGCGGTCACCTCGAAGGCGCTGTGATAGGTGTCGTGTCGACGAATGTGGGAGTTGATCGCGTCGGTCATCGCCGCGATGTCGCACCAGCCGTCGACGTCCCAGGAGGCCATGATCAGCCGCGGGACTTCCCGGCCGTCCGCCTTGGCGTGATAAGCCGTCCGCAGGTGCTGCGCCTGCTGAAAGCTGGGCGCCATTGGGTCGATCTCGGCCTGGGCCATGATCTCGCGACTGGCCGGCGAGGCCGACCACGTGGTCACCGGGCCGCGTCCTGGACTCCAGGAACCGTGGGAAGCGATGACGACCATGTCGAACTCCTTACGCTGAGGTAGTTACTTCTAACGACGAACGTAGAGACTGCTAAATGGCCTGTCGTGCTTGTGATCGCAAACCGTGAAGTGTGCGTTACACGCACTTTTGCGCATTACGCTCATGACCGTGCCGGAGCTGCTCGGCGACGCTGTTGACGCTGGCCACGGATGCACGGCCGCGGGCCGCGGCGCACCAGCGGTACGTTGAGGAAACGACGACCTCTGACGGCGTCGCGGTAAGGAGGCGGCAGAGCCGATGCGGGTAATTCGGGTTTACGACGGTTCACCGGCGGCCGCCGCCGCGATCGACGTGGGGGCAACCCTGTTCCCGGGCGCGCATGGTTTCATTACCTACCTCTGGGGGCCCCGTTCGCCAGCGAGCAGGTTCGGCGGCGACTGTGGGAGCACGCCCCGCACATCGACACCCTGACCGCGGCGGTGGAGCGCGAAGGCGAACGTGAGGCCCACTGGGTCACCGGCCTGGGCGTCAGCCTGGCTCGGGCGGCCGGGTGGCAGGCCGAACCATTGCTGGAACGAACCTTCGCCGGCGAGGGAACCGGACTGGTGCGTGCCGCCGACAAGTCCGACGCCGACCTGGTGATCGTCGGCTCCCGCGGGTTGGGGGGCTCCGATGCGATCCTGGGCAGCGTTTCCGACATCGTCGTACACCACTGCTCTCGCCCGGTCGTCGTCGTCCCCCACCCGATGCTCTCGGTTGAGTACGACGCCCTGGCAGCTGGTCCGGTGGTAGTCGGCTGGGACGGGTCAACCAATGCCGAGGCAGCGCTGGCCGCCGCCAGTCGTGTTGCCGCACCGACACTTCGTTGCGGTGTCGGTCGATGACGACTCCGATCCGCCTGCGCCGGAATCCGTTGGCGACGCCCGCGTCACCCGCGTCCATGTCAATCGCGGCCGCGGTCGGCACGCCCACGCGGTGGCGCAGGCGTTAATCGCCGCCGCCGACGAGCATGGCACGGCCCTGGTCGTCGTCGGATCCCGCGGTCGATCCGTTGCCCGCGAAATCATCCTGGGGAGCGTGGCGATGGGCACTCTGCACCACTGCCACCGGCCAGTCATGGTGGTCCCGGGCTGAGTCCGGTTTCGACGGGCCTCAGGCCAGCAGGTGATCTGCGACCGCCCGTTGATTCAGGTGTAACACTTGTCAACATGGCGTCTGCCTCCTACCACCACGGGAACCTCCGACAGGCGTTGCTGGACCACGCCGTGGAGTTGGCCCGAACCGGCGGTCCCGACGCCGTGGTATTGCGGGATGTCCAACGCGAAGCCGGAGTGAGCAACTCCGCCGCCTACCGGCACTACTCAGATCGCCAGGCCCTACTCGGGGCGGTGCAGATCTACGGTATGACCCTGCTCGGTGAGCGGATGCTGGAATCCCTTGCGGGACTGCCCCGCCGTGGCCCGCGTGATCGCCGTGCCCTGGCACGTCTAGAGACCACCGGTCAGGCCTACGTCGATTTCGCCCTGGCTGAGCCTGGGCTGTTCCGAACCGCGTTTGCCCCAGGGGGGCCACTGCACACCGATGCCGGAGTGCCACCCGATCGGCACCCCTACCAGATCCTGCGTCGGTGTATCGACGACCTCGTCACCACCGGAGTTCTCACCGAGAAACGACGAGACGGACTCGACGAGGCGGCCTGGGCGGCCGTGCACGGGCTGGCGATCCTCTACCTCGACGGACCCCTCGCGGCGACGGATCGGCACCGCAAGGAGGCGATCACCCACCGGTTGCTCGCGCTGATCAGGGACGGAATCGGCTAGTACCGCTGATGTTGACAGCGACAACTTGAGCTGTCATCCTCGTTATGATGTTACTGCCGTAAACATATGGCGGACCACCAATGACCCGGGACCACTGTGACCATCGAATCCCCCAGGCGCTCGCGATCACGCGGCGCGCACACCGCAGCACCACGGATCCGCCCGGCCGCCATCCTGACCGTCGTTCTGGTCGCATCGCTGGCCATCAACGTGGAAACAACAATCGTCAACGTGGCACTCCCCACGTTGAGTTCGGATCTGGGCGCCTCCACCCGCGGACTGCAATGGATCGTCGACGCCTACAACTTGGCCTTCGCCGCACTGGTGCTGGCTGGTGGAACGGTGGGCGACAAGTTCGGCCGGCGCGGAACACTCATCGCCGGCCTCCTATTCCTCGCCGCAAGCAGTGTCGGCGCCGCACTATGCACCACCACCGAATCCCTCATCGGGATGAGACTGGTTATGGGTGTGTCGGCGGCGCTCATCTACCCGACCACGCTCGCCATCATCACCGACACCTTCCGCGATCCCAAGCAACGCGCCGCAGCGATCGGCCTATGGGGCGCGGTGACCGGATTGGGCGTAGCGATCGGTCCGATCCTCGGCGGTGCCCTTCTCGAGATTTACTGGTGGGGCAGTCTCTTTTTGGCGCTGGTACCCATTGCCCTAGTGGCCGCGGTTGCCGCGCCCCTGGTGATTCCACGCTCCTCCCCGGACACTGATTCGACCCTCGACAGGGGCGGGTTGGCACTCTCGGTGGTAATGCTTGGCGCCCTCGTCTACACCATCATCGAAGCCCCCGAGCACGGCTGGGACTCGATTCACACGCTGGCGGGCTTCGCCGTCGCGCTTTCGGCCGCGGTGGGTTTCGTGCGCTGGGAGCGCCGGCAGAGCGACCCACTGCTGGACGTCACGCTGTTCGCCAACCTGAGATTCAGCGCGGCCAGTGGCGCGGTGACGGTGGCGTTTTTCGCGCTCTTCGGCTTCATCTTCCTCATCATCCAGTTCATGCAAATGCTGCAGGGCTTCAGCCCGCTGGACACCGGGGTGCGCATCCTTCCGGTCGCGCTGTCCATCGCCGTCGGTTCCCTGCTGGGCGCCCGACTGGCCGTAACCAGGGTGGGCACCAAAGCCGTTGTGTTTATCGGCCTGCTGATGATGGCCGCGTCATTCGCGTGGATCAGCGGCATCGATCTCAGTGTGGGCTACCCGGAGATGGCCGCTCAGATGCTGCTCCTGGGCGGCGGCCTGGGCCTGACCACCGCACCTGCCACCGACTCGATCATGGGCGTGGTCCGCCGGGAACAGGCCGGCGCCGGATCCGCGGTCAA
Source organism: Mycobacterium sp. (assembly GCA_018401645.1). Classification (GTDB taxonomy): domain Bacteria; phylum Actinomycetota; class Actinomycetes; order Mycobacteriales; family Mycobacteriaceae; genus Mycobacterium. Next base: position 441 of record JAGYKK010000029.1, on the reverse strand, counting down.
CGACGCGACCCGTCAGGTGGGCGGCACCCTGGGGGTGGCAGTGCTGGGCAGCATCTTCTCCACCCTCTACATCCGCGACCTCACCGACAGCCAGGCCTTCGGCGCCCTTCCCGAGCGGGCCCGGGCCGTCGCACAGGACGGTCTGGCGCAGGGTTTGAGCGTCGCCGCTCAGTCCCCGGGTGAGGTTGCCGACGTCATCCGCAACACCGTCAGCGACGCCTTTTTATCCGGACTGCACGCCGGCTGCCTCACCGCCGGGGCGGTCTGCCTTGCCGGTGCGTTCTTCGTACTGGCCTTCCTGCCGTCGCATCCGATCGGAGACCGCTCATGAACAGTCCGCAGCGCTACGGCCCGTGGGCGCTGATCACCGGCGCCAGCGACGGCATCGGCCAGGCGATGGCGCATCAGGTGGCCGCCGACGGCATCAACGTGGTGCTGGCC
>JAGYKK010000028.1 GCA_018401645.1 Mycobacterium sp. | reverse complement strand
CGTGCCCTGGCCGCGTGCCAGTCGGCGACCACGGCCGCGTAGCCGCCGTGGACACTGTCGCTCTCGGCAGCGCGAACGGCGTCGGGTATCTCGACGAAGCGGTAGTCCGGCTTTTCGATGAAGCGCCGGCAGATCTCCCGGCGCAGCGCGACCAGATCACTGGTGGCTTCACCCTTGTCCATAGCGAAAAACACCTCGGTGCCGTTGAGCGCCCGGATCGCCTGCATGGTCACGGAATCGGGATCGCCGACCCCGATGCCGATGACGTGGATCATGCGCATGCGGGTGAGCCTAACGAGCGCGTGACGGCGCGCGGCGCAGCGCCCACCGGCCGAGCAGGACAAGAGCGAAGCAGCCTCCGACGATCCCGGACACCAGCAGCGGCAGCCGGCCGTCGGCACCCCACAACAGCCCGGCCCACACCCCGGCGATCAGAACCGCCAGCCCGCTACCGCCCTGGAACACGCCCTGGGCGGTGGCTTGGCGGTCCTCGCCGGCCAGCGATGACACCCACGCCTTGCCGACCCCGTCGGTGCAGGCGGTGAAGAGCCCGTAGACGCCGATCAGCATCCAGGCCACGACCGGATCGGTGGTCAGCCCAAGACCGATGTAGCCGACGGCGAAGAACACCAACCCGATCCCGAACACCACCGAGTGCGGCAGCCGGTCGGCCAGCAACCCGGCCGGGAAGCTGGCAATCGCATACACCACGTTGTAGGTGACGTAGGCCAGGATCACCTCGGCCACGCCGAACCCGATCTCGTTGAGCCGCAACAACAGCAGCGCGTCGGGGAAGTTGATCAGTCCGAAGCCGATCACCATGGCGGTCACCCGCCAGTACCGCCCAGGCAGGTCGCGAAGTCCGCTCAGGAGCGGTGGTCGCGGTGGTCGTGGACCGGTCGGTGGCTTCTCCCGAACCAGCCAGATGAGCGCCACCGAGAGCACCGCGGGCACGATCGCGACGTACAGCAATGGTTGGATCTGCTGGTCGAGTAGCTCGTAGCCGGCCAAGCCGATCAACGGACCGACTACCGCGCCGAGGGTGTCCATCGCGCGATGGAATCCGAAGACTTTCCCGCGGGAACCGGGTTCGAGTCCCTCCACCAGGAGGGCGTCGCGCGGGACCCCGCGAACGCCCTTGCCCAGCCGGTCTACCACCCGTCCGGCCAGCACGCCCGGCCACGCTCCCGCCACGGCGACAATCACCTTGCCCAGCGCCGCCATCCCGTACCCGGTGGCGATCAGGGGCCGTTTGGCGTATCGGTCACCGAGTGGCCCGATCGCGAGTTTGGTGATCGACGCCGCGCCTTCGGCCGCACCCTCGATCGCCCCGACCACCGCGGGGGGCGCCCCGAGCACCGTGGTCAGGTAGATCGGCAGCAGGGGGTAGAGCATTTCGCTGGCGGCATCCTGGAGGAACGACACCGCCGAGAGCACCCGCACATTGCGAGTCAGCCAGCTCACGCCGATCCCCTGCCGGTCATCGCAATCATCATCCACCCCGCATCCGACCAATAGTGTTGCCCCTCATGTCGATGATCAACGGCCTCCCCGCGCACCCCCTGCTCGTCCACTTCATCGTGGTACTGGCCCCGCTCACCGCGGTCTTGGCGATTCTGTGCGCGGTGTGGCCAGCCGCACGGCAGCGACTGGTGTGGCTGGTGTTCGCACTGGCCGGTGTCACCCTCGTGGTGACTCCGATCGCGGCCGAAGCCGGGGAGTGGCTCGATGGCCGAGTTGAGGACACCGAGGCATCGGCGCGGAATCAGTGGGGGGTGACGCGCTCACCACCAGCACGGCAGGTGTGTCCGAAGGCGAGTAGTGGGCTAATGGCCCTCAGAAAATAGAACAGGTTCTACTATCATTTCGTGCGATTCACTTTTGCCGAAGCCATGACCGACCCGAGCTACTACATCCCGTTGGCCAAAGCGGCCGAGGCGGCCGGGTACCACGCGATGACGATCCCCGACAGCGTCGCCTATCCGTTCGAATCCGACGCCAAGTATCCCTACACCCCGGACGGCAACCGCGAGTTTCTCGACGGAAAATCCTTCATCGAGACGTTCGTGATCACCGCGGCACTGGGCGCGGTCACCACCACGCTGCACTTCAACTTCTTCGTTCTCAAACTGCCCATCCGCCCCCCGGCCCTGGTGGCTAAACAGGCCGGTTCACTGATCGCCCTGATCGGCAACCGGGTCGGACTCGGCGTGGGCACCAGTCCCTGGCCGGAGGACTACGAGTTGATGGGCGTTCCGTTCGCCAAGCGGGGTAAGCGAATGGACGAGTGCATCGAGATAGTCCGAGGCCTGACCACGGGCGACTACTTCGAGTTCCACGGCGAGTTCTACGACATCCCCAAGACCAAGATGACGCCCGCTCCCACCGAACCGATCCCGATACTGATCGGCGGCCACGCAGATGCGGCACTGCGTCGCGCGGCCCGCAACGACGGCTGGATGCACGGCGGAGGCGAGGAGGATCTCGACGAACTCCTCGCCAAACTCAACCGCTACCGGGAAGAAGAAGGCACCACCGACAAGGACTTCCAGATTCACGTCATCTCGATCGACGGCTTCACCGCCGACGGCGTGAAGCGGCTGGAGGATAAAGGCGTCACCGACGTGATCGTCGGCTTCCGAATCCCCTACATCAACGGCCCGGACACCGAAAAGCTCGACGCCAAGGTCCGTAACCTGGAAATGTTCGCCGAACACGTCATCGCCAAAGTCTGAGTGCCGCGGCGGGGTTTGAAACCGGGGATCCCAACGTCGAACATGCGCCGCCGGTAGCGCTGGGATCACGCTAGCGTGCAGTTCATGACCGGATACCGGGACGTAATCCAGGCCAGCGTGGACGACCCATCGGCGTTCTGGGCGCAGGCCGCTCGCGCGGTGTCGTGGACGAAGGAACCTCATCGGATCCTCGATGACGACCATCCGCCGTTCTACCGCTGGTTCGCCGACGGGGAACTCAACACCTGCGCCAACGCCCTGGATCGACACATCGAGACACGTGGGGATCAGCCCGCGTTGATCTACGACTCACCGGTGACCGGGTCCAAGCGCACCTTCACCTATCGCGAGTTGCTCGCCGAGACCGCGTGTTTCGCCGGCGTATTGCGTAGCCTCGGTGTGGGTAAGGGCGATCGCGTGGTCCTCTACATGCCGATGATCCCCGAAGCCGTCATTGCGATGCTGGCCTGCGCGCGACTCGGCGCCGTGCACTCGGTGGTGTTCGGCGGGTTCGCCAGCCACGAACTCGCGAGCCGCATCGACGATGCCCGGCCGGTGGTTATCGTCTCGGCATCGTGCGGCATCGAGCCGACGCGAGTCGTCGCGTACAAGCCGATGCTTGACCACGCGCTGGAACTGTCTCAGCACCACCCGAATGCGTGTGTCATCGTCCAGCGCGATCGGCACTTCTGCGAGCTGACCCCCGGCAGGGACCTCGACTGGGCGGAGTTGATGGCAGGCGCCACAGCGGTCGATCCGGTACCGGTGGTCGCCACCGATCCGCTGTACGTGCTCTACACATCCGGTACCACCGGCAAACCCAAAGGTATCGTGCGGGATAACGGCGGACATGCCGTCGCCCTGATGTGGAGCATGCGGCACATCTACAACATCGAACCCGGCGATGTCTTCTGGGCGGCCTCCGACGTGGGCTGGGTCGTCGGCCACTCCTACATCGTCTACGGGCCCTTGATGGCCGGTGCGACAACGGTGCTCTACGAGGGGAAGCCGGTCGGCACCCCGGATCCGGGGGCCTTCTGGCGAGTGGTTTCCGAGCACGGCGTCAAGGTGCTCTTCTGCGCTCCGACCGCGATCCGGGTGATCCGCAAGGAGGATCCCGACGGAACCCACCTCGACCGCTACGACCTTTCGTCACTGCGGTATCTGTTCCAGGCCGGCGAACGGCTCGACCCCGACACCTATGCCTGGGCATCCGAGACGCTCGGCGTCCCCGTGATCGACCATTGGTGGCAGACCGAGACCGGGTGGGCGATCGCCGCCAATCCAGTTGGTGTTCAGCAGCTTCCGCTCAAAGCAGGCTCCCCGACCGTGCCGATGCCAGGATACGACGTGCAGATCCTGAGACCGGATGGTTCCGGCTGCGAATCGGGCGAGGAAGGCGCCATCTGTATCCGCCTGCCGTTGCCGCCCGGGACGCTGCCAACCCTGTGGGGCGATGATGCCCGGTTTGAGTCGTCATATCTGCGTGAATACCCCGGCTATTACCTGACCGGCGACGGAGGTTATTTCGACTCCCAGGGCTACTTATTCGTGATGGGCCGTACCGACGATGTCATCAACGTGGCCGGGCACCGACTGTCTACCGGCACGATAGAAGCGGTGCTGGCAGCCCATCCGGCGGTGGCTGAATGCGCCGTGATCGGGGTAGCCGATGAGATCAGGGGCCAGGTTCCGCGCGGATTTGTCGTCCTCAAGTCGGGCGCATCGACCGACGGAGTGGCGGCGGAGTTGATGGCGGCCGTCCGTGAGGAGATCGGACCGGTTGCGGCCCTGCAAGGCGTCGACGTGGTGCCCGCACTGCCCAAAACCCGGTCGGGCAAGATCCTGCGCAAGACCATGCGGGGCATCGCCGACGGACGCGACGAACCGGTACCGTCCACGATCGAGGACGCGGGTGTGCTGGAGGCCTTGCGACCGATCCTGCGGGCCACGGCGAATTCTGGCGCGAGTGAGGTGGCCGACGATCCCCACCGGTGGCGTCCCGACGTCTGACTCTCCGATCCGAAATGGTTGGCGCCTCAGTCCCCGATCTCAAGTACGACTTCGGCCGGTGCCCTCTCTGGGCGGAGGCCCCGCCAACTCGCGTGACGCAGTCGGCCCTCGCCGGTCATCTCGCCAAAGCGCACCTCGCCGACAAGTTCCGGTCGAACATAGGTGACACCCACGGTCTCCGGGCGCGGAAGCTTTGGGAAGAAGGGCGATTCATCGGTGCGCAGGGGCGCCAGTACCGTCGTGAGCCTGGCCAGATCCTTCTCCGTGAAGCCGGTCCCGACCCGGCCGATGAACCGCAGCCCGCCGTCCTCGGGAATCCCGAGGAGCAGGGCACCAATTCCGCTGGATCGGCCGCCTTCCCCTTTGCGCCAGCCGCCGATCACTGCCTCCTGGGTGTTCCAGTTCTTGTCCTTGATCCACGCCGATGACCGTCGGCCCGACTGATAGATGGAGTCCCATTTCTTGGCGACTACCCCTTCCCATTTCTTCGTACGGGAGTAGGCCAGCGCTTGCGGGCCGTCGCCGTCGAGCAGAGCGGGGACGACAAGACCGGTGCCGGTGGAAAGGGTCTCGAGCAGACGCCGACGATCGCGGTACCTGACTCCCAGCAGAGAGCGGCCATCGAGGGCCAGGATGTCAAATGCCCAGAACTCGATTCGGGCGGCGCGCGCCCGGTTCTGCATCTCACTGAAGTTCGGCACGCCGTGCTTGTCGAGCGCGACGACTTCGCCGTCGAGAATGACATCGTGGTCGGCCAACGCAGTCGCCAGCGGCAGCAATTGCGGGTATTCCGCGGTCACGTCCCGACTGTTGCGGGAGTGCAGTCGCAGTCGGTGATTGTCGATCTCGACCAGGAGGCGGTAGCCGTCGAACTTACCCTCGAATGCGTACTCGACAGACGTCAGCCGATCGACCGATCCCAGGGTCGCCAGCATCGGCGCAACGCCGGGCAGGTGTAGCCCGGGATCCGTGGCGATGTTCACAGTGCTGCGCATGGTGGCGGGTCCAGCTTTGCGCGCAATATCGGCATCCAGACCCGCCAGCAGGTCACCGTGCTTTTCGACTCTGGCCAGCACCTCGTCGTAGCGCAACTGCGTTAAACCGGGACCGCCGATCTCGTCCCAGGTGCGCGGCGAGGCCACGGTGGGAATGTCGCGGCCACGCAACGAATACGGCGCGATGGTGGTCTTGGCGGCGTTGTTCTGGCTCCAGTCCAGGAAGATCCTTCCCGCCCTCAGACTCTTGGTCATGGTGGCGGTCACCAAGGCCGGCATCGACTGCTCGAGTTGCTGGGCCACCCGATGGGCCAGGGTCGCGGCACTGCCGGGGCTGACCGGATCGGCGAGCGGCGCATACAGATGCAGGCCCTTACTGCCGCTGGTGAGTGGGAACAACGACAATCCGATGTCGTCAACGAGGTCTCGCACCGCGTGGGCGACCTCCCCCAGTTGCGCCATGGTCACGCCCTCGCCCGGGTCGAGGTCGAACACCAGTCGATTGGCGAGGCCGGGCTTTCCGTCGGGACCGAAACACCATTGCGGCACATGGATCTCCAGCGCCGCCTGCTGCGCGATCCAGGCCAGGGCCGTCGTGCTGTCGATGATCGGGTAGTGGGCGGTCCCGGATCGGTGTACCAGTGCGCCTCGGGTGAGCCAGTCCGGCGCGTGCTTGGGCAGGTCCTTTTCGAAGAACGATGGTTTCTCGACGCCGTCGGGCCAGCGCTTGCGGGTGGCCGGCCGGCCGGCGATGTGCGGCAGCATCACCTCGGCGATGGTCGTGTAGTAACCGAAGACGTCAGCCTTGGTCGTGGCCCCGACGCTTTCGGTGGCCGGGTAGAGCACCTTGTCCGGGTTGGTCAGCCTGACAAACGGTCCCGTCGTCGCTTCCGGCGGCCACACTTCAATCACCACGCCAACGTATTACCCGCTGATACGCTGGGACAATGACTCGGCTGGCAACAACCCTCCCGCGGGTGTTCGCAGCGCTGATACTGACCGTCACCGCGTCGGTGGGCGCACCGATCGTGGCCGCGGATCCCAACGACTGGGTGCCGTACTGCACCGCTGGTCAGGTTCCAGAGCCCGGGGAATGTCTGCCCGCACCGAACAGCGTCTACATCGACGACGCCCCGGGGGCCAACCCCGAGATACCCCTGGGCCTGAACCCCGAAATGGTTCCGGCGGTCTGACCGGTCAGCACCGCGACGGCATACTGATTCCATGCGTTCCATCTGGAAAGGCTCCGTAGCCTTCGGTCTGGTCAACGTCCCGGTAAAGGTCTACAGCGCCACCGAGGACCATGACCTGAAGTTCCACCAGGTTCACGCCACCGATAATGGCCGCATCAAGTATCAGCGCGTCTGCGGCGAATGCGGTGACGTGGTCGAGTACCGCGATATCGCCAAAGCCTATGAAGCCGACAACGGTCAGACGGTGGTGATCACCGAAGAGGACATCGCCACCCTGCCCGAGGAGCGCAGTCACGAAATCGCGGTGCTGGAATTCGTTCCTGCCGCCGAGATTGACCCACTGCTCTACGACAAGAGCTACTTTCTGGAACCAGACGGCAAGTCATCGAAATCCTATGTGCTGCTTGCCAAAGCGCTCGCCTCGACGGATCGGGTCGCTATCGTGCATTTCGCGCTGCGCAGCAAGACACGGCTGGCTGCACTGCGAATCAAGGACTTCGGCAAGAGCAAAGTGATGGTGGTGCACACACTGCTGTGGCCTGATGAGATCCGCGAGCCGCACTTTCCGGCTCTCGGCGGAGACGTCGAAGTCCGGGCCCCCGAACTCAAGATGGCCGGGCAGGTAGTGGAGTCGATGACCGGCGACTTCCATCCCGAGCAGTACACCGACACCTACCAGGAACAGCTGCAGGTGCTCGTCGAATCCAAGCTCGCCGGCGGGCAGGCCTTCGCCCCCGCTGAGGCGCCTGCCCGCCTGGACGAAACCGAGGACGGACTGGACGAAGTTGGCGCCGTTCGGGCGCGCGAGCAATCGGCCAACAAGGATTCCGATGCCCCGCCCCGGACGCCCGCCACGAAGGCGGCCCCCAAGAATCCCGTCGCTGCCGTCAAGAAGGCACCCGTCAAGAAGGCACCTGCTAGGAAAGCACCCGCCCGAAAGGTGTCCGCCAAAAAGTAGAACGTGTTACAAAAACGTTCGAAATTTCGACGCAGGGCACCCGCCTACCTTGTTACGGTAGTCCGTGACGAGGGAAGAGGGACGACGTGATTCTGGACAGATTCCGTCTGGACGGACAAGTGGCCGTAGTCACCGGGGCCGGGCGAGGACTCGGGGCCGCGATCGCGGTGGCGTTCGCCGAAACCGGGGCCGACGTCTTGATCGCGGCCCGCACCAAATCCGAACTGGAGTCGGTTGCGGCCCAGATCGAGGCGGTCGGCCGACGAGCGCACATCGTCGTCGCCGACCTCGCCCAGCCCGAAGCCACGGCCGAGTTGGCCGGTAAGGCGGTCGAGGCATTCGGCAAACTCGACATCGTCGTCAATAACGTCGGCGGCAGCATGCCCAACACATTGCTCACCACCAGCGTGAAGCAGATGCGAGACGCGTTCACGTTCAACGTGCTCACCGCCCATGCGCTGACGGTGGCTGCGGTGCCCCTCATGCTTGAGCACTCCGGTGGCGGCAACATCATCAACATCACCTCCACATTGGGCCGCACGGCGGGACGGGGCTTCGCGGCCTACAGCACCGCGAAAGCCGCACTGGCTCAGTACACCCGGCTCACCGCATTGGACCTGTGTCCACGGATCCGGGTGAACGCGATCGCGCCCGGTTCCATCATGACCTCAGCTCTGGACGTGGTGGCCTCCAACGACGCCCTGCGCGAGCCCATGGAGAAGGCCACCCCGATGCGCCGACTTGGCGACCCGATCGACATCGCGGCCGCAGCCGTCTACCTCGCCTCACCAGCCGCCGACTACCTGACCGGTAAGACCATCGAGGTCGACGGCGGCCTGATCATGCCCAACCTCGATCTGCCCATCCCGGATCTCTGAGCCGGTCCGAGAATCCCGAGCCCCGAAACCTGAAAACCCAACCCCCGAAGGAGCCCCCATGGTAATCCGCGTCGCACAGATCGGCACCGGAAACGTCGGCGGCCACGCCCTACGGTCGCTGATCGCCAATCCCGACTACGAACTCACCGCGGTGTGGGTGTCCTCGGCAGCCAAGGCGGGAAAGGACGCCGCCGAACTCGCCGGCCTGGACACGCCGACCGGCGTCAAAGCCACCAACGACCTTGATGAGGTGCTGGCTACCAACCCGGACTGTGCGGTGTACAACGCCATGGCCGACAACCGTCTGGTCGAGGCACTTGAGGACTATCGGCGCATCTTGGCCGCCGGCGTCAACGTCGTCGGCAGCGGACCGGTGTTCCTGCAGTGGCCCTGGAAGGTCATCCCCGACGAGATGATCAGTCCGCTGGAGAACGCGGCGCGCGAAGGTAACTCCAGTCTGTACGTCAACGGGATCGATCCCGGCTTCGCCAATGACCTTTTCCCGATGGCCCTGGCGGGCACCTGCCAGAGCGTCGAGCAGGTGCGGTGCATCGAGATCATCAACTACGCCACCTACGACAGCGCGACGGTGATGTTCGACGTCATGGGTTTCGGCAAGCCGATGGACGAGATCCCGATGCTGCTGCAACCCGGTGTGCTCAGCATCGGGTGGGGTTCGGTGGTGCGGCAGATCGCCGCCGGACTGGACATCGAACTCGACAGCCTCGAGGAGACCTACGTTCGGGTGCCCGCGCCCGAGGCCTTCGACATCGCATCCGGCCACATCCCGGCGGGCACCGTTGCCGCACTGCGCTTCGAAGTGATCGGTCTGGTCGACGGCGCGCCGGCGGTGGTGCTGGAACACATCACCCGACTCAGCGACGACATATGCCCGGAGTGGCCGCAACCGGCGCAGGAGGGCGGCAACTACCGCATCGAGATCACCGGAGAACCGAATTACGCCATGGACATTTGCCTGAGCAGCCGCAACGGCGACCACAACCACGCCGGCGTCTTGGCCACGGCCACCCGGATCGTCAACGCGATCCCCGCCGTGATCGCCGCTGAACCGGGCATCCGGACCACGCTGGACCTGCCGCTGATCACCGGCAGGGGGTTGTACGCGGGGCGAAAGGTCCAGTAGACCCACCCCCCAGACCCGAGGCGGGTACGTCGGCGCTCGATTCGGCGGCCATATGATCTGGGCAATGGAAATCGGCAGCGCGCGGATCGACAACAGCCGCAGTAGGGGCGACAACAGCAATTGACCGAGTCGATGGAGCCGGTCCTTGTCGCTTTTCTCGTCACCCTCGCGGCGGGATTGTGCACGGGAATCGGCAGCGCTTTCGCGTTCTTCACGCGTCACACGAATCGCGCCCTGCTCTCGCTCGCGCTGGGATTCAGCGCCGGCGTGATGATTTACGTGTCCTTCGTCGAGATCCTGCCCAAGGCTCGCCAATCGCTGCTCTTGGCCGGCGAGTCCGAGCTTCGGGCGCTGAGTATCGCCACGATCGGGTTCTTCGCCGGGATGCTCCTGATCGCCGCGATCGACCGCGTCGTTGCCCGTTTCTCCGATCCACATGAGGGCATCTCCGTCGAGCTGATGGACGTCGCCGGCGGGCCCACCGAGATCACGCGCCGGGCGAGTCTTCGGCGCGTCGGCGTCCTGGTCGCGGTGGCCGTCGCCCTTCACAACTTCCCGGAGGGTCTGGGCACCTTCCTCGTGCTGCTCGAGGATCCCGCAGTGGGCCTGGCCCTCGCCGGCGCGATCGCTATCCACAACATCCCCGAGGGAATCGCCATCTCCGTGCCTATTTACCACGCCACCGGGAAGCGCTCGAAGGCATTCCTCTATTCGTTCAGCAGTGGCCTCGCCGAGCCGCTGGGAGCGGTCGTCGGCTATCTGATCCTGCGCCCCTTCATCGACGAGACGACCTTTGCGATCATCTTCGCCGGAGTCGCGGGCGTCATGATCTTCATCTCGCTCGACCAGTTGTTGCCCGCCGCAAGGGAATACGGTCGGCCACATCTCGCGATTTACGGACTGATGGTGGGGATGATGGTGATGGCGGGCTCGCTGGTGCTGTTCGCGGCCTGACCGCGCTGCTGCGCTGACGGCCCAGTCCGGCTAGGTCGTGACGGTGAAGTTCAGCGGCGGGATGGCCGCGATGAACGCCCCCCGATAAATTTGTTGGCGGGTGATTGCCGACACACCCGACCCATCCTCGGCGCGGCCCGCTCCGAATCACCGGCATGGAAATCGCGTCGACTTCTGCGCTATACCCCACCCGGGTCGCCCACCTGCACCGATCGCCGATTCAGCACTACGCCGAGCATCGCAGCTACAGCTGGTACGTCGACATCGACGATCTGCCGCAGCTACCGCGCTGGCTCCGCCCGTTCGCCCGTTTCGAGGGAGTCGATCATCTCGACGGACGTCCCGGCGACTCCCTTCGGCAGCGGGTGGACACCTTCCTGGCCACGCACGGGGTGTCACTCCCCGGCGGCCGGGTCACCGCGCTGCTCATGCCACGGGTCCTCGGGCGCACCTTCACCCCACTGAGCCTGTTCTGGTGCCATGACGACATCGGCGAACTGCGCTTCGTCATCGCCGAGGTGCAGGACGTCGACGGCGGGCGAATCGCCTACCTGGTTCCGGCCGGCGACGGCGGTCGGTGCCGGTCACCCGAACCCCGGGAGACACCGCGACGGACGGCGGCGGCGGCTACTTCCTCGTGCGTGTCCCGGAACCGGGCGACCATCTCGATCTCACCGTCTCGCAGCACCGCGACAACCACGCCGCGATGGTGGCCACCTGGCGCGGCAACCGCCGTCGGGCAACCGTCGGTGCGGTGCTCCTGATGCAGTTGACCAATCCATTGGCGCCACAGATGGCGGCGTTCGGTGTGCGTTTCCAGTCACTTGTTCTTCGGATACGAAGCGTGTCGGCGACGCCGCGAACCGCCACACCCGGCTCGAACCGCGCGCCACAGCACGCCGCTCCCGCTGGATCGGGATGGGCGGCCGGGGGCCGTTCACTGGCACCGTCGTGACACTCCTGCTTGACCGTCGCCTTGACGGCCCCGTTACGCTTTCGGACAATGTCTCCGATGATGCCTGGTCGGCGTTGACCGCCGACCTCGACGCGCTACTGCGGCGCGTCGCGCACCGCGACCCTGAAGCGTTTGCCGATCTCTACGACGCCACCCGGTCTCGGGTGTACGGGATGGTCGCCCGGGTGCTTCGCGACCGTGGATACAGCGAGGAGACCACCCAGGACGTCTACCTTCAGGTCTGGCGGACGGCGGAGAGCTACGACCCGGCTTCGGGAAGTGCACTGGCGTGGCTGCTCACCCTGGCGCATCGCCGGGCGGTAGATCGGGTTCGCGCCGAACAGGCTGCCAGTCAACGCGACTCACGTTACGGCGCGGCGACGGTGGAGCGGGCTACCGATCAGGTCAGCGACGCGGTGATCTCCGGCGAGGAACGTCGGCGGGTCACGGAGTGCATGGCGGGTCTGACCGAACTACAACGCGAATGCATCGAACTCGCCTACTACCGAGGCCTGACCTACGTTCAGGTCTCTGAACGGCTTTCGGCGAATCTGGCCACCGTGAAGTCTCGGATGCGCGATGGGCTTCGCGGGCTGCGCAACTGTCTGGGCGCGGGGTGAGGGTGCAGCCATGAATCCGTTCTCTGATTCCACCGCCGACTTAGTGGAGCTGGCCGTGCCGTACGCACTGCACGCGATGCCCGACGAGGAACGCGACAGTCTCGAAAGCCGGGTGGCCAACGCCGGGTCTGCGGTGGCCGACGCCTTCTACGACGAAGTACGCGCGGTCCGCGAGACCATGGCCGCGGTGTCGGCGACCACCGCCGAGGAACCGCCGGCCGAACTGCGCGGCCGGCTGCTATCGGCGATCGCCGATGACAACGTGCGCGTCCTACCGTCCGGACCACGCCGACGCCCCGCATGGATGGCGGCGGCGGCGGCAGTGGCTATCGGCCTTGCCGCCGCGGGAATCGGACTTTCGCTGCGACCGCCCGCGCCGCTTCCCTCCACCGCGCAGCAGGTTTTCGCGGCCACCGATGTGAACACCATCTCAGGTGCCATTCCGGCCGGTGGCACCGCGACAGTCGTGTTCTCCCGCGATCGCAATGCCGGCGTGCTGGTGATGAATGACGTTCCGCCACCGGCCCCGGGAACCGTCTACCAAATGTGGTTAGTCAGTGACGGTACGACGACCTCGGCAGGAACGATGGACGCTGAGGCGGTCGCCCCGTCGACGACGGCCGTGCTGGACAACCTCGGCGATTCGACAAAACTTGCCTTCACCGTTGAACCCGGATCGGGTTCGACCCAACCCACCGGCCCACTCATCGCCGAGTTACCGCTGATCTGACTCTGCGGTGAACAGAGACTTTCGCTTCGGTATCGGCTTGCGTTCGATCAAGTCGGCGGGCCGGTTACGAGAGAAGGTCCGGCGGTTCGAGGGCCTCGGTTTTGATGTCGTCCATTTCCCCGACCACATCGGCGCACCCGCTCCCTTTCCCGCGATGGTCGCTGCGAGGCAGCAAGCACCATCCGGGTCGGCACCTTCGTCCTCAACGCCGCGTTCTACTCACCCGCTCTGCTCGCCCGCGACGCGGTGGACACCGATCTGCTCTCCGACGGCCGACTCGAACTCGGCCTGGGCACACGGATACGTCCGGGCGGAGTTCGAGGCCGCCGAGATTCCCTATCCCAGTGCGGGTGAACGTGTCGAGCACCTTCGCCACACCACGACCTATCTGAAAAGAACCGCGCCGTCGATTCCCCTTCTGATCGCCGGCAACGGCGACCGGGTGCTCTCCATCGCCGCGCGGCATTACGCCGACATCATCGGCCTTACTGGCGGCGGGATCGCCCGACGTTCCCGGATCACGATCCGGATGGCCGAGCGCGTCGATTTTGTCCGGTCCGCCGCCGGGGATCGCTTTGGGGACCTCCGAACTGGAACCTTGCGATTACGGCGGTGCCGACGGACGCGTCCGGAATCCCGGATCTCACCCTGACCCGGGCCTATTTTCCAGGCGCGAGCGACGAGCAACTCTTGGCCATGCCCACCGTGCTGAGCGGCACTCCCCGCGACATCGCCGACACGCTGCGCGGGTGCCGCGACAAGTACGGCGTCACCTACCTGACCGTGCAGGACTACCACGGCGACTACTTCGCGCAAGTGATCAGCGCGTTGCGCTGAGCCATTCGACGGCCCCCAACCGCGGGGCCGGTGGCGCTGAAGGCGGTAGGCTGGCACTCGGTCCGCCCTCGTAGCTCAGGGGATAGAGCACGGCTCTCCTAAAGCCGGTGTCGCATGTTCGAATCATGCCGGGGGCACGCAAGGTGTGTAGTAACGATTGACGTTACTAACGGTTGACGTTATTATTATCCGGTGATCCGCTCGTTCCGGGGTAAGGACGCGGAGGCGATCTGGCGGCGCCGCTGCGTCAAGAGGATCAGTCCGGAACTCTGCAGAATCGCGCACAACAAGCTGACCCTCATCGATGCCGCAGGAACCATCAACGATCTGCGCGTGCCGCCCGGCAATCGGCTGGAGAAGCTGACCGGCGACCGTGCCGGTCAATACAGCGTCCGGGTGAACGACCAAAGGCGAATCTGCTTCACCTGGAGTGCCGGCGGGGCGTCGAACGTCGAGTTAGTCGACTATCACTAGAAAGGGAGGCCCATGGCTGACTTCGCACCCACCCATCCCGGGGAGATCCTGATGACGGAGTTTCTCGAGCCGATGGGCATCACCCAGTACCGCATCGCCAAAGCAATCGACGTGCCGGCTCGTCGTATCAATGAAATCGTGCACGGAAAAAGGGCGATCACCGCTGACACTGCGCTGCGGCTGTCGCGTGCACTGGGGCTCAGCGACATGTTTTTCATCAATATGCAGGCGCGGTACGAGGCCGAAATCGCCCGAGACAAGCTTGCGGTCGAGCTCGGCACCATTGAACGCATCGCCTGATCTTTAAACCGTCACCAGCGCCGCCCACCTCAGCGTGCTTTCAGCCCGCTCGGTAGACGATGGGCGCGCTGATGTGGGCATCCGGCCAACCGCACGGCAGTTCTCCGGCGCTGGAAGCCGTGTGCGTGCCCTGGCAGCAGTTCTGCATCGGCCGTCCCTACGGCGGGGCCCGCTGCGACGTCCACGTCGGCGGCGAGCTGCTGCGATTCTTCATCGGCGACGCGCTGGTCAAGACCGCCGCCCGAACCAGTCGCGGCACGGTAAGAAACAGGAAGGCCGCCCGTACCCGCGAGCAGCCCTAAACACACATCCAGAGTGTCATGGATCGACCGACATAGAAACGTCAAGCATCAACCGACTCTGAACAGGGGCACGCAGGGCTTATTGTCAATTCAACATTGGCGGCGCACGCTTCGGGCGAAGGCACAAAGGCCGGCGGCGGCAACGTCTCAGCCCCCCGTGGGGATTGAAAACCAAAACCACTAGCCTTCCTATGTGTCCTCAACAGTGCGTGCTGTGCTTGTTTCAGAGTTAAGTGCTGACGTGCTGGCCGACCTGGGCCTGAAAGCGGGTCGAATTCTTCCGTCGGGCGAGTGGTTTGTGCGGCCCGACGCCACGAGACCCGAGGCGGCGCGCATGCAACGCGAGACCCCGGTAACCGGGGCATTCGCATCCTTTGTGGTGACAGATCCGACTCTCAACACGATCGTGGCCACCACGAGCATTCATTTCAGCGACGTACCGTCGATCGTTGAGTGCCCGACACCTACCGGGCGTTTGCTGGTCTGCGCAATTGCTCCCGATCGGTTGGCGACGGCACCTGAAATCGGGCGCTACCTCGATCGTCTGGTGGCCTCTGGGTCGAGATCAGGCGACGGTGCCACGTCTGTGGCGCCCCAGACGATCGGAGTCGGGATCGTCGGCTACGGGCCGTTCGGCGGTATGGGGTACGCCCACGGGCTCGCCGCGACGGAAACCGACGGACTCGCCTTCGTGGGCGTCTGTGATTCAAACGAGGAACGTCGCCTGGCGGCGGTGGCCGACTTCCCGACGGTGCAGGGTCATGCGGACCTCGCCTCACTGTGCGGGGCCGATGATGTCGACGTCGTCATCGTCGCCACGCCGCCGGTATTGCACGCGCCGATCGCCCTCGAACTCCTCCGAGCGGGCAAACACGTAGTTGTCGAAAAGCCGATGTGCCTCACCGTCAAGGATGCCGACGAACTGCTGGCCGTATCCGCCGAAGTGGGCAGAACAATCACAGTCCACCAAAACCGTCGCTGGGACGGCGACTTCCTAGCCCTTCGTCGCGCCGTCGACACAGGTCTTCTCGGCGACGTTTTCAACATGGAGACATTCGTCGGCTCCTTCGAACACCCCTGTCGCTGGTGGCACAGCGACGAAGCATTTTCCGGCGGCGCGGTTTATGACTGGGGATCACATCACATCGACTGGATCCTGCGCATTTTCCAGAGCCGACCGCAACGGGTCCGTGCCATCTCGCACAAGCGAGTCTGGCGCGACGTCACGAACGCCGATCAGATCGACGTCCACATGCGCTGGGATGACGGACGCGAAGCCCGGTTCATCCAGAGCGACGTGGCGGGAATCCGCAAGCCGAAGTTCTATGTGCAGGGCACCTCGGGTACCGCCGCGGCGAATTATGACCCGGTGACAATCGACCGACTTGAAGACGGTCGCGGGCATATCGCCCACCGCTGGCACCACGCCGAGGTCGCTGCTGATCTCCGAGTGAGTCGATACGACCCGGGATACGGCACCGTCGACATGGTGCTGCCACCGTTGGCTCGGCCGGCCTGGCCCTTTCACCGAGCACTGGCCGATCATCTAATTCTCGGCGAACCCGTCCCGGTCCCGCCGGCGGAATCCCGCGATGTCGTCGCCGTCCTCGAAACTGCCCATGCATCAGGTGCCGACGGTGGTGTGGAGCTCAACTGTGGTTGAACTCCTGGGCATCGGCATTCTCGGGGCCAACTCGTGGATCGCAAACGCTGCGGTCATACCCGCAATCAATGAGTGCCCGCACGCGATGCTCGCCGCTAGCGGAGCCCGATCTGGACCCCGAAGCTACACCGATGTGCTGAGCGATCCTGACGTCGACGCCGTCTACATCGCCCTAGCCAATGGTGAGCACCTCGAGTGGGTGGAACGGGCGGCAGAGGCCGGCAAGCACGTTCTCTGCGAGAAGCCTCTGGCTGTCTCCTCACGCGAGGCCAGACGGATGTTCGCAGCCTGTGATGCGGCCGGTGTCGTGCTCGCCGAGGCCTACATGACGCCGTTTCATCCCCTCTCGATTGCGATCGCGACGCTGATCACTGCCCGTGAGCTCGGCGAGATCCGCCACGTCACCTCGCACTTCACCTTCCCCCTCGCGCGCCCCGAGGCCGGCACGGAGATCAACTACCGCTGGCTGCCGGAGCAGGGTGGTGGAGCTCTTCTCGATGTGGGTATCTACTGCCTCGACCCGGTCCAAAAGATTCTTGGTTCCGACGAACTCCGAATCGAAGCGCAGGTCGTCTCGGCCGACACGGGTATCGATCTCACCACCTCCGCGTGGCTTCGCAATTCCTCAGGAGCGTCGGCCTCGGTGCTGATGTCGTTTGAACTGCCGGAAAATCAATCCCTGGTGATCGACGGAACGGCCGGATCGCTTCGGGTCGATCGTCCGTTCACACCGGGAACCGACGGGTCGATCTTCCAGGTTGCCCGACCGGATGGACGCTGCGACGAGTACCGGGTCGAAGGAGCGAACTGCTACGCGCTCATGATCGAGGCCTTCGTCGCGTCCGTCCGCGGGTCGAAGCCCTGGCCACGCTCTGGTGCCGAGGTGCTCTCGACCATTGAGTTGTGCGAATCGATCGCCAACGCCGGCCGGGCCGTGACGTGACGATCGAGGAACTGCGGATAACGGTTGCGCCGGGCGTGGAACTGCGGGCGCTGGCGGGCGGCCTCGACCAGGCCCGAACGCCCTTCGTGCTGGTCCATGGCTTGGCCTCGAATGCTCGCACCTGGGACGGCGTTGCGGCGGAACTGACGGCATCAGGCCATCCGGTGGTGTCGATCGATCAGCGGGGGCACGGCCAGTCGAGCAAACCCGATCACGGCTACGACTTCGAGACAATCGTCACCGACCTCGTCACCTTGATCAACGCAATCGGGTTCCGCCGACCAGTGGTCGTCGGTCAGTCATGGGGTGGAAATGTCGTCATCGAACTGGCGGCCACCCACCCGGACATCCCCGGTGCGGTGGTCGCCGTCGATGGTGGATTCATCGAATTAGCCAGCCGTTTCGACGACTGGAACGCGTGCCGGGAGATACTGACCCCTCCGCATCTCGCCGGTACGCCTGCAGCGTCGATGGAACGCTGGATGCGCGAGAGCCATACCGACTGGACCGAAACGGGCATCGCTGGAGCGATGGCCAATTTCGAGATCCGACCGGACGGCACGATCGCTCCCTGGTTGACCCTGAATCGACACCTCGCAATTCTCGAGTCGCTCTACAGCCATCGCCCGTCCACGCGATACGCACTGGTCGACGTGCCCGCACTGCTGGTGCCGGCCGACACCGGCGACGTCGCATGGACAGGCGACAAACGCGCCGCAGTGGCCACCGCACTGAACCTTCTCCCGAACGGTCGAGCACACTGGTTCGCGCCGGCCCACCACGATATCCAAGCGCAGCATCCGGTCCGATTGGCCGCGGTCCTTGCGGAATTTGCCGAGGAGGCCGTGCGCGCATGACCCGTCTTCTTACCATCATGGGCAGCGGCGAAACGTCACCGACCATGGTGAAGCCACACCGCGAGGTGTTCGAGCATCTCTCGGCATCGGCGCTCACCGCCGACGCCGCCATTCCGTCAGTCTTTCTCGATACGCCGTTCGGCTTCCAGGAAAATGCCGACGAACTCTCGGCGAAGACGGTTCAGTACTTCAAGGTCTCCCTCAATCGCATCGTCGACGTCGCCGGTCTCTGCGATGTCGCGACGGCGACAACCCTTGAGCGCGAGGTGGCCTTCAACACGATCCGGCAGGCCCGGTTCGTCTTCGCAGGACCCGGGAGCCCGACCTACGCGCTGCGGCAGTGGGCCGGAACTCCACTTCCGGAACTGCTGGCAGAAAAATTACAAACCGGTGGCGCTGTGACATTTTCAAGTGCGGCCGCACTCACGCTCGGGATCAGCACAGTCCCCGTTTACGAAATCTACAAGTCCGGAGCGAACCCGCACTGGCTCGATGGACTCGACCTGTTGACGCCGTTCGGCCTCCCTGTTGCGGTCATCCCGCACTACAACAACACCGAGGGTGGCCACCACGACACACGTTTTTGCTACCTGGGTGAAAGGAGGCTGCGGATTTTGGAGGAACTTCTCCCTGCCGGTGCCTTCGTACTCGGTGTCGACGAACACACCGGCGTCATCCTGGATCTCGATAAAGACACGGCGAAAGTCGTGGGCCTCGGTGTCGTCACCGTCCGTCGCAACGGCATCTCCATGGAGATCCCGTCCGGTGAAACCGTACCCATCGATATGTTGCGGGAACACCCGTCGGCCCGGTCGGGAACTTCTACCGCTCGAAGTGCACCGGTGCTCACGCCTGCGGCCGACGACAGCCCGATTGCCGGGACCGTTTCGACGAAGGTGGCGGCTTCGCTGGCCTCAGATGTAGAACGCTGCAGCGCCGAGTTCGATCTTTCCATCGAAGGGCGCGATGCGGCCGGTGCGGTCGCGGCAATCCTCGATCTTGACGATGCCATTCGCGACTGGTCCGCCGACACGCTTCAAAGCGTCGAGATGGATAAAGCACGAGCACTGCTGCGATCCATGATCATTCGACTCGGCGATGCCTCGCGCAGCGGACTGACCGATCCGCGCGATGTCCTCGGACCCCTTGTGGAAATCGCACTTTCGGCCCGATCAGAGGTTCGCCGGGCGAAACTCTACGACCTCTCCGACCAGATACGCGACGAACTCGCCCTTGCCGGTGTCGAGGTACGCGATACGGCCGATGGCCAGATGTGGGAACTGACTAAGCCCGACTGACCAGCCCCGACTGACCAGCCCCGACTGAGTAAGCCCGACTGGTCAGTGGATCATGCCGGCAGCGTTGCCGCGGCCGCGTGCGCCGGTGATGGCGTACACCACAACAAAAATTAGTGATGCGAGCAGGATGATCACGGCACCCGGCGAAACATCGACGTGGTAGCTGATCACCATCCCGATAGCACCACAGACGGCTCCCACCAGGGGCGCGATCACGAGCATGCGGGAAAACGAGTTGGTAACCATCCGGGCGATGACGGCGGGGGTCACAAGCAACGCACTGATGAGCAGAACTCCGACGATCTTCATCGTGAAGAGGATTGTGGCGGCAAGCATCACCATGAGCAGAGCTTCCATTCGTCCAACGTTGACCCCACTGACATCGGCGACTTCTGGATCGAAGGTGGCGAAAAGAAGCTTCCGATAAAACCCCGCGATGATGCCCACCGCAAGCACTCCGACGGACGCGACTGCGACCACCTCGAGAGCCGTGACTCCGAGAATGGATCCGAAAAGAACGGCCTCAATGGAGCGCTTGGCAGTTCCAAAAACGTTCGTCAATGCGAGGCCGAACGCAAAGGACGCGGTGGCGATGACGCCAATGGCGGCATCGGCGCCGACCTTCCCGCGGCGGGCAACCCGACCTATCATGAGCGCCGAGAGCAGACCCCATAGCCCGGCGCCGAGGTAGAAGTTCACGCTGAGAACTGCGCTGGCAGCAGCGCCGCCAAAGATGGAGTGGGAGAGCCCATGTCCGATGTAGCTCATGCTGCGCAGGACGACATAGACGCCAACGAGCCCGCAGATAGCTCCGGCAAGGGTGGACACCATCCAGCCGTTGCGGAAGAACTCGAACTGAAACGGTTCGAACAGCGTCATGCAAGTCCCATCGGGCTGTCGGTGACGAGAAGCATTCCGCCGTGTTCGAGGACCTTCATCGGAGCTCCGTAAGTGCGCTCAAGCACCGCCGGAGTGAGCACCTCGACTGGAGTTCCCACGGCGATTAGTTCGCGGTTGACGCAGGCGATCATCGGGAGATGGGCAGCGAGACCGTTGATGTCGTGCGTGGACAGCACGACCGAGGTGCCGTTGCGATGAAGGTCGGTCAGGAGGTGGACCACTTCGTGTCGGGTACGCACGTCGACACCAGAGGTCGGTTCGTCGAGAACGAGGAGTTCGGGATCACTGTAAAGAGCGCGGGCCAGAAACACCCGCTGCTGTTGGCCACCGGAGAGTTCGCGGATGTGGCGATTTTCGAAACCACCGAGGCCGAGTTGCTCAAGAAGTTCCGACATTCGTCTGCGTTCGGACTCGGTGGCGCGCGGCCGGTACCACTTCGACGCCCCGGCCATCAGGACGACTTCACTGGCCGTGATCGGAAAATTCCAGTTGACGGTTTCGACCTGGGGAACGTAGGCGATCCGCAGATCACTGCGCCGGCGTACCGCGCCCTTGGTTGGCCGAAGATTCCCGAGGACCAGGCGCAAAAGCGTGGTCTTCCCCGACCCGGATGGGCCTATGACCCCGAGGAACGACGGCTCCTCGATGATCAGGTGGACATGATCGAGCACGAACGGGCCGCCGTAGGAGTGTGAGACTCCGTCGAGTTCGACAAGGGCGGTCACTGCGGGTAGAAGGCGGTATCCGGCGAGACGTCGGTGACGTCGAGGTTCTTCAGCGCCGAGGCATCGCCGCCGAGTGCCTCGACCATGGTCACGTAGTCGAACTGCATCAGGCCAAGGAAGGAATGATCGGCATCGCCGGGTTCACCGGGGAGGTCGTCATCACGGAGTACGTCCACGTAGGTGGCCCCAGTTTCACGGCCGATCTGTTCAAGTACCGGACTCGGGAATACCTCAGAGCCGAAGATCGCCTTCACCTTGCTGTCTTTGACCTGATTGATGAGATCGCTGACTTCGCGCGGCGTGGGTTCATCAAAATCGGAAGGCTGAATGGCACCGAGAACTTCCCAGCCGTAGTCATCGGCGAAGTAGGCAAAGGCGTCATGGTAGGTGAGGAGCTTGCGGTCACCGACCGGCAGGGTCGCCGTGGCAGTTGTCACGGCCGCGCTAAGCGCCTCGAGTTTCGCCGTATAGGCGGCTGCATTCGAGGTGTAGGCCTCAGCGTTCGACGGATCCATCTTCACGAGTACGTCGCGGATGAGCGCCACGTATTTGATCGCAAGCTTCGGGTTGGTCCAGAGGTGGGGATTCGGCTTGCCTCCCTCCTTGGGGAAGGAGAAGTCGTAGACGTAGTCGCCGACCGGCAACACCGCAGTGCCAAGTTCGCAGACGTCCGTCGAGGAAGGGAGGTTGGTTCTGGCAAGTTCGATCGTGTTCTCCTCGAGCGTGAGCCCGTTTGCGAAAAACACATTCGTCTGGGCCAGCGTCGTCGCCATGCTAGGTGAGGGCTCGAACGTGTGGGAGTTGGTCCCCTCAGGCACCAACCCGGTGACCTTTGCCAGTCCCCCGGCAACGTTGGCGACCATGGACGTTATCGGCGAAACGGTGGTGGAAATGTTCAGCGTCGAGCCAGCCGGAATGACTTCGCCGGTAAGACACGCGGCGAGAGCGTCGCCCTGAACATCCCGGGCCTCACCGGTCGCGTCGTTTTCGGCGGTCGAGGTACATCCGCCCACTATCGCGAGGGCCGGAATCATTGCGGTGGCGAGTGCAATCCTTAGAGTAGTCACGAAGCCAGTTTACTGACAGGGTCACCGCAGGCTTCGCCGCCTGAGCATGCCCACGGTTCATCCGTCACGGCAACGACCTAGCCGACCGGTTGCGGGACGCCGAGTGACCCCGACGAAGTAGCCCCGAACTTCTGTTCGGGGCTACTTCGTGATCGAACGGTGCAGAGTTAGCCCTCGTCAGAACCCGAGGTCGCCGCCGAACGGGCGGCGCCCGCCCTGGCCTGACCGGCTTCGCTGGCCGCCTTTGCGACGGCCCGACCAGCCGCCGAGCGCGCGACTCGAGGACCGTCGGCCTTCACCTTCGGGGCGGCCTGCGCGGACTCCTTGGCCGAATCCGCAGCGCGACCACTGTCACCAGCCTCGACCTCAGGGGCGGTGACGGCGGCCGCGCGAACTGACGCGACCGACCGGGTGCTGACCGCGGCCGCGACGCTGGCCTTGACCGAAGCGGCATTCACCGCACCGGCCGGGGCCGGCGTCGCCTGGACGCCCAGTTGGCTGGTGACGTAGGAGACCAACCCGGGGATCCCGGTGGCTGAACCGTCATATCCGCTGAAGTAGGCGTTGGCCAGCAATGAGTTGCCGACCGCAACCGGCCCGACGTTGAACCGTGGGACCAGGGCGGTCGCGCCCAGCACGAGGCCCTGAACCAGATCACCCGGCGGAACCCCGATCTGGCTGGTGACGTAGCTGACGACGCCGTCGACGCCGACTGCAGAGCCGTTGTATCCGCTGTAGTAGGCGTTGGCCAGCAACGAGTTGCCGACCGCGACCGGACCCAGGTTGAACACTGGAATCATCGCGGTGACCGCGATGACCTCAGCCTGGTTGTTGGCGAGGAAGTCCGTCACGAAAGTGCCGAAACCACCCCTGTTCCAGTCGTCGTCATCATCATCGTCATCGTCATCGTCGTCATCGTCCTCATCGTCGTCGTCGAAGGATCCGGCGCCGAAGTAACCGATGTAGATGTCGCCCTTGATCTTCCAACCGCCACCCTGGGAGTGCGACAGAAGGTCGAGATCGGCTGTCACCGGGGTCGCGTCGGGTATCGGTGCATCTGCCTGACCGATCGCGACGGGTGTTGCGGCGATCAGCGCCCCGGCCGTGGCGAAGGCCACTCCGGTCAACGCGAACTTGAACCGTTCATGTCTATTCCCTCCGAAGGGTGGCCGCAGCGGTCGCCGCAAACCCATGACCTGTCTAGTACAGACCTGAGTAAATCGTAAGGGACGTTAGTCCTCATATTTGCTCGCCACAGCTCGACACAGAGTACGCTCCGGACGGTAGTAACCTGACCCGATGGGCGCCGACGTGTGGATACTCGGCGGTTACCAGAGCGATTTCGCCCGAAACCTCACTCGTGAGGGCCGGGATTTTGCCGACCTGACGCGCGAAGTGATCGAGAAGACACTGGCCGACTTGATGATCGACGCCATCGACATCGACGTAGTCCATGTGGCCAACGCCTTCGGCGAGATGTTTGCCGCCCAGGGCCACCTCGGCGCCATGCCGGCCCCGTCTGCGAAGACCTCTGGAACCACCCGGCTACCCGCCACGGGGCAGCCTGCGCCTCCGGCAGTGTCGCGGTACTGGCCGCCGTCGCCGACCTGCGGGCCGGGCACTACCGGGCCGCCCTGGTGGTCGGCATGGAACTGGAGAAGACCGTCCCCGGCGACACCGCCGCCCGGCATCTGGGGGCCGCAGCATGGGCCGGGCACGAGGGCACGGACGCGAAATACCTGTGGCCGGCGATGTTCGCCGAAGTCGCCGATAGTACGACCGCCGCTTCGGTATCGACGACCGCCACCTGCACGCCATCGCCGCGCTGAACCTGGCCAATGCCAAACGCAATCCCAACGCCCAGACCCGCGACTGGCGGGTTCCCGACCTGGCCGTCGCCGGCCCTACTGACACCGTCAATCCGCCAGTCGAGGGCCGGATCCGTCGTTTCGACTGCAGCCAGATGACCGACGGCGGCGCCGGAGTCGTCCTGGTCAGCGACGAGTTCCTGCGCGAGCATCCCGATGTCCGACCGATCGGGCTGATCGAGGGCTGGGGTCATCGCACCGTCGGATTGGGCCTGCGCCAAAAACTTGACCGGGACGCCGGCGATCCATACGTACTACCGCACGTCCGCGCGGCTATTCACGATGCGTTCAAACGTGCACGGGTGCATCTCAATGACCTCGACGGCTTCGAGGTGCACGATTGCTTCACCCCCAGCGAGTACCTGGCGATCGACCACATCGGCCTGACCGGACCGGGCGAATCGTGGAAAGCCATCGAGGCCGGCGACATTGAGATCGGTGGTCGGCTCCCAATCAACCCCAGCGGCGGTCTGATCGGCGGCGGCCATCCGGTCAGGGCCTCCGGGATCCGGATGCTGCTCGACGCTGCCAAACAGGTCAGCGGCAACGCCGGCGACTACCAGGTGGACGGTGCCCGCCGCTTCGGCACGCTCAACTTTGGCGGAAGTACCGCCACCACAGTCAGTTTCGTCATCGGACCCGGGGAGCCCGCTCGAATAGGACCTCGATATGGACATTGAGATAGTCGGGAAATTACTGTCCACGCTGCCCGAGAACGACGACCACCCGTACCGAACCGGACCGTGGCGGCCGCAGACCACTGAGTGGCGCGCTGATGACCTGACGGTCGTGGAGGGCCGGATTCCCGCCGACCTCGATGGCATCTATCTGCGCAACACCGAGAACCCCCTACATCCCGCGCTGAAGTCTTACCACCCCTTCGACGGCGACGCGATGCTGCACATCGTCGGCTTCCGGGATGGAAAAGCGTTCTACCGCAACAGGTTCGTTCAGACTGAGGCACTGGGCGCCGAGAATGACGCCGGCGGACCACTCTGGCCGGGCCTGGCCGAACCACTGTCACTGTCGAGAGTCGACCACGGCTGGGGTGCGCGCACGCTACTCAAGGACGCCTCAAGCACCGATGTGGTGGTCCACCGCGGCACCGCACTGACGAGCTTCTACCAGTGCGGAGAACTCTATCGCGTCGATCCCTACACCGCCGACACCCTGGGCAAGGAGACTTTCAACGGCGGTTTCCCGTTCGACTGGGGGGTCTCGGCCCACCCTAAGGTCGATGACCGCACCGACGAGATGCTCTTCTTCAACTACAGCAAACACTCGCCCTACCTGCACTACGGTGTCGTCGACGCAAACAACGACCTCGTGCACTACGTCGATATTCCGCTCCCGGGTCCGCGCCTGCCGCACGACATGGCGTTCACCCGGAATTACGCCATCTTCAACGACTTTCCGCTGTTCTGGGACCCCACTCTCCTGCAATCCGATCTGCATGTCCCGCGGTTCCATCGCGATATGCCGTCCCGCTTCGCGGTTGTCCCCCGGCGAGGTGGCACGGGTTCGGTCGCCGGTGGTGACATCCACTGGTTCGAGGCAGACCCGACATTCGTGCTGCACTTCACCAACGCCTACGAGGACGGTGACGAGATCGTGCTCGACGGTTTCTACCAGGGCGATCCCGAACCGGCCGACAACGGCGACGGCGACAGGTGGCAGCGTGCGTTCCGTTTCCTGGCAATCGACCGGATGCAGGCCCGGCTACACCGGTGGCGACTAAACCTTGTGACCGGCGCAGTGACCGAAGAGCCATTGAGCGAGAACATCTCCGAGTTCGGCACGATCAACGCCGGCCACGGTGGTGAGACATACCGCTATGCCTACGCGGCTACCGGTAAGCCGGGATGGTTCCTGTTCGACGGCCTTATTCGCCATGATGTGGTCACCGGAAATGAGCAGCATTATCGTTTCGCAGACGGCGTCTACGGCAGTGAGACCTCAATGGCACCCCGGATCGGCAGCCGCGCCGAGGATGACGGCTACCTGATTACCCTGACCACCGACATGAACGCCGACGCATCCTATTGCCTGGTGTTCGACGCGGCCGCTCTCGAAGAAGGCCCGGTCTGCAAACTGCAACTGCCC
This sequence comes from Mycobacterium sp., assembly GCA_018401645.1. Classification (GTDB taxonomy): domain Bacteria; phylum Actinomycetota; class Actinomycetes; order Mycobacteriales; family Mycobacteriaceae; genus Mycobacterium. Next base: position 9,655 of record JAGYKK010000028.1, on the reverse strand, counting down.
GAACGGATTTCCAGCGGAACCCACTCCACCTGGGTGGCAGGTTCAGCCGTACGCCGCTGGCGTGAGACCGACTCGGCGGCCGAGGCCGTCGGGTTGGCGGGGACAAACCGACGATCGCGATGAACTAGCAGGCAGGGCGACCGACCGGCGGCGTCATCACCGTTCAGCCGGGCGGAAGAAGCTGGAATCCCTTGATGATCATCGCCGAATCGGCCGCATAGGTCTTGTCATCCGGCCTGATGGTCTGCACGGTCAGCGTCGCGACGTAGTTGGCGTCGCGTCCTTTGTAGAGCGCGCTCACCGCGCTCGCATTACGCGGCGGCACCGCTGGGAGTTTCGGGCCGAGCTTGACCTCGGGCGCGGTGTAGGTGGACGACAGTGCCACTGCACCGCAGACCTGTGTGGGGCTGGAGTTCATATCGGTCAGCTTCAGTTTCGTCGCCAACTGTTCGTTTTGCGCCTCGAGCACCTTCTCGGCCTTGGGTATTTCGGTGCCGATCTTCTGCAGCGTCACCACCGCGTTGGGCGTGAATTCGTCCACCGTCAGTGCGGGATTTCGGATCGCGAACCTGATGGACTCGTTGTCCATTTTTGTGCTGCGCTCCCAACCCGGCGGGACGGGAATTCGCATCCTGGGCTCCTGGTCAGTCCGTGTCGGAACGTCGCTGAGCGCCGCCGAGACCTCCACGCACCGTTCAGCACTGGGTTTTGAGCTTGAGCAGCCGGTCATCGCGAGCGTGGCCATCACAGCGACTCCCAGCGCACCGATAGCAGTCCGCGTCGGTCTGACTGCAGTGCCCATACGCCTTCCCTTCACCAATTATTCGCCCGCTTGAGCCTACCGACGCGCCCTTGAGAAAGCCCGGACGGCCGCCGATCAGTCGCTGACCAGTACGGACACCAGCGCCCACACCGAACACGCCAGCGCAGCCAGGGCGAATGCCGCACCGAGATAGAACCCGTATCCGGCGTCGACCGGTGGTGCGACGTTGGAGCGGTAGTACCACCACGTGAGGACAGCGATCAGCGCTGAGATCACCACCGCAGCGGCCCCGGCCAATCGCGGCGCGAGGCCGCGGGCCAGCATCGCCCCGAGGACGATCAACACCGAGGACAGCAGCACTATCAGCTGTCCGGCCCCGAACCGGGGCGGTAATTCGACGCTGCCTAGGGTCCCGCCGATGGCGCTGGCGCGACCCCCGCCGCCGACCGCCGAGGTGAGCCAGGGCAGCCAGGCGCTGATCGACAGACCGGTCGCCCACAGCACCACCAACCACCCGGGACGCAGGCGTGCCATTCTGAAGACCCTAACCGTTTCACCGAACGCACGGTCCGGCCACAGCGCCGATGACCGCGGAAGGGCAGCGCTTGATGACGGAGTTACCGGGGTGGATACGTCGGCTGAATCTGGCCCCGCACCCCGAGGGAGGCTGGTTCCGCGAAACCTGGCGCAGCGAACTGACACTGGCCGGACCCGCGCTACCGGCCCACTACGACGGCCCGCGCGCGGCCGGCACCGCGATTCTCTTCGCCCTGCTTCCCGGACAGGAATCCGCATGGCACACCGTGCGCAGCGCCGAACTGTGGTTGCACCATCGGGGTAGCCCGGTGGTGCTGGAGTTCGGACCCGACCAGGAGTCCGCGGCGACCTGGGTGCTCGGCTCCGATATCGACGCCGGCCACCACCCTCAGGTGCTGGTGCCGCCCGGGCACTGGCAACGGGCCCGTCCGCGCGGAACCGAGGCCAGCCTGGTGAGCTGTGTCGTGGTACCGGGCTTCGACTTCGCCGATTTCGTCCTGGGGCTATGACCCTCGCCCCGGTTTCCCAAGTACGTTCGCTCATGCCCGGCCACATCATCGTCTGCGGCGAGGACGCGCTCGCGATTCGGATCATCCACGAACTCGGTGAGCCCCGGGTCTTTAGTCCTCATCAGCCGCCCGTTACCGCCCGTTACCCCGGTTTGTCTCTTCTCCAGGCCGCTCGCCGGCCGCTGTCCGCCAGCCATCTTCGGTGAGCAGGCGGTGCAGTTCCTCAGAGGTAGCGGTGGCGGCTGTCGAGAACGGTTCCAGGATGACATCAACGCCGGCAGCGCGAAGTTCGTCGGCGTCGCGGCGGGTATGGGCCGTCAACACGATGATTCCGGCGTACTGATGGTGGCGAAGACCTTGCAGCAGCGCAAGGTTGGTCGTCAGCACCGGGATTGCGCTGATGACATACCGCGCCCGGTCCAGCGGCAGGAAATCGAGCAGGTGGACGTCCTCGGCGCTGCCGAACATGGTGGATAACCCGTCGCTGTCGTGGGCCTTCACAGCGGTGGGATCGAAGTCGACCGCCAGCACGCGATGTCCGGCGCCGGTCAGCCGTTCCGCCAGATGCGTGCCGAACCGGCCGAGGCCGAACAGGATGATGTCGGAGTCGTCGTTGCGGCTGTCTATGTGGCCCTGGCGCACGCCCCGTCGTTCGAAAATCGCCAACCACCGCTTCATGCGGTCGTAAAGCTGATGCGAGTACAGGATCATGTAGGTGGAACAGCCGATGGTGATCAAGCCGACCACCGTGATCAGGCTGACCGTGGCGCTGGTGATATGCCCCAGACTCAGACCCAGTGCGGCCAAGATGAGCGAAAACTCCGATATCTGGGCAACTGTCAAGCCCGCCAGGAAACCCACCCGAACCGGGTAACGCATCACGGCCATGATCACGATGACGATCAACGGATTTCCGATTAACACGAACACCGACAACACCAGTGCCTCGGTGATCTGTTTCGCGGCGTCGGTGAACTCCAGTCGCGCTCCGAGGTCAAGGAAGAAGAACAGCAGCAGGAAGTCGCGCAGACTGATCAACCGCGCACCAAGGGCGTCTCGGAACGGTGTGCTGGCCAGCGAAACCCCCGCAAGGAACGCCCCCACCTCGGAACTGAAGCCGAGCCACTCGCTGAGCGCCGCCACGGACGCTGCATAGGACACACCGAACAGCACCAGTAGTTCCTGGGAACTTGCGACATGAGGGAGCAACCGGGGCAGCACGATCCGCATCATCAGCCAGATCCCGGCCAGCAGGCCGATGCCCTTACCCAGCACCAGGGCGATCCCGACTCCGAGGTTGTCGCCGGTGTTCTGGCCGAAGGCAGTCAGCGCGATCATCACCAGCACGACGACGATGTCTTGGACGATGAGGAAGCCCACCGCGATCCGGCCGTGCAACTGGTCGAGCTCACGCTTGTCCGACAGCAGCTTTACGATGATGATCGTCGACGAAAAGGTCAGCGCTACAGCGATATAGAGCGCAGTGACACTGTCCATTCCCAACGCCCGCGCGATCAGGTAGCCGATGACCGAGGTGAAAAAGACCTGCCCCAACCCGGTGGCGACGGCGACCGTGCCGGTTGTTTTGATCATGTGCAGGTCCAGACGCAATCCGACCAGGAAAAGCAGGATCGCGATACCAAGGCGGGCCAGCAGTTCGATGGTGCTGTCGGAGGACACCCAACCGGTGCCCACCGGACCCACCGCGATGCCGACGCCAATAAAGGCCACGATGAGGGGCTGGCGCAACCGGACAGCCACCAGGCCCACGACGGTGGCGATGGCCAGGATGACCGCCAGGGCCGAAAACGGGTGCAGGTCCACTGTTCAGAGCACCGCCGCCGGCACGATGAGTACATCGCAGGCCGCCTGATGCATCACATGCTGCGCGACGCTGCCCAGCAGCGCGTACGCCGCCGGTGAACGCGTCCCGGTGCCGGTCACGATCAGGTCGGCTCCCCGGGAGTCGCACTGCTCCACCAACTTGGTCGGCGGATGCCCCGGCGCGATGATCACCTCTTTCGGCGGACGATCGAATGTCGCTGCAAGCCGGGCGATCTCGTCGTGCACCTCCGCTGTGGAGACCCGCCGCAGCTGATCAAGCTGCTCTTCGCTGGCTCCGTAGACGCGCAGCAGAGCCTCCCCGACGACGATGCAGACATGGACTGCGAAGTGCTGGGCTCCGGGGGTGAGCAGCCCACCGAACCGTGCCGCGGCAGCCGAGGCCGCCGAGTCGTTGACGGACAGGATGACCGAACGGTAGGCCCCGGCGGGAGGCCGTTTGACCATCAGCACCGGGACCGTTGACTGGCGGACAACATTTTCGGCCGTGCTGCCCAGGAAGAGATCGGCCAGCCAGTCTCCACCATGTGCGCCAACGACCACCAGGCCGGCGTCCGAAGCGACGACTTCGGCAACGATCTCGGCGGCGACGGTTCCCCGGCGAACAGCTATGTCGGCAGGCGCTGCAGGGGCGAACCGTAGGGCATGCTCGCGCAGCGCCGCGCGGACCCGGTCCTGATCGACGTCGAGTTCGTCGGGAAGAACGTGCAGGAGCCCGAGTCGGGCACCGTGCTGGGCGGCGAGTTGCCCGGCCCGGGCTATCGCCGCCTGCGCCGGCACCGAGAAGTCCGTCGCGACCAGGATTCTTCGCGGTGTGATCCGCTCGCCTGTCACGGCGTCACCCTCTGCTCGGCGCTGCGGGCCCACAAGCCACCTGTCGACTCCCATCAGCACGCTGATGCCGGCGGCGGGGGCTAAAATCCGCTGACCGATGATCATATTCCGGCCGGAGGTCGCGACTCCCCTGCCGTTGCGGCCGCAGCCTGGTACCTACCAGCTGTCGGACCGCTTTCTCGATTTCCAGGACCACGGGCTGTACCACGCCGACCGTGATCGGCTGCGGCTCCACCTCCCGGGACGTCGAGGAAAGTGTATCCCCATGCACGATATTTGTTTCCGGAACCTGCCCGGCAGCGGCGTGCAACAGGTCCAATGATGGGAGCTTCGGCAAGTTTTCCGCGGAAAAATGCCCGTCCGCAGACGCCCGGGCCGAGGCCCCCTTGCGGTTTTGGGCTGGGTGCGGTTAGGGGCGCAGAGGGAGATTCACCGGTTTACGGTCCGGCCGCTGTGGATGGAGGCGACGTTGCCGGCGTCATTTCCAGCTTTGAGTAGTCGTTTGTTTTCCAGGGTCAGTTTGTTGATGATGATGGCGTACTGCTGGACGAGCCTCGCACGCGAATCGCGTTGGGCCGCTAGCTCGGCATTCCTTCGCCGCAACTGCCCGATCGGGTCGATGTCGTCGTCGTATGCGGTAGCCGCCTGTCGTGCCGCGACGGCGAGGCGCCGGAAGTTAGGCCTCGGCTTCGAACACGTGCGTTCCACCCCACCCAAACGCGGATCATCGCCGTCGAGCGCCACGGCGGCCCGGTGGAATTGCATCCGCACCGCAACATCCACCTGCAGGCCGGAGACACCGCCTACCTGGTGGGCCCGTACCGCGAACTCCTCGAGACACTGCGTCGGGGGCAAGCCCACCAGGGCCCGAATTAGGCTGGGGCCCGGACGAACTAGGCCGGGGCGAACACGGTCACGAAACGATCCAACGATGCCCGGATATCAGAGCGTAGGCCGGCAGCCACGATCAGTCCGATGGGACCGAACAGGGCAGGCCCGCCGAGGTGGATGTCCATGCTGACGACCGCAGTTCCGCCGGCAGAGCCCACTAGGTCGGGTGGGATCGCCGCACCGGGTCGGACCCTGCCGATCATCTTCACCTTCACACCATTGGTGCCGATGCCGTCCAGCGTCAACGACTCCGGCGGTCTGAAGTTCACAATAGTCCACGTGATCCGGTTGTACATGCCCCTAACCTCGACGATGGACTCCACAACAGTGCCCTTGTCGATAGTCTTCGGCAGCGTCGAACGCCAAACCCGGTGAATGCTCAGCCACTCGGAGTACCGGGACAGGTCAGAGGCATGCTGCCACGCCTGTGCAGGTGATAGCGGAACGTCTACGGAGACCGAGACCTTCGCCATCCGGGGCTTACTTCGGGTCGACCTTATCGGCGACGGTCTCCGCGGCGCCACTGACCTTGTCGGCAACGGTCTCAGCGGCACCGGAGGCGGCTTCCTTGGCGTTACCCGCGGCGTCAGCGACCTTGTCGACCGCGTTCTGGGCGGCGCCCTGCACCTTGTCGATGGTCTCGGAGAACTTACCCGAGGTTTTCTCGTCGATCAGGTCGCCGGCCTTGTCGATCGCGCCCTCGATCTTGTCGACGTTGTCGCTGATGACTTCTTTGGCTTTATCGAACAAAGACATGGTAAATCCCTTCATGGTCGGTGCGGGACGCCTGTCGGATCCGGTTGCCCGGATGGAGTCCCCGAGCCAATCTACGCACCGTCAGCGTCTACCGCCACAAAACCCGTGGTTCGCCGAGCAGCCTGCCCCGAATCCACCAGGAAGCCTCGATCAGGGCCGCGGCAATCAGGCCGATCAGCACCGCCGGTGTGGTTACGGCCGGGTCCGACGGGTCGAGCATGAACTTCTCCCGGGCCAACGGCAGGGCGAAGATCACCAGGTAGCCGAAGGCCGAGAAGGCGACCAGTGCCACCCGCCACCACTGGTAGGGACGAGCCACCACCGCCAGTACCCACATGGCCCCGATCAACAGGGTGATCAGCGCGGCCGTCGAGGCCTGCGTCTGCTTGACCAGACTGGCGTCCCGGCCGGGGTAGGCGAGCAGATACGAGACGAAGGTCGCGATCCCGATCACCGTCCCGGCGGGGAGTGCCGAGGTCATCACCCGGCGGACGAATCCGGGGCGGGCCCGTTCGTTGTTGGGTGCCAGCGACAACACGAAAGCCGGGATACCGATGGTGAACCACGCCGCGATGGTGACGTGGATCGGCTGGAACGGGTAGAGCAGTGGGTCGGTGTCCAGCCAGTGTGACGCCAGACCGGCCAGGCCCACCAGCATGGCCAGCAACACCGAGTAGACCGTCTTGGTCAAAAACAGGTTGGAAACCCGTTCGATGTTGCCGATCACCCGGCGGCCCTCGCCGACCACGTAGGGCAACGTGGCGAACTTGTTGTCCAGCAACACGATCTGGGCCACCGCCCGTGAGGCGGGGCTGCCCGAGCCCATCGCCACGCCGATGTCGGCATCCTTGAGGGCCAATACGTCGTTGACGCCGTCACCGGTCATGGCCACGGTGTGATCCCGCGACTGCAACGCGTGCACCATGGCCCGCTTCTGGTCGGGCCGGACCCGGCCGAAAGTGGTGTAGGTGGCCATGGTGTCGGCCAGCGCCTCGGCCTCGGTCGGGAGTTCGCGTGCATCGATCGTCTCGCCGTGCAGGCCCAGCGAGCCGGCCACCGCACCCACCGAGACCGCGTTGTCGCCGGAAATGACCTTAATCGCGACCTGTTGGGAGGCGAAGTAGTCCAAGGTATCGCGGGCATCAGGGCGCACTCGCTGCTCCAGAATCACCAGGGCCACCGGCGTCACCCCGCCCGGAGCATCCGCGGCGTCGACGCTACGGTCCGCCGAGCCCAGCAACAACACCCGCAGCCCCTGGGCGCCGATCTCCTCGGCCCGCTCAGCCACCGGCGAAGCCGGGTCGAGCAGCACATCGGGGGCGCCGATCACCCAATTGCCATGCTCGCCGAAGGAGGCGCCGCTCCACTTGGTGGCCGACTTGAACGGCGCGACCGCGGTCGAGGACCAGCCCGGAGCCTGGGGATATGCCTCCGCGATGGCGATCATGCTGGCGTTGGGCCGGGAGTCGTCGGCGGCAAGCGCCGCCAGTGCGGCACCGACCCGCCCCGCATCTACCCCGTCCAGTGGCCTGGCCTCAGATAGCCGCATCCCGTTCTCGGTGAGCGTCCCGGTCTTGTCCGCGCACACCACGTCCACCCGGGCCAGGCCCTCGATGGCAGGCAGTTCCTGAACCAGGCACTGACGCCTACCCAGCCGGATCACCCCGACCGCGAAGGCGATCGAGGTCATGAGAACCAGTCCCTCCGGCACCATCGGGACCAGGGCGCCCACCATTCGCAGCACCGACTCACGCCAGCCCACGTTGGTGAGGAAAAGCTGGGTGTAAATGATCAGGAGACCGGCCGGCACCAGCAGATAGGTGATGAATCGCAGGATCATGTCGATGCCGCTGCGAAGTTCGGACTTCACCAGGGTGAACTTGCTGGCCTCCTCGGCGAGCTTGGCCGCGTAGGCCTCCCGACCTACCTTCGTGGCGCGATAGGCACCGGTGCCGGCCACCACGAAACTGCCCGACATCACCGCATCGGAGCACGACTTGGCGATCGCGTCGGCCTCCCCGGTCAGCAGTGACTCGTCGATCTCGAGTGCGGCGGCTTCCAGTACTTCACCGTCGACGACGATTTGGTCTCCCGGACCGATTTCAATGATGTCGTCGAGCACCACCTCGTTCGGCGGCAACTCGCGAGTTCCGGACTCGCGCCGCACACAGGGTTTGGCCTGACTCACAATGGCCAGGTTGTCGAGGGTCTTCTTGGCCCGAAGTTCCTGAATGACGCCGATGGCGCTGTTGGCAACGATCAGCAGACCGAAAAGTCCGTTGATCAGCGAACCGGTGGCAAGCACGATCAAAAACAACACCCCGAGGATGGCGTTGATCCGGGTCAACACGTTGGCGCGGACAATCTCGCCGACACTTCGCGAGGCACGACTGGGCACGTCGTTGGTCTGGCCCCGTGCGACCCGGACGGCGACCTCGGCATCGGAGAGCCCCGCGGCGATGCTGATCGTCATCGGGGTCCTCCGGAATCGGCATCCCCGGGATCAGCTGCGGCGCACCCGAATCTCACGGCCGCCACCACTGCTGCGTCTCAGTCCGCACCCCCGGTACCACCCGGCCACCCGGCTTCGGTACGACGACGTCCACCGCGACATCGGCCGCCGCAGTGACCAGCCACTCGGCTGGCTCGGCCCACGGATGGGGTGCAAGCCGAAACGTGGCCCAGTGGATCGGCACCAGCACCCCGGGGCTGTCTGCGTTCAGGTCCCGATGGGCCTGCAGGGCCTCCTCGGGGTTCATGTGAATGTCGGGCCAGGACTTGTTGTAGGCCCCGATGGGCAACAGGGTGAGGTCGAAGGGCCCGTGTTCGGTTCCGATATCGCTGAAGCTACCGGTATAGCCGGTGTCACCGCCGAAGTAGACCCGGTGCTCGGGCCCGATCACGGCGAAGGACGCCCACAGCGTGTTGTTGCGAGAAAGAAAACGTCCCGAAAGGTGCCGCGCGGGAGTGCAGACCAGTTTCAGATCACCGACCCGCACGCTGGCATTCCAATCCAGTTCCACCACGCGAGATGCCGGAATTCCCCACTCACGCAGATGCGCGCCCACCCCCAGCGGGGTGATGAACGGAGCCCGCTGGGTTCGGGCCAGCGCCCGAACGGCGTGCATGTCGAGGTGGTCGTAGTGGTCGTGGCTGATCACCACGGCATCCAGGGCGGGAAGCGACTCGAGGGGAAGCGGGGGCGGGTGTAACCGCTGAGGACCCAGGGTGCGCGATGGTGAGCAGCGCTGACTCCACACCGGATCGGTCAGCAACCGGTGGCCGTCGATCTCCAGCAGCGCGGTGGCATGGCCGAGCCAGGTCACCGCCAACGCTTCGGTCCCGGATCGCGACGGCGGAACCGCCAGCGGGATCGGGTGTTTCGGATGACTGTCCGACTTGCTGGACCACACCTCAAAGAGCAGAAGGCGGTTTTCCTCGGCGTCGAGGCGCAGACCCGAACCCTGTTCAAGGTTGCAGAATGCCCCGTCCCGGTAGTTCGGCGACCCTTCGGCCGCTGTGC
>JAGYKK010000027.1 GCA_018401645.1 Mycobacterium sp. | reverse complement strand
CCGACGCGTTCCTGCATGCTCACCGGGCGCAATCACCACGTGAACCGATTCGCGGCTATCACCGAGGGCTCCAACGGTTTTCCGGGCGCGGCGGCCCGACTGCCCGCGCAGTGCGCCACCATCGGTCAGGTGTTGCAGGACAACGGCTACAGCACGTTCTGGATCGGCAAGCAGCACAACGTCCCCGAGGAGGACGTCTCCAGCGGGGGTAGCAAGTCGGAGTGGCCGCTGCAGAAGGGTTTCGATCGGTTCTACGGGTTCCTGGGTGGGGAGACCAACCAGTGGTTCCCCGACCTGGTGGAGGACAACCGGTTCATCGAGCAGCCCTATCTACCCGATGAGGGTTACCACGTCTCCAAAGACCTTGCCGACCAGTCAATCCGGATGCTGCGCGACCAGAATTCGTCGAACCCGTCCAAGCCCTGGTACCTGTGGTTCTGCCCGGGGGCCAACCATGCTCCGCACCACGCACCGCAGGAGTACATCGACAAGTACAAGGGCAAGTTCGACGACGGCTATGAGGCCTACCGGGAGTGGGTGCTGCCCCGGATGGTCTCCAAGGGTGTGCTGCCCGAGGGCACCAAGATGACGCCGATTAACCCGCTGCCCGAGGACGCCGAAGTGGCCAACGACATGGTGCGGCCGTGGAATTCTCTTAATGCCGATGAGAAAAAGTTGTTCTCGCGGATGGCGGAGGTGTTCGCCGGGTTCTCGGAGTACACCGACGCCCAGGTCGGGCGGATCGTGGACTACCTGGAGCAGACCGGCCAGTTGGAGAACACCATCATCATGTACTGCGCGGACAACGGCGCCTCCGGTGAGGGTTCGCCGAACGGGTCGGTGAATGAGAACAAGTTCTTCAACGGCTATCCCGATGAGCTCAGCGAGAACATGAAGTATCTGGACACCCTGGGCAGCCCGGACACCTACAACCATTTCCCGACCGGGTGGGCGACGGCGTTCTCCACACCGTTTCAGATGTTCAAGCGCTACTCGCAGCTCGCCGGGGGCACCTGTGCCCCGATGGTGATCTCCTGGCCCAAGGGCATTAAGGCCCGCGGCGAGGTGCGCGAGCAATACCACCACGCCATCGACGTGGCGGCGACGATACTCGATGTCGCCGGCGTGGAGATGCCCAAGGAGTACAAGGGCATCAAGCAGTACCCGCTCAACGGGGTCTCGATGCGCTACAGCTTCGATGACGCGGGAGCGCCCACCACCCGCAAGCGCCAGTACTACGCGATGCTGGGTACCCGTGGCATTTGGCAGGACGGCTGGAAGGCCGCCGCCGTGCACTCCCCGATCAGCAACAAGGGCAATTTCGGTGACGATCGCTGGGAGCTCTACCACGTCGCCGAGGATCGGTCGGAGTCCACCGATCTCGCCGAGCAGAACCCGGACAAGCTTAAGGAACTGATCGACGCCTGGTTCGAGGAGGCCGACAACAACTTCGTCCTGCCCCTCGATGACCGCTCCGCGGTCGAGCAACTCGGCAACCCTCGGCGCAGGCCGAGCCGCGCCGCCGAGATCGCCCTCTACTACCCGGACACCGCACCGGTGCCCGAGGGTGTGGCGGTCAGTGTCCGCGGCCGCTCCTACAAGATCGTCGGCAACGTCGACCTCACCCCGGAGGCCCAGGGCGTGATCTTCGCTCACGGCTCCCGCTTCGGCGGACATTCCATGTTCATCAAGGACGGCCGTCTGCATTACGTGTACAACTTCCTGGGCATCAAGCCGGAGCAGGAATTCGTGTCCGCGCCGCTATCACCGGGCAAGCATTCCCTGGGCATGGAGTTCATCCGGGAGAAGGCCGGCGCGAACGGTGAGTCGATGGGTACGACGAAGCTCTACGTCGACGGCAAAGAGGTGGCCAAGGGTCCGATGCGGGCCCAGATCGGCAAATTCACCCTGGCTGGGGACGGGCTGTGCGTGGGCTTTGACAGTGGCGACACCGTCTCACAGCAGTATCAGACCCCGGGTAGGTTCACCGGTGGCGAGGTCCAGGGCGTCGCAGTCGACGTCAGCGACAAGGCCTACGTGGACCTGCAACGCGACGCCGCAGCAGCGTTCGAGACCGACTAAGCGGCGGACGGGCCCCGGGTCGCCGAGACGACCCCTTCGGCGATGAGCACCACGATTAAGGTGACGCCGAAGGACGGGTACAGCACGGCCAGAGCGGTGGCGACGATCGCGATCGCGGCCACCGCCCCCCGCGGGGTGTCGGCGCGTTGGGCGTCGCTGGTCCGGCCCGGCAACCCGGTCCCGCCGGTCGGTCGACGCTTCCACCACATGAGCATCGCCGTGGTGATGCTCGTCAGCAGACCCAGGCACGCCAGCGTGGCCAGGATGCGGGTGAGCACCCCGTACTGGTTGCCCATGTGCATGGCCACACTCCAACTGGTGATCCGCGCCAGTGTTCCGTCCTGGTCGGCGGTGGAGTTGGCGATCGTCTCCCCGGTGAACTGATTGAGGTAGAGGGTGCGCTGTTCGGAGAGCTTCTGCGGCCAGTGGTTGACGACCGTGTAGCTGCCGTAGACCGTTTCGTCGTCCGCGGTGGCACCCGGGTAGTACGAGGGTGGAACGATGGAGTAACCCGGCAGCATGTTCTCCGATTTGGCGATCTCATCAATCTCGTTGAAGCCCAACGTCATTGGCACTCCGGGGCCCGGATCTGAGGCATAGACCGGGTCGTCGGTGTCCGCCCACGCGATGCGCCTGCCGAGGCGATCGAAGTCGCCGACCTTCGCCGGCGTGGAGGGTGCATCCACCGTCATTCCGGGGCTCACCGTCGATGCCACCGCGCGCCAGTTCTCACCCCAGTACCGCGACCAGGTCAGTCCCGACACGATGTAACCGATCAACACCACCGAGAGCAGGATTCCGGTGGTGGCGTGCAGATCCCGCCAGCGCACCCGGCCACCTTTGCGCCACCGGATCGCCAGCCGCGGCTTGCCGCGCTCGGCGGCCCGGGGCCACCACAGAAAGATCCCACTGGCCAGCAGCACCAGGATCCATACCGCGGTCATCTCGACGATGAGGTTGCCCACGCCCACCCTCATCGAGGCATCAGGATAGGACGACGGCGCGATGAAATGCCCCAGGGCGGGCACCGACACGGTAGGGCCGTCGTTGCCGAAGAATCGGTGCAACTGGTTGGCCCATCCCACCAGTCCGTCGAGTTCCCGGCGCTGGCCCAGGTAGGCGCCCGTGAAGGGATCAACGAAGACCTGCGTGACGTTGCGCTCGCCCACATCGGGGGATTCGGGCGCCATGAAGTCGATCTGGGTGGATCTGTTCGGCGCCGCCGGTGGCGTCACCGCGTCCAGTGTCATGTCCGCGGGCACCTGGCGGCAGGCGGCGTCGATCTGGGCGTCAGAGAGACCATGATGCTCGAGCCAATTTGATCCGGGGTGGAGACGACCTTGAGGTCGCGGTGCAGGAGCAGGTCGAGGGGCTGGGTGTAGAGGATGATCAGCCCGGTGCAGGCCAGCAGCAGCAACGTCGGGGCCGCGAACAGTCCGACCCAGAAGTGCAACCGCCAGATCCGGCGCAGGGTGGCCGCCTCGCCACGGCGCTGCGCTCGATCGATGGTGACCACGCAAAACCTCCACGTTCCGACTCTCGCCCGCACCGGTATAGACCGCACCGTTGTCGTGGCACCGTCCTAGTCGTTTAGTCGGGGGCGGAAGTTCCCACGGATGGTTGAGGCCGTACCCGGTAACGATTCGGCGAATGCCCGGACGGCCTGCGCGGCGAACGCCGGAACCCGTGTGACGATGGCGGTAGCAGGTCACACCCCTGTGGGCAGGAGCCACGAATGTTTTGGTTCGGTGTCTACGTCAGCGCGGCGACGGCGGTGGCCCTCTGCGTCCACTTCACCGCGGTCCGGTTCCGGGCGGATCGGGTAGGCCCATCCGAACATCCGGTCCTGACGGTTCTCACCGGAATGCTGTGGCCGGCGCTGCTGGTCGGGGTCGCGGAACTGGGCCTGATCTGGTTATGCGGACGGTGCTGCCGGTCGACCACCGCAAGCAGTGCCGAGTTTGCCGCGCCGGCCTTGAGGTAGTGGTCAGTCCGCGCCGCTAGTCAGCGGTTGAGCGGGATCGGGCCGTCAGCGTCGTCTGGTGCGGCGAAGGAAGAACACGCCGATAAAAGCCAGCACGGCGCCGCTCGGTTGCGGCGTCACCGTGTAGCCGAGATCAGCGAGGACACCGAGTTCGATCGGGCTCAGAACTCGGATGCCCTGGCCCGATCCCACCTGCGCGGTCATCAGGGTGCGGCTCACCCCGAAGACGCGGTCGTTGAGGTGTGAAATCGAACTGCCGGGTGCCCAGGTACCCGGGGTGTAGATCGGGACGAGGTTGCCGTACGCGGCGACGGCATCGGCGCCGGCGAAGTAGAGGCCGCCGTTGGCTCCCGTCAGATTCGGGGTGTAGGTATTTTTCCAGGTGTAATCGTTGCCGATCACCTTCGTGCCGTCGGCGTTGACCAGGAAGCTGTCGAACACCGTCCAACTCCGGCCGGTGTTGGCCCCGGGGGCGTCGACGTAGGACAGGAAGCCCAGGGTGTGCGTCAATTCGTGCAGCGCCACCGACTCCAGGTCGTACTGGCCGTAGGCCACCGAGTCGCCGAATGCCCAGTTCTGGGCGAAGTTCCAGTTGATCTCACCATCGGCCTCAGCGCCGTTGGAGTCGACTCCGGTGAGGATTTTATTCTGGACCACCGTGGGCAGAAATCCCGGGTCGGAACTGATGAAATCGCTTCCCGCCGTCGCCAATGTCGAGGACAGCAGTGAGAACTCCCCGGTGACCTCGAATGTGACGATGACCGGGGCGTCCACCACGATGTAGGACGCGAGGGCCGTGGCCGCCGACTCCAGCGAACTGCGGGCGGCCGGGGACCAGAACTGTGCACCACTGCCGTAGTAGAACTGGAATTGCAGCAGTGATCCGGCGGCGGCCGCGCCCTGGCGGACCACGACGCTCGCAGCGGTGCTGGGTGGGCGGAACAGGTCGAGCAGGTTGATGTGGAAGCCGGGGTCGGCGGCGGCGACCGTGAACGTGGTATCGGTTCCGGCGAAGTTCTGGCCGGGGGTGTAGATGTAGCCGCCGGTCGCGTCGAGAACCACCGACTCCGTTCCGGGCGTTGCTGGTCAGGCTGTAGACGATCCGGTCGCCCTCGGGGTCGCTCGCTCCGATATTGCGCGCCGAAGAGATCGGGCTCTTCGCCTCGTCCGGTGATTTGCACCGACCGACCGACGGGGCCTCGATTGAGAACGTACGGCGCAACCAGCAGGGCCACGCCCGATCAACCCCGACGGGGGACAGCAGTCCCGCGAAAGAGTCGGTCGCCGACGCATGCGGCGGTGCGGGCGCGCAGTGCGTCGAGGCTATCGCCCTGCGGGATGCGGGAGGCGAAAGTCGTTGGTGCGGAACTCGTCTGCGCGATCGTCGGGGTGGGGGCTTCGTCGGGCACGGTCGCGGCGCGAGGTGTGTGGCGAAGTCGGCGGTTTCCGGTCTGGCCGTTTCGGGTCCGGCGGTCTCCGGTCTGGCCGGGATGCCTGCGGTGCGCCGGGCCGCGTCCAACCGATCGGTGTTCTCGGCCCGTGCCGTCGGCTGGTTTGTCGCGCGTGAGGACGACCCTGGTGAGGTTCGTCGTGGTGCCGCGCGATCCTGTAGCGGCCGGACCCGGTCCTGGCGGCAGGCCTACTGTCCGCAGACGTGGGTGATGCCGGCGCGGAGAGCGTCGATTCCGGCGACGATTGCGACGGACACCGTCTTCGGGGCACGGAGTTCGCGGTGGGTCGGCGCCTGGGTGATGCCTAAGTCTGGCGGGCCTCGCTGTCGGCGCTACTGGCGGCCGATGATGGCGAGGATCCGGGCGCGGGGTCCCTGCCGCCGCGATGCCGGGGCGGCCAGGGACAGGCCGAGCGCGACTGCTGCGGCGCCTAGGGGAGTGACGCGGGAGAGCTTCGACATCACCGCACCCCCTTTTGTGTCTCTGCTCGCGAGTAGCTAACGGTAGCAGTCGGTTGCTGAGCTCGAACCGCTCAGCGGTGGGTACGGCAATCGTGGAGGGACACGCCGTGGTAAGTCACTGGCCTGCGTGATTTGAGATCCTTTCGATATTTTCGCTAAAGCCGTGGACATTGTGTTTGCCGATGGCAATATTGGCGACACTGCGTTACCGCCCGAGCCTGTCAATGGAAGGATTTTCTTTCATGCGTTCTGCTGATTCCACCCAGTCGAATTCGACCCAGGCAAACTCGACCGAGCCCGCTCGTGGTCAGCGTCGTTCGCTGACGGGGCGGGTGCGTTCGATCGAGTTCAGTCGGCGTGCGGTGGCGGGGTCGGTGTCTGCGTCAGGTTACGCCCGGTATGTGGGTCGGGTGGGTGCGTTGGCGGTGGCGTTGGGTGTGGCCCGGCGCGTCGTCAGTTGCCGGTGGCGTTATATCATCGTGACGGGTTCGTCGGGTCGACGGGTTCTCTGGATTCGGCGGGTTCGCCGTCGGGGACGAAGTCGTCTGCGCCGTCGCGGGTGCTGGGCGTGCGGGTCGGGGCGGATCCGGTGCTGCCGATACCGCAGGCGGCGGGACTACGGCGGATGATCATGGCGAGCGATCTGGCGGCGGTGGTGCGCGGTCGTGGGTCGGTTCTGGGTTGGGTGCGTCGGCCCCGTCGGTTGTTGGTGGTGATTCGGCGGGATCTTCGCGTGCGTGCGGGGTCGGTGACGCGGCCATCGCGTTCGGGTTCTGCGGGTGCGGGTTCTGCGAAAAGCGGGAGTTGAGGACGGGAGTTGAGGATGCGGTCGGCTCTGATTCCGCGTGCCGACTGCCTGCGCGGTCGGGTCTGGTTGAGGTCGCCGATTCTGGTGTTGCGGTGGCGGATTCACCGGAGGTAGCAATCGGGGACTCTTCGGATTCGGTGTCGGTTCCGGTGGTGGAGGTGGTGGCGCCGCCGGTGGCTTCCTGCGCCGGTGATGCGTCGGCGGCTTCTGGCCGTGTTAGTGGGCTCGGCGGGAATGTGTTGGCGTGGTTGGGTGGCGGTGGCACCGGGGATGGTCCGGCGGCGTGCCGTTGGCGTGGTCGGCGCTGGCGGCGGCGCGCCGGGAGTTGGGTGGTCCGTGCGCACGGTGGCCCCGGCGGCGGCGGCGGTGAGCAAATCGGCGAGCCGGTGGGTCCGGTGGCGGCCAGTGCTGGCGGACTCGGCGTTGGCGGACCGGCCTTGGTGCCCGGTGCGGCGCGATCGGTGGTTGGCAGCCGGGCAGCATTTTGCGGTTCTTCATTGGTAATGGCACGGCGGCGAACCCGAACGCGGGCATCCTGCTGGGTAACGGTTACTCGTACACGGCGTCGTCGTGCACCGGCGGTACGGCGTGCAATGGCGGTAACGCCGGTTTAATCGGCAATGCTGGCAGTGGTTGTAACGGCGGTAATGGCGGTGCGGCGGGTTGGTTTGGTAACGGCGGCGCCGGTGGTGCCGGGGTGGCCGGGATCGCTGAGGGTGCTGGTGGTGCTGGTGGTCGGGGTGGGTTGTTCCTGGGTAATGGCGGCAATGGTGGTGCGGGTGCGGTAGCGACCGCGGTTGGTGTTGCTGGTGGTGCCGGTGGTGCTGGTGGGAACACGGGCTTTTTGTCGTTGCTCGGCACTGGTGGTGCTGGTGGTGTCGGTGGTGCGGGTAATGCCGGTGGTGGTGATGGTGGTGCCGGGGGTGCTGCTGGGCGTGCCGGAATCTTGAATGGCCGCGGTGGTGCCGGTGGTGCCGGTGGCTTGGTGTCGGTGGCGGTAATGGTGGTGTCGGCGGCGCTGGCGGGGCCTCGGGGGCGATCGCTGTGTGGGGCAAGGGCAGCCGGTGGTGCCGGTGGTGTCGGAACCGGCGCGGCACCATGGCAGTGGTGGTGTGGCGGCAACTCTGGGATTGCTGGCCCCGTGGGGTACCGGTGGCGCCGGTGGTGCCGGCGGTAACGGTGGTACCGGCACGGGTGGCAAACGGTGGTGCCGGCGGTGGCGCGGCGGTGACCGGTCTTCGCGGTGGGCGGCCAAGGTGGTGCGGGCGGGACCGGTGAGTGGCCGGCAGTGGTGGCAACGGTTATGCCGGCGGAAGCGCTGGTTTGTTGTCGGTGCTTAACGCCGGTCGTGATGGCGGTGCTGGCGGTGACGGCGGCGTCAGCGGTGGCAATGGTGGTGACGGCGGTCCAGCGCGGTGGCGTCGCTGATCGGTTTCGGCGCGGACGGCGGTGCCGGCGGTGATGGCGGTACCGGTACCGGCGGTAATGGTGGTGCAGGGGGATGCGGGCTTTTGACGGTGTGGGGTCCTGGCGGTGACGCTGGTGATGGTGGCGATGGCGCTACCGGTGGCAACGGCGGTGAAGGTGGCCGTGGCGGTTTGCGCTCGGCGGTGGCGGTGACGGCGGGGATGCCGCGCGGCACCAGTGGGCCCGGCGGCAACGGTGGCCATGGTGGTTCGACCGGCTTGTTGTCGCTTATCGGCAACGGCGGTAACGGCGGTAACGGTGGTGGCGGTGTTGGTGTGATGGCGTCGACGGCAAGGCGCCCGGTGAGTCGGGCACCGATGGCGGCGCCGGCGGCAATGGCGGTAATGAGGGTTCGGATCCTGGCCGCGGCGCAATGGTGGCAACGGCGGGGATCGGCGGCCGGCGGTAACGGCGGTGACGGCGCCGCGGGTGCGGGTGGGAGAACCCCGGCGATGCGGGCCAAGCCGGCGGTAACGGTGGCAACGCCGGTTCGGTCGGCACCGGGCGGGACGGCCGACATGCCGCCGGCGGTGGCCGGCGGTTGCCAGTCCCACAACGGCACCCCGGGCAGCGGTGGTACTGCGGCCGGTGCCGGTAACGGCGGTAACGGCGGGGCCGGCGAGCGGGTAAAAAGCATCGGCGCGCCGGGGGTGGCCGGTGGCGCGGGCGGTAAGGGTGGTTCCGGCGGCGCGACACGACCCCAGGTGTGGCCGGTTACGGGCGTGGCGCCGGCGGGCGCCGGTGGTGATGGCTTTTACCGCGGCAGCCCCGTCGGGTCTGGACGGCACCGGACGGTGGCGCCGGTGGCGAAGTGCGGTGCCGGTGGCGCGGCGGACCCCGGGCACCGCTGGTGCGGGCGGCTGGTGGCGCGGCCGGGGTCGGCGGCAACGGCGGAACCGGCGCCCAGGGGCACCGGACGGCAGCTTCGGGCGCGTCGACGGCACCGCGGGCACCGACGGCGGCAGCGGCAACGGCGGCGTCGGCGGCGCGGGGTGGCGCGGCGCTCGGCGTGGCGACCACAGGTACCGATGGTCTTGACGGTGATGGCGGTGCCGCGCCGCCGGGACCGGTGCGGACGGCGGGTGCCGGTGGTATCGGCTTCAGTGGCGCTAATGGCAACAAAGCCGGCGTATTCCTGGTCAGAACGGCAGCACGGTGGCGACGGTGGCGCTGGTGGCGCCGGCGGCACCGGTGGCGCCAGTGCGGCGGTGGCGCGACTGGGACAGCCGGTGCCGACGCGGCCGGCGGCGCGGGCGGCGACGGTGGTGGCCGGTGCCGGTGGCAATGGTGGTTCGGGCGGCTCTGGACGCCGAGCACCGTCGTGGGTGTTGGACGGGCAGTCCGGTGGTGACGGCGGCAGTGCCGGTGACGGTGGCACCGGTGGCGCTGGTGGTACCTGGGTGGCGGCGGCCTGACTGGTCAAAGGCCGGGGTCGACGGCGATGGGGGTGCCGGTGGTTTATAGGGGCGGCAATGCCGGTAAGGCCGGTGACGGCGGTAACGGTATCGCTGGCCCGGAATCGTGTCGGGGGCCGGTGCGGACGGCTGGCGCTGGCAGTGCCGGCGGTGACGGTGGTGACGGGCGGCAACGCCGGTGTCGGTGGTGGCGGTGGTGCTGCGGGCGGCAACAATCGGTTCGGCTGGGCTGATGGGGGTGATGGCACGGCGGGCACCGGTGGCAACGCCGGTGCGGGGTGGTGTTGGCGGTAACGGCACCGATGGTGTCGCGTCGACGCCGCGACCCCGGACGGCGGCGCGGCGGTCGCGGCGAGATAGTGCAAGCGGGCTTCGGCGGGACCGGGGCGACCCCGGGCAGCATGGCGCTGGGACGGGCACCCGCCAATGCCGGTGCTGGCGGCGTGGTGGCAATGGCTACCCGTAACCGGTGCGCCAACGCCGGTAAGGCGGTGCCGGCGGTGACGGCGGTGACGCGTTCACTGGTGGCAATGGTGGCCTGGGCGGTGCCGGTGGTTTCGGTGGTGACGCGTAGACGGTGCCGGTGGTGACGGTGGTGCTGGTGGTAACGCCGGGGTCGTGGCGGGAATGCGACTGACGGCCCGGGTGGTGATGGTGGTACGGCGGTACCGGTGGCAACGGCGGCAGTTCCGGCACCGGTTCCGGCGGTAATGGCGGTAAATGCGCGCTGGTGCGGCGGCGGATGGTGGGCGGGTGTTGATGGCACAGCAGAATCCCGGACGGTACGGCTGGCGGTGCGGAGGTTCCGGCGCCGGAGCCGGCCAGGCCTGGGCAGGGCCCGGGCAACGGGACGGCTCGGCTGTCAATGGCGGTAACGGCGGTGCCGGTGGTGACGGCTTGACCTCGACGGTCGCCGGTCTGGTCGGCGGCAACGTGGCGCCGGCGGTATCGGTGGCGACGCGACGACGGGTACCGCCGGCAACGGTGGCGCCGGTGGTATCGGTGGCGACGGCCTGTGCCGCGGCGGTTTGACCATGGCACGGCTGCCGGTGATGGTGGCGCCGGTGGCGCCGGTGGTGTGGCGACCCGGGGCACGCCGGCGACGGCGGACTGGGTGGCGATGGTGGTGGTGGTAGCGGCGGCAGCGGTATCGACGGGGCCGACGGCATCGTGGGTAGCCCGGACGGCAGCGGCAGGTGGCGCGGTGGCGCGGTGCCGCGGGCGGCAACGGTGGCGCAGGTGGCGCAGCTGGCGTGGCGTGTCCACCGGCATCGAACGGCGCGATGCCAATGGTGGTAGTGCCGGGGCCGGTGGTAACGGCGCGACCGGCGGTATCGGCGTTTTACGGCCTGATCGGTGCTGACGGGCACCAATCCCGGGGATGTGGGTAACGGCCGGCGGCAAATAGCGGTGACGGCGGCATTGGTGGCTCCGGTGGGGCGCGGGCGGCAATGGCGGTGCCGCGGGCGGCGCGGGTGCTCAGGCTGGTAACGACGCGGTACCGGCGGAAACGGCGGCACCGGTGGCGCGGCAGGCATCGGCGCTGATGGTGGAAACGGTGCTGATGGTGACTGGGTACCGATCCGTCTTTATCACCTCCCGGGCCAGGACGGCGGTGTGGGCGGTAACGCCGGCAGCGGTGGTACGGGTGGTGTGGGCGGTAACGCCGGTGGCGGTGGCGGTTCGGCTGCGTAAAGCCGACGGTGTCAACGGCAGCGGTGGCGCGGGCGGTGCGGCCGGTAGCGGTGGCACTGGCGGTGTTGGTGGTGCGGCTGGGATGGTGCTAGCGGGGTCCTCGCGGGTAGCCAGGAGAATTCCAGGCAATGGCGAACCGCGCCTTCGGTGGTAACGGTGGTGTCGGCGGTGCCGGCGGCGCCGTGGGAACCGGTGGGACCGGCGGCCCGGCCGCGGAGATGTGGCTGGCGGTGACGGCGGGCACCGGTGGCGCGGCCGGAGCAGGCGGTGATGGTGGTACCGGTGCCGCAGGTTCGGCGGGCACCGATTCGAGTACGCCCGGCCAGGCCGGTGGCAATGGCGGCAGCGCTGGTGCCGGTGGCGTCGGCGGGGGCAGGCAGCGCCGGCTCCCGTAGCGCCGGCCTTCGCGGCTGCAGGCACAACGGCAGCGGGCGGGCGCCGGAGGTGTTATGGCAACGCCGGCGATGGCGGCGCTGGTGGAGTCGGCTCTGACGGCGGCGTCGGGACCCGACGGCCAGGCTGGCAGGTGTGACGGTGGCGCCGGTGGCGCTCGGCGGCACCGGTGGTGCAGGCGGTGATGGTGGCGCGGTCGGAACCGGGGCACGGGCGGTTCGGCTGGTGCGGACGCGGCCGGCGGTAACGGCGGGACCGGCGGCAACGCGGGTGCCGGTGGCAGCGGCGGCGACGGCCAGCCGGTACTGCGGGCACCGATCCGTCGACCGGGTAGCGATGGTGTTTCGGTGGGCGGGTGGAGCAGGGTGGCGTCGGTGGTGCTGGTGGCGGTGCGCCGCGGGTGCCGGTGTGGGCAGTGCCGCGGACGGCATCGATGGTGGACGGCGGAGCCGGTGGTCTCGGTGGTACGAATGGTAATGGTGCCGACGGCGGTTCCGATACAACTGGTGCGGCAGGCAACCGGCGAGAACGGCAGCAATGGCGGCAATGGTGGCGCCGGTGGTGCTGCCGGTGCCGGTGGCACTGGTGGCGCTGCGGGCGGTATCGGCGGAACCGCCGGTGCGGAACGCCAACGGTGGTAACGTGGTGGTGCCGGTGGTGACGCGGTACCGGTGGCGATGGTGGTGGCGTGGTGTGGCCGGTGCCAACCGGCACCGCCCAGCATCGATGGCAAGGTTGGTGGGCGGTGGTAACGCTGGTGCTGCGGCACCGGCGGCGCTCGGCGGAAATGCTGGCGTTTCGGGCGGGAAATGGTGCCGCGGCGGGAGCGAACGGCGACGGTGGCGACGGTATCTCGGTGGCAAACGCCGGCAGTGGTGGCAATGGTGGCACCGGGCTTCGCGGGCGCCAACGGTGCGATCGCGGGCGCGGCCGGAACCAATGGCGGCAACGGCGGTGACGGTGGGCACCGGTGGCACCGGTGGCGCTGGTGGCAGTGGCGGTGTCGGTGGCACTGGTGGAACCGGTGGCCTGACGGCCCAGTGCGGACTTGAGATGGTGGCGACGGTGGCAACGTTGGCGCCGCGGTACCGGCGGTAACGGCGCTGCGGGTGCAACCGGTGTCAACTCCGACGGCGGTAAAGGGCGGTAACGGTGGTAATGCCGGTGCCGTGGGTGCCGGCGGTGCGGCAGGTGCCGGGAACGGTGGTGGGGCTGGCGGCGACGGCACCGGTGCTGATGGTGGCGACGCTGGCGGCGCCGGCCTGAACTCGGTGACAGCGTCGTTCGTCGGCGGGGATGGTGGTGCCGGTGGTATCGGTGGCAATGCCACGGGCGCAGGCACGGGCCGCAACGGTGGTGCCGGTGGTGATGCCGGTGACGGTTACAACGGTGAAGCCGGGACCGCCCAAGACGGCACCGACGGCGGCAACGGCGGCGCTGGCGGTGCCGTGGCGGTGATTCCGTGGGTGGTAACAGCCGGTGACGGCGGCAATTCCGGTGCCGGGGGTAACGGCGGAACGGCGCGAACGGCAAACGCCGCGACCTCTGGCCGGTGGCAGTGGCGGCAATGGCGGTGATCGCCCGCCGGTATCGGCGGCGCTGGCCTCACCCGGGCGGAAACGGTCGGTACCGACCTCCGGCGGCAATGGCGGCAACGGCGGGGATGCCCAACGCCGTGGCCGCAGGGGTGGCAGGCGGCAACGGCGGCGTGGGCGGCAACGGCGGCGCGGTCGGCAACGGCGGCGACGGCGGTGCAGGTGGCAACGGAAAGGCGGAGCGAGCGGCGCCAACGGCGTGAGTCTGGTGAGTCGGGCACCGACGGTCGTCCCGGCGGCGTGGGCGGTCGCGTTGGTGGTACGGCGGATCAACCGCAGGCAACGCTGGCAGCGGCGGGGCCGGCGGAGCTGGCAGTGACGGTGGTGACGGCGGCAACGGCGTGGCCGGAGCCGACTGGCGCCGCGCCGGAGCCGACGGTCAGGCCGGCGGCAGTGGCGGCAACGCCGGTGCCGGTGGTGCCGGTGGCAATGGCGGCGTGCCGGCACGGCCACTGCGGGTGCCGCTGGACCTCGAGGGCGTCGGCGGCAACGGCGGTAACGGCGGCGATGCGGGCACCCCGGGCGACGGGGCTCTGGCGCGAACGGTGACGCGGACCACTCTCGCGGGCGGTGATGGCGCCACAGGTGGAGATCCCGGAGCCGCCGAGCGGGCGGCAGCGGTGGTGTACCGGCGTCACCCGGGATGACGGGGACCCAGGTATAGGAGTGACCCGGCGGCGACGGCGGCGATGGTGGTGTCGGGTTTACTCCCTTGGCGGCCGGTGCGGCAGGCGGCGACGGCGGCGCTGGCGGTGACGGTGGCGCGGTCGGCAACGGCGGCAACGGCGGGGCCGGTGGTGACGGCACCAACGGTCGGCGGCGACGTTTCGGATGGGGCATACCGACCGGCTCTCTGCCCAGGGAGCTGAACAACGCCGGCGCGGCGTTCTTCCCGATCACCGTGCCGGTGCGGTCGATCCCAGCGGGTGGCTGGGAGGCGTTAACGTCCCGATGCTGGTCGGTTGGGATCAGGGCACCCAGCAGTGGCGGCGGTTCCAGCCTCACCGGTGACAGCGTCGGTGACGTTAGCCGGCCAGCGCCGGTCACCATTGCCACCGCCTCCGACGCCGCCCGCATCGCACGACGCCTGGGAGGTGGGTCTGACTTCCGGAAGTACCGCAACCGGTCTGGCAACCCTGCTTTACACCTATCACTAATGCGGGACTGGGGTGGCTGGCCTGACGCTTCCTGACGGAGACGGCGACGATCAACTCAATGACGCTGACGGTGCTGGACACTGCGCCGGTGTCTTCACCGATGTCTACCGTTGCTGGACGGTCAGTCCCCGACACCGGATTGACGGGAACGGTGATCACGCCTGCACTTTCGTTATACTGCAGGGCTACACGTTCTACGGAAAGTCCGCTCCGACGACGTAAGAACATGACGTTGACCTGGCTACCGGCAATGACGCCCACGGGCTGATTGGACCGGTTGCCATCTCCAACGCCCCCGACGGCGGAGCCGGCGGCAACGGCGGCGCCGGGGCGCTGGCGGGACGACCCCGGCAACGGTGGTGACGGCGGAGTCGGCGGCGACGGCGGCGACTGGCGCCGGCGGTAGCAGTACAACTGGGGGTGACGCGACCGACACGGTGGCCGCCCAGGGCGCAGGCGGTGACGGCGAAGCCGGCGGTAACGGCGGCGCGGCCGGTATCGGCGGGGGCCGGCGGCAATGCCAACCAACGGCACCAACGGCGACGGCGGCAACGGCGGACCGGCAACGCCGGGGCCGGCGGTGACGGCGGTAACGGCGGTGCAACGGCAGCGCCGCGCTGCCCGATGCAGGCGCCGGATCGGCGGCAACGGCGGCGATCCCGGCAGCGTCGTCGGCACCGGTGCGGTAATGGTGCAGCCGCCGGCACCGGAGGCACCGGTGGCACCGCGGGCAACCAATGGCACCGACGGCCAGCCCGCCACCACCGCGGCGACGGTGGCAACGGCGGCGACGGGTTCAGCGCGCTGACCGCCGTGGGGCCATCGGCGGCAACGGCGGGGCCGGCGGTAACGGCGGCGCGGTCGGCAACGGCGGTGACGGCGGCCGGCGGTGACGGCACTAGCGGCGCCAACGGTACTGACGGCAACGGACCCCGGCGATGACGGCACCAACGGCGTGGGCGGCGGGTCCGGCGGCAACGGCGGGGGCCGGCGGCTCCGGCGGCACCGTCGGGCAATGCCGGCAACGGTGGTGACGGCGGCAACGGCGGCAACGGCGGCAACGGCGGCAACGGCGTCACCGGCAGCGACGGACCAGCGCCGGGGCCGACGGGGAAGCCGGCGGCAGCGGCGGGGACGCCGGCAGCGGCGGTAACGGCGGCAACGGCGGCAATAGCAGGAACGGCCACCGTGGGCAACGCCGGCAACCGACGGTGACGGCGGGTAATGGCGGCAACGGCGGCGATGCCGGCACACCTGGTGACGGTGGTGATGGCGCCGGACGGCGACACCACCACACCGGCTGGCGGAGACGGCGGGAGCGGCGGCGAACCGGCAGTGCAGCCGGGACCGGCGGGACCGGCGGAACCGGAGCCACACCCGGAACCACCGGCTTGGACGGCACCGAGGTGACTCTCCGGCGGCAATGGCGGCGACGGCGGGGCGGGCTTCACCGCACTGGTCGCCGGGGCTGGTGGTGACGGCGGTGACGGCGGGAACGCCGGCGCGGGTCGGCAACGGCGGGCAACGGCGGCGTCGTGGCGGTGCTGGCGCGCCGGCGCGAGCGGCGCCAACGGAGTGAGCCCCGGTGATTTCGGTGATGACGGGCTGGCTGGCGGTGTCGGCGGTGCCGGCGGCGCGGGTGGCGATGCGGTTCCGTCTCCGGAAACGCGGGCAGTGGCGGCAGCGGCGGCGTCGGCGGTGCCGGCGGCAACGGCGGTGACGGTGTCGCGGGTTCGATGGGGCCACCAGGCCGGCGCCGCCGGGACAGGATGGCGGCGGCGGCGGCAACGCCGGTGTAACGGCGGCGTGGTGGCAGGCGGCGCAAAGCCGGCATCGCCGCCGCAGGCAGTGCCGGAGTCGACGGTGATGGCGGTGCAGGCGGTGAAGGGCGGCAGCGGCGGACTCGGCACCAAACGGTGGAATCGAGTGGCCGGGCGCGGACGCCGTCACCGGCCCGACGTCTGCCACCTCGAGCGCGGGCGCAGGCTGGCGGCGCCCCGGTGGCACCGGCGGCGACGGAGGCACAGGCGACGGCGGCAGCAGCTGCCGGTGGCGCAGCGGGATCACTGGCCCAGGGCGATTTCGGCGGTGCCGTGCGTTTCGGCAGCGGCGTGCCGGATGGCGGGAATGGTGGCAATGGCGCCGATATGGATCCTTCTCGTCCACCGTCAGCCGGGGCCGGTGCCGACGGCGGCGGACGGTGGCGTGACGCGGACTGGAGGGCCGGGCGGTATCGGTGGTAACCCGGTGCCGACGGAGCCTTCGGTGACGGCGGTAACTGCGGCGACGGCGGCAAGGCCGGGAACCCAGGGCAATCCCAGTGGCATCGCCCGCGCGGGCGGTGCTTGCAGAAGTGGCAGACGAGGGCGTGTGACCGGCGTGCGTCGCCGGAGACGGTGGTGTAACGCGCCCGCGCGCGTCCCGGTGCCGGGCTTGCGCCCTCGGCACCTCCAACGGGCAATCCTTGGCGGCCCAGGGTGGCGTCGGCGGTACCGGAGGCAGTGGCGGCAATGCGACCACAGGCACCGCCGGTGACGGCGCGGCACCGGTGGGATCGGCGGCTACGGCGGCAACCGGCGGGAATGGGTACACTCTGCGGGCGAAGGCGTCAACGGCACAACGGTAGTGGGCGGGGCCGGTTACCGGTGGTGCCGGCGGCGCACCGGTGTCGCCAGTGATCCCAGCGGTAACAGCGCACCGCCGGTGACGGCGGGACTGGCGGCAACGCCGGCGCCGCGGCAATGGCGCAAACGGCGCCGACTTCGATACGACCGCCGGCAACGGCGGCAACGGCGGCAACAGCGGAGCCGCGGGTGTCGGTGGTCTCGGTGGCGATGGTGGCACTGGGCCGCCGACGGCCTCGGGCCAACGAAACGGCGGCAACGGCGGCAAAATTGGCGGCAACGGACTGCCTCCACCGAGGTCGGCCTGCCCGCGGTGACGGCGGGGCCGGCGGGCACCGGCGGGACGACCACCGGCCACCGGCGGCAACGGCGGGGCCGGCGCGCGCGGGCCGGATTCACCGGTCCGAACGGTGCCCCCGGAATCGAGGCCAACGGCGGCGACGGCAGTGGCAAATGGCGGTGCCGCGGCGCGGCGAAAAGTCGGCGGTGATGCCACCGCGGCACCGGTAAACGGCAGCCGGCGGCGCCGTGGCGGAGCGGGCGGTGTCGGTGGCGGAGGCGTGTGAACCGGCGGTGCCGGCTCTGACGCCGGCGCCGGTGAGGCAGCGCGACAGGCGGAACCGGCGGTGCCGGTGCAGACGGCGCGCGCCGCTGGCGAGGGCGGTGCCGGCGTAACGGCGGTGGCGCGTCTGGCACCAATGGCTGGTGGCGCTTTGCGGCCGGCGGCAACCGCCGGCTCGGCGGCAACGGCGGGCCGGCGGCAACGGCGACTCGGTCTCCAGGGCGGAAAAGCGCCTCCGGCGGCAACGGCGGTCTCGGTGGCGACGCCGGGGCTGGCGGTGCCGGTGGCCCGGTGGGTGTCGGCGGTAACGGCGGCACCAGCGAGCCGGTGGAAACGCCGCGACCGGGTGCCGCGGAACCGGTGGCCGGGGCGGCACCGGCGGAACAGGTGGAAACAATACCGCTTCCTGTTCGCGCCGAACAGCGCCAATCAGCCGGCCGGACGAATCCTGTCGATCACCGACTTCACCGACTCGGACGTGCTGCTGGTCTCGGTCTCCATTCCGAACGCACCGGACGGCAACAAATCTTCAAGTTCGGCAGCTACGCGGGGTTGACACCGAGTTTCGGGTTCGACTTCACCGGCGACAAGGAGGGTCTCAACTTCACCGGGACGAAGGCGGCCGTCAACGCCGCCCTCGCCACGATGGAGGTCTCCACCGGTGAAGCGGAGGGCGCGTTCGACTTCGAGGTCACCTCGTCGATCAATAAGCCGGACACCTACTACAACCCGCTGACCAACAGCTACTACGAGTACGTGCCCTTCCGGAATGTCAACTGGAACACCGCACGGGCTGCGGCCAAGACTAGGACGCTCAACGGCGCAACGGGTTACTTGACGAACATCACGACATCCGTCGAGAACGAGTTCATCGAGTCCGCAGTGCCGCGGGCGACACCTTCGTGGGATCGAGCCTCGGCTTCGGCAGTCGAGGGTGAATGGCGGTGGGTGACGGCCTCGAGGCCGAATTGCCCCGGCAGGGCGGACCTGCCGACGGTGGCTTCGCCACGGAGCCGTTCAACTACGCGCGGTGGAATGTCAACCAGCCCGACAACGCCGGCAATGAGGACTGGGGCTCGACCAATGGGCCCTGGGGCAGTCGGGGCTTCTGAACGATCTGCCGCTCAACGGCGCCGGCCTCATCAGTGGCTATCTGGTCGAGTACACCGAACCGGTCGGTGGTTGACCGGGTGTCGCAGACCCGCAACGGCGCCCTTGTCGGTGTCGACGGTGGCCCCGGCGGTGCGGGCGGCAACGGCGGCCAGGGCGGCGACGGTGCCCTCGGTGGCACCGTCGGCGGCACTTCCAGCGCCGGTGCCAACGGCGGCCGGCGGCACCGGCGGCGATGGCGGTCCGGGTGTGACCGGTGGCGGCACCGGCGGCACCGGCGGCACCGGGGCCGCGGCGGCACCAGCGGCACCGGTAACCCCGGCGATCCGGCTTGGCGGCAAAAGTCCGGGACCGCCGGTAGCGGCCTCAGTCGGTGGCGCCGGCGGCGCCGGCGGCGGTAGCGGCACCGGCGGCACCGTTTAGCGAAGCCGGAGGGGCCGATCCGTTTTCCACTGAACCCGCCGCGAAACCCCTATCGCGGCGCGTAGATTTCGACGCGTGAAGACCGAGAACATCAACCACGCGTTCCTCGACGGCGTTCTCGACGGCACTCACGACGACGTCTACTACCACTTCGGGGTGGCGTCGTCAGATCCGGTGCTAGACAAGCTGCGTGATGTCAGGGCGGTCATCATGGCCGGGTCCGGCGGACGAATTAATGAATTCACCGAGCGCTGGAGTGAACTCAACGCGGGCACTGAGATCGTCGCTTTTCCCAAAGAGGATCGCTTCGTTACCCGCTACACCGCCGGCGTGCTGTTCGCCTCACACGGCATGGGTATGCCGAGTGCCTCGATCGCCCTCCAGGAACTCATGCGAATGGTGTTCTTCCTCAAGCGCGGCGATCTCGAAGCGATGGATGAGGTGTTCTGGTGCCGGGTCGGCACCAGTGGGGGAGTCGGACTGCCCGGCGGCACCGTCGTCGTCTCCTCCGAGGGTTTGATGGCCGATCTCAAGCCCTACCGTCTGCTCAACGGGGGCACCGGCGAGTACTGGTTCGACGGGCACTTCCCAGCCGCGACGTCGCAGGCGATCATCGCCGCCAACGAACACACCGATTTCGACATCATCTCCGGCAAGACCATTGCCGGCAACGAGTTCTTCCTCGAGCAGTTCCGCCTCGACGGCGCACTATGTTTGGAGACCCCGGAGACCAAGATGGGGTGGCTGACTTGGCTGCACGACAACGGCGTCGCCAATATCGAGATGGAGGGTGCGATGATCGCCGGCTATCTCAACCATTGGGGTTTTTCGAAGTTCGCGATGATCTGCTGCACGCTGCTTAACCGACTCGAGGGTGATCAGGTGACCGCATCCCCGGAGCGGTTGCATGAGTTCAGCGAGGACTCCGGCGTCGCGCTGTTCAACTATCTTGCGGCCAGCCTGCTCGGCGCCTGAAGCTAGACCGTTGAACACGAGGCCGAACGGCCTGCGCGGGTTCTATCAGGCGATACCCCCAGGGACCGGAATCGACCGGGACCTCACTAATGGAATGCAAGCCCCGCATTGCCAGCGCCTGTTCGCGTGTCATCGGCGCGCCGGAGTCCTTGATGTCGAGGTTCCTGCGCTCCTTCTTCACGCACTCAAACCACTCCATGTGCTCCGCCGGTCACTGCGAACCGATACCCGGCTAGCCCGCACGGATATCGTTCCCCACGTGACCACCCACGTCGAACTGTTCACCCGCGCCAACATCGCCGTCACCAATTCCCTGGGCGCGGCATCCGAGGACGTCGATATCCCCCATGTGCTGCGAACCTCGAAGACTCTCGCCGGCCGCATCGACCACACCCTGCTCAAGCCCGACGCCACCCTGACCGCTATCGAGACCATCTGCGACGAGGCCAAAGAGCACGGCTTCGCCTCGGTGTGCGTCAACACCCGTTGGGTACCTACGGCAGTCGAACGACTCGCCGGATCCGACGTCATGGTGTGCACGGTGGTGGGTTTCCCACTCGGGGCGATGACACGCCTGGCCAAGGCTGAGGAGGCCCGCATCACCGTCGCCGAAGGTGCCGACGAGGTCGACATGGTGCTCGACATCGGCGGTCTGCTCTCCGGTGATCTTGCCGCGATGTACGACGACATCCTCGGTGTGGTGGGCGCGGCACGGCCGGTGCCGGTGAAGGTGATTCTGGAGACCAGCATGCTCACCGACGAGCAGAAAGCGATCGCGTGTCTGATCGCGGCCCGCACCGGTGCGGCCTACGTCAAGACCTCCACCGGCTTCGGCGGTGGCGGCGCCACACCGGAGGACATCGCGCTGATGCGACACATGGTGGGGGATCGGTTGGGTGTCAAAGCATCCGGCGCGGTTCGCAACCACCGCGATGCCGAGAAAGTATTGCACGCCGGTGCGGACCGAATTGGCGCTTCGGCATCCATCGCGATCATCACGCCGTGACCCTGCTGGACACCGCGCGCGCCTGGCTGGCCGAGGATCCCGACCCGGCGACGTCTGCCCAACTCTCGGCACTGATCTCGCGCGCCGAAGCGGGGGACACCGACGCCGCGGGTGAACTCGCCGACGCGTTCGACGGCACCCTGCAGTTCGGCACCGCCGGGTTACGCGGACGCTTGGGCCCGGGCAGCAATCGAATGAACCGGATCGTGGTAGCGCGCGCCGCCGCCGGACTGGCCGCCTATCTCCGGTGGCACGGCGGCAAGGCAGTCGTCATCGGCTACGACGCCCGCCGCAGCTCCGACGTGTTCGCCCGCGACACCGCCGCCATCATGTCCGGCGCTGGTATCACCGCGATGGTGCTGCCGTCGGCCCTGCCCACCCCGGTACTGGCGTTCGCGATTCGTCAACTCGGCTGCGATGCCGGCGTCATGGTCACCGCGTCGCACAACCCGCCCGATGACAACGGGTACAAGGTGTATCTGGGTGACGGCAGCCAGATCGTTCCACCCGCCGATGCCGCGATGGCCGCGTGCATCGCCGCGGTGGGACCGTTGGCGTCCATCCCGCAGTCCGATGACTTTCAAACTCTCGACGGTGTGGTGCTGGATTCCTATGTGGCACGGGCGGTTTCACTACTCGGTGATGGTCCGCGGGATGCTTCCGCGGTCTACACCGCCATGCACGGCGTCGGCGGTGAGGTGTTCATGCGCGCAGTGGCCGCCGCCGGCTTCCCCGCCCCGACGAAGGTCGCCCAGCAGTTCACCCCCGACGGCCGCTTCCCGACGGTGAATTTCCCCAACCCCGAAGAGCCCGGCGCCATGGATCTGGCACTTGCCGAGGCCCGCACTCAGGGCGCCGATGTGATCATTGCCAACGACCCCGATGCCGACCGGTGCGCGGTCGGGATTCGGACGGCCGACGATTACCGGATCCTCACCGGCGACGAGGTAGGCGCCCTGTTGGCGTGGTGGATCGTCGAACGGGGACGCGGGGATGGCACGCCTGTCGAGGGTGTCTTCGCCCAGTCGATCGTCTCGGGCACTCTGCTGGAGCGCATCGCCGCCGACGCTGGATTCGGCTACGCCACCACACTTACCGGGTTCAAGTGGATCTCCAAGGTGCCGGATCTGAGGTTCGGCTACGAGGAGGCACTGGGCTACTGCTGTGACCCCGAGGCTGTCAAGGACAAGGACGGCATCACCGCCTCCCTGCTGATGCTGGAGATGGTCGCCGCACTCAAGTCCGAGGGCAGGGGAGTCCAGGATGTGCTCGACGACCTGGCCCGCAAATTCGGCTTATACGCGACAAGTCAACTGTCGGCGCGTGTTTCCGACGTCGCGCTGGTCGCCGACGCGATGGCACGCCTGCGCGCCAACCCACCCACCTCTCTCGGCGGCCGCGCCGTGTTGCGCATGGAAGACCTGGAAAACGGCGCCGACGGCCTTCCGCCCACCGACGGCCTGCGCTTCACCCTCAAAGACGTCCGGGTGATCATCCGGCCCAGTGGCACCGAACCCAAACTCAAGTGCTATCTGCAGGTGGTCGTCCCGGTGACGGGTGCGATCGAAACAGCCCGTAAAGCAGCCCAGTCTGAACTCGACGCGGTCCGGGCCAGTGTCACCGAGATTCAGGTCTAAGCGCGGCGGCGCGGCCGTGATCTCGGGCTAGGCTACAAATATGTCTACAGAATCGACTACGGTTCGCGTCTCGCTTCGAACGCGTGACCGTTTGGCCGCCCAGGCCCGCGAGCGCGGCGTCTCGATTTCTGCACTTCTAGAGGAGTTGGCCGCCGGGGCGGACCGTGAAGCGATCTTCCGAGCCGAGCGCGAGGTCACCCGCGCCGAAGCGGGCGACCGGACCGTCCGCGAAGAAGAGCTGGACTGGGTAGACGCGGCAGCCGACGATATTGACGCAGCCGCGGCGGGGAGAGCTGTGGCTGGTGGCCTTCGGCGCTGCCCGCCCGAGTGAACCCGGCAAGCAACCGACCCGCGGTTATTGTGTCCACCGACGAGATGCTCACCGGAGTCGAAGACGAGTTGATCGTTGTCGTTCCGGTGTCGAGTTCCCGCGCCCGGACTCCGTTGCGGCCGAGCATTTCCCCGGATGAGGGCGTCGACGCCGACAGCGTCGCGGTGGTCCGAGGCCTGCGCGCGGTCTCCCGGGCCCGACTGGTGCAGCGTCTCGGCACAGTCCGACCCGAAACCCTGCACGACATCGAAGACGCGCTGGTTCTCGTTCTAGCGCTAGGGCCGGCGCTCACCCGCTGACATGCAACCCTCAGTTGCCGGGCTTGGGTTTCCTCGCCTTGAGATCCCACGGGCCGAAGGCCTGCGGAAGGATCTGGGCCATCGTCTGGATCCCCTGGGGGGTCATGATCAACATTTCCGGCCCACCATGCTCATAAAGCAGTTGGCGGCAACGGCCACACGGCATCAGTGGGTCGCCGTTGCCGTCGACGCAGTAGGCCGCGGTCAGCCGGCCCCCGCCGGAGGCGTAGAGGGCAGAGACCATTGAGCATTCCGCGCACAGCGTGATTCCGTAGGAGGCGTTCTCGACATTGGCGCCGGTGACGATCCGTCCGTCGTCGACGAAGCCCGCGACGCCGACCGGAAAGTTGGAGTAGGGGGAGTAGGAATTTTTCGACGCCGCGATCGCGGCGGCCTTCAGCGTCTCCCAGTCCACGTCACTCACGCGGACCCCTACGGCTGAGACGGAATCGCGGTCAGCGGGATGTAGACGGTGCCCTGGCACGCCCCGTCGCCGATATTGGTCGCGAACATCCCCTTCAGTGAACCGTCGGGTTGCGGGGAGTAGGTGGTCACTGAACTCGCTGGATCGAACGTGATGGTTCGGTCCGCCATCGTGCAGTCCCACCGCCAGTTGTTGGTCCGCGACCACTGCGTCCCGGTCCACTCGAAGGTTGTCGACTGCGCGGCGTTGTCCTTGGGCGCCGGACCGTCGACCACAGAGGCCTCGCAGGCGCCCGACGAGCAGTCCGTCGCGAACCGGTACCACGCCGTGTAGGGCTCCTCCCACTGCTCAGCAGCGGTGCTGGTGCCCGACTTCTGGTCGGTCTGGAAGGTGATCTTGTACCAACCGTCCCAGTTCGGCGCCGGTGCGGCCGAGGCGATCGGCGGGAGGGCCACCGACCCGAGGGCCAGGCCGAGGGCCAGGGCCGCTGAAGCCGATCTCCTCATGCAGGAGGTGGTCCCGCCGGGGGAATCGTCCATGTCTCGTCCGTCCTCGGTCAGGGAGCCGTGAAGCCCTCGCGCTTGTGTGCCCCATCGCAGAACGGCTTCTTCTCTGAGAACCCGCATCGACACAGATAACTCTTCTCGGACGCCTTGATCAGGGTGCCGTCGGCGGCGAGGATCTCGACCGTGCCGGATACCTCCAGGGGGCCGTCGGTGAGGGTTTTGATGGTGACGTTGGATTCGCTCATGGGTGCATTCTGCTACACCCCGGCGACGGATTGCATTAACCCGCGGGTGAAGTACAGCAGAAAGCCCGCGGCGACGATCCACAGCAGTGGGCTGATCTCACGCCACTTGCCGGCCGCCGAGCGCACCACCACCCAACTGATGAAGCCCGCCCCGATTCCGTTGGCGATCGAATAGCTCAGTGGCATCACCGCCACGGTCAGCACGACCGGCAGTGCTACCGAGAATTCGGAGATGTCGATATGGCGCAGGTGCGACACCATCATCGCGCCGACGATCACCAGGGCTGCTGCGGCCACCTCCGTCGGCACGATCGAGGCCAGCGGGGAGATGAACATCGCGGCCAGGAACAGTGCACCGGTCACCACATTGGCCAGGCCGGTGCGTGCGCCCTCCTCGATACCGGCACCGGACTCGATGAAGACCGTGTTCGACGACGACGAGGTCGTCCCACCGGCCACTGCGCCGACGCCTTCGACGATCAACGCCGAACGAAGCCGCGGGAACGTGCCCTGCGCGTCGGCTAGTCCGGCTTGTCGGGAGAGCCCGGTCAGCGTTCCCAGAGCGTCGAAGAAGTTCGCGAACACGAGGGTGAACACCAGAACGACCGCCGCCAACGCCCCGATACGTTCGAAACTGGCGAAGCTGAACGCGCCGACGAGAGACAGATCCGGCATCGCGAATGGTGAACCGGATAGCCGCGGTACCGACAATCCCCAGCCGCCGGGGCGGTCGACCGCGGATCCCAGCTTCCAGATCGCCTCGACTACCACCGCGACCACTGTCCCACCGAACAGGCCGATCAGAATTCCGCCGCGCACCCTGCGCGACACCAGGATCGCAGTCAGCAGCAGAGTGAATACGAACACCAGTGTCGGGACCGAGGTGATGTACCCCTGGCCCTTGGTGCCCAATCCAACTGGGGGAGAGGAGAATCCGGTGGATGAGATGAAACCGGCGTCGACCAGTCCGATGAACAAGATAAACAATCCGATTCCGGCGGTGATCGCGATCTTGAGTTGCATCGGCACCGCATCGAACACCATCCGGCGCAGGCCGGATACCGCCAGCGCGACGATGATCAGACCGTTGATCACCACCAGTCCCATCGCCTCGGGCCAGGTGAGCGTGCCCACCACCGAGGTCGCGAGGAATGAGTTGATGCCCAGCCCTGCCGCGAAGGCGAACGGTAGTCGCGCGATGACGCCGAACAGGATCGTCATGACCCCCGCCGTCAGCGCCGTCACCGCGGACACCTGGGCGAA
Source organism: Mycobacterium sp. (assembly GCA_018401645.1). Taxonomy (GTDB): domain Bacteria; phylum Actinomycetota; class Actinomycetes; order Mycobacteriales; family Mycobacteriaceae; genus Mycobacterium. Next base: position 10,363 of record JAGYKK010000027.1, on the reverse strand, counting down.
CTGCAACTGATTGCCGGCGACGTCCTTCGGTCCGGACAGGATGATCGGGTTCAACACGATGATGTACGCCATCGCTATGAAGGTCACCACTCCGCCGCGCACCTCGGCGCCGAGGCTCGATCCGCGCGCGGTGATCTCGAAGAAGCGATCGAGGCGATTCACGGGTGGAACATTAGGGTCTCGGAGCGGTTGCTGCGGTAGTTCAGCGCAGCGGCGTGGCCTTCACGACGCCGACCTCGTCGGGTTTGGTGATCGCCTCGGGCAGAAACTTCTCGATCCCGTAGACGAACAGCGCTCCGCCGATCAGACCGCCGATGATCGGCGCGATGATCGGTACCCAGAAGTACAGTTCGGCACCGTTCGCCGAGAACCACGCGTCTTGATACCCCGTCAGCCAGGAGGCGAGTCGCGGAGCGAAGTCCCGAGCGGGATTGATGGCGTAGCCCGCGTTGGAGCCCCAGCCTAGGCCGATGCCGACCACCAGCAGGCCGATGAACAGTGGCGCAGTATTGCCCAACGGAGGGTTGTTGACCGCACTCGTCAGCGCGAAGATCACCGCCACCAGGATCGCGGTACCCACGATCTGGTCGAAGAACGCCGTTGGCAGCGAAACACCGATGTCGGGTGAGGTGGAGAAGATTCCCTGTGTGGCCTTGGTGTGACCGGGGTCGACGCGGTTGATCGCGTCGCTGTAGACAAACCGCACCACCAGCGCAGCGACGAAAGCGCCTAGCACCTGAGCGACGATGTAGGGCAACACTTTTTGGACCGGAAAACCCTTGAAGGCGGTCAGTGCCACCGTCACGGCCGGGTTCAGGTGCGCACCGCTGAGGCGGCCGGCGACGAAGACCGCCATCGTTACCCCGAGGCCCCACCCCCACGCGATCGAGTTGTAATCACCGCTGGCGCCGGGCAGGGTGCCCAGTTCCTTGCCGCCGGTGACCACCTGGGCCACCACGCCGCATCCGAACAAAATGAGGATCATCGTTCCGAAGAACTCAGCGGAACACTCGCCTAAGAGAGGGGTTCGTTTCACGTCGGCAACGTAGCAACGGCAACGGCACGGTGTTCAGATATTCGCGAAGGCGCTTCGGGGGCGCTTCGGGGGCGCTTAGAGGGCGGTCAGGCGAGAAACCGGGTGAACCAGTCCTGCAGGCGTTGCCAGGCATCGGCGGCGGCCGTCGGGTCGTACCGCTTCCCGCTGTCATTGAAGAATGCGTGATCCGCGCCTTCTTCGACGACCAGCTCGTTGACCAGTCCGGCGCGCTCCAGTGCGGCCCTGGCCGCGGGCTCGGTTGACGTCACTCGCTGATCGAGCGAGCCGTAGAAGCCCAGCACCGCGGTGTCCTTCGATCCCGCGAAGTCGGGATCGTCGGGAATCGGGCCGTAGAACGGGACGGCTGCGGCGAGCCTCGAGTCGCCCGCGGCAAGCAACTGCCACACCAGTCCGCCACCGAGGCAGAAACCGACGGCGGCGAGTTTCTGGCCGGGCGTGCGGTTCTGCAATTCATCGAGCGCGGAACTCAGATCGGCGATGAACCGCTGCGGCTCGATCGCGGCCAAGGCCGCGGTGGCGGCCGCCGGGTCGGTGAAGGTTGCGGTGCCACCCTCATCGGAGAGCAGATCCACCGCAAGCGCCGAATAGCCGATTCCGGCCAACCGGCCTGCCACCGACCGCACCCAGTCGTTGAGGCCCTTGTTCTCGTGGATCACCAGGACCGCGCCCCGGGGTTCCTCGGCCGGAGACCAACTGCCCAGCAGCGGGCCTCGTGGTCCGTCCCAGGTGATGGGCTCGGTCGGACGCGCGGTCGCCATCCCCGGTGGCGGGGTCGGCGGCGCTTCGGGAGCGGACGATGCGGCGGATGACGCGGGTGCCGTGCCCGATCGCTTATCGGCGCAGGCGGCGATTAGCGCGCCCGCCGCTGCCGTGCCCAATCCCAGAAGTCCCAGCCGTCGAAGCGCCTCTCGGCGCGAGAGCAGTCCATCGACGTGGTCGGTCGCGATCTCCTCGGCGACGTATCTTCCCAGCGGCGTCACCTGAAGAAGTATGCGCGACGACCGGGGAGCGTGGGCCGCACGTGCTAAAACCGGACAGTGGCAGCAGGCAAACCATCGAAAGCGCGACGTCGACTCCTCGCCGTCGTCCTCGCGATTCTGGTCGTCGCCGCCGTCGCGGGCGCCCTGTACTGGCAGGAACAGTCGATGCGTGAACGCACTTCCGGGCCGTCGCCGACCTGGCGTGCCGAGCCGACGCCTACCTCGGCACTCCTGCCATCCCCGCCCGTCACCCCGTCTCGATTAGACCCTGCCCGCTTAGCCACCGCCCGCGAGCAACTCAAAAGACTCGAGGTCCGGGGCTGGGACCGCACTGCGGACTTCAAGCGCTCTCAGTTCGGCAAAGCCTGGAGCGATGACGTCAACGTCGAGTTTGGGCACAACGGCTGCAACACCCGCGACGACATTTTGCGCCGCGATCTGAAGAACCTCGTCGTGCGGCCGCGCACCTGTTACGCGCAGACCGGCACGCTCGTCGACCCCTACACAGGCGCGACCATCGCGTTCACCCGCGGCCCGGATACCTCCAATGCCATCGAGATCGATCACGTCGTCGCGTTGGCCGACGCCTGGTATAAAGGCGCGCGGTCCTGGGATCCGCAACGCCGACTGGACTTCGCCAACGACCCGCGCAACCTACTTGCGGTGAGCCCAAAAGCCAACTTCAACAAAGCCTTCCGCGATGCGGCATCCTGGATTCCCCCCAACGAGGCGTTCCGGTGCGACTTTGTCGCGCGCCAGATCGAGGTCAAGACCGCCTACGGACTGTGGTTGGCCGCGAAGGAGCGCAAAGCCATGGAGGCGGTACTGGCGCGCTGCTAAGCCCTCGGGTCGCGGCGGGACACGATAGCGTCGCTGAATGGACACACCGCAGATCGCCATCGTCACCGGTGCCAGTCGCGGTGCCGGCCGCGGTATTGCCCACGCACTCGGGACGGCAGGCTGGCGGGTGTATCTGACCGGGCGCAGCGACGGGATTGACGCGGCCGCGCGCGAGGTCACCGAGGCAGGTGGCCACGGTATCGCGGTGCGGACCGATCACGGCGACGACGCCTCTGTCGGGGCGTTGTTCGCGCGCGTCGACGCGGACAATGGACACCTGGATCTACTGGTGAACAATGCCGCAGCCATCAGCGACGCACTCACCGACCGCGCTCCCTTCTGGGACAAGCCGCTGAGCCTGGCCGATGTGCTCGACGTCGGCCTGCGATCGGCCTATGTTGCGTCCTGGTACGCCGCGCCACTGCTGTTGCGTGCCGACCACGGACTGATCACATTTACCTCCTCGCCCGGATCGGTCTGCTACATGCACGGCCCGGCCTACGGCGCGCAGAAGGCCGGCGTGGACAAAATGGCCGCCGACATGGCGGTCGACTTCGCCGGCACCGGTGTCTCGACGGTGTCGATCTGGATGGGAATCCTGCTCACCGAACGTCTGCAAAGGTCCTTCGGCGACAACACGGAGGCGCTGGCCGGTTTCGCCGACCACGCCGAAACCCCGCAATTCACCGGACGGCTCATCGACGCGCTGTACCGAGATTCGGATCTAGCCTCGTTGACCGGTCACACCGTCATCGCCGCCGAACTCGCCGCCCGCTACGGCCTTACCGACGAGGGCGGACGACGCCCGCCGTCACACCGGGACGCACTCGGATCGCCGCGCGATCCGAGCACGGTTGTCGTGCGCTAGCTCGGCGTTTCCGGGGTCGGCACGCTGTCGCCTGTTGCCTCATGTCAAGATGCGCGCGGCGGGGGATTCGTTGCCTCATGTGAGGATGCGCGCGTACGGGCTCGGACGTTGATCGTTGATCCTGCTTTGTTGGTGGCCAGGGTGAATAGCTGGGTGCTGAGGGCTTGGATCTGGCGCTGGGTAGCGGCGGGATTGATCAACGAGTAGGTACGGGTCAACGCCACGATGCACTGAACTGTCGTGGTGGGGTGGTCGATCGCCCGATGAAATGGGGTGGTCGCGAGGTCGTGTTTCTTGGACACCCTGGCCCCGTGGCGGACCTTGGAGATCAGTTTTTGCTGCGGGTAGAAGTAGTTGGTCAGCTGGGACTGTAGCTGCCAGATTTCGTTGAGGAGCAACAGTTCCGGGGCGGTGTCGTAGCGGTGGGTTGCCGACCACCCTGCGTACCACCGTCCAGTTCTTCTGCTCGACGTGACAGCCGTCGTTTTTGTTGCCTGGCCGCGCCCGGGTGAAGGTGATCTGGCGTCCTTGGCACCAATCCAGCAGGTGTTCGTTGATGAACTCCGATCCGTTGTCGGAGTCCACGCCCAGGATCGGAAACGGCATCTTGCCGGCGATGTCGTTGAGCGCTGCTAGGACGTATTTGACGGTCTTGTTCGGCACGGATCGGTTCTCGGTCCAGCCGGTCGCGATGTCGGTGACTGTCAGCGTGAACGCATGGGGTCCGCGCGGATTGCCGCCGTCGTGCCAGACCAGGTCGATTTCGACGAACCCGGGTATGGCGTCGTCCCACTCAGCCCAGGTGCGCACCGGGATCTGACTTTTCAGCAGCGATCCCGGCTTAGTACCCCCATGCCCCCTGAGCTGGTATCTGCCACGTTGAGGAGCTAGGCGGCGGTCGATGGTGGCTGCTGACATCGACACCAGCAGCTGCGTTGTGGGCTCGTCGATCGCCAACTCCCCGAAGTGGCGCAACACCGCAACCAACTCCGTCAGCATCGGCGCCAAGCGCCCGGGGCTGCAGCGCTGCACGCAGCGCCTTGCGGGCATGACTACGGTGCCACCCGGTGTTGGCGCACAGCTCGTCAAGGATCACGCCCTTGCCGTGCTTTCCCGCCCGCTGATAGCGAGTCGCGGTCGTCTCAGTGATTGCTCTGCGCTCTGCCAATGTCAACCCCATCTACTGGGCGTACGCGCGCATTTTCAATGAGGCAACGAAGCCCCGTTTCGCGCGCATTCATGACGAGTCAATTCGGTCGGACCCGTGGAGTACTATCGAACCTATGTTCGAATTATTGTTGTTATCGGATCCTGGCGCCGATGAGTCGGCTCTTGTTGAGGGCATCGCATCGCTGGGGGCAGTGTGCGGAGCCCAGGTGGCGGTGGGGCGGCGGTTGTTGGCGGCGGGTCGGTTGTGTCAGGTGCGGATGGCGGATGTGGAGGATGCTGATCGGTTGCAGTGGTGTATTGACAATTGGGAGGCGGTGGCTGCGGAGGTGGGCGCGGAGTTGGGGATCAGTCAGGGGTCGGGCGTCCTCGGAGATGAATTACGGGGTGAGTTGTTGGGCAGTTTTGCCGGGGTTGGGGGCGGCGTTGGTGGCAGGGTTGGTGGATTTCCGGGTGGTGGTGGTGGTGGTGTTTCGGACCGGGTTGATCACCGATGAGCAGGTGTTGGCCGATGTGATGCCCGGTTGGCAGTGGCGGCGCCGGGGTGGAACGGGTTGTCGCGGCAGGGTCACCGAAGGTGGTGAATTAGTTTGTTCGCAGGCTGGATCCTGCTGCTGAGCGGGTGGCCCGGGATGCTGATGCGGATCGGCATGTGGAGATCGGGCCGTTGGGCAGTGGGGTGGGTGGCCTGGCGGAGTTTTGGGGTGTGGTGCGCGCGGCGAATGCGCCGGTGTTGAATCGGCAGCTGGATCTGTTGGCGGGGTCGGTGTGCACCGGGGATTCGCGCGCACCAAGCGTCAGCGGCGTGCGGATGCGTTGGCGGCGTTGGCGCGGGCCTGAGACTTCATGTTCTGTGATTGCCGGGTCCGAACGGTGTCCGGCCGCTGGCGCGGAAGGCGCCCTCGGCGTGGTGATTCATGTGGTGGCGCAGCGAGCCACGGTGTCGGGGAGTCCGTGGCGCCCATCTACAGCGGGGTTGGGGCGGTAGCGGCGCAGACGGTCCGCGATCTGGTGCGCGGGCGCAGCTGCTGGCCCGCGTAAACCGGCCCACGAGTTCAGCGCTGAGGCGCAGTATCGTATCAGGTAGCGTTGGCGGAGTTCGATTTCAGGCCCGGGATTTTATAATTGTCAGTTCCCGGGCTGTGATGTGGCGGGGCAGTTCTGCGATCTGGACCATTCGATTCCGTGGATTGCTGGTGGGTTGACCCATCCATCCAACATTCACCTCAAGTGTCGTCCGCATCATCTGGGTGAAAACATTTTGGTGCGGGGACAACGGGTAGGCTGAACAGCAATTCCCTGATGGCACCATCGTGTGGAGATCGCCTTCGGGGCGCACCTACACGACCACCCGGGCGGGGCTGTTCTTCCCACACCTGGCCACCCCCGACCGAGACCCTCACCACCGACACCTCACCGCCGGCGCCGGGCCGATTCATCCCGGGACGCACCCTGATGATGCCCACCCGACAACGCACCCGCGCCGCCGAACGCGCCGCCCGCATCGCCTGGGAACGCGGCCTCAACAAACCCCGCTGGGCCGCCGACCCACCACCCTTCTAGTCCTCTTTGCGGATCAGCTTCTGCAGTGCAATGCGGTCGGGTGCCAGCAGTTCGGCGATCCGTTGCTGATTAACGTCCGCAACGATGATCTCGCCGACGTCCTCCTTGACGGCGCTGAAGATGCCGTGGTCCTTCATCTTCTCGGTCTGATACCGGTTGTCCTCGGTCGGCGCCACGTAGTACACGGCCTCGGCCTTGAAGCGGTTGACCAACCACAGGTGCACGACCGTCATGAGACGCTTTTGGCGCATCTTGGCGGCGTAGGTGTTCTGGTCGCGCACCGTCAGGATGCTGCGGCCGTGGCGGTCCTTGATCGGGTCGAACACCACGTCGGCCAACTTCTCGCCATCGGAGTCCCCGAAGATGGCCAACTCCAGCACATCGGAGCCCGCCCGGCGCGGACGCAACTGCACCCGCAGTCGCTCGCCGAGCTTGTAGTGCTCACTCCACAGTGCCAGCCAGTCCTCGAGCAGCTTCTTGGGCACCTCCGTCTGCACCAGATGCTGAACTTGAGTCGATCCCTTGCCCATCGATTTGGTGGTCGCGGTGCGCCCCGACGAGGCGGCCAGGGCGGCGTCGCTGCGCGGCCCGCCGACAAGGGTCTGCGGTGTGCGGTAGGGCGACTCGACTAGGCGCATCTTGCGCTGCAGTCGTGCCAGGGCCAGCATGCCGTCCTGACGCAGCGCGGTGGCGAACTCCTCGGCCGCCACGCCGTCGACCTGATGCCCGCCGTAGGTCATGAAGTTGAAAACGAAGCCCATCTTGCCGAGTTCCTCTGGAAAGGAACGCATTTCGTCATCGGTCATACCGGTGGTGTCCCAGTTGAACGAGGGAGAAAGGTTGTAGGCCATCATCGCGTCCGGATACACCGCGTGGATCGCCTCGGCGAACTCGCGGGCCTCGGCCAGATCGGCGGTCTTGGTCTCCATCCAGAGCAGGTCCGCGAACGGCGCCGCGGCAAGGGATTTCGCGATCGCATAGGGAATGCCACCGCGAACCTGGTAGTACCCCTCCGGCGTCCGGGCCCGCTCGCAGTCCCAAGATACGTCGACCCCGAGTTCACCGGCCTTGCTCTGGGCCGCGTACAGCGAAGCGGTTTTGGCGAAGTCGTTCCAGTCGGACGGCTTCATCGACAGCGCCTCGCCCTCGCTCTCCTTGAATTTCAGCACTTCGGCGACAGCGTTGCCGTAGGTGTCCAGGCCGGCGTCGTCCTGCCAGGCATCGACGAACTGCGACTCGACGCGGTCGAACAGCACATCCACCGATCCCTGCCGGTTGGCGGTCCATGTTGCGGCGGCTTCGTCGATCAGTGCGGTGATGCCCCGACTCTGCAGCCAGGCATCGGCCGCCGTGTACTCGCCCTCGGGCAGGGCGTAGAGCAGGTGTCCGTTGAGTTCGGCGACGCCCTGGGTGTTGAACCTGCGCAGCATGGCCAGGAAACACGCCTTGTACGGCGGGATGTCGAGATTGGTGACGCCGAGCAGGAACGGCTGGTCACGTTCATCGGCGCGGCCGTCGATGAGGTTCGCCGCTTCGGCATCGGTGCGCGCCACGATGATCCCGGGCACATCCATGATGTCGAGTTGGAACCGCGCGGTGTTGAGTCGCTTGATCTGCTCGTCGGAGGGCACCAGCACCTTGCCGCCCTGGTGCCCGCACTTCTTCGTGCCCGGCCGTTGGTCCTCGATGTGATAGCCGGTCACGCCGGCTTCGACGAACCGGCGGATCAGGTTGCGTACGTGCGGATCCCCGCCATGGCCGGTATCGGCGTCGGCGATGATGAACGGCCGGTAGTCCACCGCCGGAGTGGCGGCGCGCTGCTCGGGGGTCATTTGCAACCGCAGGTATTGCTGATTGCGGTCTGCGGTGAGCAGCGCGCGCACCAGGCCGGCGGCCTCGTCGGGTACCTGGCTCAGCGGATAGCTCGCCAAATCTGGGCCGGGATCCTCGGTGACCGAGCCCTTGGCCGACGTCGCCCAGCCGCCCAAATAGATGCCCTCGATGCCACAGCGCTTCATCGCCACCGCCTGGCCCGGCGAGTACGGCCCGAAGGTGGTGATCGACCTGCTTTGGGCGAACAATTCGCGCAGTCGGGCGTGGAAGGCGGCCGATGTCTCGCGGGCGACGGTGTAGTCCACACCGATGGTGCCGCGCTGCTCTACAACCTGGCGGGCGGTGTAGAGCCGGGTGATGCCGTTGAATCGCGGGCTGTCAAAGAACCGCTGGGTAGCGGCGACTTCGCCCTCGAAATCGGTGCCGGTGATTGCGTCCGATTCGATTGTGGTCATGGCTGCTCCTATCGAGCCTGCTTGAGCTGGATTTGCGCAGGGTGTTCGACCCCCGTGGGTAATGATTATCCCGCGCTGGGTGCTCGGCCCGGCAGCGGGTACGTTTTTACCTGATGTGAACTTCTACGACCGAGCACCGAAGAAGCTTGCCGGACTCATGATGCTCGCCGTCATCGGCACGGTGACGACCCTGCTGTTCATGCAATTCCGGGGTGCGTTCTCCGACACGATCCGGTTGACCGTGATGTCGGGCCGCTCCGGTTTGGTGCTGGATCCCGGTGCCAAGGCCACCTACAACGGCGTCCAGATCGGCCGCGTCAAACACATTGACGCCGTCCAAAGCGACGGTCGTTCGGCGGCACGGTTGGAGGTGTACGTCGGCGCCCGGTACCTACCGGTCATACCCGCCAACGTCACCGCCGACGTGGTGGCCTCGACGATTTTCGGCAACAAGGTGTTGGCGTTCAACGCGCCCGCGAACCCGTCGGCGGCGCGCCTGGAATCGGATGACGTGATCACCGCAACGGCGGTCACTACGGAGTTTCAGACCCTGTTCGAGACCGTCACCGCAATCGCTGAGAAAATCGACCCGGTTTACCTCAACCTCACCCTGTCCGCCGCCGCCGAGGCGCTGACCGGGTTGGGTACGACATTCGGCCGTTCCCTCGCCGAGGCGAACTCGGTCCTCGCCGATCTCAACCCGCGCTTACCGCGCCTGCGCGACGGTGTGGTCGGACTGGCCGATGTCGCCGACCTTTACACCGCCGTCGGCCCCGACCTGGTCGATGCTCTCGATAACGCACTGACCACCGCTGGCACCCTCGGGAATCAACGTGGGGATCTCGACGCCGCCCTGCTGGCGACGATCGGATTCGCCGGTACCGCGACGGATACCGTCGAGCGCGGCGCACCCCACCTCATCCGTGCGACCCACGATCTACTGGCCACCTCCGGGCTGCTCAATGAGTACAGCCCCGAGATTTTCTGCACGATCCGCAACGCGGCAAAGTTGGTTCCCCTGGCACTGGAATCATTCGGTGGAAACGGGTACTCGTTGGCCACCAACTCGATGGTGATCGGTGCGCCGAACCCGTACGTGTACCCGGAGAATCTGCCTCGGGTGAACGCCCGCGGCGGGCCCGGGGGAGCCCCCGGGTGTTGGCAGCCCATCACGCGTGATTTCTGGCCGGCTCCGTATTTGGTCGCGGACACTGGGGCCTCCCTCGCGCCCTACAACCATTTCGAGCTGGGTCAGCCGCTGCTCAGCGAACACGTATGGGGCCGTCAGGTCGGCGAGAACACAATCAACCCGTAACCCCTACGGCCGCAGGTTCGGCCGGGGGGTCGGCGAGCGCCGGTTCGGCCGGGAGGCCGGCCGGAGGTTCGGCGGGGAGGTCGACTGGGGGTTCGGCCGGTTCGGCCGGTTCGACCGGGAGGTCGAGCGGGGGTTCGGCAAGAACCGGTTCGCCGAGCACCGGTTCGGCCGGTAATTCGGGAAGGACCGGTTCGGCCGGGAGGTCGACCGGGGGTTCGGCGAGAACCGGTTCCAACACCGGTTCGACCGGGGCCGGCTCCGCTGGCGGGTCGATGTTCATCTGCT
>JAGYKK010000026.1 GCA_018401645.1 Mycobacterium sp. | reverse complement strand
CCGTCATCGTCACGCCACTGGCCGATGCGCTCCTGCAATTCGTCAACGCCAGTCGGGCCGACCTGTCCGGAACGGCGGCGAGTCTGCTGACGCCGATCAACTTCAACGCCGACATCTTCGCTGCAGCACCCGCGCTGCTGACCGGCAACTACGGGTTCGAGGGTTACATCGGTATTCCCGGCATGAACTCGACTACTGACGCCGACAAGGACATTGCCGCCACCTACAACGTGGCGTGGGAAACCCTCGACCCTGCTTTGAACGCCGCCCAGCGGGCCTACACCTCGGCTGTCTCCACTGACAATGCGGCCGCTGTGTACGGCGTCGATCTACTGCTGGCTGACACGATGCCGCTGGTGTTCAGCAATCCCATCCTGCCGAGCACGCTGAATCCAACGGATTTTCTGGTCACGCTCAGCGACGGATCGCACGTGGTGCCGCTGACGGCGGCTTTCCTGCCGAATCTCGAGTTCAATGAGCGCCAGACCATCGTCATCGCCGGAGAATTCGGCAACCGGCTGCAACCCGGCGACCCCGGTGCCCTGTATCCAGTGTCCGTGAGTGTGGTCGACGACGGCAGCCCGATAGAAATGTTGACCAGCACCGGCATCGTCTCCGCGGTCGGACTCAGCGCAGCCAGTTCCAACCCCTATGTCACCGGCAACGGCCCACGTCTGGTGGCTGCCAAGCTGAACTACTTCAGCGACCTGGGCGAGGGTGGTCCGATCGGTATGAGCCTGGCATCGCAAATCAACAGCGGCTCAGATCTTTACGGAAGCCAGGCCCAATACCGGCTGCGCCTCTACACCAGCGCCGGCTTCTCTCCCGACGGTATCGCCAGCCTGCTGCCAAGCGAGTTCTCCCGCTACTTCATCCTCGAAGCCACCGCAGACGACGGAACCTCCGTCGAGATCACCGAGGCCGGCACACCGGTGGTGATCGGAACCTTCGGCACCGTCACCGTGATCGGCCTGGCCGACCTGGCTCCGGCCGGCACCCCCGAGGACCCCGCTTACATCGAGGACCACGACAACTACTACGACATCATCCTGTCCGGCGATTCTGCGGCGATCGCGCGGCTCACCAGCGTGCGGATGCCGTCCTCCGGTGGCTATTCGCCGGTGTACAACCCCGGCGGCCCCGGTAACGACCCAACGGCCGTCGGCGCCGCCCCCGGGCCGTTTACGGTGCCGAGCACTGACCACAGCGTGGCGATCACCAATGACCTCGACGGCAGCCAGGTCGCCACATTCGTGGAAGTCGACGGCACCGTTGCGCGCAACCCCTTCACCGGCCAACCCATCGGCACTCTTCTGGGACTTGCCATCGAGGACATCGTGACCGGACAGCGGATCAACGCCTACCTTGATCCCCAGGGCCGACTGTTCTACGCCAGTTTCATTCCGGAGGCCGGCTGAGCGCTACCCGACTCGGATTACCGGTTCTTCACCGAGGAGTGGGCTGTCGATCACTTTCGCCGGATTGTGCCGTTGGTCGAGCGGGGCATCCGCACCTGGGACGACAACGAAGTCGAGGCGGCAGGTTTCGACCCCGCTTCGCGGTACAGAGCGCTGCGAGACATGCCGGCCCGGGCCGCGGTGGTCGGCGTCAGGGCTTTCACGAGTGCCTCCCCTCCCGTTGGGCCATGTACGGAATGCCTACAGATAAAAATAGCTGTATACGGTTCGTCTCATTCTCGATGCGCAAGGTCAGGGCGTCAATTTCGAGCCGGGCGCCGGTAATCGTTTGGGTTCAAATGGCCGGGACCAATTTGGGACCACTCCATGGTCACCGGCCAGAGCGCGACCCAGCTCGTGTCAATACGGAATGCGCGGCCGCCGGAATAACAAGGATGTTATACTAACGACGTGGCGTCCTATGGTGCACAGCTGATCCGTGAAGCCCGCCAGCGCGCCGGTCTGACGCAGGCGGAGTTGGCTAGCAGGGCTGGCCTTCATCAACCCGCCGTCGCGCGTTTGGAAGCGGGCCGCAACGCCGTCAGCCTCGACGACGTCCTACGCATGGTTCGGCTGTGTGGGTTGGATCTGGAGTTTCACATCGTGGAGCGCGACGGTAGCGACATGGCCCAAGCGGTCCGCCTAACTGAGCTCTCGGGCCAGCAGCGCCTTGATCGCCACGCGAAAGTGACCCGTCAACTCGCCGAACTGCGCCGCGGCGGGAGGTCCTGACGTGGACCTCGATCTGGAGCGGCTATTCGCGACTCTGCATCGCCACAAGGTGGTTTACGTGTTGATCGGCGGCCTGGCCGCGGTGTTTCACGGATCGCCGTTTCCCACCGAGGACGCCGACATCACCCCCGACACCGACGGGGCCAATCTCACTCGGCTCGCGGCCGCGCTACGGGAACTTCACGCGCGGATCCGGACCGAATCCGTGCCGGAGGGCCTGCCGTTCGCCTGCGACGCCCAGGCCTTGGCCGGTGCCCAGACCTGGAACCTGGTGACCGACGTTGGCGATCTCGACATCGCCTTTCGGCCCGCAGGTACCTATGGTTACGCCGACTTACATCGCGGCGCGGCGAAGGCCGAGCTCTACGCCAGCACCGTGGAGATCGCGTCCCTGGGCGACGTGATTCGCTCCAAACAGGCCGCCAACCGCCCCAAGGATCAACGGGTTCTGCCCACGTTGCGCGAGTTGCTGGCCAAAAAATGAACCCGTTGTCAGCATATGACGCGGCGGCATAGCGCCGCGATGGCGCGCGAGATCGAACGATTCGCGGGCGTAGATGAGGTGTTAGACGAATGGCTGGCGCTGAATCCACAACCGAGATCCGTTGCCGGCCTTCAAGTAGTGAATGTGTCACCCCCGGATGGATACTGCCGATAACTGAGCGCCGCCAATTGGCGCGGTGCCTTTTCTGTGGAGGGGATGGCGACGTCCAGGGCGGCGGGGATCGCTTCGGTCAAGTCGACGACGATCCGGCGTTTCCGCGAGCTTGAGTGATCGCCGCGACCGCAGTGGCTGTCATGCGTCGTCCAATCACGCTGTCGCCGATGAAACGCGATCCGGGCACATCGGTTTGCTAATTAGTCAATTACCGTCCATGGTCGACCGTATGAAAATGTCTAAATTTAGCCGTGGATTCGCACTGATGGTGGGGGGATTGGCCATCGTCGGCATGGGGTTGACTGCCGGTTGCAGTGCCAAGCAAGCCCCATCCCCGACCGAGCAGACTGAAAATCCAATTGAGTCGAAGAGGTCGGCTGTTCCGGGCGTGAATGTTCCCAATTCTCAGGCCCCCAATTCTTTCAAGCCCTCGCTAACGGCGAATCCAGCCCCGTCCAAAGCGCCGGGCGACTAGCTGAACCTGCTCAAGGTGCGGCGGAATTCAGCCCTCGGTACCGTCGTGCTGGCGGTACTTATGACCTCCGGATGCGGTTCGGATTCCCGCGAACCGCAGATGACTGTGACGTATGAGGTTGCCAGCGGTGACGCGAACGCCGGTCGCACAATGATGATGCGGACGCACCTCCTCGAGAACATGGCCGAAAAGGTCAATGGCACGCTCATTCTTCCGCACGACATCTCACTGGTGGGGGAGCAGTGCGGCGAACCGAACGCGTTCTGGAACCCGGCCGAGAAGAAGATCACGATCTGCTACGAGGACATCATGCAGAGTATGCGTTCCTTCAAAGCGGCCGGCGATGTGGATCCGATCCCGGCTGCGCTCAACGCAACCCGGGCCACCTTCTATCACGAGTTGGCCCATGCGGCAATCGACTTCGGTCGACTGCCGATCACCGGTAAGGAGGAGGACGCCTCCGACCAACTTGTGGTGTACCTGTTTCTCGCCCCCGATGGGAACGGCAACGTTGAACCCGGTGCAGAACAGGCGGTCCGCGATTACGCCCGGATGTTCGAACACTACGCCGACGGCGACGAAGTTCTCTCGGAGGAGGATTTCGCTGGGAAGCATCCCTTGAACCAGACCCGCATGTACAACATGTTGTGCTGGATGTACGGGTCGGACCCGGAGAAGTTCGACCGCCTCGTCACCGATGGGGAGCTGCCTAAGAGCCGAGCGGCTGGCTGCGAGAACGAGTACAACATGCTGGCCTACTCGTGGTCAGAGTTGTTCGCGCCCTACGAGAAGCCAGAATGACCAACCTGGGCTTAGTACGCTGTCGTGTCATGCAAAGGCGAAGACTCACGTTGTTGGTAGCGTCGGCGCTCACGCTGGTGGCCTGCCAGACGACCAGCCCGCAGCCACCGGCCGCGGTCTCAGACGCTTCAGGGACGCCAGCTACCTCCGACACGTCGACTGCAAAGCCGATCACCTACGGTGACACTTCCCGAGACCTACGGTCAGAATGCCGAAGTCGCCAGGACAAAGCTGCAAGATCTCGGACTCACCAAGGTGGAACTGGCGTCGTCGAACTCGAAATTCAGCACTGTCCAGGAGGCGAGGGACTGGAAGGTGGTGGGCATGGTGCCGGGCGCCGGAACTGTCGTGAAGTCCGACGAACCGGTTGTGTTGAGTCTCTTCAAGATTCGGTGAACGGTGTAAGAGCCCTCACATCGGACGACTTCCGCGGAACCGGTCTCCTCGGAGATGGCTCCATCGACCCATCGGCCGAATGCCCGGGAGTGGGCAAGTTTTGAACTTGCCTGCGCGCAGGTTCGTGATGGTGGGAAGGTCGAAGTGACCGCCCGTTGGTCTGGGACCGATTTGGGGCCACACGTTCGGCGCGCTCCTGAACGACCTGCACGCCTGCGCGATCTGCGGGCAGGCGCCACTGCGGAGCAAGACGCCGGAAATCTGTCAGAGTGAGCTGCTTTCCTAATGCGATGGATACCAGCACGTCGTTCGCCCCCGGCGCGGAAACCGACTCCGTGGAGGGGTTCTTCTGGCCGCCCGACCGTTTCTATGACCGGGCGGGCCGGATCATCTCGATATCCCACTGGGCGCAGCTGCGTGGCAACAGCGGATACGCGGTGATCGGAGACTGGTGCGAGCAGAGCGGCTCAGCGGTTCGTACGGTCTGGACCGGGTTCGGATTCAACTACGGCCATGGCGAATCGCTGATCTTCGAAACCCACTTCATCGTCGGCGACGAGGCACACTTCTACACGTACTGCACCGAGGCCGAGGCCCGAAGGGGACATGACGAAACTGTCTGGCGGATCTCCAAAGGACCGGAGCAAGGAGATGGATTCGCTCCACCGCCGGGGGCGACCGTTGGAGCGGTGCAGTCTCCCCGCTTCCTCGACCGCGAGGGAAACTCAATAACACTGGCCCAGTGGGCCCGAATGCGCCGGGATCCGAGCTACTGCATGATCGATCGGTGGCGCGGCGAAGGCGGCGCCCACGCTGAGGTGTACTGGGTGGGGTCTGATCCGTCGCCTGGCTTCAATGCCCGTCGAGTGTCATTCGGGCTGTCCGTCGCGGCGTTCGACAACTGTCCGCTACCCGATTCGGAATACCGATTCTTCACCGAGAAGCGGGCTCTTGATCACTTTCGTCGGATCGTGCCGCTGGTCGAACGGGGCATCCGCCCCTGGGATGACAGAGAAGTCGAGGCAGCAGGATTCGAACCGTTGGTGCTGCGCGCTTGGTGAGGGCTCGGGACTTGTCCAGCTACCCAGCCCTCTGTGGCGGCGCGGGACGCGGACACGGATGTTACGGCTATGAAAAGGATTTAATCCTTTCGGTGAATCGCCCACTCGGCCGTTGTTTACTTGCCCGATCGGTTTTGCGAATCATTGGGGGTATGTCGTGCGTCTCGTCGATTTCAAAGCCAAGACACCCCTCATCGGGATGTCTATGGTCTTTCTGGCGATGGCGATCGTGGCCGTCACCGCCTACCTGCACGTCGGCTGGTACTCGGTCGTCGGATACGTGATCGCGGCGGGCATCGCGGTGTTCGGCTTCGTTTTCACGTTCCGCGATATGCCCGCCCCATCGCGCGACGGCGAGACCGCCACCCCGACTTCCGAACGGGACCGGTAATGACCACGGCGCCGGATCGTCCGAGGGCCGATCAGGCCGGGCTGACCAGCGAGGACGCCGGCTACCACAAGAGCCTCAAACCGCGCCAGTTGCAGATGATCGCCATCGGCGGAGCGATCGGGACGGGTCTGTTTCTCGGCGCCGGCGGACGACTGGCCGAGGCCGGCCCGGGACTGTTCATCGTCTACGCGGTCTGCGGAGTCTTCGTCTTTCTGATCCTGCGCGCCATGGGCGAATTGGTACTGCACCGACCGTCCTCGGGATCATTCGTCTCCTATGCCCGGGAATTCTTGGGCGAGAAGGCCGCCTACGCCGCGGGGTGGATGTACTTCCTGAACTGGGCGATGACCACCGTCGTCGATTCCACCGCGATCGCCATCTATTTTCGTTTCTGGTCGGTGTTCGACCCGATACCCCAGTGGCTGATCGCGCTGATCGCACTGGCCTTGGTCCTGGCGGTGAATCTGGTTTCGGTGGCGGTCTTCGGCGAGTTGGAGTTCTGGGCGGCACTGGTCAAGGTCGTCGCGCTGACAGCGTTTCTGGTGGCCGGCACCATCTTCCTCGCGGGCCGCTATCAGATCGACGGTAACCTCACTGGATTCAGCGTGATCGCCGAGACCGGCGGCTGGTTCCCCTCCGGCATGTTGCCGCTGGTTCTGGTCACCTCTGGTGTGGTGTTCGCCTATGCCGCAGTGGAACTCGTCGGCACCGCCGCCGGAGAGACGGCCGAGCCCGAGAAGATCATGCCGCGTGCCATCAACTCAGTGATCGCCCGAATCGCTCTATTCTACGTCGGTTCGTTGTTCCTGCTGGCACTGCTACTGCCCTACACCGCCTACTCGGCCGACGAGAGCCCGTTCGTCACGTTCTTCGCGAAGATCGGTATCGACGGGGCCGGCCCGTTGATGAACATCGTGGTGCTGACCGCGGCCTTCTCCAGCCTCAACGCCGGCTTGTACTCCACCGGCCGCATCCTTCGGTCCATGGCGATGAACGGCAGCGCCCCGAAGTTCACCGGCTTGATGTCGCGCCGCGGCGTCCCCTACGGGGGCATTCTGTTGACGGCCTCCATCGGATTGCTGGGCGTATTGCTCAACAGTTACGTGCCGGATATGGCGTTCGAGATCGTGCTGAACGTGGCCTCGCTGGGCATTCTGTCGTCGTGGGCGACCATCATCATCTGCCAGCTTCAGCTTTACCGCTGGTCAGAGCAGGGCAGGATGAGTAGGCCGGCGTTCAGGTTGTGGGGTTCGCCCTATACGGGCTACACCACCCTGGTATTCCTGGTCGGCGTTCTGGTGTTGATGGCCTTCAACTACCCGATCGGCACCTGGACCATCGCGAGCCTGCTACTGGTCATCCCCGCTCTGATCGGTGGTTGGTACCTGGTTCGCGATCGGGTACTGGAGATCGCGCAGGATCGAATCGGGCACACCGGTGACTTCCCGGTGGTGGCCAACGTTCCCCCGCCGAAGAATCGAAGGCGGGACCGCTGAGATCGGCCTTCATGCGGGCGATCCTTGCAGATCACCGAATATGCTGTGCGCCTTGCCGTTCGCGACGGCGCTAGCGTGCGGCGTCGAGGACAACCTTGACCATCTCGATGGTCGTCGAGGGGTGCAGCAGCGCGAAGCGGCCAATAACCTCGCCTTCCCACACCGTCGGCGTGGCGAAAGCCACTTGCTCGGCAAGCAGCCGGTTCTGCAAACCGAGGTAGTCCGCTCTGGTCCAGCCGGGGCGGCGCCATAACACGATGGACAGCCCGGGTTCGCGCACCAATTCCAGGTGGGGCGACGCCTCCACGAGTGCGGCGACCTCCTGCGTCAGATCGAGAACATGCTGCACGGCAACCCGATACGCGTTGGTGCCATGCACTGCGAGGGAGAACCACAGTGGCAGCCCTCGGGCGCGGCGTGACAGGTGGTGGGCGAGATCGGTGGGATTCCAGTACTCCGGATGCTCCGACTGGTGCAGCGGATCCAGATAAGACGCGTGCTGGGTGTGCACTGAGGCCGCCTGGTCGGGATCACGGTACAGCACTGCCGCGCAGTCAAAGGGGGCGAACCACCACTTGTGCGGGTCGGTGATAAAGGAATCGGCATGCTCCAGGCCGGCGAACCGCCACTTCTGGTCGGACAGCAACGCCGCCGCGCCGTAGGCGCCGTCGACATGCATCCACAGGTTGCGATCCCGGCACACCGCTGCGATGCCGTCGAGCTCGTCGACAATACCGGCGTTGGTCGTTCCCGCGGTGGCCACCACCGCCACGACGGGAGGCCCGTCATGGCGGTCGAGTGCGGCGCTCAGCGCGCTACCGGTCAAGCGGTGATCCTCGGTCGGAACGACGAAGGGTTCGACGTCGAGGATCCGACAACCGTTGGCCACTGAGGAGTGGGCCTCGTCGCTGCAGGCGATCCGCACCTCCCGGACCCCGAACCGTTGCCTGCCGATCTCCCTGGCGACAACCAGCGCGGAGAGGTTCGCGGCGGTTCCGCCCGACACGAACGTTCCGCTGGCCGAAGGCGGCATACCGGCCAGGTCGGCGATCCAACGCAGCACCTGATTCTCCGCAACGATCGCACCGGAGGCCTCCAGCCACGAGCAGCCCTGCAGCGACGCGATCGAGACCACCGTGTCGAACAGCAGAGCGGCCTTGGTCGGCGCGGCGGGAATGAACCCGAAAAAACGCGGACTGTCGGTGGACAGCACGTTGGCGGCGATGTGTTGGACATAGGTGTCGAGGACCTCGCGTGGGTCACGACCGTAATCGTCGATGAACCCCTCGAGTGCCTTGAGGATGGGTTCGGGCGGCTTTGGATGATCCAGGGGGGTGTCGGTGAAGCTCAGCCGGGTGCGCACGTACTCGTACACCAGCCCGGCCAAATGGGGGTCGTACTGGTGCATGCGGTCGGCCGGCCTGGTCTCGCGCACCACGTGATGCGCCAAATAGGGATCGTTGTCCATGGTGCCTTCCGGTCTGCGCGCTGAGTTGCCACAGTAGAGGGCGTTATCGGAAGTCGTGGGTCTTGGTGATCCCGGCGCGCCAGAACGTCGCCACCGTGGACGGCGGCTGGCGGGAAACCGATCACACCGTCACCGCATCGTTCAACGCACTGTGCTTGCGGCCCCAGACGAAGTAGAACACCAGCACCACGGAGACCCATCCGGAGAACGCCAGCCAGGTGTACCAGGGCAGGCTGATCAGGATGTACCCACACGCCAGGACCGACAAGACGGGTGTCACGGGGTAGAAGGGCACCTTGAATCCACGCGGTAGATCGGGTTCACGCACCCGCAGGATGATGACGCCGACGGATACGACGACGAACGCGACCAGGGTGCCGATGGACACCATGTCAGCCAGATAGTGCAGTGGGACGAAGCCGGCGAGAATACCGACCACTACCGCGACGATGATGGTGTTGTTCACCGGAGCCCCGCTGCGCGGGTGGACCTTGGCGAACAGTGGGGGCAGAAGGCCGTCCCGGCCCATGGCGAACAGGATTCGGGTCTGGCCGTACAGGACCACCAGTGTGACCGAGAAGATGGAGATCACTGCGCCGGCTGCCAAGACCGTGCCCCAGTATTGGCTTGAGGTGACCCGGTCGAGGATGGTGGCCAGGCCGGCTTCCTGGTCCTCGAAATCCTGCCAGGGCTGCGCGCCGAGTGCGGCCACGGTAACCACCACGTAGACGGTTGTGACGGTCACCAGCGCGGCCATGATCGCCCGAGGCATGGTCTTTTGAGGATTCTTGACTTCGTCACCTGCGGTGGACACCGCATCCAGGCCGATGTAAGAGAAGAAGATCGTGCCGGCCGCCGCGCTGATACCGGCGACACCGAAGGGTGCGAACTCAGCGAAACGGTCAGCGTCGAAAGCCGTTGCGGCGATTACGGAGAACATGAGCAGAACGCCCAGCTTGATCAGCACCATGACGGTGTTGACCTTCGCCGACTCGCTGGCTCCGCGGATGAGGAGGAAGGCGCACAACGAGACCAACACGACGGCGGGAAGGTTGATGATTCCCGGGGATGCCTCACCCCACGGCGCAGCGGAAAGGGCCTGGGGCAGATGATGGCCGAAGAAATTGTCGAGCAGCTTGTTGACGTACTGACTCCAGCCCACCGCAACCGCGGCGGCGGACACGCCGTATTCGAGCAGCAGGCACGCCGCCACACCCATTGCGACCAGCTCGCCGAGAGTGATGTAGGCGTAGGAGTAGCTGGACCCGGAAACCGGCACGGCAGAGGTGAGTTCGGCGTAGCAGAGCGCGGCAAGTCCTGCTGCGATCCCGGCGATCACAAATGAGACGACAACCCCGGGACCGGCTTTTGGAACCGCCTCGGACAACACGAAGAAGATGCCGGTGCCGACGGTTGCGCCGACCCCGAACAGCGTGAGCTGGAACGTGCCGATACTGCGTTTCAGGTGATCGGAGGCGCCGTGGGCCACGGGCGCGCCGATGACGGGCCGTCGGCGCAGCATCTGCTGGATCAGGCCGATTGACGAGGCCGCCATGAGGTCCTCCTGAACTGGGTTAGAGCATTATCGGCCCAAACCGCTCGCTTCGCCTGTCGAGAATGGAAATGCTTCGTGGGCTAACCCTGTTGAGTTCCTCGTGATGCTCTAGTACTGCGGATGATCGCCCCGCGTGTTGGAATACAGGCCACTGCGTTGCGCGACTGAAGTCCGACCGCGTTCGCGTGGATACGTGCCCGACGTTCGATGAGGATGCCCCATGAATATCGATTCCGTTTCGGTTTATGTCGGTCCGAATGTTCATGCGCGGGAGGCGGTGATCCGGTCCACGCTGGATGTCAAACCGAGTTATGCCGAAACCCTCAGGAGCCTGGGGGCGGGCGTGATCGACAGACTGGCAGCGGTGTTGCCGGGGCTTGCGCTTCAACAGTCCGAGTGGGTTGCCGCTTTACGCGCCGACGAGGGGCTTTGTGTCGGTGATCTGGTCGCAAGGCTGGCCTTGGCGCTTCAGCATGCTGCCGGCATTGACGGCGCGCTGGCGTGGTCGGAATTGACGGACGATCCAAATAGCGTCGAAGTGTTTTACAGCTATGACAATGAGGACATCGGTATCGAGGCCGGCGAGGTTGCCTGCGACATGCTCGCGGCCATCGCCCGCGCCGACGACGAGATTCCTGACCTTGGCAAAAGCGTCGAGGATTTTCTTCGCTACAGCGAAAGGCGTTCTCTCGGACCCTCGGCCATGGAATTGGTGCGCGCGGCGCAGGCCCGCGACATTCCGGTCTACCGGTTGAACGACGCCAGCCTGATCCAGGTCGGCGAGGGCAAGTATCAGCAGCGGATCGAGGCGGCGCTGACGTCGAGGACCCCGCATATCGCTGTCGAAATTGCCTCGGACAAGAACCTTTGCAACACGATCCTTGCCGATCTCGGTCTGCCTGTGCCGCGGCAGAAGCTGGTTTACAGCGTGGACGAGGCGATCGGGGCGGCCGAACGCATTGGTTATCCGTGGTGGTCTTCGTCCTCGACATGCCGCAGATGACCGTCAGCATCACCACCGAGGACGGTATCGCCGCCGCCTTCGAGATCGCCGATGCTCAAGGATCAGCGGTGCTGGTGGAGACCATGCTGTGCGGCGACGACCACCGGCTTCTGGTGGTCAATGGCCAGCTCGTCGCCGCCGCACGCCGGGTGCCGGGGCATGTGAAGGGCGATGGGCGCCACACCATCGCCGACCTAGTGGATATCGTCAATCAAGACCCGCGCCGCGGCGTCGGGCATGAAAACGTGCTGACCCGGCTCGAACTCGATGATCAGGCGAAGCGCCTCCTCGAGGAAAAGGGCCACACGGAGAAGACGGTCCCCGCCGAGGGCGAGGAGGTTTATCTGCGCAAGACCGCGAATATTTCGACGGGCGGCACGGCGGTGGATGTCACCGATACGATCCATCCCGACAACAAGCTGATGGCCGAACGGGCGATCCGGGCGATCGGACTCGATGTCGGCGCGGTGGATTTCCTGACCACCGACATCACCAAGAGCTATCGCGAAACCGACGGCGGTATCTGCGAGGTCAATGCGGGGCCAGGCCTGCGCATGCATATCGCGCCTTCGGAGGGGACGCCCCGCGATGTGGGCGGGGCGATCATGGACATGCTCTTTCCACCGGGCACCCAGGCGCGCGTGCCAATCGCCGCCCTTACCGGAACGAACGGCAAGACCACCTGCTCGCGCATGCTGGCGCACATCCTGAAAATGGCGGGCCACGTGGTGGGGCAGACCTCGACCGACGCCGTCGTGATCGACGGCAACGTGACCGTCAAGGGCGACATGACCGGGCCGGTCTCTGCCAAGATGGTGCTGCGCGATCCTTCGGTCGACGTCGCGGTCCTGGAGACGGCGCGCGGCGGCATCGTCCGCTCCGGCCTGGGGTTTAACTTTTGCGATGTGGGCGCGGTGCTCAACGTGACGTCGGACCATCTCGGACTCGGCGGCGTCGACACCATCGACGGACTTGCCCGGGTGAAACGCGTCATCGCGGAAGTCACGCGCGGCACAGTGGTGTTGAACGCCGATGACGAGCAGACGCTGAAAATGGCGGCCTTTTCGCCCGCCCGCCAGATCATGTACGTGACGCGCAACCCGGAGCACGAACTGGTGCGCGAACATATCGGGCTCGGCAAGCCCGCGATCGTTCTTGAGCAGGGGGTGAACGGCGACCAAATCGTGATCTACGACAATGGCACCCAGATGCCGCTGATCTGGACCCATCTCGTCCGGGCAACGTTGGAAGGCAAGGCGCTGCACAATGTCGAAAACGCGATGTTCGCCGCCGGAATGGCCTACGCGCTCGGCAAGACACTGGACCAGATCCGCACCGGACTGCGCACCTTCGATAACAGCTTCTTCCAGAGTCCGGGGAGGATGAATGTCTTCGACGAACACGGTTTCCGGGTGATCCTCGACTACGGGCACAACGAGGCGGCGGTGGGGGCGATGGTCGACCTGGTCGACAGGCTCAAGCCGCGCGGGCACCGGATCATCGGCGTGACCTGCCCGGGTGACCGGCGCAATGAGGACGCGGCGGCTATTGCGGCTAAGGTCGCCGGCCATTTCGACGCCTATATCTGCCACCGCGACGACAATTTGCGCGGCCGCGGGCCCGACGAAATGCCGAAACTGATGCGGGCCGCCCTGATTGCCGAGGGTGTCGCGCCCGACGCGATCACCATCATCGAGGAGGAGGAGGAGGCCCTCGACGCAGCGCTTTCGCGCGCGCAACCCGACGATTTGGTGTTGTTCTTCTGCGACGGGATCACGCGCTGCTGGAAGCGGATCGTTCACTTCACCCCGAAGTTCACCGCGACCGGGCCGGAACCCGTCGCACAGCGTCTGGCAGCATCGAGCTTCGGCGTTCCCGATGGCTTCGTTCTCACTTCGGATGATCGCGGTGTGCTGATCGTTCCGGCGAAATCTTAGGGAGACGTGACAGAGTCTCATTCGCTCAACGTGGCGAGTGTCATCCCGAAACTGGCCGTCATCGGCGGCCGGCTGGAGGATGACAATGTCGCCATCTATGACGAGATGCGCCGTCTGGCGGGCGGCAGGATCGTCGTCTTCGCGACGGCGTCGTCGGTGCCTGACGAGGTCGGCGCCGAAACCGTTGAGGTGTTTCGCGCCCATGGCTTCGACGCCGTCCTGGCCGGGGTGCACGGCGCCGGGCGGGCCAGGCCGCGCAGGACACGGCGATCGCCGATCTCGTCGCGGACTACGGCAGCGTCTATTTCACCGGCGGCGACCAGGCCCTGATCACCGGGGCGCTGGCACCCGGCGGCACGGAAAGCCGGGTGCTGAAAGCGATCCGCCAAATGCAACGCAACGGTGCGCTTGTCGCCGGGTCGAGTGCTGGCGCCGCCATCATGTCCGACGTGATGATTTCCGGCGGCACATCGCTGGAGGCCGCGACCTATGGTGTGGTCGATGACCCGGACCAGCCCGGAATGTTGCTGGAGCCCGGGCTCGGCTTCTTTGCCTGGGGCATGGTCGACCAGCATTTCATCAAACGTGGCCGACTCGGCCGGTTGATCGTCGGGATGCAGGCGTCCGGGGCGAAGCGCGGCTTCGGCATAGACGAAAACACCGCCCTGTTCGTCGAGGGTAAGCGTGCACAGGTGATCGGCGAATATGGCGTCTTCGTACTCGATCTTGAAGAGGCGAACGTCGATCGCAGTCTCGGGCTGATCGAAAGTATTGGTTTCAGCTATGCCGACAACGGTGACGCCCTCGACCTGGAATCGGGCGAGGTTCGGCCCGGTCCGGGCAAGCGGCCGGTGACCCGGCGCGACATTACCTACAAGGCTCCCGCCCGCTCGCTCCGCAACGTCTTCGGCGCCTACACGCTCTACGATCTCGTAGCGCGGCTGGTGCTGGGGGACCCCGAGGTCTATCTAGCGGATCGCGCCCGCGCAATCGAGCCCAAGGCGGGTTGCGCCACCAGCGTCGAAATCTCCCGTGCACGCGGCCGGGCGGCTGCTTACATTCTTTTGGGCGGGCGTGAATTCCGCATGACGGCGGTGGATTTTCGAGCCAGCATGCAGACGCGCTTGCTCACTGCGGCGCAACTGGCGGAGAACCGGCGGGCGTCGCTGTCCCGCGACTACGGTGTGCCGCCGGGAAAGCAGGCGCGCCTGATGATGCTGGGCTCGGCCCCGCTGGACTGCGGCAGCCCGCTACTGGCGGAATTGGCGTCGCAGTGCGAGGGGCCGGTGGGTGTGCTTGCCGCCGCTTCCGCCGAGCCCCGCGCGACCGCGCGAAATTACATTCGCGCCCTGCGCGGCAAGGGCGTCGAGGCCATCGATCTGCGCGTCACCATCGGCAATGTTGATCGCCGGATGCGTGAGGAAGCGCTGGTCGAGCAGATCGCCGCCCTGCGCACCATCATCCTGACCGGCGGTAACCAGATCAGGCTGGTGGAATCCTTGCTCTACCGGGGCGATGTCACGCCACTGCTGATGGCCATTGCGCGGGCGCGGTCGGCCGGCGCGATGATCGTCGGGGTCAGCGGCGCGGCCTCGGCGCTGTCCGGTTTCATGATCGGCGGCGGCACGTCCTACGAAGCGCTGCGCTTCGGCATTGCCTCGGACATGGGACGGCACGGTTTGGTGATCCAGGAAGGGTTGGGATTTTTCGGCACCGCGATCATCGATCAGAAACTTTCGTCCTCGCGCCGTCTCGGCCGCCTCGCTGTCGCCTGCGCCGAGGAAGGCGCTCGCTACGGGCTCGGTCTTTTGGAAGACAGCGGCGTCATCGCCAACCACGACAACAGCCAACTCACCGCGATCGGCACGCGCGGCGCCGTCCTCGTCGAGATCGATCCGCTGAAGACCGAGCTGGCGGGGGACGATTTCATCGCGCCCGACACCAGGCTGTGTTTTGCCGGCCCGGGGGATGTCATCGACATGGCGGCCGGGACCGTCACCCGGCTGGCGCCGGCTACCGATTCCGCCGCCGCGTTGGACACGTTGGTAGCTGAACTCATAAAGGACTGCGTTGGCAGTGCCGGCCCGGTGACCGCGCCTGGTGTCACCCAAGAAGCGCATATTGCCTTGCGCTATCGCTCCAATGGGGATGGCACCGGCTATCTCGATATTGAAAGCATCCGTGATCGGCACGGATGAAACCAAAAGAATGGAACAGCCATGTATTTCGACGGGAACACACTGACCACACTGCTTTCCGATGCGGAGAAGGCGGCTGCAAACGCTCCTGCCATTGCCGCCGATGGCCGCGCTCAGACCTCGCCGCTCGCCGTCATCGAGGCCGCCGTGGAGCTGCCGGAACTGGGCGAGGCCGGCGTGACGGCTTTTCTCGATGCGCAGGGGATCGAACTGCGCGACATGCCCCCCGGTCATCGTTTGATTGCAGGGGCACTGGCGACGAACGGCAAGCTGAAAGAGCGCCTGCACGCCGCCTGTGCGGCCTACTACGAGACGGACGTGGCCGTGCTTCCGCTCGCCGTGCCGGATGCTCCGCAGACGGACACTCCGCAGGCGGACACTCCGCAGGCCGAGTAAGACAGGCTGAGTGAAACCGTGCTGCGCCAGAACTACGATCTGCCGGGCTCGCCCTATCGCCTGACCGTGCTGCGCTTCGGTGAAGCGGGCACCGGCAAGAAAGCCTACGTACAGGCCGGACTGCATGCCGACGAATTCCCCGGCATGCTGGTCTTGCGCATTCTGGCCGGGCATCTGGCCGAAGCGGATACCCGCGGCGCGGTCCACAGTGAAATCCTGCTGGTGCCGCAGTCAAACCCGATCGGCTTGGCGCAGACCGAAACCAGCTTCCTGTCCGGTCGGCTCGAGAGCGGCACCGGGGAAAACTTCAACCGGAACTATGCCGATCTGTCAGACCTCGGAAGCCTGTCGCTGGGGCCGGACGCGGCGTCGAACGTTGAAACGATCCGGGCCGCGATGTCCGCGCGGCTTGCGGCGATGCAGCCGGATGGAGCGTTGGCACATCTACGCCACACATTGCTCACGCTCGCCCATGACGCCGACCTCGTGCTTGATCTTCACGCCGACAACGAGGCTGAGCCGCACATGTATGTCGGCCCCGCGCTGTGGCCGGCGGCCGAGGACATCGCCGCAGCGATCGATGCGCGAGCGGTGCTTCTGGCAGAGGTATCGGGCGGTTATCCCTTCGATGAGGCCTGCGCCGGTCCCTGGTGGGCGCTGGCCGCGAACCATCCCGGTCTGCCCATTCCGCCGGCCTGCCTGGCCGCCACGCTGGAACTGGGCTGCAACGACGACGTCGATCCTGAACGCGCCGCCGATCAAGCCACAGCGCTGCTGCGCATGTTGCAGGGACGCGGCTTTGTCGATGGGTCGGGAGGGCATCCGCGCTTGTCCTGCCGCGCCACGGCGCTGACGGCGACGGCGCAACTGCGCTCGCCGGTCACCGGGCTCGTCACCTATCACCGCCGGCTGGGCGATTGGGTCCACAGGGGCGATCTCGTCGCCACGGTGATAGATCCGCTTGGCGAGGAGACGCAATTGCGGGCCGAGACCGACGGGCGGCTCTTTGCCCGCCACAGCCAGCCGTATGCCTGGCCCGGACGGGTGATCGGCAAGATCGCCGGCGACGTTCCGCTGGATGGCAAAGAGGGCAATTTACTTTCGGATTGAGATGGCGTGCCCGGCTATCGTTCACAGCCAAACCTGCAGTGGGGATCATCATGTCGGAACTGCTCGCGCAATCACTCGCCCTGCCCTGCGGTGCCCGCTTGCGCAACCGCCTCGCCAAAGCCGCCATGACCGAAGGCCTAGCTGACCCCGCCGGCATACCGACAGCGGAACTGAACAGGCTGTACGGGCTGTGGAGCGACGGCGGCGCGGGGCTGCTGCTATCCGGCAATATCCTGGTCGATGGCGACCACCTCGAGCGTCCGGGCAACGTGATCATTGATCGGGAGCCTGATGCGGCACGGTTCCCCGTGATCCCCTGGAATCTTCGCTGCTACCCGCAATGGCAATCACTTCTGGGCGCAGATCAGCCATGCCGGGCGCCAGACACAGAAAATCATCAACCCGCATCCGAAAGCGCCCTCCGCGGTAAAAGTCGGTTTGCCGGGCGGCCAGTTTGGTGAACCCGTTGCGCTCACAGTTGCCGAGATCGACGACATCGTGCGGCGCTTCGGGGTGTGCGCCGCAGCCGTCAAAGCGGCCGGCTTCACCGGGGTCCAGATTCACGCCGCCCACGGTTACCTGCTGTCGCAGTTTTTGAGTCCGCGCAGCAACGTGCGCACGGATCAGTTCGGCGGTGCACTCGCCAATCGGGCCAGAGCATTACTGGAGACCGTGAAGACGGTGCGGGCGGCGGTGGGGCCCGACTTTCCGGTGGCGGTCAAACTCAACAGTGCCGACTTCCAGAAAGGCGGATTCGCCTTTGAAGACAGCCTGCAGGTTGCACAGTGGCTGCAAGACGCGGGCGTCGACCTACTGGAAATCTCCGGCGGCACCTACGAGCAACCGAAGTTATTGGGCGTTGCGGGCATCGAGGAGGAAGAGCCGCAACATGTCGCACACTCCACGCAGATGCGCGAGGCTTACTTTGTGGATTTTGCACTGGCCATGCGGGAAAAAGTGTCCATTCCGCTGATGGTGACCGGAGGTTTCCGGCGGCGCGATGTCATGGAGCAGGCCATCGGTGGCGGTGGCGCCGACTTGATTGGCACCGGCCGGCCGATGTGTGTGATGACGGATGCACCCGAGAAACTCTTGCAGGGCCTAGCGGAGCTGCCGCGCTTTGAGGCGCAACTGGCGCTGCTGCCGACCTGGCTGGGCTTTCTCAATAAGATCACAACCGTGCGCACTTTCGCCACCTTTGGCGTGCAGTACTGGTACTACGCGCAGTTGGAGATGCTGGGAATCAACGGCAGGGCGGCACCCGACATGACAGTGTTTGCGGCAACTCGCAAAGTCATTGCGCAGCAACGGCGCTGGGTCGCAGCACGTCGTCGGCTGTAGTCGCTTCGTGGAGCCACGGGAGCTCCGATGGCATAGATTCGGTCGGGTGACCCGCCGCACCGTCGAATTCAGTGGCGCGGTCGTGATTATCGGCCTGCTGGCCGGGCTCGCCGGGGCGGCGACGACGGTGTTGCTGGAGTTCATCGAGCACTTTACCTACCACTACAGCTACGGCAGTCTGCTCGACGGCGTGTCCGGATCGAGCCGGGTCCGCAGGGCGCTCGGACCGATGATCGGCGCGGCACTGGCCGGCGCTGGCTGGTGGTGGCTACGGCGACGGACGGCGGTGCCGACCGTCGAGCAGGCGATCGTCCGGCCCGCGCCACTGCCGCGGGGGGCGATGACCCTCGACGCGGCGCTGCAGATCCTGCTGGTCGGATCGGGAGCCTCGCTGGGCCGGGAGAACGCCCCGCGGCAGTTCGCCGTCGCCCTGAGCGATCTGGGCCTCGGACGCTGGGCACTCACAGCGCGGGACCGGGAGATCCTGCTGGGCTGCGCCGCCGGTGCCGGCCTGGCCGCGGTGTACAGCGTGCCGATCGGCGGGGCGTTGTTCGCGCTCCGGATCGTGTTGCGTACCTCGGATATTCGCGCGGTGCTCACCGCGCTGCTCACCTCCGGCCTGGCTGTGCTGGTGGCCGCACCGTTCATCAGCGACGGGCCGGCGCTGCACTGGCCGAACCCGCAGCTGTCCTATCTGCTGACCGGGGTTGTGGTGCTGCTGGCGCCGCTGACTCTGGGTGTCGCGATGGCCTTCAGCGCGCTGATGCGCCTGGCCCGGTCCCGCGCGGCGGAGCGCGGCCCGCACGACACCTGGCGGTTGATCCCGGCCCTGGCCGCGGCCGGGTTGCTCGTCGGTCTGTGCTCGTACGAGCTGCCGGAACTGCCCGGCAACGGCTCCAGTGTCTTGCTGATCAGTGTCGAGCGCGAGCTCAGCATCACCGCGGCCGCTGCGCTACTGCTGCTCAAGCCGTTGCTGACCGCGGCCTTCCTGCGAGCCGGGGCAGTCGGAGGTCTGATCACCCCGGCGCTGGCGACCGGTGCGACACTGGGAGCAGTGATCGCCCTGGCCGTCAACACCTGGACACCCCTGCATCTCAACGTGCCCGCGGTTGCGCTGGCCTGCGCGGCCGCCGTTCTGGCTATCACCCAGGGCGCCCCGGGCTGGCCGTCTTTGCCCGAGCTCGCCAACCCGCCGCTGTGGCTACTGGCGGTCTTCGGTGCCGCGGCGTTCAGTGCGACGGCGCACCGGAAAACTGACGTCCGCACCGAGCCGACGGGCCGCCTCGGGCCTATGACTTCCGACGACGCCACGGCCGTCCCGGGCGGGGACCGCTACCGCGACTTCCCCGACGGCTTCTTCAGCCGGTCCGACAAGGATGACGACCGTCGCTTCTACGGCCAACCGCGGCTGGTGCAGCACATCGACGACGGTGCCATCGCCGCCGCGCGCGACCTCTACGACGAGCTCGGCCTGTACGGTGAGGTACTCGACCTGTGCAGCTCGTGGGTGTCGCACCTGGCCCGGACCCCGCAGCGGCTGGTCGTGCTGGGCATGAACGGCGTCGAGCTCGACCAGAACCCGCAGGCGAGCGAACGGGTCGTCCACGACCTCAACCGTGAGCCCGCACTGCCGTTCGCCGACGCCTGCTTTGACGGGGCGATGTGCACGGTGTCGGTCGACTACCTGATCCGGCCCCTGGAGGTGTTCGACGAGGTGGCCCGGGTGCTGCGGCCCGGCGCGCCGTTTGTGTGCACGTTCTCCAACCGGTGCTTCCCGACCAAGGCGATCCGGGGTTGGCTCGCCACCGACGACGAGTTTCACGTACAGCTCGTGGCCGAGTACTTCCGCCGCTCGGTCGGCTGGGATGAGCCCCGCATCGATCAGCGCCCGACGCCGTGGCCGGGCGACCCGCTCTTCGCGGTGTGGGCCCACCGATCTTGATCGTCTCTGTTCACACCTTGATCACCGACAGAGCGGGACATGCGCGGGCAATCTGATCGAAATCGGCATCCTGGGTCACGACAGGAAGTCCGTGCTCGATCGCGGTTGCCGCAATAAGAGCGTCAGTCAGTTTCACTGTCCGATGCACGCCGGCGGCTCGGCAGTCCGTGATGACTCGAGCCCACGAAACCATCACCGCTTCACTCACCGGGATTGGATCGGCCGCGCGCGCCAGTGCGAGGGTGTCTGCACGTCGTGATCGCGTCACCGAATTGTCGGCGTTGAGGACGCCGAGTTGTAGCTCTCCGATCGTGATGACCGACAGTGCCACGCGGTCGGGCAGCTTCGCGACAGCGCGGCCGCTTTCGCGCGCAATAAACACCGATGTGTCCAGCAGGCCTACTTCGGTATCAGCCTCGACCGCGTCCTCGGTCACAGGTCATCGAGGGTCTGACCGGCAAGGTCATCGAGTTCATCGGTCAGCAGGGCATCGGCCGAGCGTTCGGCGAGCTCGTTGCGTAAACGCTCTCCGGACAGCCAGCGGGCGCAGCGACGATGCGGCACGATGTCGGCGACCGGTTCCCCGTGAACCGTGAGAGTTACCCGCTCCCCGGCCCTGACCGCATCAATTACACGGCTCGTCCGATTGCGTAGATCACGCACACCGACCTCCATGTGCGACACCGTAGCACTAATGCGGCAAGTGCCCGATCTGTGAACCGCGACTAGAGGGCGGAGCGGCTTGCCAAGGTGGCCGGGCCGGGCAGGACGGCGGCCGGGGCCGGGAACTGCTGGGTGCGGATGATGTTGCGGTTCACGCCAAGCTGGTAGGCCCGGTCGACCAGGGTGTCATAGAAGTCCTGGTCGACGATCTTGTCGCGAGTCAGGATGAAGCCCGAGGTGCCGTCCGGGTCGCCGACGATGGCCCAGGAGTAGTCGGGTGCGTAATCCAGGATCCAGTAGTTGCCCGGTTCCTCAGCGCTGGGCTGGCCGAAGAAGAAGCCGACGCTGAGCCGGGTGTTGTCGGCGTTGACCGGCACCGCCGATCCGGTGATGGAGGACTGTGGACCGTTGTTGAAGAAGTAGTTGCCGGAGTTCTCCACCTTGATCGACCCGTCGGGATTGAGGCTGTAGGTTGCGGTGGTGTTCACCAGGCCGAGGGAGAAGAACTGGCGGACGCTGCCCTGCTCGTACCAGGTGCCCAGGTAGTTCTGATTCGGTGGCAGGTCGGCGTCGACTACCACCGGCGGCGGCGCGGGCAGGGTTGTCGCCCCGGCTTCGCCCATCACGATGGCCTGGTTGTATCCGGCCGGATTGAAGGGGTCCGGCGCAACATAGTTCGGACCGTAGATGCCGTAGACCGGATCGGTCGGGTCCTTGTCGGCGTAGAGATCGTTAATCCAGCCGGTGGCGAAGGTGCGCAATGCGGCCTTACCCCCGGGCGGGGACGGCCGGTAGCCGATGAACGGAATGATCTCGTTCGCCAGGAAGGCGAGGAAATCGGTGCCGCCGAGTGCGTCGTTGTGCGAGCCGGCGTCGATCTGCACACCGAAGAATTGGTTGTCATATACGTCCAGCATTGCCTCGGTGGCCAGACCCCAGGCGTTCCCTGGACTTTGCGGCGGGGCGGCGATCTGATAGACGGGCTTGTCGGCGGCCTTAAGCAATTCCAACTGTTCAAGGAAAGCCGGTGGGCGCGAGAAGCCGTCGAACATCACCACGCCGAGCAGGTCGTCCTTTGCGGGGTAATCGTTCTCAACGATCGTCGCGGCGACCGCGGTGGCGAACCCGCCGCCCGCGGAATGCCCGGTGAGGATAAACGTCTGCGGCAGCGTCCCGAAGTAACCGGCCGCGTTGGCGCTGACGTTCAGTTCGGTCCGGTCGCCGAGGAACATCTCGGCGGCGGCATCCCGGTCGAACGGGGTGCCATAGTCCGCCGGTGCCACCACGATGCTGTTGGTTTCCTGGGCCAGCGCCAACGCGAGGGCCGTATACGCCAGGTTCAACGGCACCTGCAGGCCGCGACTACTACCGTGCTGCAGCCAGATCAAGCCGTTGGCCTGCACCGAGCCGTCGGCCTGGGTCGGGAAATACCAGCTTGCGAGGCCGCTGACCCCGTTTTCCCCGGAGGGAATGAGCAGCGACGAGGATCCGGTCCGTACTCCGGTGACGCCGTTGGACAGCGGCGGTTTTACGTAGCCGGTGACACCGTTGCCCCGGTGTTGACCGGCGGAACGGGGGTCAGGCCGAAGATCGACCCGATGGCGTCGATCACGTTTTTGAGCACGGTGTCCAACGGGGAGAGGTTGTTGGCGAACGTGGTGGGCAGGCTGACCGCGGCGGTGCTGCCCATGATGATCTGCCCGTTGGCGGCGGAGTACAGGCCGTACTGCGGCGCATCCGGGCCCGCGCCGACGTAGAGGTCGTTGATCCAGCCATTGCTGAGCGCATAGACCGCCGCGGTGCTGCCAGCAGGTGAGAACTTGGTGACTAGTTGGGCGGCGAAGTCGATCAGCGGGTTGGTGCCCAGCATCGAATCCACATGCGATCCGCCCACCAGCACCGCACCGTTGAACTGATCCTCCCGGGCCGCCAGCAGCGCATTGGTGGTTGCACCGAAGAGGTTGAAGGCCTGCGCGGGCGCGGCGATCTGATAGATCGGGATGTCGGCGTCGTCCAGAGCGGCGATCTGGGTATCGAAGGTGCCATCGAAGGTGCCGTTGGAGACACCGTCGAACATCAGCACACCCAGCAGTTGGGCGTCTTGAATGGGGCTGCCCTCGGTGACGTAGTCCGCGGCCGTCGCCATGGCGAACCCGCCGCCCGCGGAGTGCCCGGCCAACACGAACGCGCCCAGCAGTTCGCTGACGTCGCCGGTGTAGCCGGCGTCCTGGGCACTGGTCACCAGCGCGCCGCGGGTGGGGTCAAGGAACACGTCTGCGACGGCCTGCTGGGAGGTGGAGCAGATCAGGCAGCCACCGGAGAAGGTGAACGGCAGCGACGACAGATTCGGTGCGACCACGATGCTGTTGGTCCGCTGCGCCAGGTCGGTGGCCAACGCCGAATAGAAGATGTTCCTGGCCCCGAAGCCGTGCTGCAGCCAGATGACACCCTGGGCGTCGACGGTGCCGTCGGCCTGAGTCGGGAAATACCAGTCCGCGGCGACGGTATTGCCGATGAAGGCACCCGGGATCTCCAGGCGGGAGTGCCCGACCTGCACACCGGTCACACCATTGGTGGCCCCGGGCAACAGCGGGTCGGCGATCACCGCGGCCGCCGCCAGCAACGTGGGATCCGGCGGATCCCCCGCAACCAGCGGTGCCCCGATCACCGCGGCGGCGGTGACGGTCTGGCGCGGACTGGCCACCGGGGTGACCGCCGGGAATGCGGTCACCACGTCGGCGCCGGGGCGCCACCCGAGGGCGGTCATGGCGTTGAGTAGCAGTGCCGTCGTCGGCGCGGGCGCGGGCGGGGCGTAGGCCGCGGGCAGTTCGGCGGCGGCAGTCGCCGCTGCGACGGTCTGGGTGACGGGGGTTCGCTGGGCGCCGACCGCCGCGACCGGGGCAGCAACCTGCGCGGCGGCGGGGAGGGCCGCGGTGGGCAGGGTCGGGGCGTCGAACTCCACCGGGCTCAGGGCGGCTGGTGGGCTGACGGGCGCGGGCGCCTCGGCCCTGGCCGCCGGCGAGATGTTCCTCGCCGCCCGTCGTGCACGTTCGGTGCCGGCCCGCACGGTCGTGCGGGTGGCCGCCGGGGCCGACTGTTCGGCGGCCGGTGCGCTGTTGGCGGTCGCGGCGGCCGGTTCCCTGGTGGCACCTGTGGCACCGGCGGTCCTGCGACGCGGTGGGGTGCTGGCCGGGGCGGCGGACTCGGCCGCGGCGGACGAGTCGGTTGCGGAGGCCGATGACGCGGTGCCCGCGTCGGAGTCGGCGGTGTCGGCGACGGCGACTCCGGTTCCGGAGATCAGGGCCGAACCCACTCCGACCAGAACCGCGCCCGTACCCAGCAAAACCCGACGATCACTCATGCGGACATACCTCTCATTAGCTAACTGGCAAACAGTACCGCGACGGTAGACCGGCACGAACCCTATGAGCCGATCGGGTGATCACTACAGGATGGCAACTCCGATGATGAGGGCGAAAGCGACATACGCGGCGACAACAACCAGCACTTCGGGCACGAAGCGCTCCGCCGCCAGCACCCGGCCGATGTCGATCCCGGTGACCAGGCCGATCAGCCGCACGCAGAGCGCCTGGCCCAGGAGTCCGAGGACGCCGAAGACCAGCGTTCCCAACAGTCCCTGGATGAGGTCGCCGGAGGATGAGTAGATGGTCAGGACAACGATCAGGGCGATGGACACCACCCCGGCGGCGGCGATCGCGGCCGCGTTCGGCCGACCGGCCATCACCAGCGTCCGCAGCGGCCCCGGTGTGGTCCAGTCGATGACGAAGAAGCCCAGCACCACCAGGGCCACCCCGACAATCGTGTACAGCGCGATGGCCGAAACGCCTTGGCCGACGGTCGACCAGTATCCGGGCTCCAAAGCGGCGGCCAGCATCACAACTCCCTCTCGTTTCATTTCTCAATGCGGTGTGGAACAAAAGCTGAGATGTTGTCGGTGATCAGGCCGGGACTCTCGCGGATGCCCAGGCCGGCCGACTCGTCGCCGACGATCCATGCCCCCAAGCATGGATGCATGTCATCGAATCGCGGTAGCGGGTCGAACAACTGGTAGACATAGCCCTCCTCCCCGTAGACGCCGCCGGTCTCCATCTGATACTCGGGGACCGCGATGGTGATGTTGGAGCCTTCGCGGCCGAGTTTGGGTTTGCGCAGATAATCGATGAGCTCATTCGGTTCGTCGAGGTAGGTCGGTAGCAGGTTCGGGTGCCCGGGATACATCTGCCACAGCACCGCCAGGATCGCCTTATTGCTCAGCAGCGTCTTCCACAGCGGCTCCACCCACATGGTTTCGGGCAGGAGATCCACTGCGCGGCGGCCGAATTCGTCGTCGAGCACCCACTCCCACGGGTAGAGCTTGAACAGCGAGGAGATCGGCGCCTCCTCAAGATCGACGAAACGGTTGAGGTCACTGTCATAACCGAGTTGCTCGATCGCCAGGGCCACCGTGTTCAGTCCCGCTTCGGCCGCACACTCCTGCATGTAGGCCAGCGTCACGTTGTCCTCGCCCGTCATGTCGGCCGCCGACCACGTGAAATGAACTTCCTCACCGGCCAGTCGCAGCCGGATTTCCTGCCAGCGTTCAACCAGGCGTTCGTGCAGTGAGTTCCATTGGTCGTCCTCGGGGAAGACGGCGGTTTTCCAATGCCACTGCAAAATCGCGGCCTCGAGCAACGTGGTCGGGGTGTCTGCGTTGTACTCCAGCAGGACCGGCGGGCGCTTGCCGTCGTAGCGCAGATCGAACCTGCCGTACACGTGCGGGTCGCTGCGCCGCCAGGACTTCGCGATGGGCTCCCAGCACCACTCCGGCAGCCCGAAGTCTGCGAACCGTTCGGTGAGCACCACCTGCTCGACCGCCTCCAGGCACATCGAGTGCAGGACCTCGACGCTGGCCTCCATGGACAGCACCTCGTCCATGTCGAACACGTAGTGCACAGACTCGTCCCAGTAGGGGCGAATCGAGCCGTCGGCGTAACGGGCGGGCTCATCGAAGCACAAGCCCTGGGCAGCGACGATCTGCTCCCAACCCGGCCGGGGAGCCCTGTGTTCCCGACGCATTCAGCCGCCCGCGCTGCCCACGCCGGAGGACCCGAAGCCGCCGCGACTGATCGACGAGCCGGATTTGGTCTTGGCGATGGTGCCGCGGGGCTGTGTCAGGCTCCCTCCGGTGGCGACGGTACCCACACCGCCGGCCGCACCGCCGTAGTAGTAGCGGTACGGCGCACCCGCAAAAATGAAAACGCCACCCACGCCCGCAGTCCCCGACCCGCAATAGCTGTCCGACACCACCACGTTGTTCTCATCCACACAGCTGGCCGTGACCTCAGGTCCGGCCTTGAACACCTGATAGCCCAGCGCCACCGCCCCGACCAGGCCGGCCACGGCCACCGCCCCCATCAGGGCATTCCTGTTCTGGCTGCGTTTGCGCTCCGCGTTGGCGGCCTGCTCTGCGGCGAACCGCTCGGCGACTTCGCGCGCCTTGCGCGCCTTGTCCCGTGCCCGTGCCTCGGCGACGGTGGCAGGGCGCGGCCGGGTCACTCCCGGCTCCTGTGCGCGGATGGTCCCGCGAGTTGTCGACGCGACAGCACCGCTCGCGTCATCGGCATCGTCGGGAAGCGGTGGCTGCACCGCATCGCTATATGACTCGTTTTCCACGTCTTGCACCCCGGGCCTAGATTTTTCCTTCACGATACCCGTGGTTGGTTGATGCCCTCTGCTCCACCGACGCCACTGCCGGCGGATGGGTCGAGGACCGGTGAAACTAGGCCATCGGCAACCGGTGGGTGCCCTCAAGGTCGTCGAGGATGGCCTCCTGAGCGGCCGGGGGCAGGGTATGCAGAATCTCGCGCACCCGGGCCTGGCGACGGTGGACGGCCTGGCGATCCGGCATGCCCGGGGTGGCGACCAGTTGCGGCGGCACACCCGTGACTTCGTCGGCTCCGCCGTCGCTGTGACCGGCATCCATCATGGCCTGCTCTTCGGCCATCGTCGTCTCGTCCTTCTCCTCGGACATGCCGATCGGGCCCAGCCGGCGACCGTTGAGGAACTGCTTGACCACCGGCTCTTCACTGGTCAGCAGCACCTCGCGCGGGCCGAACATCACCAGGTGCTTGCGGAACAGCATCCCCATGTTGTCGGGCACTGTCCGGGCGATGTTGATGTTGTGGGTCACGATCAGGATCGTGGCGTCGATCTGGGCGTTGATGTCGATGAGCAACTGGCTCAGGTAGGCGGTACGCACCGGATCCAGGCCGGAGTCGGGCTCGTCGCACAGGATGATCTTCGGGTCGAGCACCAGCGAGCGGGCCAATCCGGCGCGCTTCTTCATGCCGCCGGAGATCTCGCCCGGGAACTTGTTCTCGTCACCGATCAAGCCCACCATTCCGAGCTTTTCCATGACGACGTCGCGGATCTCGCTTTCCTTCTTCTTGGTGTGCTCGCGCAACGGGAAGGCGGTGTTGTCGAAGATGTTCATCGACCCGAACAACGCACCATCCTGGAACATGACGCCGAACAGGGTGCGGATCTCGTAAAGCTCTTTGGACGAGCAGTCGATGATGTTGGTGCCGTCGACGATGATCTTGCCGCGTTCGGGGCGCAGCAGTCCGATGAGCGACTTCAGGAACACTGACTTGCCGGTACCGGAGGGCCCGAGTAGCACGCTGACCTCACCGGCCGGAACGTCGAGGGTGACGTCCTCCCAGATCTTCGCAGACCCGAATGATTTGGACAGTCCCTCGACCTGGATGCTGATGCCCACGCGCGATCCTTCCGCCAACACGATTCGCCACCGGACCTCGCCTGTGGTTTGAGTCACTGTAGCGCACCGGCAGTGGGCCTATTCACGTTTGACAACAAACGAAAATCCCCCGCGAACCAGTGGGTTCGCAGGGGATTTCGGCCCGGTTTCCAGGCGTGGCACTTCCTACTTGACGGTGACCGTCGCGCCGGCGGCCTCGAGCTTGGCCTTGGCATCCTCGGCGGCTTCCTTGGTGGCCTTCTCGAGCAGCGCCTTGGGAGCGCCATCGACGAGGTCCTTGGCCTCCTTGAGGCCCAGACCGGAGACGATCTCGCGAACGACCTTGATCACGCCGATCTTCTTCTCGCCGGCACCTTCGAGGATGACGTCGAACTCGGTCTGCTCCTCGGCGGGTGTCTCTGGCGCGACAATCAGGGCCCCGGCAGCCCACCGGCGGCGGCGACGGCGACCGGCGCGGCCGCGGTGACCTCAAAGACCTCTTCGAACTTCTTCACGAACTCCGAGAGTTCGAGCAGGGTCATTTCCTTAAACGCGTCGAGCAGTTCGTCGGTGTTGAGCTTTGCCATGGTGATTCCTTCCAGTAAATGTTTGATGCGGTTGCTTTAAGCGGCGGTTTCGCCGGCCTTCTTCTCCTGCAGTGCGGCGGCGAGCCGAGCGAACTGCGACAGTGGTGCGTTGAACAGTCCGACCGCCTTGGCCTGGTTGCCCTTCATCGCGCCGGCCAACTTGGCCAGCAGCACCTCCCGCGACTCGAGATCGGCGATCTTCTCGACCTCGGCGACGGTCAGCGAGTGACCGTCCATGTAACCGCCCTTGATGACGAGCGCCTTGTTGTCCTTGGCAAACTTCTTGATCGCCTTGGCCGCGTCGACGGCCTCGCCGTTGATGAACGCGATCGCTGTCGGTCCGGCGAACAGGTCGTCGAGACCCTCGATCCCGGCGTCGGCCGCGGCCCGCTTGATCAACGTGTTCTTGGCGACGGTGTAGGTGGCGACCCCGCCCAGTGAGCGGCGTAACTCCGCCAGGTTGGCCACCGTCAGACCGCGGTACTCGGTGATCACGGTGGCCGTCGAGGACTTGAACTGCTCAGAGATTTCGGCAACCGCGGTGACCTTGTCAGCCTTGGCCATGCCTGCCTCCTCGTGAATGGATGTGCGCCGGCCGGGCCTGGAAACGACGAACGCCCCGGCGCAGATGGCCGGGGCGTGAAAATACCGCGATGCGGCAGCCTCGTCCCCTGCGTGGGCCG
This sequence comes from Mycobacterium sp., assembly GCA_018401645.1. Taxonomy (GTDB): domain Bacteria; phylum Actinomycetota; class Actinomycetes; order Mycobacteriales; family Mycobacteriaceae; genus Mycobacterium. Next base: position 10,137 of record JAGYKK010000026.1, on the reverse strand, counting down.
CCCGGGCATCTGATGAGCCGCTTGCGCGAAGAACAACAGACGAGTCCGGAACCTTCAACCACTTGCGTGGTGACCGACGGTCTTCGGTGGTACCGGGCAAGGGTAACGCGTGCGCGCCAGTCCCCCCAAATCCCGCCCCCTTCTCCCGCGCCCTCCCGCCTCCCGCTGCCCCCTTCTCCCGCGCCCCTCCCGCGCCCTTTCTCCCGCGAGCAGGACGCAAACTCGCACGTTTGGCTCCCCGAAACGTGCGAGTTTGCGTCTGCTCGGCGTCAGGAAGCCAGCGAGGCACGGTCCAGGTGGCCCCGTATGCGCTCGCATAGACGCGCTGGGTGGCGATGCACGTCGTCCACCACGATGGGGATGACGATCCATCCGACATCCTGCACACCGGCAAAGCGCTTCTTGTCCCGCAGCATTTCCGCGCGACCCGCATGCCAATCCACGCTTTCGTACTCGGCCGCCACCCGGACCTGAGGCCAGGCGAAATCCACCCGCCAGCATTCCCCGTGCCGACCGCGGATCAGATGCTGCAGTTCGGGGCGCGGCAGGCCGTGGTCAATCATCACCAGTCGAGCCTCGCTTTCCATCGCCGACTCGGCGCGGCCATCGGCCAGTGGGAGCAGGTTCCGCACGGTGACGATCCCGCGTCTGCCCCGGTGCCGGTCGATCGTCGCCGCAAGGTCGGCCGGCGAACACCATCCCGAGTGCAGTGCGGAATCAAGGGTGGCCAGCGCCCGTGGGCGTCGTACCTGCCGGGCTACCTCGACGGCCGTCCACCCGGGGGACGTTGCACGGCGACCGGTGACCAGTTGTAGCGGTGCACCTTCGCGTTGATGCACGACGAGTCCGCCGCCGGAACGCAACCGTGAACCCGGGTCCAGGACGTGAACCGCACCCGTGTCCTCGACGCCGAATCCGTACAGCGCCGCCGCAGTGTGCAGACACGCGACCGCGTGGCCGCCGATGAGAAGGTCCAACGCCCGCAACCGCATCAGCAGGTCGGGCTGCTCGACCGAGTAGACACCGCGCCATACCCGGATCAATCGACCTCTGCGGACGGCGACGTCCAACTGTTGGCGGGTCATCACCGTCAGCAGGTCTGCGGTCGTGGCCACACCGTCGGCGCGCGAAATCATGTCGACGGCATCAGCGTTCATCTTGGCGAGCGTGGTCAGGATCCGACGGCTTCGGTAGCCACCCGTTGCGTAGTTGTGGACACCTCTTCAGCCCCCGCGAGGTTGTGGACACCTCTTCAGCCCCCGCGAGCAGACGCAAACTCGCACGTTTGGCGCCCGAAACGTGCGAGTTTGCGCGCTCTGCTCGCGCTAAGAGGGCATGCCGCGGAGCAGGCGGCGGCGCCGACGAGGCCGGCCTTCCGCCCAGGGCGGCGCGGACCACCCGCAGGCCGGCGATGAAGTCCAGTCCGACGTAGCGGCGCAAGGCTGTGTGCAGGGGGTCGAAGAGCACCGGGCCGGCTTGCTCACGCCGCCGCCGATGACCACCAGGTCCAGATCGCAGACCGCGGCGACGGAGGCGATCATCGCCGCGATGGCCTCGGCGCCACGACCGAAGGCCCGCAGGGCGACGGATCGGCGGCGGCGGCGGCCTCGGCCAGAGCCTTGGCGTCGGTTCCGGTCCAGCCCTGTTCGCGGGCCCAGGCGGTGAGGTTCGGTCCGCTGGCGATGGCCTCGACGCAGCCGTGTCCGCCGCACGCGCAGGGCGGTCCGTTCACGTCGACGACGACGTGCTGACGTGCCCGGCGTTGCCGGTGCGTCCACCGTAGGGCGCACCGTCGAGCACCAGACCGCCGCCGATTCCGGTGGACACCACCATGCCCAGCATGAAGCCCGCGCCTTGGCCGGCGCCGCGCCAGTGTTCACCCAGTGCCATGCACAGCCCGTCACCGGCCAGTCGGACCGGCACACCGGGAACCACCGCACTCACCCGGTCGACGACGGGGAAGCCACGCCAGGCGCCGATGTTGACCGGGTTGATGGTGCCCTCGGCGGGACTGATCGGCCCGGCCGAGGAGATGCCCACCCCGCTGACCTCTCCCCGGCGGCGGCCAGTGCGTCGGCGATGGTGTGCTCGGCGGCCGCCCACACCTCTTCGGGGTCGGTACTGCGCGGGGTGGGTTGCCGATTGGTATGCAGCACAACACCATTGGCGTCGACGAGGCCGGCGGCGATCTTGGTTCCGCCGATGTCAAGGGCGAGGGTGCTCATCAGTGCCGGTGGACGTTGTCGGGCTGACGCGGGTCGCCGGGGTGCTCATATCCGGGTGCCAGCCAGACCAGGGCGGCGCGGCGCTGGTCGAGCCAGATCCGGAAGGCGCGGCGGCGGGCGGCACCGCGCAGCATCGCCGCGATGGCCGCCTCAGGCTCGGGGTCGGCGGGGAACCGGTTCGGGTTGCGCCGGTGGTAGTCGGCGACGACCTGCCGCGTCGACGTCGATGTCGGCGGTGATGTGCGCGTAGAGCGCCCGGGCCACCGGGTCGGCGAGTACCGCGGCGGCGACGCTGCCGATCTCCAGTCGCGCGGTCAGGTCGGGCAGCACGTCGGCCTCGGTCGGGGCGGAAGCGGCGATGACGCCGAGGGCGTTGGCCTGCGACGGCCACCACCCGTTCGGTCACCAGTAGTTGGGTCAGCCAGCGCCGCAGTTGGCGGCCTTCGCTGGTGTTCGGCCGCGGCAGGGCGGCGGTCAGCGGGGATCCGCGCAGCACGGCCTCGCGGGCATCGACCTCGGCGATCGAGACCGAAGCCCCGGCCACCGTTGCGGCGGCGTTCATGTGACGCTCACCGCCACCGCCGGGGTGTAGAGCAACTGTCCGGCGCAACCGATGCGGATCAGTGCCCACCACGTTCCGGGTGTGGCCCACGGCGGCGGGGCGACGTCGAAGCCGACCTCGACGGTCCTCCCGGCGGCAGGTCCGCCCCGCACGCCGCCGGGCCCATCCACTCCCAGGTGCCCCACGGGCTGATCAGGTGAGCTTCCAGGGCCAGATCGGCGGCCGCGCCCGAGGCGACGGTGACCGCGATCCGGGACCGCCTCCCGCGGCGGACGACGACGCCGACGGGTTCGGTGAGCAGGCGCACCAATTCAGGGTCCGGGTCACCGACGGTGACGACGCAGACGTCCTCGACGCTCTGCCGCCAGGCCGGCGGCACGTCACCGGCCAGGGTCAGTGCGGCGCGCAGTGGGTAGCGACCCGGTGGGGCATCTGCGGGGCACGGTGACGGTGAGGTCGTACTCGCGGTGTCCGCGGGCGGGTATTTCGAACGCGATCTCGTCGCGGCCCGGATCCCAGCCGTCGGGGTAGCGCATCCGCACCGCCCCCGACAAAGTGGCGTCGCTGCAGTCGCTGGCCACGGTCATCCGCAGGGAAACCGTCTCCCGGGGGCGGCGGTGAGCGCTTCGGGGTGCAGGTGGGCGACGGCGGGCAGTCCGCCCAATGGTGCGGGCCCGCGGTTGTGCAGCCAGTAGCGGGCATACAGCGGTTGGGCGGCCTCGGCGTCGGGGCCAGCGCCACCTCACCCGCGTCGATCAGCGGCATGGCCTCGAGTCGGGCGCCGAGTGTGGCGATCTGATAGCCGTGCAGGCGCAGTGGCGGGCCGCCGGTGGGCCGCGGCGCTCCAGCAGGTCGGCGGCCACCACCTCAGAAAGTTCACCCACCGGACTGGAGATCGTGACATCGGTGGGCGCGCCGGTGGTTTCGACCAGGCGCAGGGTGATGGAAGCGGAATCAACCTCGGCGGAACTTCCGGTGGCCGTCGGGTTACCTGGCGACCTTGCACGCACCCAGTTGCACGGTGCGGGCCGGTTCCACCCGCAGCAAACAACCGTCGGCGGGCAATTCACCACCGCCCCTCGGCGAGGACGGCCAGGAGCGGATGATTGAATTCCGCACTGCGGGAAACCATCTCGACGGCCCGCCAGTCCCCGTCCCCGCAGACCAGGGCGAAGTCGAAGGTGTGACTCCAATGCTGGAGTTGGAAGTTGGATCCATCCGGTGCCGTGCGGGCCGGCGGGTCGATCCACACCCCGACGGCCATCCGGTGCAGGGGAGCGCATCAACGACGCGTGCAGGGTGCCGTCGCGTTCGACGGCGAAGCCGGGTACGCCACGGTTGATCAACGCGACGGTGCGCGACTCGAACGCCCCGCAGTCAGCGGCAACCCGTTGGTCGACGGTTATCTCGGCGTCGGCGAGGTCGGCCACCACCGCGTCGATATCGCCGATGACGATCAGCACCGGCAGGGCGAGCACCCCGCGAAGGTCGGCGTCGGGAATCCACACGGTGGCAAGGGACTCGCGGCGGGCACGAAGACCCGCGCGGTACCGGTCGCGGCGAGTTGGCGGCGCACCTCGGCGGCGTAGGCGGGGTCGGCGGCGGCCAGCACCGCGGCGGTGAACACGTTGGCCTCCGGAGTGCCGAGGGAGATGCGGGCATCGGGCAGGTTGGAGTCGACCTCGAGGTGGCCGTAGCGGGTGTGCTCGGCGGTGCTGCAGGTGGCGGTCACCCCGGCGCGCACCAGGGCGACCATCAGGTCACGGGCCAGGTCCCCGGCGCCGGACTCGGCGGGCACGATGACCTTCGGCGACCGACACCGCCCGGTCGACTCCCCACCCGGATCCGCGCCGCCGAGGACAGCCCGAACCAGCCGTTCGCGGGGTTGTCCAGGGTCCACGGGTGCACCGCGGTGTCGACCGCGCGGTCCTGCCCGTCGGAGTGGTCGTGCATCAGGCCGAAGCCGCGGCCCACCACGGCGTCGCCGACCTCGCTGACCGGCAGCGCGCCGGGCACCGGGACGGCCAGCGCAGTCGCACCAGGCGGTCGGCGCCGGTGAACCCGTCGATGTCGGTGCGGCAGTCCACCCGGTCGATGCCGGCCACAGCGTCAGCGTCTGGGTGTAGCGCAGCACCTCCCCGATGGCGCCGCGCACCCGATTCGTTCACCGAGGGGGCTTCGGTAGCACTGCACCGTCGCCGCCGCGGCCGAGGAGCACCGCACCGGGCCCGTGGGCGCAGATGCCACGGCCCCTCGCCGGCCTCGGGGTGGGCCGGATGTTCGGTGTAGACGGCGAGTCTGTTGCCCGCACCGCCGGGGCGATCCACTCCCGGCCGGTGGCGTTCTGCACCAGGGAGACGACGGCACCGCCGCGGGCCGGGTCGACGCGCAGTCGGTGAAACTCGTTGGCGATCGCCGTGCCCTCGACGGGCTCCCACCCACACGGCTGCGCACTCGAGGTGACCCGGTAGGTCCGCCACCCCAGCGACCCGACGTCGTCGGCGCGCCAACTCAGCGTGTGACCGTCGTCGGCGACCACCGCCGCCACGTCGGTGCCGTCGGCGTCGAGCACCCGCGCACCCGGGCCCACCGGGGCGTCCAGGTGTACGGTGGCGATGTCGGTTCGGTTGTGCGCCAACGGGTTCCACACCACCACCGAGCGGTCTTCGGTTGCCACCGCCTGAGACAACACCTCCAGCGCACCGGCCCGCGCGGCGGTGCCCAACTCCCAGGCGTCGCGCCACCCGGTGAGCAGATCCAGATACACCTGGTCGGATTCGCTGCCGGTGATCGCGTCGTGGTGGGCGCCCCAGGCCAACTGCACCCACGCCTTGGCCAGGGCGGCTTCGGGATAGCGCGCACCGGCCAGCAGGGCGGCGAACACCGCGAAGCGTTCGGCGCCGAGCACGGCGTCCTCGGCGGCGCGGTTGGCCTGCTTGGTGTCGATGAAGGAGACGTCCTTGCCGGTGTAGATCGGGTTCATGTCGCGGGTCTGCGGCGAGGCGGACTCCCGGCGTTCGGCGAGTTCGGCGCGCACGGCGGTGAAGAACTCCGCGGGGATCGCACAGACGAACCGCGGCCAGGTGTAGCGGGAGTTCCAGTCGTGGTGGATGTCGGTGACCCAGGCATTCGGCGGGGTGTAGTCGGTGCCGACCGGCAGCAGCACGTTGCGGGTCAGCGCCACCGACTTCAGTTCGCGGAACAACTCATAGGTGGCATCCTCGGCCTCGGCCAGCGTGGTCGAGGAGTCCATCCACCACCCGCCGGCGTAGTGCGCCGGCATGTAGTGGGTCAGCAGGCCCACACCCGAGGGGGCGATCCACTCGAACTCGCTGCGGAACTGCATGCGCCGCGGATCACCCTTGTGCCCCTCGTTGTCACCGGCCATCGGCCCCCACTGGTGATACGGCCCGCGCGCCCACGACGACGACGTCAGGCCGGCGTCGGCGGCCATGCCGGGGAACTGCGGGTCGTGGCCGAACACGTCGAGTTGCCAGGCGGTGGTCGGATCCGCCCCGAGCACGTCGCGCTGAAAGCCGATGCCGTGGACGAAGTTTCGGATCGCCGTCTCGGGTCCGGTGAGGTTGGTGTTGGGTTCGTTGTAGGTGCCGCCCATCACCTCCACCCGGCCCTGCGCGATGAACCGCAGCAGGTCGGCGCGATCGCCCGGGTGGGCGTCGAAGTAGGGCTTGAGGTAGTCGACTTCGGCGAGGACGAACTTGTAGACCGGTTCGCGCCGGGCCATCTCCAGGTGCGCGGCCACCAACGCGAAGGCGTTGTGTTGGCGGCACCGGCCGGGCGGGTCCTCGATCCACCGGCTGGTGTAGGCGCCCTGGGTGTTCCACCACACCGGGTCGTAGTGGAAGTGGCTGATCATGTGCATGGTCCACCCCGGTTCGGCGACGGTGAACTCGAAGTCGAACTCCGCGGTTCCGGCCTGCACCCGGGCCGCGCGACGCTGCCCCGGCACCGGGTCCTCCACGCGCACCGGCACCTCGAGCACACCGTCGGCACAAACGACGAACTCCCCGGCCGCGCTCAGTCCGTCCCCGGTGATCACGACCGCCACCGGGTCGCCGGTGTAGCCCACCCGGACCACCTGAAGCGGGGCGTCGGGGTCTCCGACGAACAGTTCCATCGATTGCGCCGAGGTCACCTGCACGTCGGCAAATCTACGCGGCAGCAGAGCGACGTTCGATGTGTCTTAAGAGTTCACGTTCGTCATCTGCGGTCGACGTGAAAGTCGAGTTCCACTGCAGCATCGTCGGGCAGATCGTCCATCAGAACGACGACCTCGCGCACCGACCGAGGGAGTCCCTCCAGTGAACGGGCAAAAGTATGGGCGCCGGGCACCGACGGCACATCCGCCAGCCAGTTTTCGCCGTCGCGTGTGACGAGCACCGCGTAGCTCATATCAACCATCCTTTCCCTAGCGCCGGTTCGATCGCGCCAAGGGCGCACGTCGGCAAATCTACCCGCGTCACACCGCGGGTCGGAGTGTGACCGGCGTCCCCCGCCGGCTGCGGAAATTAGTGGTCCACCAGCCCCGACTGGCACAATGACCCACCATGAGTTCCACGGATCGTCAGGTCGCCAAGCTCGATCGGGTGCCGCTGCCGATCGAGGCGGCCCGCGTCGGCGCGACCGGTTGGCAGCTCACCCGGACCGGCGCCCGGGTGCTGTGCAGGCTGGCCGGCAAGGGCTCGCTGAGCGACAAGGTCATCCGCGAGGTTCCGCAGGCCTTCGCCGACCTTGGCCCCACCTACGTCAAGCTCGGCCAGATCATCGCCTCCAGCCCCGGCGCGTTCGGCGAGGGCCTGTCCAAAGAGTTCCGCAGCCTGCTGGACTCGGTGCCCCCGGCCGACACCGCGCAGGTGCACCGGCTGTTCAAAGAGGAACTCGGCGCCGACCCCGCGGAGTTGTTCGCCAGCTTCGACGACGAACCGTTCGCCTCGGCCTCGATCGCCCAGGTGCACTACGCCACCCTGCACAGCGGCGAGGACGTCGTCGTCAAGATCCAGCGCCCGGGGATCCGCCGCCGGGTGGCCGCGGACCTACAGATCCTCAAGCGTTTCGCCCAGGTGGCCGAGTTCGCCAAGACCGGACGGCGACTCTCCGCCAAGGACGTGGTGGCCGACTTCGCCGAGAACCTGGCCGAAGAACTGGACTTCCGCATCGAGGCGCAGTCCATGGAGGCCTGGGTCTCGGGCCTGCACAACTCGCCACTGGGCCGCAACATCATGGTTCCGGACGTGCACTGGGAGTTCACCAGTGAGCGGGTGCTGACCATGGCCCGCGTGGAAGGCGTCCGCATCGACGACGTCGCCGCGATCCGCACGCAGGGCCTCGACGGCACCGAACTGGTCAAGGCACTGCTGTTCAGCACCTTCGAGGGCGGCCTGCGCCACGGGTTGTTCCACGGCGACCTGCACGCCGGCAACCTGCTGGTCGACGCCCAGGGCCGGATCGTGTTCCTGGACTTCGGGATCATGGGCCGCATCGACCCGCGCACCCGGTGGCTGCTGCGCGAACTGGTCCACGCCCTGCTGGTCAAGAAGGACCACGCCGCGGCCGGCAAGATCCTGGTACTGATGGGCGCGGTCGGCACCACCAAGCCCGAGGCCGAGGCGGCCGACGATCTTGAGGCGTTCGCCGCCCCGCTGACCCTGAAGAGCCTCGGGGATATGTCGTATGCCGATATCGGCCGGCAACTGTCCACCCTGGCCGACGCCTATGACGTGACCCTGCCCCGGGAACTGGTGCTGATCGGCAAGCAGTTCCTTTATGTCGAGCGCTACATGAAACTGCTGGCGCCGAAGTGGCAGATGATGAGTGATCCGGAACTGACCGGATACTTCGCGAACTTCATGGTCGAGGTCAGCCGCGAGCACCGCGGCGACGGAGAGTAGGTAGCGCGTGCAGATCCGCACCGGCACCGCCCGGATCACCGGCGGCGGGGCCGACGGCGACGACCTCGACATCTATTACGAGGACATGGGCGAGGAGGCCGCCCCGCCGGTGCTGCTGATCATGGGATTGGGCGCCCAACTGCTGCTGTGGCGCACCGGGTTCTGCGAGCGTCTGGTCAACCGGGGTTTCCGGGTGATCCGCTACGACAACCGCGACGTGGGCCTGTCGGGCAAGTTGCACGGCCGCCGCGCCGAGGGCCCGCTGATCCCGGCTCTGGCGCGGTCCTTTATCGGGCGGCCCAGTCCGTCGGTGTACACCCTGGAACACATGGCCGAGGACGCCGCCGCCCTGCTGGATCACCTGCGCATCGACCGGGCGCACATCGTCGGCGCCTCGATGGGCGGGATGATCGCCCAGATCTTCGCGGCCCGCTACCCGCAGCGCACCGCGGGCCTGGGCATCCTCATCTCCTCCAACAACGCCGCCCTGCTGCCCCCGCCGGCGCCACGGGCACTGCTGGCGCTGATCAAGGGCCCGGCGCCGGACTCCCCGCGGGAAGTCATCGTCGAGAACTCGGTGCGGGTCTCCAAGATCATCGGCAGCCCGGGCTTTCCGACCCCGGAACACACGTTGCGGGCCGAGGCGATCGAAGGCTACGACCGCGCCCACTACCCACAGGGCATCGCCCGGCACTTCGGTGCGGTGTTGGGCAGTGGCAGCCTCAAACGCTACGACCGGGCGATCACCGCGCCGACGGTGGTGATCCACGGCCGGGCCGACAAGTTGATGCGCCCCGCCGGTGGGCGCGCCATCGCCGCAGCTATCCCGGGTGCCCGCCTGGTGCTGTTCAGCGGCATGGCCCACGACCTACCGGTGGCCCTGTGGGACGACATCATCAGCGAATTGGTGATCACCTTTGCCGCGTATACCGGGGCGCGTTAGCCAGCATGGCTGCGCTGACCGGGGGTTTCGGCACACCCTTACTTCCCCGGCCTGCTGACCTGCGGTTCAGGCCACCGATTTCGGTATTCTGTGCTTAGGTTTGCCTGAGCGCCGGATTACAGTGTCCTGAGCGGGACTTTTGGCCCTAGTTTGCGCGTTGAGTTGACACCGACCTGTGATCAGTGGCAAGGTTGCCCCAGAACGACGAACAGCAAAGACTTTGAGCCTCTGAGGGGACACCACCATGATTACCGCATCGAACAAACTGTGGGCAACCGCGGGAGCGTTCGCCCTGGCTGCGACCGCAGTCCTGGTCCCGGTGGCCGCCCAGGCCGAACCCGACGGCGACAGCGACTCCAGTGCCACCTCCGACACGAGTAGCGCGTCCAGTGACGTCGGCAGCGCCGCCGGACGGACGCCGGCCCGCGCCAATCGTGGCGCCGCCAGGCGTGGCGCGGCGACCAACGGTGCGCCAAGTGCTGGACCGAGCGCCCCGCC
>JAGYKK010000025.1 GCA_018401645.1 Mycobacterium sp. | reverse complement strand
GGCGAGAGCAGCGCGAGCGCCGCCACCGCCTCGGCGCGGTGCGCGCCCAGTGGCATCTCGGCGATCTTGGCGTGCAACGCCAGGATCGCGTTCAGCAGCATCTCGGGTCTTGGTGGGCAGCCTGGCAGGTAGATATCCACCGGCACAACGTGATCTACGCCCTGCACGATGGCGTAGTTGTTGAACATCCCACCACTGGAGGCGCACACCCCCATGGCCAGAACCCACTTGGGTTCAGCCATCTGGTCATAGACCTGGCGCAACACCGGTGCCATTTTCTGGCTGACCCGACCGGCCACGATCATCAAGTCGGCCTGGCGCGGTGTGGCTGAGAACCGCTCCATCCCGAAACGGGCGATGTCGTAGCGCGGTGATGCCGTCGCCATCATTTCGATGGCGCAGCAGGCCAACCCGAAGGTGGCCGGCCACAACGAACCCTTGCGGACGTAACCGGCGACCTTCTCCACCGTCGAGAGCAGAATGCCGGCCGGAAGCGATTCTTCTAATCCCATTCGAGACCACCCCTTCGCCAGACGTAGGCGTATGCGACGAACACTGTGGACACGAAGATCATCATCTCGACCAAAGCGAAGGTGCCGAGTCGGTCGATCGATACCGCCCACGGGTAGAGAAAGACGATTTCGATGTCGAAGACGATGAATAGCATCGCGGTCAGGTAGTACTTGATCGGGAAGCGCTGGCCGACCTGATGGCCCGCCATCGGCTCGATGCCGCATTCGTAGGCGTCGAGTTTGGCGCGGTTATACCGCCTGGGCCCGACCAGCAACGCGGTCGCCACCGAGACGACCGCGAAGACTGCCGCGATAGCCCCTAGCACCAGGATCGGTGTGTAGAGGTTCATGGCGGTGTTTCACTCTTCATTCGGGTTCGGGACGTGGTGAGAGGTTCACTCTAGCGGGGGGCTACCGCACCGGCGCGCGGAGCAGGCCGACGACTGCGTCGCCGAGGCGGATCGGGTCGATCGGATGCGGGACCGCGGCCTCGGCGCGCGACCAGTTGGCCAGCCAGGCGTCGTCGGCCCGGCCGGTGAGCACCAGCACCGGCGGACATTCGGCGATCTCGTCCTTGAGTTGTTTCGCGATTCCCATGCCACCTACCGGAGACGCTTCGCCGTCGAGGATGACCAGATCGAACCCACCGGCATCCATTAGCGTGATCACCATCGGTCCGGTGGCCACCTCGGTGTAGGTGAGCTCTGGAAGTTCGGGATGGATGCGGGTGCCCAGGGCCAGCCGAACCTGCTCGCGGGTGCGGGCATTGCTGCTGTAGACCAAGAGGTGCAACGGCTGCTGGCTGGGCATACGGCCGATGTTATGCGTTCGGGAACGCCTGATGGAAGCGGCCCCAACTTGCGCGTCTGGTGACTGCCTGGGTTCGGCGTGCCGGATCAGGCGTCGTAACCGGGGTGGGCGATCGCCAACCGATGGCGCACCAGTTCCCGAAGACAACGCATGACCTCTGTATTGCGCGCATCGAGGTCCCCGGCGCGGATGGCGGCGGCGAGGGCGGCCTCCTCGGGGTAGCCGAGTGCAGCTAGTGCGGCCCGGGGTGCGTCAGCGTCCCGATCGAGCAGTTCTCGTTCGACGATGCGCAGGGCATTGGCCGCCACCAGGGCGTGAAAGTTGACGACCCCGGTGGTGGCGGCGCGCACGTCTGCGTCGAGGAACTCCGCGACGGCGGCGACGAGTTCGGCTGCGGTGGGCCGGCCCTGGCCATAGCAGCCGTTCACCGGTCGCCCTCCAACAGATCCAGGATGTCGGATTCGGTCTCGCATACCCGTCGGCCGATAGTGGCCAGTTCCACCGAACGGGTCTGTCCGGACAGATGACGCTGCGCTTGGTACCGGCAGATGATGCCCCAGCGCAATGTGCCCAACACCAGCCACCACCGCAGCGCGGCCCGGTCGACAGATGCTCCGCCGGCCCGTTCATAGGCGGTCACGAAGTCCTCGATGCTGCCCAGTCCGCCGGCGGCGAGTTCGGGCGGCGCCCCGAAACGCCAGGCCCGGATGCAGAACCAGGCCAGGTCCTCATAGATCTGACCGATATGTACCGCTTCCCAGTCCAACACCGCGGCCAGCGTGACCGGCGCCGTGGACCCGTCGACGATCAGATTGCCCATCCGGAAGTCGCCGTGCACCAAACGGGGCGTCGAGGTGGCCGGACGGTTTGCCGCCAGCCAGCGAAACGCCCATTCGAAGGTCGCGGTGGTGTCGCCCAACTCGTCGAGGCGGCCGCGCCAGTCGGTCAGCTGATCCCTCTCCTCGAGGCCGGTCGCGTCGGTTCGGCCCGGTGGATTGCGGCCAGCGCCTGTGCGCACTGTTGCAGCAGTGCCGCCCGCCCGCCGACGTCGAGGCTGCGTTGAATGCGCCGGACGATCGTCTCACCGGCGACCTCGTCGCAGATGAGGAAGGGATTACCCAGGCCGGCAACCGAATTTGAGGAGACGACGATGTGGGGCACCGGTGCTCCGGCGTCGGCGGCAGCGGCTTGCACGGCGGCCTCCAGTTCCATTCCGGCGAAGCGGTCATCCGCCGGCGCGGTGCGCAATATCAGCCGTCGGCGTTCCTTCGCGCTGACGGCGTCGAAGGAGTAGGTACTTCGGCTGGCACCGCCGGTGAGTGCCTGCAGATTCTCGACCACGACGCCGTCGCCGAGCAGCGGGGAGAGCACGCCGGCGAGTTCGTCGATCAACCCTGTTCCCTTCTTGGCTGCCCGAAGGAGAACATCCGCTGTGCCACCCGGCGCATCTGGATCTCCTCGGCGCCCTCGGTGATCCGGTAGCGGCGGTGGTGGCGGTAGATGTGTTCGAAGGGTTCGTGGCGGCTGTAACCGATGCCGCCGTGGACCTGCATGGCGCGGTCGGCGGCCTCGCACACCAGCCGGTTGGCGCGGTAGTTGGCCATCGACACCTTGTCGGAGACCTCGAGGTGGTGGTTGCGGTCCAACTCCCAGGCGGCGTAGTAGACCAGCAGTCGCACCATCTGGGCTTCGGTCTGCAACTCCACCAGAGGCCACTGGATCCCCTGGTTCACCGACAGCGGCTTGCCGAACGTCTTGCGCTTCGACGCGTAGTCCACGGCGCGGTCGATGCAGTACTGCGCAGCACCCAGGCTGCTGGCGGCTTGGCGGATCCGGTTCTCGTGCAGGAAGGTCTGGGCCACCTCCAGGCCTCGATCCACCTCGCCGAGCACGGCGTCGGCGGGGATGCGGACATCGTTGAGTTCGACCTCACCGTGGTCGCTGGGCATGTTGAACGTCCACCAGTAGAAGGGCACCTCGAAACCCGGCGCATCGCAGGGCACCAGGAATGCCGTGATGCCCAGTGCCTGTCCGGGCTCCCCGGAGGTCCGGGCGAACACCAGGTCATGGGTGGCGCGATGGACGCCGGTGTTCCACCGTTTGGATCCGTTGATCACCCACTCGTCACCGATCAACTCGGCCCGGGTCTCCAGCCAGGTGGCATCGCTGCCGTGGTCGGGTTCGGTCAGACCGAAGGCCATGGACCGTTTGCCGGTGAACATGGCTTCGATCCACTCGGCCTTCTGCTCCTCGGTGCCGAACCGGTCCATCATGATCACCTGCGGGAAGTTGCCGATAATCGAGGACTCGTCTTGCAGGTCGTTATGCAGGCCGAGGCCCCTGTGCGCCAGATGTTCCCGGATCACCGCCATATCGAGGTTGGTGCCGTCGCCGCCGCCGAATTTCGACGGCAGCCCGTAGCGCAACCAACCGGCCGCGTCGGCGCGGCGGCGCATCTCGTCGAGCAGATCCTCCCAGTCCCGGTTCGGCACCCCGCCGTTGTCGAGATCGGTGCGGGCGAACTCCCGGCGCCGGTCGAAGTACTGCATGTTCTCGCGTTCGAGGGGTTTGATCTCCGCTTCGATGAACGCGTCCATCTCGACCAGCAGTGCCGGAAGGTGCTCAGGCACAGAAAAATCGGTCATAGTGAAATCCACCTATTCTTTCTTGGGATCGCCGTAGAGGGTCTTGTGCCAGATCGTGGACAACGTGGCGACGGCCGCATCGTCGGAGAGTCCCTCGGACACACTGACGCTGGTGAACCGCTCGAAGAGCAGGGCGATCGCTAACGCGACGTGATCGGCATCCAACTCGGTGGCGTAACCCTGCTGCTGTGCTCGCCGGACCGAGGCCTCGACGATGTCGCGCCCGAATTGGCGGAACCGGTTCTGCAGCAGTGCGAACCGCGGCTCGACGGTGGTGAGTTGGTCGACCGCGACCATGATGCCGATGTTGGGTTTGAACGTCTGCCAGTAGACGCTGACCGCCGAGACGAAGAAATCCCCGTCGTCCTTCAGGTTCGGAAGCTCGACCACCTCCGCCAGGAAGGATTCCGCTAGAGCGGCCAGCAGGGCCTCCTTGTCGGAGTAATAACGGTAGAACGCGGCCGGGGACTTGCCGGCCGCCGAGGTGATGTCAGCCAGCGTGGTGCCGTGGAAACCGCGTTCGGCGAACAGTTTCCGGGCCGCGGCCTCGATGGACCGCTGAGTCTGGCGGCCCTTGCTGCTCAGCGGGCGCGTCGTCACATCGACCCCGGCCATCTAACCCAGGTTCCGGTCACCGGCGCGCAGCAGTGCGCTGGGTAGTTCGTGGCCGACGACGCCGCGGGCGACGCGGGCCGCCTCGATGGCCGCATGAAGGTCGATGTCGACGCTCACGCCGCTGTCGCGCAACAGATACACCAGGTCCTCGGTGGCGATATTGCCGCTGGCGCCCGGGGCGAACGGACAGCCGCCCAATCCGCCGACTGAGGCGTCCAGGCGGGTGACGCCCGCACTCACCGCGGCCCAGGCGCTGGCCAGCCCGGACCCCCGGGTGTTGTGGAAGTGCGCGCCCAGCGGGCGGGTGCCGACGCGGGGCGCGACCATTTCCACCAGTTCGGTGACCCGACCCGGTGTCGCGGTCCCGATGGTATCGGCGATCGCCAACCGGTCGGCACCGAATTCGCACGCGGCATCAACGATGTCGAGCACGCGATGCGGTGGCGTGGGTCCGTCGAACGGGCAATCCCAGGAGGTGGAAATGATGACCTCCACGGTGACGCCGGCGTCGTGGGCGATCGCCACGATGTCGGCGATCTGGGTGGCGGCCTCGGCGCTGCTGCGCCCGACATTGGCGCGGCTGTGACCATGGCGATTGCCCAGACCACGTACTCCACCGACCGGAACCCGGCCGCGATCGCGCGGTGGGCACCGTTCGGGCTGGCGACCAGCGCGGAGAACTCGATATCGGGGTAGTCGGCGAGTGTGGCAGCCAGTTCGGGTGCATCAGCCAGCGCCGGCACCTTGGATGGGGAGACGAACGCGGTGGCCTCGACCTCGCGCACGCCGGTGGCGGCGATCGCGGCCAGCAGTTCGAGCTTGGCTGACAACGGAATTGGGGCTTCGATCTGGAGGCCGTCGCGCAGGGCCACCTCGCGGATGGTGACATGCGGTGGTGTGTTCACAGCACTCCTTCGTCGGCCAGGACGGCCAGTTCGCCGGTGCTCAGACCCAGCAGTTGGCCGTACACCTCGTCGTTGTGCTGTCCAGGCCGCGCCGGCCCCGCACTGCGGACCCCGCCCGGTGTCGCCGAGAGCACCGGAACCACGCCGGGGCCCAGCACGGTGCGCCCGGCCGCTTCGTCGTAGTGCTCGACGAGCATGCCGCGGGCTTGGAACTGCGGATCGCACACCACCTCGGCGACCGTGTTGATGGGTCCGGCGATCACGCCGGCGGTACTGAGGGTGTCGATGATGTCCTCGGGCTGGCGTTGCGCGGCCCATTCGGCGATGATGACGTCGATTTCGTCCTGATTGCGGCCGCGGGCGACATGGTCGACGAACCGTTCGTCGGTAACCAGTTCGGGTCGACCCATCGCCGCGCACAACCGGCCGAAGACGGTGTCCTGATTGGCGGCGATCACCACCCAACTGCCGTCGGCGCTGCGGTAGATGTTCGACGGCGCAATGCCTTCCAGCCGGGTGCCCGACGGCCCGCGGATCACTCCACCCGCGTCGTAGTCGGGGATGGTGGACTCCTGCACGGCCAGGCAGGCCTCGGTCAGCGCCACATCGACGACCTGCCCCTCGCCGGTGACGGTACGGCGATACAGCGCGGCCAACGCGCCCTGGGTGGCGAACATTCCGGCCAGGGTGTCCCCAAGCGAGAGCGCAAGACGTGGTGGCGGGCCGCCGGGGAAGCCGTTCATGTGCCGCAGACCGCTGACCGCCTCGGCCACCGAGGCGTAACCGGCCTTGTCGGCATCCGGACCGGTCTGGCCGTAGCCGGACACTCGGACCAAAATGATGCCCGGGTTGCGTTGGCGCAGAACCTCATAACCCAGGTTCCACTTCTCCAGTGTGCCGGGCCGGAAGTTCTCGACGATGATGTCGCAGCGCTCGGCGAGGGCACAGAAGAGTTCCCGACCGCGGGGCGTGCGCAGATTGAGCGTGATGCACTTCTTGTTGCGGGCGTGCACCGTCCAGAAGAAATGATGTCCGTCGACCTCGGCCTGCCCCCAGGTGCGGATCGGATCCGGCGAGCCGGGTGGCTCGATCTTGATGACCTCGGCGCCCATGTCGCCGAGCAGTCGGGCGGCGAACGGCCCGGAGATCAACGTGCCGACTTCGAGCACCCGAATACCGTCCAGAGCACCCGGCGACGTCACGGCGTCGACTCTGCGAAGTGATGCCGGGCCAGCCAGTCGGTGATGACATCAACGGCCTGCTTCAGCGTCTCGCGCTGATCCGGTCCGGAGTAGTAGTGGTTGGCGCCGGCGATCTCGTGCATCTCCTTGTCCGGATGTCCGATGGCCTCAAACAGTCGGCGGGTGTGGCTCGGTGTGCAGGCATCATCGGCGAGGTTACCGATCACCAGGGTTGGCACCGCGATATCGCGGCCGCAGGCCACACCGTCACCGCGGGCATCGTCGTAGCTCCACTGCGACAGCCAACTGCGCAGCGAGCAGAACCGGGCCAGGCCGATGGGCGAGTTATTGACGACTCGCGGGTCACCCAGATAGCAGGTGCCCGGTTCGCGGTCATTGGGATCGACGGTCGGATCCAGCCAGCGCGGATCGGCCATGGTGCCGTGCACGACGAAGCAGAATTCCTCGTCGCCGGAGCCCTTGGCTTCCAGTTCGGTCAACTTCTGCTTGACCCACAGGGTGATTCGGCGGTTGCGGGCGATTTGCGCCTGCCGGTAACGCTGGAGGAACTCGGCCGTATACGGCGGCTGGTTGGGGTTCTCGGGGTTGTAGAGGTCGAGTTCGGGATCGCGCCGGGTGGGGTCGGACTCGTCGACGATGGAGGCGTCCAGCCACTCGGTCAGGGTGCCGTGGCGGCTGATGTGGGCGGCCAGCAGCATGATCCCGTCGGCGGAGGGCATGTTCAGGGCGGCGGTCTGCTGTTGGTAGTAGAGCGACAGCGACCCGCCGCCGCTCCAGCCGGCCAGCACCACCTTCGAATAACCAAGACGGTCCTTGGCGTCGTCAATCACCTTGGAAAGATCCTCGACGACCTTCTCCATCACCAGCGCGGAGTCGGTGCCGCGGAACCGACTGCCCGCGTAGATGACGTGATGGCCCGCCCGAGCGAGGGCATTGACCATCGGCAGGTAGGCGCCGCCGCCGATCGGGTGCATGAACACCAGCACGGTGTCGGTCGGGTGTTCTGGTCGAAGTAGGTAGCACTCGAGCACAACGATCTGCGCCAGTCCGCCGTAGACGTCGCGAACACCGGAATCATTGTCGAAGGCAACAAGATAGGGCACGCGGTCGTAGGCGTACCTCACCCGTGTTGACCCAGATCGGCGGCGAGCACCTCCCGCCGACGGCACGAGGCGGTGTCGGGTGTCGATCGCGATAACCTTCCAGTCGACGGTGGAAAAGTCGTCGAACTTGCGGCGGGCTCGTTCGCGGGCCTTCTCGGGGGCGCCGTGGTGGATTCCCTGCGGAGCGTGGCTGATCAGACCTGGCGGCATCGGGATGCCGAACAGCGTCCCGCCGTGGAAGAACGCCACCTCGTCGAAGTCGACGTTGCGGTGATACCACGGGGTGCGTTCGGTTCCGGGAACGCTCTCGGCGGGTTTGGGCAGGAAGTTGCAGACGTACACCCCGGTTGCCGCCATGAACAGATGCACCATGGCGGGCAGGTGCACGCTGGCCGAGGTCACGACGTGGTAGTCCTCGATGTTGAAGGTGAACGGGAAGTTGTCGCCCTGCCAGCCTTCGACGTCCAACGGATGGTGTTCGTAGAACAGTGACGTCGTCCCCGCGCCGTCGACGTCCCGGTGCATCAGCCGCACCTCGTAGGAGGTGCGGTCGTCATCGGCGATGGGCTCCGGTTCGGGAACGCATGCCTGAGATGGATCGAACGGCCAGTGCCGCCCCAGCGGCCCGGCTGGAGGAGTGCGGAACTCCTCGGCGGCCTCGATCATCAGCCAGGTGTTCCCGTCCGGATCCTGATCGGCGTCGGGCAACTGACGCCAGGTGCAGGCCTTAGGCAGGTAGATCCAGTCGCCGGGACGGTAGTCCAGGGGGCCGAATTCGGTCTCCAGGCGACCGGACCCCTGGTGGACGAAGCACAGCAGGTCGCCGTCGATGTAGCGCACGTGAAACGGCATGGGCTCGCACCGGCGGCTCAGGGAGATCCGGCAGTCGGCGTTGGAGAACAGCAGTAGGGGGCACCGGCCGGGTCGGTGGCGTCGGCCGGTTTCAACTGATCGGCCAGCACGTCGACGGGCCGCAGCGGGCCCGTCGCCCGGAAATGTGTCGGGTCGTGTCGCCGGTAGAGGCTCGCCGTGCGGCCGGTGAAGCCGCCGCGGCCGAGTTCGTCGTCCTTGAGGCCGTCCAGGTCGGCGTGTAGTCGCGGCGGTGTGGTGCCTTTGCGGTGGTGAACGAAAGATTCCATGGGTACTCCCGGGGCCGGTCGGCAGGAAAACTGACGCTGACTTTAGTTTTTGGTGGGCGTTCTGACAAGGCTTTGGTGGGCGTCCCGACAAGGTTTCGACAAGGTTGTCCCGACTCGCGTCCCGGTGGTGAATTTCCCTGGGCTTGTGTGACCGTGTTTTACTCGTCTCTGCAGTCGGACAAGTGGGTCACAGAAAGCTGGGGTGGGTTAGTGAAGTCTGTCTTCGCCAAGGCGCGCGATTGGTCGCGCCGAGTTGCGATCGCGGCGGTTGCTGCGGCGGCCCTGCCGGGCCTGATCGGCGTGGTTGGAGAGTCGGCGACCGCGGGCGCATTTTCGCGGCCCGGACTTCCGGTGGAATACCTCGACGTGCCGTCGCCGAGCATGAATCGCACGGTGCGGGTGCAGTTCCAGAGCGGTGGCGAGAACTCGCCGAACGTCTGGCTCCTCGATGGCCTGCGCGCGCAGGAGGATTTCAACGGCTGGGACATCAACACCCAGGCGTTTGAGTGGTACCTCGACTCGGGCCTGTCGGTGTCGATGCCGGTGGGTGGACAGTCCAGCTTCTACGCTGACTGGTACTCACCCGCCTGCGGCAAGGCCGGTTGTTCGACCTACAAGTGGGAGACCTTCCTGACCCGGGAGGCGCCTGCCTGGCTGCAGGCCAACCGTCAGGTCCGGCCGACCAACAACGCCGCGGTCGGTCTGTCGATGGCCGGTTCGGCCTCGATGAGCCTGGCCGCGTGGCA
This sequence comes from Mycobacterium sp., assembly GCA_018401645.1. Lineage (GTDB taxonomy): Bacteria > Actinomycetota > Actinomycetes > Mycobacteriales > Mycobacteriaceae > Mycobacterium. The sequence continues at coordinate 30,448 of JAGYKK010000025.1, read as the reverse complement.
CCCGGGTCAGTTCGTCTATGCGGGTTCGATGTCGGGTTTCCTCAACCCCTCCGAGGGCTGGTGGCCGGGCCTGATCAACCTGTCGATGGGTGACGCGGGCGGTTACAAGTCCAAGGACATGTGGGGCCCGTCGAGCGATCCGGCGTGGCAGCGCAACGACCCGATGGTGCAAATCCCGCGCCTCGTGGCCAACAACACCCGGCTTTGGGTCTATTGCGGCAATGGCCAGCCCAACGAGCTTGGCGGCGGCGACGTGCCGGCTACCTTCCTCGAAGGCCTGACGATCCGCACCAACCGCACCTTCCGGGACAACTACCTCGCGGCCGGCGGCCGCAACGGGGTGTTCAACTTCCCGGACAACGGCACCCACAGCTGGGCCTACTGGGGACGCGAGCTGCTGGCGATGAAGCCGGATCTGCAGCGGGTCCTGCTCGGCTGAGTCAGCCGCCGACCCGAACCACCGCCCGGCCCGGAACTTTTCCCTGCTGCGTCGGCGCCGCGACACAGGTGCCGGTGCAGTCGAACCTCGTGGGTGACGTCGACGAGGTGCGGCGGCTTGAATACACCGGCGAGTTGCTTCACAGCGCGCGCCGGGGGCCGATGGGCATCAGCACCGAGTCGATGCCCAGCAGACTCACGCCGCGCAGGATGAACGGCATCACGGTGGTGTTCAGCGCCGCCCCTCCGGTCAGGCCACTGGCGGCCACCGCACCGCCGTAGTTCAGCGTGCTGAGAACGTCGGCCAGGGTGGCCCCGCCGACGCAGTCGATCGCGCCGGCCCAGCGCGTCTTAGCCAGCGGTCGCGGTTTGGCGTCCGGGTCGGCGGGCAGGCGGCCGATCACCTCGGCGGCACCGAGTTGCCGCAGGAGATCGGCGGCGTCGGGCTTGCCGGTGGAGGCGACGACCTGATAACCGGAGGCGGCCAGCAGGTCGACGCTGACCGAGCCGACGCCGCCGGAGGCCCCGGTTACCAGGATCGGCCCGTCGTCGGGGGTAACGCCGTGGCGGACCAGGGCCTGCACGCTCATGGCCGCGGTGAAACCGGCGGTACCGATCGCGGCACCCTCGCGCGGTGTCAGTTTTCCAAGGGCGACCACCTGGTCGGCGGGCAGCCGGACGTACTCGCCGTAGCCGCCGTGGCGGCCAGTGCCGATGTCGTAGCCGTGCGCCAGAACCATTGCGCCGACGGCGAATTCGGGTGAGGTGGACTCGATGACCTCACCGGTCAGGTCGATGCCCGGAACCAGGGGGTACTCCCGCGCCACGCCGCCGCGGGGTGTCAGGGCGAGGGCGTCCTTGTAGTTAACGCTTGAGTAGGCGACCCGGATCGTGACATCACCGGGCCCCAGCTGGGCTGCGTCGAGGGTCTCGATCGCCGCGGTGATGGTGTCGCCGTCTGCGCGCGCCACAAGTGCCCTGAAAGATTCCATGGCCATGACGGTAACGACTACTTGAGCTCCGCTGAGCTCAGCCCCAGTAGGCGGCGGGCCACCACGAGCAGCTGGATCTGCTGGGTGCCCTCGAAGATGTCGAGGATCTTGGAGTCCCGAGCCCACTTCTCCAGCAGCGTCTGCTCGGAATAGCCTGTAGTGCCTGCCATTTCGACCGCCTTGAGGGTGATATCGCTGGCCACCCGGGCGGCCTTGGCCTTGCCCATCGAGGCTTCCTTGGAGTTGGGGATCGCGTTGTCGGCCTGCCAGGCCGAGCGGACCGTCAGCAGGTAGCCGGCCTCCCAGTCGGCCTCCATCCGCAGGAACTCCGCGGCGGCCGCACTCTGGGCGTGCGGTGGCTTGTCGTAGCTGATCTGCACGCCGGCTTGGGTGAGGATCGCCCGCAACTCCTCGAGCGCGGCCCGGGCCACTCCGACGGCCATCGCCGCCACGATGGGGCGGGTGTTGTCGAAGGTCTCCATGACCCCGGCGAAGCCCTTCTCCACCTCGACCTCGGGGCGGCCGAGCAGGTTGTGCTTCGGGACGCGGACGTTGTCAAAGCGGATTGCCGCAGTGTCGGAGGCCTTGATGCCGAGTTTGTGCTCGAGCCGTTCCACGGTGACACCGGGATGATCGCGCGGAACGATGAACGACTTGATGGCCGCGCGGCCGCGGGACTTGTCCAACGTCGCCCACACCACGATGTGGGTGGCCCGTGATCCGGCCGTCACGTAGATCTTCTCGCCGTTGATGACGTAGTCATCGCCGTCGGCCACCGCCGTCGTCGTCACCGCCGCCGAGTCGGAACCGAAGGATGGTTCGGTGATCGCCATCGCGGCCCAGATGTTCCCGCCAAGGCTTTGCAGCTGCTCGTCGGTGGCGACTCCGGACACCGCGGCGTTACCCAGGCCCTGACGCGGCACCGACAGTAGCAGCGCGATATCACCCCAGGCGATCTCGAGAGCGTTGAGGAGGGCGGACATGTTGGGGCCGTTGACGTTTCCCTTCGGGCCGTCGTTTCTGTCGCGGAACGCATTAGCGCCGGCAAGGGATTTGTTGGATTCCGAGAGTGCCTCGAACAAGGTGGCCAGGGTGTCGAGTTCGATCGGGTAGGCGTGCTCGTCGAGGTCGTACTTGCGCGAGATGGGTCGCAGCATTCTGGCGGCACCCTCGTGGGCGAGGTCGATCACGGCCTCCAACTTGCGCGGCATCTCCAGATTGATTGCCATCAGAGCATCACCACTCCTTCGCCGACGCCGACGGCGCGCAGGTCGCGGTACCAGCGTTCCACCGGATGTTCCTTGGTATAGCCGTGGCCACCGAGCAGTTGCACGCCGTCCAGGCCGATTCGCATGCCCTTGTCGGCCGCCAGTCGGCGGGCCAGTGCCGCCTCCCGGGCGAACGGCAGACCGCGGTCCGCGCGGGCGGCGCCGCGCCAGGTGACCAGACGCAGCCCGTCGAGTTCGATGGCGATGTCGGCACACATGAACGCCACCGACTGGCGGCGGGCGATCGGTTCGCCGAACGCCTCGCGCTCCTTGACGTAGGGAATGACGTAATCCAGGACAGCGTGGGAGGTGCCGACCGCCAGTGCGGCCCACCCCAACCGCGACAGCGCGATTGCCTCGGAGTAATCGGCATCCTCGCCGAGGCGTGCGTCGAGAGGGACCGCCACCTTGTCGAACTCGACCTGGCCCAGGGCCGCGGCCCGGATACCCATGCTGGGATCGGGCTTGACGGTGACGCCCTGGCTGGATGTCTCCACAATGAACATCGCTGGCCGACCGTCGAGTTGTGCTGCCACGATGAGCAATTCGCACGATGCGGCGGCGGGCACCAGTGACTTGACGCCGGTGAGCCGGTAGCCGCTCGGCGTGCGCACGGCGGTGGTCTTCAGCATCGTCGGGTCGAACAGCGGGTGTGGTTCGGCGATCGCCACGCAAGCCTGCGGAACGTTGTCGCCGGCGAACTCGGAGAGGTAGGTGCCCTGCTGATCGGCGCTGCCGAAGTGAGCGAGCGCCGACGCCACCCCGCCGGGGGCCAGGATGGGCAGCGCCAGGCCCATGTCGCCGTAGGCGAGGGCCTCGGCGACCAGTGCGCTGGTGACGCAGGTGCGGTTCTCGGCGGCGCCGTCGAACTCCTCGGGCACCTTGAGTGCGGTGATGCCCAGTTCGGCGGCCTTGGCGGTGAGATCAGCCGGGCAGGCGGCCGCGTCGTCGGCGTCGCGGGCGGCCGGGCGCAGAATCTCCTCGGCGAATTCGTTGACCGTCTCGACAATCATCTTCTGGTCGTCGTCGGGGGTGAGGTCGAAGTAGTCGGCGGTGCTGGGCTCGAGTCGGGTCGGCGGTCTGCCGATGGCCGACACCTTCGCGAACTGGCGCGTCGAGGCGGCGACGGCACCGAATCCGTGCCGGACACCGAACTTGAGCCCGCGGTTCAGTGGGTCCCGCAGATCGTGGCGGTCCAGGAAATCCTTGCTGAGCAGTCCGGCCAGCAGGCCCAGGCCGATCTCGGTGACCGAACGTCGGTGCCGGTAGGTCCCGATCGCACTGTCGCGGGCGCGGGCACTGGGTTGACGGGTCTGGGGTTGACGGGTCTGGGGTTGACGGGTACGGGTTTGACGGGTCTGGGGCCATCGGGTGGGAACCGTATCCGTCATACCGGCCAATCTTACTCCGGAGTAAGGTCAGTCGACCCTGTTAGACACCTCACAGCTGAGGGCGGCCAGGACCGCCGGGTGCAGCAGTCCGTTGCTGGCCACCGCACTGCCACCGTGCGGACCGGGGCGGCCGTCCAGGTTGGTGAACATTCCCCCGGCCTCGCGGACCAGGACATCGAGTGCCCCCAGGTCCCAGAGTTTGACCTCCGGTTCGGCGGCCACGTCTACCGCACCTTCGGCCAGCAGACAGTAGGAGAAGAAGTCGCCGTAGGCGCGCACCCGCCATACCGCATTTAGCAGGGCCAGGAACTGCTCCCGTAACCCGCGTTCGGCCCACCCGGTCAGATCGGAGAACGAGAGGCTGGCCGCGCTCAGATCGGCGACGCCGGAGACCGCGATGGGTCGCGGCGTGCCGTCGGCGAAGGACGTATGTGCGCCCAGTCCGCGACCGGCCCACCAGCGCCGGTTCAGAGCGGGAGCGCTCACCATGCCGACGACGGGCACGCCGTCCTGCAGCAGCGCAATCAGGCTGGCCCACACCGGAACTCCGCGCACGAAGTTCTTGGTGCCGTCGATCGGGTCGATCACCCACTGCCGGCCCCCGAGAACCGGTGTTCCACCCTGTTCCTCGCCGAAGATCGCGTCATCGGGGCGATCGCGGGCGAGGGTCGCGCGGATCTGGGTTTCAACCGCCTCGTCGGCGTCGGTGACCGGGCTTAGATCAGGTTTGGTGTCGACGCGCAGATCCAGGGCACCGAAGCGGGCGAGGGTGATGGCGTCGGCGCCGTCGGCGAGCGTCGACGCCAGTTGCAGGTCCGCCGCCACTTCCGGTTCGCCGCTCATGGGAGCAGTCCTACCATGGGGCCATGATGGAATTCGCGGTGCTGCTGGTGATCGTCGGTGCGTTGGCCCTGCTGATCGGCCCGCGGCTGATGGGCCGGCGTGGTCCGCGGGGCGAAATGGCCCGCGGCACACTCCTGGTGACCGGCGTCAGCCCCCGGCCCGATGTCGTCGGCCAGCAGTTCGTGACGATCAGCGGGGTGATCAACGGCCCCGGCGTCGACGAGCACGTCGTCTACCAGCAGATGGCCGTGGACACCGCCACCTGGCCGACCATAGGCCAATTGATGCCGGTGGCGTACTCGCCGAAGAATCCGGACAAATGGATGTTCGCCCCGCCGGAGTAGTCCACGGGTGTGTCGGCGCCCGACGTGCGCTACCCGTGCGCGATGCGCAGCAGATCGGCCACGCTGACCACCTTGGCCCGCGGCCGCCCGTGCGGTTCACCGGCGGAGCGCTCGTGGGTGTCGATGGCGCGCCAGTGGTCGTCGGTGATCAGCAGGGGCTGGTGGTCGAGCAGCCAACGCACCAACTCCTCGGCGTGATCGTCGCCGACGTCGCGCAGTTGCGCGGCGGACAGGTCGGCCAGAACGGCGTCGACGGTGTCCTGGGAGTCCTTCTTGTTCGTTCCGATCACCCCGGAGGGCCCGCGCTTGATCCATCCGACGACGTACTCGTTGGCGCCGCCGGTGACGCGACCCTCGGCGTGCGGGATGGTGCCGGACCGCTCGTCGAACGCCACGCCCGGGATGGACACCCCGCGGTAGCCGACCGCCCGGACCACCAACTGTGCGGACAGCACCTCGCGCTCACCGGTGTCGACCGCGCTGACCCGGCCGCTGTCATCGGTGACCAACTCGTTGCGGCCCAGCACGATCTCCTCGACCCGCCCGTCGCCGCGGATCTCGATCGGCGACGTGCAGAACCGCAGCACGATACGACGGTGACCTGGCCGGGGCGCCCGTTGCGCATAGTCGCGCAGCACTTTGATGTTGGCCTTGGCGATCTTGCCCTCGGCCTCGGCGTCGGCGTCGGTGATCGCGGCGAGGTCGGCGGGGTCAACGATGACGTCGACGTCGGTGAGTTCGCCGAGTTCGCGCAACTCCAGCGTGGTGAACGCCGACTGCAGCGGGCCGCGGCGGCCGACGATGACCACCTCCTCGATCCCGCGGGCGCGCAATGCATCCAGGGCGTGATCGGCGATGTCGGTCGCGGCCAGGACATCGGGATCGGTGACCAGGATGCGGGCCACGTCCACGGCGACGTTGCCGTTGCCGATCACCACCGCGCGGCCGGTCGAGATGTCCGGTTGCATGGACTCGAAGTGCGGGTGGGCGTTGTACCAGCCGACGAAGTCGACGGCGGCCACGCTGCCCGGTAGATCCTCGCCCGGGATGCCCAGGGCGCGGTCGGATTGGGCGCCGACAGCGTAGATCACCGCGTCGTAGCGTTCGGTGAGTTCACCGGCCTGGACGTGCTCGCCAATCGCGATGTTGCCGAAGAACCGGAAGCGTGGATCCTCGGCCGTCTTCTCGAAGACGTTGCTGACCGACTTGATCTTGGGATGATCGGGCGCGACCCCGGAGCGAACCAATCCCCAAGGGGTCGGGAGCATCTCGAGCATGTCGATGCGGACGTCCGGGCCGTCGGCGGGGGTGGATCCGTCGGCGAACTTCAACAGCGATGCTGCGGCGAAGTAGCCGGACGGGCCGGCGCCGATGATCGCGACATAGTACGGGCGCATGCTCTGGCCTCCTCGTGGTCGAGACGATGGTAGTCGCGACGGTAACCTCAGGACTCGTGGACCTCGACCGCCAGTCTGACCTCGCCGCCCTGGATTCCACTTTGACCACGGTGGAGCGGGTGCTCGACATCGAGGGGCTGCGCCAGAAGATCCAGAAACTCGAGCAGGAAGCCTCTGACCCGGGATTGTGGGACGACCAGGCCCATGCCCAGCAGGTGACGAGCGAACTCCACCGCCGGGCCGGGTACGCGGGTCGAGGGCTGCGGAGCCCCCGCCTCGACGACCTGCCGGTGCTCTGCAGGATGGCCGAGGAGGAGCAGGGCCCGGCCGCGGAGGAGGCGCTGGCCGAAGCCGACGCCGAGCGCACGTCGCTGCAGGCCGAGATCGAGGTACTGGAGGTTCGCACGCTGCTGGCGGGGGAGTACGACGAGCGTGAGGCGCTGGTCACGATTCGCTCCGGTGCCGGGGGGGTGGACGCCGCCGACTGGGCGGAGATGTTGATGCGGATGTACATCCGGTGGGCCGAGCAGCACGACTATTCGGTCGAGGTGTTCGACACGTCCTACGCCGAGGAGGCCGGCATCAAAAGCGCGACGTTCGCGGTGCACGCGCCCTACGCCTACGGCACGCTGTCGGTGGAACAGGGCACCCACCGGTTGGTGCGGATCAGCCCGTTCGACAACCAGGGCCGCCGCCAGACCTCGTTCGCCGAAGTCGAGGTGCTGCCGGTCACCGAGACCACCGACCACATCGAGATTCCCGAGCTGGACCTGCGGGTTGACGTCTACCGATCCAGCGGGCCGGGTGGGCAGTCGGTCAACACCACCGATTCGGCGGTTCGACTCACCCACATCCCGACGGGTATCGTGGTGACCTGCCAGAACGAGAAGTCGCAATTGCAGAACAAGGTCTCTGCGATGCGGGTGCTCCAGGCCAAGCTGTTGGAACGCAAGCGCTCCGAGGAGCGTGCCGAGATGGATGCCCTCAAGGGCGACGGCGGCAGCTCCTGGGGTAACCAGATGCGGTCCTACGTTCTGCACCCCTACCAAATGGTCAAGGATCTGCGGACCGAGTACGAGGTCGGCAACCCCGCGGCGGTTCTGGATGGGGACATCGACGGGTTCCTCGAAGCGGGAATCCGGTGGCGCAATCGACGAGATGACGACTAAGTTACTGGCGTTTCCCATGGCCGAGCGGTGGCATGCCTTCTGGCACGGCGGCATCGGTGAATGGATACTGGGCCGCGGATTACGGATCGCCCTGCTGCTGCTCGGCGCGATGCTGGCGGCCCGGTTCATCACCTGGACGGCGCAGCGGATCAGCCGGCGGATCGACGCGAACTTCCAGGAGAGCGACGCCCTGGTCCGCTCCGAGAGCGCCAAACACCGCCAAGCCGTCGCCTCGGTGATCTCTTATCTGGGGATTGCGCTCGTGGTGGCGATGGTGTTCGTCGAGGTGACCGACATCCTCGAGATACCGGTCAGCTCCCTGGTGGCGCCCGCCGCGGTGCTGGGCGCCGCGCTGGGCTTCGGCGCCCAACGGGTGGTTCAGGACCTGCTGAGCGGGTTCTTCATCATCACCGAGAAGCAGTACGGCTTCGGCGACCTCGTGCAGTTGACACTGGGATCGAGCAACGATGCCATGGGCACCGTCGAGGACGTCACGTTGCGGGTGACCAAGCTGCGCACCTCGGAGGGAGAGATGTACACGATCCCCAACGGCCAGATCATGAAGTCGCTGAACCTGTCCAAGGACTGGGCGCGGGCCGTCATCGACATCCCGGTGCCCGCCACCGCCGACCTGGCCAAGGTCGACGAGGTGCTGGGCGGGGTGTGCGCGGCCGCCCTGGAGGATCCCGGCCTCAACGAACTGTTGCTGGACACCCCCAAGCTGATGGGAATCGAGAGCATCGAACTGGACACCGTGAACCTGCGGATGGTGGCCAGGACGCTGCCGGGCAAGCAGTTCGAGGTGGGCCGCAAACTCCGGTTGCTGGTCGTCGCGGCGCTGGCCCGGGCCGGCATCGCCACCGCCGCCGACGAAGCCCCGCTGCTGGGCGTGGCGCCGGGAACGGTGAAATGACCCCCGCGGCACCCGGGAGGCCGCGGTTGGCCCATACCTGCTGGGTGGACGCATCCGGACCTCGACCGTGGTGTTGGTGATCGCGTTCATCGGACTCTGAGTGGCTCTTCGACACCTATGAGCCCGCGCCGCCGGCACCGGAGCAGGTACCGGCAATCGAAGTGGTGCCGCCCGGCTTCATCCCCGACCCGGCCTACACCTGGGCTCCCCGCAGCGACGTGCAGGGCCCGATGCCGACGACCCCGACTACGCCGACCACCCCGACGACCCCGACTACGCCAACGACCCCGAGCATTCCGACCGACCCGGTTGTTCCGGGTGAGGAGCCCACCGCGACTCCGGGGGCACCGGGTGTCGAGACCCCGACGGTGACGGCGCCGGGCGGACCGTCCGCCAACCTGCGACCCCTCACGCCACCGTCTCCGCCGACTCCGCTGTTCCCGCCGGTGCCCGCACCTGCGTCGCCGCCACCGCGCCGCCGCGGCCCCGGCAACGCCATAGCCACCGGCCCCTGCCGACTACACTGACGAGCCGTGATGATCTCCCTGGACCATGTCACCAAGCAGTACAAGGCGTCCGGACGCCCGGCGCTGGACAACGTCAGCGTCAATATCGACAAGGGTGAGTTCGTCTTCCTGATCGGGCCGTCCGGCTCCGGAAAGTCCACCTTCATGCGGCTACTGTTGGCTGAGGAGACCCCGACGTCCGGAGAGGTGGCGGTCTCGAAGTTCCACATCAACAAGATCTCGGGTCGCCAAATCCCCAAACTGCGCCAGGTCATCGGGTGCGTATTCCAGGACTTCCGACTCTTGCAGCAGAAGACAGTGTTCGAGAACGTGGCGTTCGCCCTGGAGGTCATCGGCAAGCAGTCCGGTGTCATCACAAAGGTGGTACCCGAGGTGCTCGAGATGGTCGGGCTGTCCGGCAAGGCCGACCGGCTCCCCAGTGAACTGTCCGGTGGCGAGCAGCAGCGGGTCGCCATCGCGCGCGCGTTCGTCAACCGACCGCTGGTTCTGCTGGCCGACGAGCCGACCGGCAACCTCGACCCCGAAACCAGCCGGGAGATCATGGACCTGCTGGACCGGATCAACCGAACCGGAACGACGGTCCTGATGGCGACCCATGACCACCATGTCGTCGACTCCATGCGTCAGCGCGTGGTGGAACTCTCCCTGGGCCGGCTGGTCCGCGACGAACAGCGCGGTGTCTACGGAATGGACCGCTGAATGCGCGCCGGCTTCCTCGTCAACGAGGTCTACAGCGGCCTGCGCCGCAATATCACCATGACGATCGCGATGATCCTCACCACCGCGATCTCAATCGGACTGTTCGGCGCTGGACTGCTGGTGATTCAGCTCGCCAATCAGTCGCGCAACATCTACCTCGACAGGGTCGAGAGTCAGGTTTTCCTCAACGACGATGTCTCGGCCAATGACCCCACCTGTGACGCCCAGGCCTGCAAGGCTTTACGTTCGCAGATCGAGGGCCGCGACGATGTGAAGTCGGTGCGCTTCCTTAACCGCGACGACGCCTACACCGACGCCGTCACGAAGTTCCCCGAGTACAAGGACGTGGCCAGCAAGGATTCCTTCCCCGCCTCGTTCATCGTCAAACTCAACAACCCCGAACAGCACAACGACTTCGACACCGCGATGCGGGGTCAACCCGGCGTGCTCAACGTGCTCAACCAGAAGGAACTGATCGACCGACTCTTCGCCGTTCTTGACGGGCTGTCCCGGGCGGCCTTCGCGATCGCGGTGGTGCAGGCGATCAGCGCGATCCTGTTGATCGCCAACATGGTTCAGATTGCGGCTTACACCCGGCGCACCGAGATCGGCATCATGCGAATGGTGGGCGCGACCCGGTGGTACACCCAGCTACCGTTCCTGTTGGAGGCGGTACTGGCCGCGACGATCGGTGTGGTGCTGGCAATAGTCGGCCTGATCGTGGTGCGTGCCCTGTTCCTGGATCGTGCGCTGGATCAGTTCTACCAAGCCAACCTGATAGCCCGGATCGACTTCGCCGACATTCTCTACATCGCCCCGGCCATGTTCGGCGTCGGCGTCGCGATGGCAGCTGCCACCGCCTACGTGACGCTGCGGTTGTACGTGCGGGACTAACGGTGGCCAAGGCATCGGTGGAAAGGAAGTTGGCGGCGGCGGCCAAAAAAGCTTCCGCTGCCGGCGAGAAGAAGATCGTCGCCTCCAATCGCAAAGCCCGCCATAACTATTCGATCCTGGAGGTGTTTGAAGCCGGTGTCGCGCTGGTCGGCACCGAAGTCAAGAGCCTACGGGAGGGGCAGGCGTCGATGGCTGATGCGTTCGCCACCGTCGACGACGGCGAGATCTGGCTCCGCAACCTGCACATCGCCGAATACCACCACGGCACCTGGACCAACCACACCCCGCGCCGCAACCGCAAATTGCTGCTGCACCGCCGCCAGATCGACACCCTGGTGGGCAAGATTCGCGACGGCAATCTGACCCTGGTGCCGCTGTCGCTGTACTTCCTGGACGGCAAAGTGAAGGTGGAACTGGCGTTGGCCCGCGGTAAGCAGGCCCATGACAAACGTCAGGACCTGGCTCGTCGCGACGCCCAGCGCGAGGTGGTTCGCGAACTTGGCCGCCGTGCCAAGGGCAAGACCTGATGGCCCCGGGAGGGCCGGCCTGGCTGCGTTAGCATCGGCGGGTGAGTAGTTCAGAGCGCCCCGTGACCGTGCTGGATAAAGCCGATGTCCTGGCGGGGTTGTCCGCCTCCTGGGACGCCATCGCTGCCCTGCTGGCCGATGTCGGCGAGGAGCAGTGGCGTACCCCGACCGCGCTGCCGGGCTGGGACGTCCACGACGTCGTCGCCCACATGGTCGGCACCGAGTCGATGCTCCTAGGCCTGGCCGTGCCAGAACCGGACGTGGATCTCCAGACGCTGGGCCACGTCCGCAACTTCGTCGGCGCCATGAACGAACCGTGGGTCCGATCCTTGCGAGGCGAATCGGGGGCCGACCTGCTGGCGCGGTTCCGCGACGTCACCGCCCGGCGGCGAGCGGCGTTGAACGCCATGGCGATCGAGGACTGGAACGCCCCGACCCAGACCCCGGCCGGACCCGACAGCTACGGCCGGTTCATGCGAATCCGGGTGTTCGACTGCTGGATGCACGAGCAGGACATCCGCGCCGCACTGGGACGCGGTCCGAGCGAGTCGGAGTTGTCCGGGGCCGACGCCCGGCTGTCCCTCGACGAGATGGCGGCGAGCATGAGCTTCGTGGTGGGTAAGAAGGGGCAGGCGCCGGATGGTTCGCGGGTGCTGCTGAAGCTGACCGGGCCGTTGTCGCGGGAGATCCGGGTCGCCGTCGACGGCCGCGCGGCCCTCGTCGAGGACTTCGATGGGGCTGATCCGACCACCGCCGTCACCCTCGACGGGTTGCAGTTCACTCGGTTGGCCGGCGGACGCGCCCTGGTTGACTACCGGCCCGCAGGCATCGACTACGCCGGTGATGCCGTGGTCGGTGCGCGGATCGTGGAGAACATCGCGTACGTGATCTAGCATCGACATACGTTAAGTATGTCGATGTAGAATACACCGCGTATGATTCGATTATGGCGCCATCCGATCTGACCACCATCAAGGTGAGCAAGACTCTGCGCGATCGCATCTCCGCGGGCGCGTCCGAAAGACATCAAACGGTGCAGAAGTTCATCGAGGGCGTGCTCGAGGATTACGAACGTCGCGGTCGACTGTCTGCGGTGGCCGCTGCGATGGCTGCTGCCGACGACGCCACCCTGGCGGATTGGCGTGATGAATCGGACGCCTGGGCGGGGGCCGACAGCGATCTCGACGGCGCTCCGTGATCGACGGCATTGAGCCGGGAACGGTCGTGTGGGTAGACCTTGACCCCCCCGTCGGTCGTGAACAAGCGGGCCGCCGGCCGGCCGTCATCGTCGCATCGGTCGGCTATCTGAGCGCCGTCACCGAACTTGTGATCATCGTGCCGGCCACCACCAGACGGCGCGGATGGCCCCAGCAGGTGGAACTGACCGGATCAACTCTGCAGTTACCGCAACCGACCTACGCTATGACCGAGCAACCACGCACTATCAGGAGACGACGCATCTCCGGAATCGCGGGGAAAGTCGAGGATCGTTGCCTCGATGAAATTCGCCGGTGGCTCACTGATTTTCTGCACGACTGATTGCCTGCTAGCGCAGTTCCTCGCTGGGCACGTCGAAGCGTTCCTGGTACGCCCATACCTTCTCGCGAAGTTCCCCCGCGTCAAGGCCGGTGTTCGTCCAGGCGTAGCGGGAGCCACCGCCGTCGCCGGGATGAGCCAAAAGATGTTCGCGCATCAGGGTTTCGGCTGTCGGGCTCAGTTCCCGGCCGAGGTGTTCGTAGATCGACCGGATGGTCGCGAATGGATCGCGCATGAAGTCGGCGAACTGGACGTTGATGATTCGGCCGGGATCAACTGCTCCGTCATCGAAGGACTGCAGCTCCCGGTTGAGTCCGAGCACAATCTCCTCGCTGCACTGTTCGGCGGCTTCCGGGATGGTCGGGTTGTCGCTGGCGAGCCTTCGCAGGTGACACATCAGCGCACTCGTGGAGCTCATTACCACCAGCGGATCGCGGTGGGTCTGGACCAGCAGTGCGTCGGGGTACTCCGCCAGCAGGTCGGTGAGCTGCCAAAGGTGTGCGGGCGTCTTCAGCAGCCACTGTCCCGGAACGCCGGACTGCAAGTGCTGCAGAAACTTTCGGTGGTACCGGTAGGTGGGGGAGTGATCGGCGTGGTGCATCAACCAGCGCTGATAATTGGGCAGCCGGTACTGCACGGTGAAGATCATGCTGCAGAAGGTGCCGGCGAAGATCCGCACACACTCCTGGCCGACGAGTGCGTCCATCGGGTGGAACTTCATGAAACCGGGGATGAGTTGCTCGCTCATCTCCAACTGGGCCTGGGTCTCGGCGATGCGCGGATCGGTGTCGTAGGTAGCAGGCTGTGGAACCGGGAAGGGGTGGTCGACCTCCCAGGTCAGCGGCGCACGCAATTCGGGATCCTGAGCCAGCAGGTCGTAGAGGATCGTGGTGCCCGTGCGGGGCTGACCGATGATGACGATGGGCCGCTGGATGCGTTCGTGGGCGATCTCGGGGTTGTGCTTGCGCCAGTGAGTGATCTGCAGTCGATTGCGCAGCGGCATGATCACGTCGGCGGCGGCGACCTCCACCCCGATGGGGGACAGATCGGCTTCGCTGACGAGATCGTCGACGAGCCGGGACAGATTCTCCCGCCAGCCGTCGGCGTCACCGAAGTCATCGCTACCGGCCAGTTCACAGGCCTGCTCGATCAACCGGTCCGGATCGAGTCGTGCGGCGGCGTCGCCCATCAGGGAGCCTTCGCGTCCAGTACGCGCACTGTGACGTCGGGCGCCTGCGGGTTGTCCAGCCAACGCACGGTGACGAAACCCCTGGCGCGTCCGCCGGTATCGAGCCAGTGTCCGTATCCGTGGTCGCGGGCGCCGATCGCCAGACGCACCGTGCCGTCGGCCTCGGGTTCGATGCCCCGATTGGTCACCGAACTGTGGCGCACCAGCGGCTCCAGGCACTCGTGCCAGATGTTCTCCACAGTGACCGACCAGTACCGGGTTTCGGGCGGCCGGAACTGCAGTTGCAACGTCTGGTCGGGTTGCAGGTCGAACAGGCCGAGCATGTAGAGATTGTCGGGCGTGGTGTTCTCCCCGCCCAGGCTTTCCGAGCCTGAGGTGATCAGAATGTTCGGGGTTTCGAGCAGATCGGGTCGCACGGTGCGGTGCAGCGTGGTGAGTTTGACCATCGTCCAGCCCATCGCGGTGAGCTGATCGGCCAGTAACTCGTCGGTCAGCACCGGTGGTGGCGTCGGCGTGCCGAGGCGGGTGATGTGCAAGGTGGCCGGGACTTGCGTGTCCGGGTCGGCGATGTAGTCGCGCACGACGATCGAGGAGGTGTCGTCGGGGATCTGGACCCACTGTGCGCCGGCCAGGTCGGCGTCGTCGGGCCGGGTTGCGGCGAACACGATGTTGAAGCCGTCGGTGCCGTCGAGCACCAGATCACGGTCGCCGAGGTAGTTGCTCATCCGCCGCGGGTTCAACCCGGTGCCGGCCAGCACCTGCAGGCCGAGGTAGGTCGAGGTGCCGCGGGTGCCGGTGAGCCGGTAGACGCGATCGCCGGCGATCATGGCCAGCCAGTAGGCGCCGTGCGGATTGGGACCGCCGACGAATCGGAACGGCGTGCACATCGCAACGAAATGGGGGTGGTCGGGATCGGTGTCGACCGTCAATTCGGTGCATAGCGCGCTGACTCGGTTGAGCAAACGAAGGCCTTCGAGAAGTTCGCGCTCGCTGCGGGCATCGGCGGTGATCTGCTGGGTCAGGTCATCGAGGACTTTGCGGACGAACCCCCAGGCTTCCAGCGATTTCTCGCCACGCAGGTCTTGCTTCATGTCTTGGGGCCTCGGTTCTGTCGGGCGGCTGGCGTAGACTCTGAATTCTGGTCGAATTTCGGCCAGGGTGCGAGGGGCTGAACGGTTTCGACTTCGCGCATCGAATCAAGGGAAGCGTGCCGGTGCAGGCAAGAGACCACCGTAAGCGTCGTTGCAACCAATTAAGCGCCGATTCCAATCAGCGCGACTACGCCCTCGCTGCCTAAGCGACGGTGTGTCTGTCAGACCGGGAGCGCCCTCGGCCCGGACCCTGGCATCAGCTAGAGGGACAAACCGTTAAGTCCGGTCGCGGGATCTAGCGGGAAATCAAACAGCGACTGGGATCGTCATCCTGACTTGTTCGCGTGAGCAGGAGATCCAAGTAGAGACATAGCGAACTGCGCACGGAGAAGTCTTGAGGGAATGCCGTAGGACCCGGGTTCGATTCCCGGCAGCTCCACCGAGAACAGGCCAGGGCCTAAAAACCCTGGCCTGTTTTGTGTCCACCGGAACTGGCTGGCCCACGCGTCTGCCGAGTTCGCAGGTTCAAATCCTGTCCCCGCTTTCGTCGGCGTGCTCGACGGCCCAAGGGGGAGTCGAGCGGGTTCCTGTTCAACGTCACCTGCGGCGCGACTGATTTCTGTGCCGGGGGCCGGCCACCGGTGCTGCTGACATGGGCTGTCTGCGGGTGCCGAGAAACGTTGCACTGACGGATTGTCATTTAGCTGTTACCATCCCTTGGTGCGGTCGAGCAAACCCCGCAGCCGGGAAGGTACCCGAATACACCTTGTTGTGGCTCTTCAGGAACTGTTGCTCGAGTCTGGCCGGATCGGTTTGACGATCCCGCGCCTTGTCGCGCGGGCCAACGTTGCTCAGGGCACGTTCTACAACCATTTCGACTCGCTCGCGGCCGCGATCGACGCGGTCAGTGAACTGCTGCTCGCCGAGCACTACCGCACGATGCTCCGGGTCATCCGCGATACCGAGGACGCCGCGGAGGTTATCGCCCGCTCAGGGCTGCAGACCCTGATGGTGTTCGATCGCCGCCCCGATGTGGGGAAACTGGTTTTCGACACTGGCTTACCCCTCGACCGCATCATGCTGATGCGGGGTTTCCGCAAACAGCTGGGGGGAGTGGGCGCCGTCGAAGGCACCGGCGCAGAACCTGGATTATGTGGCTGAACACTCGCCGGCGTCCCCTTGACGAGACTCCCACCAGCTTCCCCCAGGCCGGACAGCACTACACCGACCAGGGGGGGAGCGGGCGGTACCTCACCGTCGTTCTCGGCACAGGCCCGCCGCCGATCCGATGAACCCAATCAACGCACCTTGAGACGGTATTTTTCAGGATGTGTCGCGTTTCGAGGTTGACCGCCTTGACCTCTGGGCCTGCTGAACTGGGGGCCGCTCTGCCGATTACCGGCGACACCGTGGCCATCCTCACCGGCCCTGATGGAGCCACTCTCTACCACGCGGTCCTGGATAGCCCGATCCGCGATCGCAGCGTCGATCTCGACACGGTGCCGGCCGGGGAATGCGGTCAGGACGTCCAGGGCCGTTTCCGGTGGGTGCGGGCCATCATGCTTGCGCCGTCACTGGAGGGCAGTGCACCTCACTTCGGGATGGTCGATTTCCCGGTCGCTATCGCCTACCTGCGTCCCACCCGCGGCGTTGACACTTCCGGGGCGGAGGTTGGTGCCCTGGACTTCTGTGCCGAGGGCCTCATCAGCGACGTCGAGGATGCCGTCACCCGGCGGCGCCGGGCGATTCCCCACTGGCCGATGAACTCGCCGACGACGCGATGACCCCACAACCGCTCGACCCGGAGACGACCCTGACGACGAACGGTTCCCGACCCGCCCCGGTGCTGATCGACCCCCCACCCGTGGCGGTCACGCCGGCAGATGTGCCGCCCCCGGCGTGCCGCGCCGTGGACACCGATCCCGCCCCGTCCACCACCGCCACCAGCCCCACCGCCGCGGCCGCCTGACCCCTGCGCCGGGGCGATCACCACTTACCGCAGCATCCTCGACTGACCCCACGGCACCGGCGCGGCGCCGTGCCGTCGGGGTGTGGGCCGCCGCCGCGGTGGCCGGGGAATTGGGCCTGATCGGCTGGTCGTCCACCCGCGGCAGTGTCGAACCGGCCGAGGTAGCCGCCACGTCGTCGGCGACCTCGACGCCCGCCCCGCCGACCTCGACGACACCGGGCCTGGTACCCGCCGCGCCGCCACCGACGCCGCCCTGCAGCACTCCTACCCGCAGGATTTCCCGCCGGTGCCTGCACCCCCAGCGGCGGTGGCCCCCGGCGTGCTCGGGGCGCTGACCTGCGGACCCAACACGCGATCCCGGCGGGCCGACCCGCGCCCGCTACACCCTGACCGCCGACCGCCGCCTTGGAAAACCAATTCCAGGACGTGCTCACCGCCACCCGCCAACAAGACTGCCCCGGCCGTATCCAAAGCCCCGGGCCCTGGCGAAAAAATGCCACGCCAGGCCAGGTGGCCGGCACCCTGTACTGCGGCACCCGCAGCGACGGCACCGTCGTTCTGGCCTGGACCGACACCGCCCGATCCGTCCTCGCCGTCCTGGACGCCCCACCCGGTGCCCAAAGCGCCACCTACGGCTGGTGGACCAACCACAGCTGACCGGTCGTGAGGATGGCGGCGGGTGACGTCGCCGCGAACGCCCCGCGCCTAGAAGAGGGGGTTCTGGCTCAGCCAGCCCGGAACAGCTGTTGTCGTGGGCGCTGCTGCGGGCGCCGGGGTTATCGACGCGGCGGCGGGCATCGTCGGCGGGGAGTGCCCTGGCTTGCCGCCGGGGTCGGCGCGGCGGCAGTAGTGGGGGTGGCAGCCGTGGTCGGGGCCGCAGTGGTGGGAGGTGGGTGCGGTCGCCCCGTTGTTGGGTTCTCCGCGGGCGAAGTGCCTTGGCTACCAGTGGCGGGCGGGGGTACCGGAACTGCCCGCGGGTGGTGGTGTCGCCGGCGCCGGGGCGGCAGGAGCTGGCTGGGCGGCCGCAGGCGCCGGTGGGGCAGCTGCGGGTGTCGGGGCCGCAGCCCGTGGGGCACTGTAGATCGGGGGGCCCGCAGCGCCCGCCGGGCGGGGGCGGGGGTAACCCAGCGGGCGGCGTCGGCGCCGTCAGCGACGAACACCACTTCCGCGGCGACAAGCCCACCACATCCAGTAGGCTTGCCGGTGACCGAGGCCGCCCGCCGGAGTGCAGACGGATTGATCCCCGGGGCGGTCGGCACCGGCCATAACACCGGGTAGTTCGCCGCGCCCGGCGGGCCGCGAACCCCGGCACCATCGGCACCCCGCCCGCCGCGGGGCGGGCGTCGTGTGGCTTTCCACAGGGTGCCGGCAGGGGAGTAGGCGATCACATCGGTGCTCGGCCGCAGCGCCGACACCGCCCACTGCTGGCCACCACCGACATCAGCCTGACCACCCAGGGTGGCTTGCGTGGTATCAGCGAACGCACTCGGCGTTGCGAGCATCGCGGCCAGGACGCTCGCCGACACCATCACGGCGGCCCTGCCAGCCATACCAAGGGTGGGGTTCATCGCGGTTACTGCCTTTCCTCAGGGGATGCGCCACCAGGGGAGTGGAGCGTTGCCGCTGTGTCTCCAGCGCACAAAATGTATCAGCGCACCATCGTGTTTGCGGCGAAGTGGGCGCACCAAGTTCACCACCGCACAACAGGTTGGTTACCACTTGACACCGCGCGGTAGCCTATGGGTACCAACCGGCGACATGCCACCCACCCCTGGAGGAACCCATGCCCACCACCACCCCAACAACCGCACCAGTCACCGCCGCACCCGCCCCAGTGCGGCGCGCGATCGGCGACACCGTCATCCTCAACGACCCGAAATATCCCGGCCGCTGGACGATCAAGTCGATGGGCCCGGTCAACGCCACCTTGATTCCCGAGAGCGGGGGTCGCGGCTTGCGCGCCCCGCACTATCTTCTGCTCGACCCGACCGAGACCCCTGCCGCCGCCACCGCGCCGACGACCTACTACCAACCCGGTGAGATCGTGCGGATCGCCACCGGCCGCTACGCCGGGACTTACACCGTGCTCGCCGACAAGGTCAAGCACGTCAACGTCGCCCGGCTCGGCGGTGATGGCGGGCGCTACGTCCGCGCACCGCGCGTGTGGCTCACCCGGATTGCTGTCGCCGACCTGATCGCCGAGGCCGCCTGATGACCACCACGGCAACCCGCGACTACGCCGCGGTGTGGATCACCCGCACCGCCGCCGCACTCGTCGGACGCACCATCACCGCGGTGCGCTACCTGTCCACCGAGGAGGCCAACGACCTGGGCTGGTACAACCGGTGCGTGGTCCTCACCCTCGACGACGGCACCCAGCTCTATCCGGCAGCCGACGACGAAGGCAACAACGCCGGGGCACTGTTCACCACACTCGCCGACCTCGACACCATCCCGGTGGTCCCAACATGACCACCGCCCCCGGCAACCCGGACACACCCGGCCCCGACGAAAGGAAACTGACCACCATGGCCACCATCACCACCAGCGCCGAACGCCCCTATGGGTATCTCCCCGGCAGCCACTTCCTCGAGGCCACCCTCACCGCCACCGGGACCGTCGCCACGGTCACGATCCGCGGCGGATCTTTTCGGGGCACCCACGAGAAGGTCTACCGCGAGGGCGAATACACCCGCCGCGGTGACACTCTCACCGATGCCATCGACGCGGTGCGCGACATCGCCCTCGCGGCTCACACCGGTGACGACGGCGCTGAAACCCGCGCCCTGATCGAGACGGCCTGCGGCGAAGCGTTACGCGACGCCGCCACCGCCGAAACTACGGTGTCGCTGTGAACGCCACCACGCCCAAGTCAGGGCGCACCCCACGGTTGGCCGTCGCGCTCGCCGAGGACACCCGCACCTGGGTGGAGCGGATCGCCACCTGGACCGACGATCCTCCCGCCGCCACCGTAGCGACGCTACTCAGCGCCATGAGCCACATGCTCACCGACGAACTGCGGCGCATCCCGCTTACCGAAACCGAAGCCGACGTGCTCGCCTCCATCATCGGCAACGACTTCGAACTCGGAGTTGCCGTCGGCGGGCTGCGGACCTTCGCCCAGGTATCGGAGGCCTTCGACCTGGCCCACCAAACACCCGGGGCCATATCGTCCTATGCCCACCAATTCGGCATCGACGAAAACGGCCTCCTGACCAAGCTACGGCGCCTAGGCCCCTCCGCGGACCTCGCACTACGGATCGCGATCGCCCTCTCCTGGGACTACCAGAGAACCGACACCACAGAGGCCAGCGACGGCCCCCTCGACCCCGCCCAGGCCTACCGCACCGCCGGCCTGACCATCATCGACGCACCGGAGGTAGCAGCACCATGATGACAATCCGCCCCATTTCTCCCGCCGAGTGGAACGCGCGATTCGCCCCCGCCGACCAGAGCACCCCGGCCCAACGGGTTCGCGCCGCGGCCCCCCACGGGCTCACCGTGACCTTCCAGGTCCACGGCGGCCGGATCTACGACGCCGCCGTCAAAGACGCCTGGACCGATGAAACCGGGGTTGAGTGGCCCGAAGTCACCCCCGGCGCGATCACTGCGCTGGTCAATATCCTCACCGACATCACCCGCGACGCCACCGACACGGGTACGCACTGATGTCCGACACCCGCTGGCTCACACCGCTGATCGACCACACCCAGATTGCCACCACCGTGGCCGAAGCACCCGCCGACGCGGCGGTCGTCATCGTCCGCTGCGGGGACGGCTGGCAAGCGCCCTTGATCTGGCGGGCAGCCACGGTCGACCCGGCCGCCCTGGGGGACTACGACGGGGAAGCGACCGCCATCGCCGCCACCATCACCGGCCCCTACATCTCGCCGGTGATCGTTCTGCGCGACCCGACCAACCAGCACCGTGCGGGCTGCGATAGCCAAAGTCACTGGAACGGGGACACTGCCCACCTCGATCGTCACACCGACTGCCACCACCAACTCGCGGCTGCCTTATTGCACCCCGGCCGCCGGCGGGCCTGACTCACCCACCTCTGTCGGGGGTGTGCTGCACACTGCGTTCAACCCCGACCTCGGAGGTGTCCATGGACGCACACTTGCCACCGAACGGTCGCTGCGCCCAAGAAGGTCGCTGCGCCCAAGAAGATCGCTGCCCTCCGGCAGCGCAAGGCCGCATCATGACCGCACCCACGCAGGTGATCCGGTGAAGGCGGTGGTCAGGACATCACTAGCTATTGGCCTGATGGTTGTGGTGTCGCTGTCCGGTTTCTTCCGGACGGCGGCACCACTCGCCAGGGCCGATATGTCCGTCATGGACGAGTTCGTCCACACCGTGAGCTGGGTCGCGGAAACCTATGGGACAGGGCCGATCTATATTTTGGCGGCGCCGCTGCCCGACCCGAACACGTTCGCCATGACGGTGGGTCAGCAGATAACACTGAACAGTGTGTACACCGACGAGGCCCTGCTTGCCTCAGAAATCCAGCGCAACATCAATAGCGGCTGGATACCGGGAGGATGCTCGCCCGCAGCGACGGTAGCTCTGCACGAAGCGGCGCACGTCATCGACAACGTCAACGGGAGGGTGGGCACCCGGCGAGTCGCCGCCACCTACCGTTTCAGCGAGCCGGGTCCAATCAGCCTCTACTCGTTTGGCGAAGGTGGAAACCTCAGTGCCGGTGAGGCAGTGGCGTCCGCGTTCCAATCTGTGCTGTGCAACGGCGGCACGGAAGCAGAGCAGGACATGTATTGGATGTTGATTCAGCCATGAAATATCTGTAACTACCGTCCCTGGCCGTGTTTACCCGCACCCGGTAGTCGGGTGCACGGTAGGCGCGGCGAGTACCGGACTAGTCGGCAGTGATGAGACAAGGAGATATCTCAAAGTTCGCACCTAAAACCGTCGGTGTGACCTCCGCAACCGCTGCTGGCTCCAAGCCAATGGAGTCAACAGGGGCCAGTGGACGACGACGAAGTTTTGAGTTTCTGTCAGGATCTAGCGCAGGCACCGCAACAGGTCCGCGACGCGTGCCCGGTGACGTTCGCGGTTCGTGCACAGCTGGTCGAAATGATTGACGACGGGACCTTTGAGAATTTGAAGCTCTCGCCACGGCGGTGATAACTACCGTCTACAACCTGGAGTTGAAACTCCTGGATACGCGAACGGATCTCTTGGAAGTGCGTGCGAAAGCAATTCAAACCGTCACCTCCATGAAGCAGTTGTACATGGCGATACTGGACTTAGAGACCCGCCTCCTGGATTGCGGGGTACCACTACCGCCGAGGCCAGCACCGGATCACCCGGTTTCCGGACTGACAGTAAAACCCCTGCTAGAGGCCACTTCAGCCATAACGTTCTCGGCGTGTCAGTTGTCACGTCAACCAAAAAACGCGACCAGCGTCAAGCCTCGACATAGGTGGCCCGTTCCGCCTGCGCCTGGACGTAGACGTCAAACATGTGTTTCTGCAGGGCGATCCGTTCCGCCGTCGACAATCCGGACCGGTCGGCTGACGCCAGACCACAGGCGTCGTCGAGGTAATTCCGCGCGGTGCTCAGATCGGGAGATGTGCTCATGCGCCGGACCGTAGCACCGCAATCCGACAGCTCCCTCGGATGCGTGTTACCCAAATACTCATGAATCGTCGCCACGACTGAGCTCCTACCCAGAGGTCGCAGGTTCAAATCCTGTCCCCGCTACCAGTGTGATGTCCCGGGACCGTTGACAGGTGTCTCGGGACATCGCATCTGGGGTCTGTTGGTGGGGCTGTTTCAGGTTTTACGCCGCGTGGTTGGTAGTCGCGGGTGGGGTCAGTGTGAGTTTGCGGATGAGTTTCCCGCTGTCGCGTTCCAGGACGCGGATGTCGAGATCGTTGATCAGGACGATGACCTTGGTGCCGCGGAGGTGTTTTGAGAGTCCGATGTGGTGCAGGCGGCTGTTGTAGCGGATGGTGATGGCTCCGTGGCCGGCGTCGATTTTGTCGTGGCGGACGCGGAAGTGCGGGGGGATTTGGTAGCCGCTGGGGAATGCTTTGGGCCGGGCGTTGAAGGCTTCTGTGGGTGTGGCTCGGTGCAGGGCCCGATGTGGCCGGTTGGTGTTGTAGTAGTCGATGAATTCGGTTAGCTGGCTTTGTAATTCGTCGATAGTGGCCGGTGGTGGTAGCGCAGCGAGCCGCTTCTTGAGTGTTTGGTGGAATCGTTCGACCTTGCCGCAGGTTTGGGGGTGGTAGGGGCGGGAGTTGATGTAGTTGACGCCGAGTTCTCCGAGCAGGATTTGAAGGGCGGTGCGGCCGCCGCGTCGTGGTGTTGCGGTGAAGACGGCACCGTTGTCGGTGAGCAGTGCTGCGGGGGCTCCCCAGGTGGCGAAGGCCTCGGTGAAGGTGTCCACGACGTGGCGGCCGGTGATGGTGGGTCGGGCGACCGAAGCGATGGCCAGGCGGGAGTGGTCGTCGATGAGGTTGAGGATTTCGGCGGTGGTTCCGTCGGCGAGGCGCCAGTGGGTGACGTCGGCTTGCCAGCATTGGTTGGGCATGTCGGCTTCGAAGCGTTTCCAGCTGGAGCGGGGCCGTTTTTGGGGTTGTGGGGTGATGAATCCACGCCGGGATAGCACGCGCCAGATGGTGGCCACGGCGGGGACGGTGGTGGTGTCGGGGTCGCGGCGTAGGTGTTCGGCGATGGTGGCTGCGCCGGCGTCGTAACCCTGTTTGTGCAGGGTTTTACGCAGCCGGATGATGCGTTCCTCAAGGTTGGGGTCGATGGCGCGGGGGTTGGTGTGGGGTCGGCGGGAGCGGGGCTCGAAGGCCGCGGGGCCTTCGGCTTCGTAGCGTTTGACGAGTTGGTGCACCCAATAGCGGGAGACCTCGTAGTCGCGGGCGACCGCGCTTTTGCTGCGGCCTTCCAGGACGACCGCGGTGATGACCAGCTGGGCCTTGGACATGGCTGACCTCCAGAAATGCCGAGGTGTCAACTATGTCCCGAGACAGCTGCCAACTATGTCGTGAAACCAGACACTGTCCCCGCTACCAGGTAAAACGGCCCTCAGAGGACTCTCTGGGGGCCGTTTTCATGCCCAATGGTCACACTTTTGGTCACAAACATCGCCAGGGCGTGGTCACGCGAGCCTGGTATCCGGGCCATCGCCGGTCTCCTCCCAGGCATCCCCGAGCAGGTAGTCGGCGGCCTGCTGGGCGGCCTCGTGATCGGCGTCGGCTCGGACGTGCGCGTAGGTCGCCATGGCGAAGCTGACATTGGAATGCCCGATCCGCTCGCTGACCACCTTCATGGGGACCCCGCCTTCCAGGGCCGCGGTGGCGTAAGTGTGGCGAAGATCGTGGAAGGTGATCCGGGGGACTCCCGCCTCGGCGGCGTAGCGCTCGATGAGGTCCACCAGATTCTGCGGGTGCAGGGGCCGGCCGAACTCGGTGGTGAAGACGAGGTCTCCGCCTTCGTAGTCGGGTTCCCGCAGTCTGCGGATCTCGTCCTGCTCGGCGCGCCAGTGCCGCAGGGCCGCGACGGTCCGGGTGTCGATGGCGATGGTTTTGTCGGCATTGGCTGTCTTGCCGCCGCGCTTGTCGCGGGCGCGGCCGTTCAGAACGATCCGGCTGTCGGTCGGGGTGATCCGTCCCTGATCCAGGTCGACGTTGCTCCACGTGAGGCCGCAGAGATGTCCGCGGCGGATGCCGGTGGTCAGCTCGAGCAGAAAAAGGGCTTTGAGCCGGTCGCGGGGGAGGGCACGCAGGAATGCCTGGGCTTGCGCCGGCGTCCACACCGCGCGCTGCTTGCGCTCCACACGCGGCGGCTTGATGGCCGCGGCGGGATTGTGCTTGATGTACTTCAGCGCCACCGCATCTTCGAGCGCGGTGCGAAGCGCGGCGTGGATGTTGCGCAGCGTCTTGGAATCTAGGCCGGCCGGCTTGGGTTGCGGCACGCTGCCGCGCTGATACCGGCGCACGGCCGCGCGGGCGGCATGGATCGTGGTGCCGCACGCCTCGGAGACCGCCCGCGGAGTCGGCGGCTCACCGGCGGCCACACCCGCGGCCCAGAACTCGTACATCGGGCGGTTGTTATCGCGGCGGACTCGGCCTTCCTTGCCCAGCTCGACGTAGAGCTGCAGAATTCCTGACTCATCGAGCTTCTGTAATTTCAGGCCGCCGACGCGAGGGAGCACGTACAGGTTCATCTCGTCTGTGTAGCCCTGGACCGTCGTGGTGCTGGTGTTGAGCGTCTTGAACTCCAGCCATTCGGCGATGAACTCAGCGACCGTCCGGTCCGACGGGTTGATGTACTTCCCCTCTTCGGCCTCCTTCATCGCCTCGCGCATCGCCGCCAAGGCTTCGGCTTTGAGCCGGAAGCCGCCCTTCGTGATCCATAAGGGCTTGCCCGTCGCCGGGTTCATCTGGGGGCTACGGAACCTGTACCTCCAGGTCTTGCCGCGTGGCTTGACCGAGCCGTTCACAGCCCGAACTGCTTCATCAGCGGTTCGACGAGAACAAGGATTCGTCCGCCGAGGCGCTTCACCTCGATCTCCCCTTTCTTGACGGCTCGATAGACGGCGGGCTCGCTCAGACCAGTTATCTCTGCCGTCTCGGCGACAGTGATCGAGATTCTCTTGATGCTTTCCGGAACAGACATGTCACGAAGACCTCCTCTTTGGTTGGTGTTGACAGACCCCATCCCGATTCGGGATCCCGGGGTGTCGATTACTGCTGTGCCCCCTTCTCGCTCCGCCACACGCCCCGCCCAAATCGAGGGGGAGTACCAGATCGAGAGAGTCCCTGCTCGCAACGGGAGGGGAAAGATGATGGGCGCCAGGGTGGTTGAGCAGGTAGCGGCTCGAGCGTTGACTCCCTGACTCGTCGAACTGGTAGTCACGGGTGACAAACCCCTGATACTCAAGCGCTTTGAGCGCTCGCCGCACGGTGCTTTGGCCGCTTGATGTCGCGCGGGCCAGCGTCCGCACCGACAGCAGGCATGCGAAATCACTGTCGACCCGCAGTGCGAGTTGCAGTAACACCAGGGTCGTGAACGCCGATCCGGTCTGCTGATTCCTGGCCCACGCAACGGCTTTCGCGTTCACCTCGCCGCATCCTCCCTGTCCTTCGGGCGGGAAATCGGTACCGCTGGATTCCCCGTATCTGAGTCCCTTTGCATGACGGTAAAACACCCCGCCCGAAGATGCAGCACCCACCAACGCGGGCCTTACCGAACGGACGCCGCATGGCAGAGCAGGAGCTCGAAGTCCCGGGCGGCGGCGCAAAGTGGCGGCCGCGACTCAGGCCGTGAGGGTCTCCGAATTGGAGCGTAAAGCCGGTTCCCGGGGACGTTTCGTCCCCCGAGTCTGCTTTTGGGCCATGCGCTGGCCGCTTCGGCGGCAGCGACGGTGTGACGATCGCGGGTCTCGTCAGCTGAAGAACCTGCTGGGTCGTGAATCCTTCGGGGTGCTGGCCGTCCTCGCCCACAACCGGACCCCCGGTGGGCTTAGCCATGATTGCCGTTCCGTTCCTGGTGAACGGCTACACCTACGATCCCGGGGCGTCAGTAACCTGCTGGGTGGCCGGCAGCCTCTCCATGGCCCTCGGTGCCATCGGTTGGACGCGTCGCAGGATGCCGACCGAGTACGGCATCAATGAGGGTGGTGACAGCCAACGGCTGCGGCACCGTTGGAGCTACGTGATTGGACGGTCGGCGCTTATCGTCGGTCTTGCCACCGTTCTTTTTGGCATTGCGTTTCCCACAACAGCGGCCGGTACCGCTGTCACAATCGGTCTGGGCGGGTTAATCGCGGTGATCTCCGTCTGGTCGCTGCTGGCCTCCGAGCCCACTCATGACTTCTTGTCGCTAGCCGTCGCGGGGTTCGCACTGTTTCTGTCGCCGTGGGTCGCAGGATTCACCGGGCCCGCACTAGCCCTGCCCGCCGCACGGATAAGCTTGTCGCGCACCGCTGCCGCCCGGAGTCGGGCTAGGTTCTGCGCCGGCGCAGGATGAAGGCCACCAAGGCGACCATGCCGGCGATCACCAGGAAGTTCAGTGCCGATTCCAGCGCCGAGGGGTTGGTCGACTTCGGAATCTGGTCGAGGTCGGTGAGCGGCGCCGGGGATCGCGGCAACGCCGGATCCACCCGCGGCGTCTCCAGCAGATCGCGAATCGAGAGCAGCTCCCGGGCAACGCGCTGCTGCTGCGCCGGGCCGCCGATGAACGCGTTGGGGCCGTAGACCCCCGGTTGGCCCACGTCGAGGCCGGGCCCGCGATGACTGTCTGCTGCGACACGGTGTCGACCGGCGACGGCTGGCCGCGATACTTCGCCGCCGGGATGCGGGCCGGTCGCAGGTGCGGTACCTCGCGTAGCCGCTCCTCGTCCGCCGCACCGGGAAGGGAGAAAAGCCGCAGGCCGAAATCGCTGATCGCCTGCTGGATCTCCGGGTGGCCCGGCGGACTGATCGCCAGCATCGCGCTCGCGGTGCCGGACCTGACCGCCGCGACCCGCTCACCGATGAGTCCCTCGCCGGGCACGGTGACCAACCGGGTCCCGGCGGGCAGGACCCCCTGCTCGATCAGGGTCAGGGCGGTTGCCCGGCTGGAGCTTCCCGGCGGGCCGACCGCCAGCGTCCGATCGAACTCGCCGTCGGCGGGAGCCAGCAGGTGTGCCGCGCGGGTCTCCACCGCGGCGATCGCCTCCAGCGGTTTGGTCGGGCGGTCGCCGTCGGTGCGGTCCCCGGGCGCGAAGAGGTCCTCGGCGTTGGCAATGCCCAGCCTGGCCTCGCCGGCGAGCACCGCGCCCGCTGGGTCATTGACGGCGACGATGTCGATCGGCCGCCCCGGGTAGGCCTCGTTGATCGCCTCCAGGGCGCGTCCCGTCGCCCCGGCCCGTTGATCGTCAAGCCCGATGGCGACGACGACGGCGTCACCGCGTTGCGCGTTCGTCACTTCCAGCAGTCCCAGCCGGGCCAGTTCCGCTGATGCCACGACCTTGGCGTCCCGGCCCTCGAACTGCACCTGGATGATCATGTTGCGGACGTCGTCGGCGGAGAGCCGATCTTGTAGCTGCTCCACGAGCCCGGCGATCCGGGGGTAGCGGGCGAGCACGTCGCCGCGGACCAGCACCGCGGCGTCGTAGGCCGGCAGGAAGCCCAGATCATCCTCGAGGGCGACGAGGTCGAAGGAGCGGATCTGGGCGTCGGTCGCGAAACCCTCCACCACGTCGACCTCGCCGCTGCGCAGAGCGCGGTACAACTCCGCCTTGTCGTCGGTCACCAGCACCTCGGGATTGAGCACCAGGCCGTAGCGATCCGTCAGTGCGCCGAGGCCCTCAGCCGGCCGCCGGAGGAACTCGCGGTCCACGCCGATCCGCGGCGGCACCGCAAGCCCCGCCAGATCGGAGATGGTCGACAGATCGAACCTGGCGGCGGTTTCCGGGGTCACCGCCAGGACGTAGTCGTTGGAGAAACCCAGCGGCGCCAGCCATTCCAGGCCGAGTGGTTCGGACTCCTCGACAACGCGGTCCAGCGCGGCGGCCGAGTCGTTGAGCGACGGCAGCCCGAGCGCGAGCAGCGCGGTTCCGGTGTACTCGACGTAGGCGTCGACGACACCCTCGCCGATCGCGTCGAGCGGGGTCACCCCGTTCGGAAACTGCACGATGCGCGACACCGGGACGCCACCGGTCTCCAGCAGCTGGGCCACCATCTCGGCGAGCACCTTCTGCTCGGTGAAGTCCTTGGCCCCGACTCTCACCGCCTGACGATCGGCGGAACATCCGGCCAGCAGGGCAATCGCCGCCGCCAGCGCCAACACCGCGACGGTCCGGAAGATCCCGCGGCGCCGGCTCGGCAGTCGTCGCGGTTCCGCCCGGGCGCGATCCGTCACCGCTGAACCTCGCCGGAGACAGCCGCCCCGGGCTCGGGCTCGGTGGTGGCCGCATGCACCGGATCGGCAGCGGTGGCGGCGTTCACCGGCTCACGACTGATGGTCGACAGGAATGCGGCCATCTGCACCACCAGCACCGCGGTGAAGGGCACCGCCCCCAGTACGGCCATGGCCCGGCCCACCTGGACGTCAGCGACGAGCGTCACCGTCAGGGTCATCCCGGCCAGAATGACCCCCCACAGCAATTTTCGAGAGGTTCGCGGACTTTCGTTGCCGTCCTCGGTCATCATGCCGAGCACGAAGGTCCCCGAGTCGGCGCTCGTTACGAGGAACACGAACAGGATGGCCAGCGCGAGCAGCGACAGCCCGCCACCGAGCGCGAAGTAGTCAAGGAAGGCGAACAGCGCGGCCGCGGCGTCCTCGGTGGCGATCGCGGCGAGGCCGCCGGGACCCTCCCGCTCGATGAAGATCCCGGCTCCGCCGAATGCACCGAACCAGATCACCGATGCCACCGCGGGCACGAGGACCACGCCCATCACGAATTCGCGGATCGTCCGGCCACGACTGATCCGTGCGATGAAGATCCCGACGAAAGGTCCCCATGCGAGCCACCAGAGGAAGTAGGTCAGCGTCCAACTCGCCGTCCAGGGAGTTAGACCCTCGAAGGGGAACAACCGGAACGACATCTCGAAGATCCGGCCCAGGTAGTCGCCGATGCTGGTCACGATCGTCTCGGCGATGTAGCGGGTCGGACCGGCGAACACGACCACCGCGAGCAGGGCGATGGTGAGCAGGATGTTGATGTTGCTAAGGATCTTGATTCCCCGGTCGAGGCCGGTCGAGGCGCTGAGCATGAAGCAGACCGACAGCACGATGACGATCACCGACGCGACGGCGGTCGATTCGGGGTCGGTATTGAACACCGCCGTCACCCCGGACCGCAATTGCAGCACCCCCATGACCAGCGAACCGACGATTCCGAACAGGACGGCGAGGACGGCGAGGACATCGGCGGAGATAAGCAGCGCCCGCGGGGTGTTCGGCAGGGCACTGCGAATCGGCGCCGAGGTAAGCGGTCGGGTTCCGCGACGGAAGGTGAAATAAGCGATGACCAGCGCGCACATGCCGTAGATCGCCCACGCGTGCAGGCCCCAGTGCAGGTTGGTGATCACGAAGGCCTCGCGGGCGGCGGCTGCCGAGCGGCTCTGCAGACCGGGCGGATCCTGGAAGTGGGTGATCGGCTCGGCGGCGCCCCAGAACAGCAGGCCCGAACCCATGCCGGCGGCGAAGAGCATGCTCAGCCACGACGCGGTGCTGAACTCCGGGGTCTCGTCGTCGTTGCCCAGCATCAGCACCTGTGCATGCATGACAGCAGATCATC
>JAGYKK010000024.1 GCA_018401645.1 Mycobacterium sp. | reverse complement strand
ACACCTACGACCGTCTGGGCATCCCTGAGGCCGAGAAGCAGCGACTGGTGTCGGGTGTGGCGGCACAGTACGAATCCGAAGTCGTCTACCACTCGATCCGCGAGGATCTGGAGGCCCAGGGAGTGCTCTTCCTGGACACCGATACCGCGCTGCGTGAGCAACCTGAGTTGTTCCGGCAGTATTTCGGCACCGTGATCCCAGCCGGTGACAACAAGTTCTCCGCACTCAACACCGCGGTGTGGTCGGGTGGGTCGTTCATCTACGTGCCGCCCGGCGTGCACGTCGACATTCCGTTGCAGGCCTACTTCCGGATCAACACCGAGAACATGGGCCAGTTCGAGCGCACCCTGATCATCGCCGACGAGGGCTCCTACATCCACTACGTGGAGGGCTGCACCGCCCCGATCTACAAGAGCGACTCGCTGCACTCGGCGGTGGTGGAGATCATCGTCAAACCCAATGCGCGGGTTCGGTACACGACGATCCAGAACTGGTCGAACAACGTCTACAACCTGGTCACCAAGCGGGCCCGGGCCGAAGCCGGGGCCACCATGGAGTGGGTGGACGGCAACATCGGCTCCAAGGTCACCATGAAGTACCCGGCGGTGTGGATGACCGGTGAGCATGCCAAGGGCGAAGTCCTCTCAGTGGCGTTCGCCGGGGAGGGTCAACACCAGGACACCGGCGCCAAAATGTTGCACCTGGCGCCGAACACGTCGAGCAACATCGTCTCCAAGTCGGTCGCCCGCGGCGGCGGTCGGGCTTCTTACCGCGGCCTCGTCCAGATCAACAAGGGTGCCTACGGATCGCGATCCAGCGTCAAATGCGATGCGCTGCTGGTTGATTCGATCAGCCGCAGCGACACCTACCCCTATGTCGACATTCGCGAGGACGACGTCACGATGGGCCACGAGGCCACCGTGTCGAAGGTCAGCGAGGACCAGCTGTTTTATCTGATGAGTCGCGGCATGACCGACGACGAAGCCATGGCCATGGTGGTTCGCGGGTTCGTCGAGCCGATCGCCCGGGAGTTGCCGATGGAGTACGCACTCGAACTCAACCGGCTGATCGAACTCCAGATGGAAGGGTCGGTCGGCTAGTGGCTGGTCAAACTCTTTCCCTAAACAAGGGTGAGAAGTTCACTTCCTTCGACGTCAACGCCTTCGAGGTGCCCGGTGGGCGCGATGAGTTGTGGCGATTCACTCCACTGCGTCGGTTGCGTGGCCTGCAAGACGGTTCGGCGCAACCCGACGGTCAGGCGGTGATCTCGGTCTCCGAGCAGACGAGCGTGACGGTCGAGACCGTCGCCCGCGGCGATTCGCGGCTCGGTCTCGCCGGCATTCCGCCGACCGTGTTGCGGCCCAGAAAGCGTTTCTCGTCGTTCACCGAGGCCACCGTCGTCACCGTCGGCCGCGGCTGGCACGCCGAGTCGCCCATTGAGATACTGGTGACCGGCCCCGGCGTCGGTAAGACCGCCTACGGGCACCTGCAGGTCCACGTCGAGGAACTGGCCGAGGCGGTCGTGGTCATCGACCTACGCGGAAGCGGAACCTACGCCGACAACCTCGAATTCGTGGTGGCAGATGCGGCCCGACTGACCGTCGTGTGGGTGGCTGACTGGGCCGACGACACCGTGCACGTCAGTGCCCAGCATGTCCGATTGGGCAAGGATGCGGTGCTGCGTCATGTCGCGATCACACTCGGAGGTGATCTGGTGCGGATGGCGGCCACGGTGCGCTACGACGCCCCCGGCGGCGATGCTGAACTGCTCGGGCTGTATTTCGCCGACAGCGGCCAGCACCTGGAGTCCCGCCTGCTGGTCGATCATTCCCAGCCCAACTGCACCTCCAATGTCCTCTACAAGGGCGCTCTGCAGGGCGATCCGGAGTCGGGTAAAGCCGATGCGCACACCGTCTGGGTGGGCGATGTGTTGATCCGGGCCGAGGCCACCGGCACCGACACCTTCGAGGTGAACCGGAACCTGGTCCTGACCGACGGAGCCCGCGCCGATTCGGTGCCGAACCTGGAGATCGAGACCGGCGAGATCGCCGGCGCCGGACACGCCAGCGCCACCGGCCGTTTCGACGATGAGCAATTGTTTTACCTGCAGGCCCGTGGCATCCCCGAGGACCAGGCTCGTCGACTGGTGGTTCGGGGCTTCTTCGGCGAGATCATCGCCAAGATCGCGGTGCCCGAGGTCCGGGATCGTCTGACCGACGCCATCGAACACGAACTGGCTATCACCGAATCGAGAGTCGCATCATGAGCACCCAGAAGAAATCAACGCTGGAAGTCAAGGATCTGCACGTCAGCGTCCAAACGCCCGACGGCACGGCGAAGGAGATCCTCAAGGGCGTCGACCTGACGGTGAAATCGGGGGAGACCCACGCGGTCATGGGCCCCAACGGATCCGGGAAGTCGACGCTGTCCTACGCGATTGCCGGACACCCCAAGTACACCGTCACCTCGGGGTCGATCACCCTCGACGGCCAGGACGTCCTCGCGATGAGCGTGGACGAACGCGCCCGCGCCGGCCTGTTCCTGGCCATGCAGTACCCGGTCGAGGTGCCCGGAGTCTCCATGTCGAACTTCCTGCGCACCGCGGTGACGGCGGTTCGCGGCGAGGCGCCCAAGCTGCGGCACTGGGTCAAAGAGGTCAAGTCGGCCCTGGCCGATCTGGACATCGACCCGCAGTTCAGCGAGCGCAGCGTCAACGAAGGTTTCTCCGGCGGTGAGAAGAAGCGTCACGAGATCCTTCAGTTGGGTCTACTCAAGCCGAAGATCGCCATCCTCGACGAGACCGACTCCGGCCTGGACGTCGACGCGCTGCGAGTGGTCAGCGAGGGCGTCAACCGCTACGCCGAGGCCGAGCAGGCGGGGGTGCTACTGATCACGCACTACACCCGCATCCTGCGCTACATCCACCCGCAGTTCGTCCACGTCTTCGTCGACGGCCGCATCGTGGAATCGGGCGGTCCCGAACTGGCTGATGAGTTGGAGGAGAACGGCTACGTGCGGTTCGCCCAACGCGCCGCCGCCATTCCTGAGGCGCGCGATGACGGCTTTCGCGGCTGAGATCACTAGCCTGGAGAGGGTCCGCGCCGATTTCCCGATCCTCGATCGGGTGATGCGCGGAGGCAAGCAACTGGCCTACCTGGATTCTGGGGCGACATCGCAGAAGCCGGTGCAGGTGCTGGACGCCGAACGGCATTTCCTGACCACCTCTAACGGCGCGGTCCATCGCGGAGCGCACCAGCTGATGGAGGAGGCCACCGACGCCTTCGAGGGGAGCCGAGCCGATATCGCCGGTTTCGTCGGAGCGCAACCCGAGGACCTGGTGTTCACCAAGAACGCCACCGAAGCGCTCAATCTCGTCTCGTACGTGCTGGGGGACAGCCGGTTCGCCGGTGCCGTCGGACCCGGCGACGTGATCGTCACCACCGAGCTTGAGCACCACGCGAACCTGATCCCATGGCAGGAGCTTGCCCGACGTACCGGGGCCACCCTGCGCTGGTACGGAGTCACCGACGACGGACGAATCGACCTGGATTCCCTGGTCCTTGATGAGCGGGTCAAAGTCGTCGCCTTCACCCATCATTCCAATGTCACCGGAACCGGCGCGCCGGTTGCCGAAGTGGTTCGGCGGGCCAAAGCGGTGGGGGCGTTGACAGTGCCGACGCCTGCCAGTCGGTACCGCATCAGCCGGTCGATTTCGCCGCCCTTGATGTCGATTTCGCCGCGTTCTCCGGCCACAAGATGCTCGGGCCGACCGGGATCGGCGCGCTCTACGGCCGGGCGGAATTGCTGGCCGCACTGCCACCGTTCCTGACCGGCGGATCGATGATCGAGACCGTGAGCATGGAATCGGCCACCTACGCGCCGCCCCCGCAGCGCTTCGAAGCGGGCACCCAGATGATCTCTCAGGTCGTCGGATTAGCGGCGGCCGCAAGGTATCTCGATGCGATCGGAATGGCGGCGGTGCGCGACCATGAACACCGACTGGTCACCGCCACGTTGGCGGGCCTGGCCGAGATCCCCCAGGTGCGCATCATCGGCCCGTCGGATCCGGCATTCCGCGGTTCCCCGGTGGCGTTCGTCGTCGATGGTGTGCACGCCCACGATGTCGGCCAGGTCCTTGACGACGACGGCGTGGCCGTTCGCGTCGGCCATCACTGCGCCGCGCCGTTGCATCGCCGATTCGGGCTGGCCGCGACCGTTCGGGCCTCCTTCGCGGTCTACAACACCGGCGATGAGGTGGATCGGCTGATCGCCGGTGTGCGCCGTGCCATCGGGTTCTTCGACCGGGGGGCAGGAGCGCAGCGTCCCGGGGGTCAGACCTGATGCGCCTGGAGCAGATGTACCAGGACGTGATCCTGGACCACTACAAGCACCCGCATCACCGCGGACTACGCGAACCGTTCGGCGCCGAGGTCCACCATGTCAACCCGACCTGTGGTGACGAGGTGACGCTGCGGGTGGCGCTGTCCGAGGACGGCGAGCAGGTAACCGACGTCTCCTACGACGGGCAGGGTTGCTCGATCAGTCAGGCCGCCACCTCGGTGCTGTGCGATCTGGTAATCGGTGAGACCGTCGGCGACGCGTTGAAGACGGTGGAGTCGTTCAGCGAGATGGTGTCGTCACGCGGAGCTGATCCTGGTGACGCGGACGTGCTGGGCGACGGCATCGCCTTCGCCGGGGTCTCGAAGTACCCGGCGCGGGTGAAGTGTGCGCTGCTGGGCTGGTTTGCGTTCAAGGCTGCCGTCGCGCAGGCGACGGCATCGAGTGAAGCCGTCGCGCAGGCCTACCACCATGATCTCAAGGAGAAGCGATGACCGACACAACCGCAGACGAGCAACTTGCCGACCTTGAGGAGGCCATGCGCGACGTGGTCGACCCCGAACTCGGCATCAACGTCGTCGACCTTGGCCTCGTCTACGGGATCAACGTGGAAAAGAGCGAGACCGGCACGGCGGCGCTCATCGATATGACGCTCACCTCGGCGGCCTGCCCACTCACCGACGTCATCGAGGATCAGATGCTCAGCGCTCTGGTTGGTTCCGGACTGGTCAACGAGATCAAGATCAACTGGGTGTGGATTCCGCCGTGGGGGCCGGACAAGATCACCGACGACGGACGCGAGCAGCTGCGGGCCCTGGGTTTCACGGTCTGAACGCTGGTCCACTGAAGTGCGTCCCGCCATGTTCCGGCCGACATGTTGAAAGCGGGCGGGAACACAATTGGCGGCCCTCGACGTTAGAGCTGGCATGGCTACCCAAGACCTCACCGAGCAGGACTTCAACGACACCGTCTCCGGAAACGACATCGTGCTGGTCGACTTCTGGGCGTCCTGGTGTGGCCCGTGCCGCGCCTTCGCGCCCACCTTCACCAAGGCCTCGGAGCAGCACCCCGACATCGTCTTCGGCAAGGTCGACACCGAGGCACAGGAACAACTGGCGGCGGCCGCCGAGATCCGTGCAATTCCCACGCTGATGGCGTTCAAGAAAGGGCACCTGGTGTTCAACAAGGCCGGGGCGCTGCCGCCGGCCGCCCTAGAAGACCTCATCACCCAGCTCCGCGAATTCGATCTCGAGGCCACGAACGCCGACCAGCCCTCCACCACGGATCTGTGAGGGCCGAGCACGCGATAGCGTGCACTGGTGAATCGTGACGCAGGCTTCGTACTCCTCGATCGTCCTCAACCCCATATCGCGCTGATCACCCTGAATCGGCCGGAGCGGATGAACTCCATGGCGTTCGACGTCATGGTTCCGCTCGCAAAGGTGCTCGCCGAGATCAACCACGACAACGACGTGCGCGTGGTCGTACTGACCGGCGCCGGCCGCGGGTTCTCCTCCGGCGCCGACCACAAGTCAGCCGGCTCGGTTCCGCATGTGCAGGGCCTCACCCGGCCCAGCTACGCGCTGCGGTCGATGGAGATTCTCGACGAGGTGATTCTCGCGATGCGCCGGCTGCACCAGCCGATCATCGCCGCGGTCACCGGCGCGGCGATCGGCGGCAGGCTGTGCCTGGCGCTGGCCGCCGATATTCGGGTGGCCGCCTCCGGCGCCTACTTCCGCGCCGCCGGCATCAACAACGGCCTGACCGCCAGTGAACTGGGCCTGAGCTACCTGCTGCCGCGCGCCATCGGCTCATCCCGGGCCTTTGAGATCATGCTCACCGGCCGCGACGTCGACGCCGCCGAGGCCGAACGAATCGGCCTGGTCTCCCGGCAGGTGCCTGCCGACGACCTGCTTCCGACCTGCTACGAGATGGCGGCGCGGATCGCGGCGTTCTCCCGGCCCGGCACCGAACTGACCAAGCGGACGCTGTGGACGGGGCTGGAGGCCAGTACTCTGGAGGGACACATGCAGGCCGAGGGCCTCGGGCAGCTCTACGTGCGCCTGCTCACCGCGAACTTCGAGGAAGCGGTTTCCGCACGCGCCGAGAACCGTGCTCCGGTCTTCACCGATGAAAAGTAGCCACGTGCTGCAGAGGAGACACGACGCGTGATCACCGCAACGGACCTCGAGGTCCGCGCCGGCGCGCGCACCCTGCTGCTCGCCGAGGGTCCCACGCTGCGCATTCAGCCCGGCGACCGGATCGGTCTGGTCGGCCGCAACGGCGCCGGCAAGACCACCACCATGCGGATTCTGGCGGGGCAGGCCCTGCCCTATGCCGGCACCGTGGTGCGCAGCGGTGAGGTCGGCTACCTGCCGCAGGACCCGCGGGAGGGCGACCTGGAGGTGCTGGCCCGCGATCGGGTGCTGTCCGCGCGCGGACTGGACACCCTGCTGGCCGACCTGGAGAAGCAGCAGGTGCTGATGGCCGAGTTGGTCGACGCCACCGAACAGGACAAGGCCATCCGGCGCTACGGCAACCTCGAGGAACGCTTCGCCGCCCTGGGCGGGTATGCGGCCGAGAGTGAGGCGGGGAGGATCTGCGCCAGCCTCGGTCTGGCCGAACGAGTGTTGACCCAGCCGTTGCGAACACTGTCCGGCGGCCAGCGCCGCCGGGTCGAGTTAGCCCGAATTCTGTTCGCCGCCAGTGACTCCGGCTCGGGTTCGGATACCACCCTGCTGCTTGACGAGCCCACCAACCACCTCGACGCCGACTCCATTGGCTGGCTGCGCGACTTCCTCAAGGCGCACACCGGGGGACTGGTGATCATCAGCCACAATGTCGAACTGCTCGCCGAGGTGGTGAACCGGGTGTGGTTCCTCGATGCCGTCCGCGGCGAGGTCGACGGCTACAACATGGGTTGGCAGAAGTATCTCGACGCCCGGTCCACCGATGAGCAACGCCGCCGCCGGGAACGTGCCAACGCCGAGAAGAAGGCCGCGGCGCTGCGCACCCAGGCCGCCAAGATGGGCGCCAAGGCCACCAAAGCCGTTGCCGCGCAGAACATGTTGCGCCGGGCCGAGCGGATGATGTCAGCCCTGGACGCCGAGCGGGTGGCCGACAAGGTCGCCAAGATCCGGTTCCCGAGCCCCGCGCCGTGCGGTCGCACGCCGCTGGTCGCCAAGGGTCTGACCAGAAACTACGGCTCCCTCGAGGTGTTCACCGGGGTGGACCTGGCCATCGACCGCGGATCGCGGGTCGTCGTGCTGGGCCTCAACGGCGCCGGCAAGACCACCCTGCTGCGCCTGCTCGCCGGGGTGGAGTCGATGGACGCCGGCGCGATCGAACCCGGCCACGGCCTGAAGATCGGTTACTTCGCCCAGGAACACGACACCCTGGACAACAATGCGACAGTCTGGGAGAACATCCGCCACGCCGCCCCCGACACCGGCGAGCAGGAGTTGCGCAGCCTGCTGGGCGCCTTCATGTTCACCGGACCCCAGCTTGAGCAGCACGCAGGCACGCTGTCCGGCGGTGAGAAGACCCGCCTGGCGCTGGCCGGACTGGTGGCCTCCACGGCCAACGTGCTGCTGCTCGACGAACCCACCAACAACCTGGATCCGGCGTCCCGGGAGCAGGTGCTCGACGCGTTGCGCAGTTACCGGGGCGCGGTGGTGCTGGTCACCCACGACCCCGGCGCCGCCGAGGCACTTGACCCGCAACGGGTGGTGCTGCTGCCCGACGGCACCGAGGACCACTGGTCCGAGGAGTATTCGAGTCTGATCGAGTTGGCCTGAGCCGAGCCGCTCAGCTGGCCCCGGACCGCAGCATATTGCGCAGCACGTACTGCAGAATTCCGCCGTTGCGGTAGTAGTCGGCCTCGCCGGGGGTGTCGATGCGCACGACAGCGTCGAACTCGACGGATGTTCCGTCGGCCTTGGTGGCCGTGACGTGCACCGTCTTCGGGGTCTTGCCGGTATTGAGCGCATCGATGCCGGTGAAGTCGAACACCTCGGTGCCGTCCAGCTTGAGTGACTTGGCCGACTCCCCGGCCGGGAACTGTAGCGGGATCACGCCCATGCCGATCAGATTGGACCGGTGGATCCGCTCGAAGGACTCGGTGATGACCGCCCGCACACCCAGCAGGCTGGTGCCCTTGGCCGCCCAGTCCCGCGAGGAACCCGAGCCGTACTCTTTGCCGCCGAGTACCACCAGTGGGATGTCGGCCGCCGCGTAGTTCTGCGCGGCGTCATAGATGAAGGCCTGTGGGCCGCCGGGCTGGGTGAAGTCGCGGGTGTAGCCACCGGAGACGCCGCCCTCGACAACAGCATCCAGCAGTTGGTTGCGCAGCCGGATGTTGGCGAAGGTGCCGCGGATCATCACTTCGTGGTTGCCGCGCCGGGAGCCCAGTGAGTTGTAGTCGGCCGGCGCCACGCCGTTGGCTTCCAGATACTGCGCAGCCGGGGTGCCTTTCTTGATGGCACCGGCAGGTGAGATGTGGTCGGTGGTCACCGAGTCGCCCAGCAGGGCAAGCACTCTCGCCCCGGTGATGTTTGTGACCGGCTCCGGAGAAGCCGGCATGCCGTCGAAGTACGGAGGCTTGCGAACGTAGGTGGATTTCGGATCCCAGTCGAAGGAGTTGCCCGCCGGTGTGGGCAGGCTGCGCCAGCGCTCGTCACCGGTGAACACGTCGGCGTAGCTGCTGACGAACATCTCCCGATTGATCGAGGCGGCGATGGTGTCGTCGATCTCCTTCTGGGTGGGCCAGATGTCTTGCAAGAATACGTCGTTGCCGTGGGTGTCGGTGCCCAGCGGATCGGACTCGAAGTCGAAGTCCATCGTCCCGGCGATGCCGTAGGCGATCACCAGTGGCGGCGATGCCAGGTAGTTCATCTTCACGTCGGGGGAGATGCGGCCCTCGAAGTTGCGGTTACCGGAGAGGACTGCCGTCACCGACAGATCGTTGTCGTTGATCGCCGTGGAGATCTCCGGCGCTAGCGGGCCGGTGTTGCCGATGCAGGTGGTGCATCCGTAGCCGCCGAGGTAGTAGCCCAGTTTCTCCAGGTACGGCCACAGGCCGGCCTTCTCGTAGTAGTCGGTGACCACCTGCGATCCGGGCGCCATATTGGTCTTGACCCACGGTTTGGTGGTCAGGCCCTTCTCGACGGCCTTGCGCGCCAGCAGTGCCGCACCCAGCATCACCGAGGGGTTCGAGGTGTTGGTGCAGGAGGTGATGCCGGTGACCACCACCGCGCCATGGTCGAGGACGAACTCACCGCGTTCGGTCGAGCGCACCAGCACCGGCTTGCTTGGGCGGCCGTGCGAGCCGTTGGCCGCCGAGGGCCGGGCGTCGACGGCACCGTCGTCGGCGAAGGACAGCGACACCGAGTCACTTGCCGGGAACGACTCGTCGACCGCCTCGTCGAGCTTGGTCTCCGGGGTCGGGTGGTTCTTGGTGACGTAGTTGTGGATGTCCTTGCGGAACGCGTTCTTGGCGTCGGTGAGTTCGATGCGATCCTGCGGGCGCTTGGGTCCGGCGATGGACGGCACCACCGTCGACAGGTCCAGTTCGAGGTACTCGGAGAACGTCGGCTCACGGTCCGGGTCGTGCCACATGCCCTGGGTCTTGGCATAGGTCTCCACCAGAGCGACCTGCTCGTCGGTGCGTCCGGTCAGCCGCAAGTACTTGATGGTCTCGGCGTCGACCGGGAACATCGCTGCGGTGGAACCGAATTCGGGGCTCATGTTGCCCAGGGTGGCGCGGTTGGCCAGCGGCACCTCGGCCACGCCTTTGCCGTAGAACTCGACGAATTTGCCCACCACGCCGTGTTTGCGGAGCATGTC
Source organism: Mycobacterium sp. (assembly GCA_018401645.1). GTDB lineage: Bacteria > Actinomycetota > Actinomycetes > Mycobacteriales > Mycobacteriaceae > Mycobacterium. Next base: position 31,593 of record JAGYKK010000024.1, on the reverse strand, counting down.
GGTGACGGTCAGCACCACGTCGGTGGCAGTCACGCCCGGCTTGATCTCACCGGTCAGCTTGAAGCCGACCACGCGGGGGATCAGCATCGACACCGGTTGGCCGAGCATGGCTGCCTCGGCCTCGATGCCGCCAACGCCCCAGCCCAGCACACCCAGGCCGTTGACCATGGTGGTGTGGCTGTCGGTGCCCACGCAGGTGTCCGGGTAGGCGAGTTTCTTGCCGCCCAGCTCGCGCACCATGGTCACCCGGGCCAGATACTCGATGTTGACCTGGTGCACGATGCCGGTGCCCGGCGGCACCACCTTGAAGTCGTCGAAGGCGCCCTGGCCCCAGCGCAGGAACTGGTAGCGCTCGCCGTTGCGCTCGTACTCAAGGGCCACATTGCGCTCGTAGGCGCCGGCGTTGCCGAAGAAGTCGAGGATGACCGAGTGGTCGATGACCAGTTCGGCGGGGGCCAGCGGATTGACCTTCTCGGGATCGCCGCCCAGGGCGGTGACGGCTTCGCGCATGGTGGCCAGGTCGACGATGCACGGCACGCCGGTGAAGTCCTGCATGATCACCCGGGCCGGGGTGAACTGGATCTCGATGCTCGGTTCGGCGTTCGGATCCCAGTTGGCGATCGCGTTGATGTGGTCGGTGGTGATATTGGCGCCGTCCTCGGTGCGGAGCAGGTTCTCGGCCAACACCTTGAGGCTGTAGGGGAGTTTCTCAGTGCCGGGCACGGCGTCGAGACGGTAGATCTCATAGCTGTTGTCACCGACCGTCAGGGTGTCTCGAGCCTGAAATGTGTTCAAGGACGGATTCGACGAAAGGCTGCTCACATCAACTCCCGCATCGGTGATCCCGTCAACGGGCGGTCATTGGCGGGCAGAGGTGAATCCTAACGCTCGCGAGTGCGGTGCCCGCAGACGGACCCCACCGGCCCCCGCCGACGATCGGCGGCCGGCGGGACATTACCCCGGCGCGTGCGCTTAGCCGTGAAGGCCGATCGCGGTACCGTCGGAATTGTGACCGACCTGCACTCGCCGACCTACATACCGGTTGAGGTCTGTAGCGCCGTCGGCTTGGCCTTCTCCACTCCGGTCGACGATTGCATGGGCACGGTGTTGGCCGACGTCGCCGCCGACGGGGTGGCCGCGCCACCGGCAGATGTCGGTGGTCTGCAGCAGGTCGTGGCCGGTGCCCGGGAACGCGGGATAGACCTCAAAGTCGTCGTGATGCAGGAAAGTCCGTTGTTGGACACCCCATTGCGCGACGTCGCCACCCAGGTGGGACAGGCCCATCCCGGGTCCACGGTTCTGGTGATCAGTCCGGGTTGGGCGGGGACCTACAGCACGACCTACGACCGGGTTGTCCTCGAGGCGGGCCAGGACGTGGTCAAGACCGCGCCTAATCCGGTGCAGGGATCGCAGAATTTCGTCGACCAGTTGAACACCCCGGATTTCCCCTGGATTGCATTCACGATCCTGCTCGTAATCGGGGTTTCCGGAGCAGCTGTAGCGACCCGACTTCTGCAATCGTGGGCGAAACGTAGCGCGCGGGTTAAAACGTAGATCACGCTGGATAAACAGCCTTTCATGGCAATTCCATAAGATCACTTTCCGGTCACATCATTTGAATGACAAAGTTGTAATTCTTGCCTCCCGTTTCTCCTGCGACAATTGTGACGTACGGTGCAACTGTCACCATTGTTAATGAAGTGGCTCATGTGACATGAGTGACTGGCGTGACAAATCGGAGCGATTGAGGAGTCAGAGTCGAATGAGACCAACCACTCGCGGGGCTCGTGTTCGGGCAATCCGGGTCGTCTGCCCACTGACCCTGACGGTGGCGGTGGCCCTGACCGTTCCAGGACTGGCGCAGGCCGACCCCGCACCGGCACCCAACAGCCTGGCCGCACTCGTGGCCGACGTCGCCGAGGCCAACCAGCGGCTGCAGGACGTCGGTGCCGCTGTGCAGGCGCAGCAGGAGAGCGTCAACAAGGCCATCGTGACGGTTCAGGACGCTCGGGATGCGGCGACCGCCGCCCAGGAACTAGTCGACGCCAGCGCGCGGTCCGTCACCGAGGCCAACGCGGCGATCGTCGACGCCCAGAGACGTTTCGACACCTTCGCGGCGGCCAGTTACATCAACGGCCCGTCGGCATCGTTGGTCATGGCCCGCACGCCCGATGAGATCATCGCCACCGCCAGCGCCGGCGAGGCCCTGGCCCTCAGTTCGCGGGAGGTAATGGCCGGATTGCGCCGCGCCCGCACCGAGGTTCTCAACAGGGATTCCGCGCAGCGCGCAGCGAAACAGCAGGCCGATCTTGCGGTCAAGGATGCTCAGAGCAGCCAGGACGCGGCGGTCGAGGCGCTGACCGCGGCGCAGGCGGCCTTCCGCGAACAACAGGTCACGATCGACCGGCTGGCGGCCGAGCGAAAGTCGGCGCAGGAGAAACTCGAGGCCGCGCGCACCACGTCGGCCCCAGCGTCGGTTCCGGCAATCGCAATGGAGCAAGCCGCTGTCGCCGCGATGGTCCCGCAGGCCGGCACCACGACCGGGCCTGCGGCAGGTGACCGTTGGGATCCGTCGGCGGCGGCGTCAGCTCCGCGGGGCCCACCGATTCCGGCGTCGTGCCGCCCTACGGCAAGCTCTCCGAGTGGGATCAGACTCTGCCGATGGTGCCCTCGGCGTTCCTGTCCGGGGACCCCATCCAGATCATCAACGCGGTGTTGCAGATCGCCCAAAGTTCCTACCAGACCACCCAGCAGCTGGGGAAGACGTTCCTGCAGCAGATGGGCATCCTCAAGCCCACGGATACCGGAATCACCAACGGTGCCATTCCCGTGGTGGCGGGCAGTCGGGCGGTTGAGCACGTCATCGCCCGCGCCATGTCCCAGCGCGGTGTGCCGTACTCGTGGGGCGGCGGTAACGCCGCTGGCCCCAGCCGGGGAATCGACTCCGGCGCCGGGACGGTCGGCTTCGACTGCTCCGGTCTGGTCCTCTACGCCTTCGCCGGTGTCGGAATCAAGTTGCCGCACTACTCAGGCTCGCAATACAACATGGGCCGAAAGATTCCCACGGCCCAGATGCGCCGCGGCGACGCGATCTTCTGGGGCCCCAACGGCAGCCAGCACGTGGCCATCTTCCTCGGAAACGGGCAGATGATCGAGGCGCCCTATACCGGTTCGGTGGTCAAGATTTCACCGTTGCGAACCAGCGGTATGACCCCATTCGCCGTCCGTTATGTCGAGTTCTGAGCACTGATGGGTGAAAACTGATGTCTGGCAAAGGTTTCTGGTTCCTCCGCGGGGTGTGCTCGGTCGCGGCGGTGATCGGACTCACCCTCGCTGCGGCACCCGCCGCGACGGCCGAAGAGTCCTGGGACCCCACCCTGCCGAAGCTGCTCAGTGCCGGTGCGCCGGGAGATCCGGTCGCGGTCGCGCAGGCATCCCTGGCATTCACACAGCAGGCCGCACAGGCGACGATGGATCTCGGTCGCAAGTTCCTCTCCGGTTTGGGGTTCGGCGGCAGCCCGTCGGCGCTGCCCGGCGGTCGGGTTCGTGGCCCGCAGGCCGTTGAGTACGTGATCAGCCGCGGTGGCTCCCAGCGCGGCGTGCCGTACTCCTGGGGCGGCGGCGCCATCAACGGGCCGAGTACCGGTGTCGACCAGGACGCGGGCAAGGTTGGCTATGACTGCTCGGGCTTCGTTCGCTACGCCTTCGCCGGCGTCGGGGTCCAGTTGCCCAAGTACTCGGGTGACCAATACGACGCCGGCCGCCATGTCGCGCCGTCCCAGGCCAAGCGGGGCGACCTCATCTTCTGGGGGCCCGGCGGTTCCCAGCACGTGGCCATCTACCTCGGTAACGGTCAGATGTTGGAGTCGTCCTCGGCGGCCGGGCAGGTGAGTGTCGGCCCGGTTCGCACCGCGGGCATGACGCCGTACCTCACCCGCATCATCGAGACCTGAGCTAGCTGGTGACCCACGTGCCCGCAGCCGACCCGCATCGACGGATTCAGGAAGGCCTGGAATAGTTATCTGCGGGGAACAACGCTGCCCCGACGAATGTGGGCACGCGGTCTTTCTCAGGCGGCTCGCGCCAACCAACAGCTGTGGAGGAAGTCCATGACGTCATCAGGTCCCTCGTCCGCGGGTCCCGCGGGCTATGCCGGCCCGAGCGGATCCGTCTCCTCACCCTCGGCGGTCGGTAACGGCTTGGCCAGCGAGGTGCAGACCCTGGAGAGGGCGATCTTCGAGGTCAAGCGGATCATCGTCGGTCAGGACCAGCTCGTCGAGCGCATCCTGGTGGGTCTGCTGGCCAAGGGGCACGTCTTGCTCGAGGGTGTTCCCGGGGTGGCCAAGACGCTGGCCGTCGGAGACCTTTGCGCGGGTGGTGGGCGGCACCTTCGCCCGCATTCAGTTCACCCCGGACCTGGTGCCCACCGACATCATCGGAACCCGTATCTACCGGCAGGGCCGCGAGGAGTTCGACATCGAGTTCGGTCCGGTGATGTGCAACTTCCTGCTCGCCGACGAGATCAACCGGGCGCCGGCCAAGGTGCAGTCCGCCCTTCTCGAGGTCATGGCCGAGCGCAGATCTCGATCGGCGGCCGCGACTACCCGCTGCCCAAGCTGTTCCTGGTAATGGCCACCCAGAATCCCATCGAGAACGAGGGCGTCTACCCGCTTCCGGAGGCCCAACGCGACCGATTCCTGTTCAAAATCAATGTGGACTACCCGTCCCCGGAGGAAGAGCGCGAGATCATCTACCGGATGGGTGTCAACCCACCTGAACCCAAAGCGATCCTCGACACCGGCGACCTCCAGCGCCTGCAGGACGTCGCTGCCAACAACTTCGTGCACCACGCACTGGTCGACTACGTCGTGCGGGTCGTGACGGCCACCCGGCGGCCCGAGCAGTTCGGGATGCCCGACGTCAAGTCCTGGATCGCCTTCGGTGCCTCACCACGTGCGTCGCTGGGCATCATCGCCGCATCCCGTGCGCTGGCACTGGTGCGTGGGCGCGACTACGTGGTCCCGCAGGACGTGATCGAGGTGATCCCCGACGTGTTGCGGCACCGACTGGTTCTGACCTACGACGCCCTCGCGGACGACGTCAAGGCCGAGACCGTGATCCATCGGATCCTGCAGACCGTGGGCCTGCCCCAGGTCAACGCTGCTGGTTCCGGGCAGGGCAGGCGCCTCCGGCACCGCCTGCGCCCGCCGCGGCAGGTGCCGTCGGTCGGTGAGCGAATCCGCAAACATTCACCCGCCCTCGTTTCAGCGCGGTGAGATCAGTGATGCGAAACTCTCCGCGGCGCTGCGGACGCTGGAACTCGCCGTCAAACGCAAACTGGACGGGGTGCTGCAGGGCAACCATCTGGGTCTGATCCCGGGCCCCGGTTCCGAACCCGGGGAGTCACGGCTATATCAGCCCGGTGACGACGTACGGCGGATGGACTGGTCGGTCACCGCCCGCACCACCCACCCGCACGTGCGGCAGATGATCGCCGACCGCGAGTTGGAGACATGGATCGTGGTGGACATGTCGGCCAGCCTCGACTTCGGCACCACCGGCTGTGAGAAGCGGGACCTCGCCGTCGCAGCGGCCGCGGCGATTACCTACCTCAACAGTGGCGGCGGTAACCGGATCGGGGCGGTGATCGCCAACGGCGAGAGGGTCATTCGGGTTCCGGCGCGGTCCGGTCGTCAGCATGAGCAGACGTTACTTCGGGCCATCGCCACCTCACCTCGCGCGCCACTGGGAGTGCGCGGGGATCTGTCCGTCGCCATCGACGCGCTGCGACGGCCCGAACGTCGCCGCGGGATGGCCGTCATCATCAGCGACTTTCTCGGCCCGATCACCTGGATGCGCCCCCTGCGGGCCATCGCCGCGCGCCACGAGGTGCTCGGTGTCGAAGTGCTCGATCCGCGCGACGTGGAACTGCCCGACGTCGGTGACGTGATCCTGCAGGACACCGAGTCGGGAATCACTCGCGAGTTCACCATCGACGCCCAGTTGCGTGACGACTTCGCGCGCGCCGCAGCGGCCCATCGCGCGGAGGTGGCCCGAACGCTTCGCCGGGGCGGCGCCCCACTGATGACGCTGCGCACCGATCGGGACTGGATCGCCGATATCGTGCGCTTCGTCGCTTCGCGGCGGCGCGGAGCACTGGCGGGCGGCCAATGAACGGGGCCGCGGTGGGCGCGGGAAGGGGCACGCGATGACGTTTCCGTTTCTCGGGCCGATGTCGTTGACCAACTTCGCCCACCCCTGGTTCTTCCTGTTCCTACTCTTCGTCGCGGGTCTTATCGCGCTGTACGTCATTACTGTGCGGGCTCGGCAGAAGCGGGTGCTGCGGTTCGCCAACATGGAACTGCTTGAGAGCGTTGCGCCGCAACGCCCGAACCGCTGGCGGCATCTCTCGGCCATTCTGCTGATCGGCTCGATGGTGTTGCTGACCATTGCGATGGCGGGTCCGCAGAACGACGTACGCATTCCGCGCAACCGCGCGGTGGTGATGCTCGCCATCGACGTCTCTCAGTTGCGAGCCCTGGAACTTTCTATTCAGATCTGCGAGTCGACTGGCGGCAGCGCAGGTGGCTGCCAAACAGTTCGCCGACCAACTGACCCCCGGTATCAACCTCGGCCTCATCGCCTACGCCGGGACCGCAACGGTGCTGGTGTCGCCGACCACTAACCGTGAGGCCACCAAGATCGCGATCGACAAGTTGCAGTTGGCTGACCGCACGGCCACCGGTGAGGCGATTTTCACTGCCCTGCAGGCCATCGCCACCGTCGGTGCTGTCATCGGCGGCGGCGAGACGGTCCGCCGCCGGCCCCGCATCGTGCTGATGTCGGACGGCAAGGAGACGGTGCCGTCCAACCCGGACAACCCCAAGGGTGCCTTCACAGCGGCCCGGACCGCCAAAGACCAGGGCGTGCCGATCTCAACGGTCACCTTCGGAACTCCGTACGGATACGTCGATATCAACGATCAACGCCAGCCCGTCCCGGTCGATGACGAGACACTGAAGAAGATCGCCGAACTCTCCGACGGCAACGCCTACAGCGCCTCCACCCTGGAGCAGCTCAAAGAGGTGTTCACCTCGTTGCAAGACCAGATCGGCTACGAGACGATCAAGGGTGACGCGAGTGTCGGTTGGCTGCGACTGGGTGCGCTGCTGCTGGCGTTGTCGGCGCTGGCGGCACTGCTGTTCAATCGTCGCCTGCCCGGCTGATTTCACTCCGACCAGGCCCGCGAGCCTGATTTCGGGCTGTGCGGGTGAGGCGATAAGTTGGCCCCTATGAGCGAGACCGCCGATGCCCGGCCCGCCGCCACGCCGCGGGCGCCCGGCCCGAATTCATCGCCCGTTCGGTCCTGGTCACCGGCGGCAACCGGGGGATCGGACTGGCGATCGCCCGTAGGCTGGCCGCCGACGGGCACAAAGTTGCGGTCACCCACCGCGGATCCGGCGCGCCGGAGGGCTGTTCGGGGTGGAGTGCGATGTCACCGACAATGACGCCGTTGATCGCGGCTTCACGGCGGTCGAGGAGCATCAGGGTCGCGGTCGAGGTGCTGGTCTCCAATGCGGCATCACCGCCGACGCGTTCCTGATCCGGATGACCGAGGAGCGCTTCACCAAAGTCATCGACGCCAACCTCACCGGGGCGTTCCGGGTCGCCCAGCGGGCATCGCGCAGCATGCAGCGCAAGCGGTTCGGCCGGATGATCTTCGTCGGTTCGGTCTCGGGCACCTGGGGTATCGGCAACCAGGCCAATTACGCGGCCTCCAAGGCCGGCCTGATCGGGATGGCCCGGTCGATTGCCCGGGAGCTGTCCAAGGCCGGAGTCACCGCGAACGTCGTGGCGCCGGGCCTCATCGACACCGACATGACTCGCGCGATGGATGAACGGGTCGCCCAGGGCGCACTGGAGTTCATCCCGGCGAAACGGATCGGCACCGCCGAAGAGGTCGCCGGGGTGGTCAGCTTCCTCGCGTCTGAGGACGCGAGCTACGTCTCCGGCGCGGTGATCCCGGTCGACGGCGGCATGGGCATGGGCCACTGACGGCCACAAGGGAGACAGGGACTGACATGACAGGGATTCTCGACGGTAAGCGCGTCCTGGTGACGGGCATCATCACCGACTCGTCCATCGCGTTCCATATCGCGCGGGTGGCCCAAGAGGCCGGGGCGGAGATCGTCTGCACCGGCTACGACCGGCTGAAGCTGATCAGGCGCATCATGGACCGGCTACCGCAACCGGCACCACTGCTGGAACTCAACGTCTGCGACGACGAACACCTGGCCACCCTCGCCGACCGGATCACCGAGGTGATCGGAGAGGGCAACAAACTCGACGGGGTGGTTCACTCCATCGGGAACATGCCGCCCAGCGGAATGGGGATCAACCCGTTCTTCGACGCCCCCTACGAGGACGTCGCGAGGGGCATCCACGTCTCGGCATTCTCCTATGCCTCCCTGGCCAAGGCGGTGCTGCCGATCATGAATCCAGGTGGCGGCATCGTGGGCATGGACTTCGACCCGACCCGGGCCATGCCGGCCTACAATTGGATGACGGTGGCCAAGAGTGCTCTCGAGTCGATTAACCGCTTCGTGGCCCGGGAAGCCGGAAAGGTCGGTGTGCGGTCCAATCTCGTCGCGGCCGGACCCGTCCGGACCCTGGCGATGAGTGCGATCATGGGCGGCGCACTCGGCGATGAGTTCAAGGACGAGATGAAAATGCTTGAGGAGGGTTGGGATCAGCGCTCACCGCTGGGCTGGGACATGAAAGATCCGACGCCCGTGGCCAGGACGGTCTGTGCGTTGCTTTCCGATTGGCTGCCCGCCACCACCGGCACGGTCGTCTACGCTGACGGCGGCGCAAGCACCCAGTTGTTGTGATGGCAACCCAGGATTTCGATGCGCTGCTGCTGCTGTCTTTCGGCGGGCCGGAGGGCCCCGAGCAGGTCATGCCGTTCTTGGAACAGGTCACCAGGGGTCGGGGAATTCCCCCCGAACGTCTGGCGAGCGTTGCGGAGCACTACCTGCACTTCGGTGGCGTGTCGCCGATCAACGGCATCAACCGTGCGCTGATCGAAGAGATTCGGGTCCAACTCGCCGGCCGTGGCGAGAATCTGCCGGTGTACTTTGGCAACCGCAACTCCGACCCGTTCATCGAGGACACCGTCGCGGCAATGGCGGCCGACGGCGTCTCCCGCGCAGCGGTTTTCAGCACTTCGGCCTGGGGCGGCTATTCGGGATGCACCCAGTACCAGGAGGACATCGCCCGCGCCCGCGAGGCGGTCGGCACCGGTGCGCCGGAGTTGGTGAAACTGCGCCAATACTTCGACCACCCCCTCCTGGTGGAGATGTTCGGTGACGGCATTGCCCAGGCCGCCGCGACCTTGCCTGCAGAACTGCGCGATCAGGCGCGGTTGGTGTTCACCGCGCACTCCATCCCACTGCGGGCTGTCAATCGCTGCGGACCTGATCTCTACCCGCGCCAGGTCGCCTACTCATCGAGTCTGGTGGCGGCGGCCGCCGGTTTTACCGACTACGACCAGGTCTGGCAGTCCCGATCCGGCCCACCGACAGTTCCCTGGCTGGAACCCGATGTGGCCGATCACCTTTGTGCGCTGGCCGATTCGGGAACGAGAGCGGTCATCGTCTGTCCGATCGGTTTCGTCGCCGACCATATCGAGGTGATCTGGGATCTCGATAGCGAACTGGCCGAGCAGGCCGAAAGCCTCGGTGTAGTCCTGGCCAGAGCAACGACGCCCAATGCCCAGCCCCGATACGCCCGACTCGCCCTGGATCTTCTCGATGAGAATCGCCACGGACTCCAACCCGCGAGAGTTGTTGGACCCCAGCCTGTTCCGGGCTACGGCTCGAGCGTCAACGGGCAATTTTGCACCGCGGACTGTGAGGCGAGTGCCCGCGCGGCCGCAGCTAGTGCCAGGCCGACTGCAGGATCGCACTGACCGCTGCGGTCCGCGCGGCGCGAACCACGGTCGCCAGGGGGCGCATCGCGGCATCCGCGATGCGTTCCTCCGATGTGCTCTGCATGGCGATCGGCGTCGGCCCGGAACTGACGGTAATGATGGCGTCGACGTGGGCGGCGGTGGCCAGTACCCGCAGTGCCCGGTCCGGAGCGTGATCGGGGACCCGATGCAGCCCACCGGCCTGCAACAACTCCTCGACCAGGACGCGTGGGTTCTCGCACCCGGGCGCGGGTTGCAGGTTGCCCAGGGCCTCGGCGGCCGACCGGACGGTCGAGCGCAATGCGTGCTCGGCATCGCCGAGGTCGAGGTGATCCGGTGCGGGAGTGTCCGGCAGCGAGTAGACCGACCACGACAGCACGGTGATCTCCGGGGCCGGGTTTTCGTCCTCGTCGTCGCGGCACTCGAACTCCGGGACGAGACCGATGGCCTCGCCCGCCGGTGGGCGCACCACGATCGCCTCGCCGACGTCGAGGGCGTCCCGCTGGAACTGGGTGCCCGCGGGCAGACCCCGGACGTCGCCCGGAACGGGCAGTGTCAGACCGATCGCCGGCCCTGAGGGCGGTGGCCCGTCGCCGCGGCGACCGGCGGCGGTGCGGACCGTCTGCAGTAGTGACATCGCCCCGGCGGCATCCACGTCCGGCCACGGCAATCCGGTTCTCCCGGCCGCGACCGCATCGTAGGCGGTAACCGAATGTATTGGCGCCCAAATACTTAGTGCGTCGAGGACGTCGTCGGGCGCCGCGTGGCCTGCCAGCCAGGCGTTGGCCCACACCGATAGCGAGACACTCGGACACCACATGATGGTGGTGAGTGTAATGGCTCGATACCTCGGCGATCAGCAGCCCGTGCACTGGATTCGAGAAGCGTATCGTGGGGTCATGTCAGGGGCATTGGTCTGGATCGTCGTCGCTCTCGGGCTCGCCGGGGCTGAGGCGCTGACCGGCGACATGTTTCTGCTCATGCTCTCCGGCGGGGCACTGGCGGCGGCTGGGTCCAGTTGGCTGTTGGACCTGCCGGTCTGGGCTGACGGTGCGGTCTTCGCGGTGGTCTCGATCGCGCTGCTGGTGCTGCTGCGTCCCGCTCTGCGGCACCGGCTCACCGCAGGGAAGGGTCTACCCGATCCGGTCAAGGCGCTCGAGGGCAGACCCGCGCTGGTACTGGAGCCGGTCAGTCGTGGTGATGGTCAGGTCAAGCTCGACGGTCAGGTGTGGACCGCCCGCGCCTACAACGACGGCGACGTCTACCAGGCCGGTGAACAGGTGACGGTCATGCACATCGACGGTGCCACCGCGGTGGTCTGGCAGAACCCCTGAACAATCCCGGGCAAGCCGGGCAAAGAATGGAGCCGAGATGGACGGTGCAATCACCGGCCTGGTGTTGTTCGCAGTATTGGTGATCTTCGCGGTGATCGTGGTCGCGAAATCGGTCGCCCTGATCCCGCAGGCCGAGGCGGCCGTCATCGAACGACTCGGGCGCTACAGCAAGACGGTGTCCGGCCAACTCACCCTGCTGATTCCGTTCATCGATCGAATCCGGGCCCGGGTGGATCTGCGCGAGCGCGTGGTGTCGTTTCCGCCCCAACCGGTGATCACCGAGGACAACCTCACGGTCAACATCGACACGGTCGTCTACTTCCAGGTCACCAGCCCGCAGGCCGCGGTCTACCAGATCAACAACTACATCGTCGGCGTGGAGCAACTGACCACCACCACACTGCGCAATGTCGTCGGCGGAATGACGTTGGAGCAGACGCTGACCAGTCGGGACAAGATCAACGCGCAACTGCGCGGGGTCCTCGACGAGGCCACCGGCCGGTGGGGCTTGCGGGTGGCGCGGGTGGAGTTGCGCAGCATCGATCCGCCGCCGTCCATTCAGGACTCGATGGAGAAGCAGATGCGGGCCGACCGCGAGAAGCGGGCGATGATTCTCACGGCGGAGGGCACCCGGCAGGCGCAGATCCTGGCAGCCGAGGGCGCCAAGCAGGCCACCATCCTCGCCGCGGAGGGTGACCGGCAATCCCGAATTTTGCGGGCCCAGGGTGATCGGGCCGCGCAGTACCTGAATGCTCAGGGCCAGGCGAAGGCCATCGAGAAGACCTTCGCGGCGATCAAGGCCGGCCGTCCGACGCCTGAGCTACTTGCCTACCAGTACCTGCAGACGCTGCCGTTGATGGCGCAGGGTGATGCGAACAAGGTGTGGGTGGTGCCCAGCGACTACAGTTCGGCGCTGCAAGGTTTTACCAGAATGCTGGGGGTCCAGGGGTCCGATGGTGCGTTCCGTTACGAGCCGCCACCGCAGGAGAATGCCACCGAAGTCCAGGACGACTCCGAGGAGGTCGCCGACTGGTTCACTACCCAAGCCGACCCAGCCATTGCCGCGGCGGTCGCGAAGGCCCAGGCTGAGGCGCGCAGGTCACTTCCGGCCAGCGACGCGCCGGACGATCCGCCCGGCGCGCTGATCCTCGAACCGGGGACGTCAGATCCGATTCAGGCCCCCCCAGCCGGGTAGTGCTCCGTCGCGTCTACCAGCCGCCGAATCCGTAGCCGCCCCACCCCTCGTCGGCTTCCGAAGCGATGGAGCCGAGATCGTTCGGCGTGGCGGTGATCTGGGAATTGCCCGGGCTTGCGCAGTCGGTGGTCTGACCGCCGATGACGGCACTGCCGCCGGTGGTCTCACAACCCGGCAGGAGGGGGTTGCTGGGACCGCCGCCGCCATCCTCATCAGCGGCGGCGATCGGCGCACCGAGCAGGGCGGCAGCGGTGCCGATCCCGCCGGCGAGAAGAGCCAGGAACTGGCGTGGTCGTTTCATGTGTCGGTGTCCTCACGTTTGGGTAGCCCTGAGCCTATCGCGATGCTCCCATTCCTCGCGAGTGGAGGATCACCGAGCGTTGGCCTAGGCTGTGCCACTGAAGTCACCGACCCAGGGAGTCCCATGACATTTACATTGCTGGCGCGTCGCGTTTCAGCGGCGATCATCGGCGCCGGAGGCGTCCTGGCCGGAGTTGCCGCACCCGCGGTGGCCTACGACGGCCCGGGTTGCACGGCCGCCGACATCATGGCTGTGGAGGCCCAGATGACCACCGCGATGGCCGGCTACCTGTTCACCCACCCCGCTGTGAATGTCTTCTTGAGCAGCACGAATGGCATGCCAAACGCGCAGAGACGAAGCATGATTGCGGACTATCTGGCCGCCAACCCGCAGGCTGAGGCCGAGATCGACGCCATCAAGAGCCCGGGAGTCGCACTGCGCGACCGCTGCAATATCCCGGCTTCGCACCTTCACCTGGGGCTGCTCTGATTAGGGCTGCTCTGAGTGGTCACCGGCCACCCTCCCGCCGGTAGCGGCGTCTCTCGTAAGCCAGCCCGCCGAGACCGACCGTGGCGGTACACACGGAGACGAGGATCAGCAGGGGGCTGACGTTTCCGGTCAGCGCGTCGCCGAGGATGACCACGGCCGAGGTACCCGGCAGCAACCCCACCATGGTCGCCGCCAGGTAGGGCACCACCCGTACGGCCGAGGCGCCGGCAGCATAGTTCAACACCGAGAACGGCACCGCCGGGATCAGACGCATCGACAGCACGGCCGGCCACCCGCGGGAACGAAGTCGGGCATCCAATGCCTCAATTCCCGGGTGGTGCAGGAACGCCTCGAGACGCCAACCCAGGGCGCGCACGAGCAGCAGGGCGATCAACGCACTGGCCGTGCTGGCCGCCACCGCGATGACGATGCCCAGTGCGGGACCGAACAGCAGCCCGGCCGCCAACGTGAAAGCTGTCCGGGGAAACGGCAGCACCGTAACCACCACGTGAGCGCCGAGGAAAGCCAGCGGGAACCAGGGGCCCACCGAGGTGGCCCAGTCCCGCATCTGCACCGCGGTGGGCAGTGGCACCAGTAGGACCACGGCGAGAAGGGTCGCCACGGCGGTGAGGGTGAGCAGGATTCGGGTACGGCTCATCTGCCCGGCGGTGACGGCCAATGCCGAACCCACACTGCGCAGGGTGCTCAGGCCGCGGGAGTTCACGTCTGTCAAGGCTACGGCTGTGGGCGATGGCCCGGTACGGCGACGCCGCCGGTGCGGCGATCATTTAGCCTGAGACCCGACAACAGGAGCGGCGCTGGCCGGCTCCCGACAACAGGAGCCGCCGGTGTCCGTGGAACTGGAGGAGGCCCGCGCCCGGTGGCGCGATGCCGTCGCCGACGTGCTGGCCAAGAATGGTCGACGTCCCCCGGAGGACGCTCCCGCCGAACGGGCGCTGGATTCGCGAACCTACGAGGGTTTCCCCGTTGGAGCCCTATACACCGCACTGGACGCCCTGCCGGAGCGTTCCCTTCCCGGGGACTGGCCGTTCGTGCGGGGCGGAGATCGCCACCGCGATGTCCTGACCGGATGGCAGGTAGCCGAACAATTCCCGGCCGCGGGATTCTCGGGTTCACCGGCGCAGGGCAATGCCGCGGTATTGGCCGGGCTTGTGGACGGCGTCAGTGCACTGGTGCTGCGCGTCGGCGACGGCGCCGTGGCGCCCGCGAATCTCGGACGGTGGCTGGAGGGCGTCTATCTGGAGTTGGCACCGGTGCTGCTCGATTCCGGTGCAGATTTCCCAGCCGCCGCCGCGGCCATGCTGGCAATCGTCGCCGGGGTCGGAGAGAACACGAAGGTATCGATCGACCTGGGCGCTGACCCACTGACCGCATCGGTGGGTGAGCGTGAGGCGCCGAGCCTGGATGACGTTCTCTCGGTAGCCGCCTCGGTGGCCGGGGGCTCCGGTGTCCGGACCATCACGGTGGACGGGCCGGCGTTCCACGGTCGCGGCGCCAATGCGGCATGGGAACTGGCCGGCGTGATCGGTGCAGCGACCGACTACCTGCGGTTGCTGACCGGCACCGGGGTTGGCATGGGCATCTCTGATGCGCTGCGCCAGATCAGCTTTCGACTGGTCGCCGATGCCGACCAGTTCATGACCATCGCGAAATTCCGCGCCGCGCGGCAAATCTGGGCGCGGGTGGCCGACGCGCTTGGCCACCCGGATGACGGTGCGGCGAGACTGCACGCCGTCACCTCACAGGCGATGATGACTCGGCGCGACCCCTGGGTGAATATGGTGCGCACCACCCTCGCCGCGTTCGGTGCCGGTGCCGGCGGAGCAGACACGGTGCAGGTGCTGCCGTTCGACGTGGCGATTCCGGGCGGATATCCCGGTGTCAGCGTCGATTTCGCCAGGCGGATCGCCCGCAATACCCAGTTGCTCCTGCTCGAGGAGTCCCATATCGGTCGTGTCCTGGATCCTGCGGGCGGCTCGTGGTACGTCGAGCAACTCACCGAAACCCTTGCTGCCCAGGCATGGTCAAACTTTCAGGAGATCGAGGCCCGCGGCGGTTTCCGGTTGGCCCGTGATCACGTCGTTGAACAGATCGACGGGGTTCGGGCTATCCGGTTCGATGACATCGCACATCGTCGCACCGCGGTCACCGGTGTCAGTGAGTTCCCCGACCTGGCTGAACCGACACAGCGGCAACCTGATTGCCCGAGCGCGGTACATCGGTACGCCTCCGCCTTCGAAGAGCTTCGCGATCGTTCCGACGCGTATCTGCAACGGACCGGCGAACGTCCACGGGTCTTGCTGCTACCGCTCGGACCGTTGGCGGAGAACAATGTCAGGACGTCGTTCGCGACGAACCTACTGGCCTCCGGCGGGATCGAGGCAATCAATCCCGGTACCGTGGGACCCGATCAGATTGGTGCGGTCGTCAGCGGTGCGGGCGTCTCCGTCGCTGTGATCTGTGGCACCGATGTCCGCTACGCGGCCGAGGCGGCCGAGTTCATTGACGCGGCCCGCGCGGCAGGGGTCAGGCGGATTTATCTTGCGGGGCCGGCAAGCGCGGTCGCCGAGATGCCCGCCGAATCGCGGCCGGAGGACTTTCTGACCGCGAAAATTAATGCAGTGGCGGCACTGTCGGTGCTCTTGGATGGGTTGGACGCATGACCGAGATGATCACCGGCCAAGCTGCTGTCGGCACCGGCGCCATTCCCAGTTTCGCCGAAATACCGCTGCACTCTGGGTCATCACCGGACTCCGGGGTGTCACGACACACCGAACGACCGACCGCTAACGCGGCAGCAGCCTCGGCCGCCACACCGCCGCGGCCGCGGCCCACGGGTATACGGCCGAGCAATTGGATTGGCATACTCCGGAGAACATCGTCGTCAAGCCACTGTTCACCAGTGCGGACCGCGACGCGGCGGTGTCCGCGGGCTACCCACTGGACAGCTTGCCCGGTGCGGCACCGTTCATTCGTGGGCCCTACCCGACCATGTACGTGAACCAGCCATGGACGATCCGGCAGTACGCCGGGTTCTCCACGGCGGCCGATTCCAACGCGTTCTACCGCCGCAACCTCGCGGCCGGGCAAAAGGGTCTGTCAGTAGCCTTCGATCTGGCCACCCACCGCGGTTATGACTCCGACCACCCCCGGGTTCAGGGCGACGTCGGGATGGCTGGAGTGGCGATCGACTCGATCCTGGACATGCGGGAACTCTTCGCGGGCATCGACTTGTCGGCGGTGTCGGTCTCGATGACCATGAATGGGGCAGTGCTACCGATCCTGGCCCTGTACGTGGTCGCCGCCGAGGAGCAGGGTGTGTCGCCGGAGAAGTTGGCCGGGACCATCCAGAACGACATTCTCAAAGAGTTCATGGTGCGGAACACCTACATCTACCCGCCGAAGCCGTCGATGCGAATCATCTCCGACATCTTCGCCTACACCAGCGCCAAGATGCCGAAGTTCAACTCGATCTCGATCTCGGGGTATCACATTCAGGAGGCGGGTGCCACAGCCGATCTCGAGCTGGCCTACACGCTGGCGGACGGCGCGGACTACCTTCGGGCCGGCCTGGATGCTGGGCTGGGGATCGATCAGTTCGCGCCCCGGCTGTCGTTCTTCTGGGGCATCGGGATGAACTTCTTCATGGAGGTGGCCAAGCTGCGCGCCGGACGGCTGCTGTGGAGCGAACTGGTTGCCGGGTTTGGCGCGAAGAGCCCGAAGTCGTTGTCGTTGCGGACACATTCGCAAACCTCGGGATGGTCGCTTACCGCTCAGGATCCGTTCAACAACGTCGCTCGTACATGTATTGAGGCGATGGCCGCCACCCAGGGGCATACGCAATCGCTGCACACCAACGCCCTCGATGAGGCGCTGGCGTTGCCGACCGATTTCTCGGCGCGAATTGCGCGCAATACCCAACTGTGCCTACAGCAGGAGTCCGGCACCACGCGGCCGATCGATCCGTGGGGCGGTTCCTACTACCTGGAGTGGCTCACCCACGAGTTGGCGCAACGTGCCCGCGGCCACATCGCCGAGGTGACGGAGCGGGGCGGAATGGCCCAGGCGATCAGCGACGGCATTCCCAAGCTGCGTATCGAGGAGGCCGCCGCGCGAACCCAGGCGAGAATCGACTCCGGGCAGCAACCGGTGATCGGCGTGAACAAGTATCAGGTCGACGAGGACTCGAACATCGATGTCCTGAAGGTCGAGAACAGTCGGGTCCGCACCGAACAACTCGCCAAACTGGTGCAACTTCGCGCTGGTCGCGACGAGGTCGCGGTGCAGAACGCGATGGAGGCTCTCACCCGTTCGGCGGCGGCCGGGCACAGCGGGGGCGGCGACGGACTCGAGAACAACCTGCTTGCCCTGGCCATCGACGCCGCGCGGGCTCACGCCACGGTCGGTGAGATCTCGGATGCGCTGGAAAAGGTGTACGGCCGCCACCAGGCGGAGATCCGGACGATCTCGGCGTCTACCGCGACGAAGTGGGCCGCGGTCCAGCGAGGGAAGGAGGCAGCATCACCGGACTATCCGAGGCCACCCGATTGGTGGTCAAGTTCGCCGAAGCCGACGGTCGCCGGCCCCGCATCCTCGTCGCCAAGATGGTCAGGACGGACACGATCGCGGACAGAAGGTCATCGCGACCGCTTTCGCCGACATCGGTTTCGACGTCGACGTCGGTTCGTTGTTTTCCACGCCCGACGAGGTCGCCCGGCAGGCGGCCGACAACGACGTCCACGTCGTGGGTGTGTCGTCGTTGGCGGCCGGGCACCTCACCCTGGTGCCCGCACTCCGTCGACGCGCTGGCCGCGGCCGGGCGGCCCGACATCATGATCGTGGTGGGCGGTGTGATCCCGCCCGGCGACTTCGACGAGTTGTACGCAGCGGGCGCCACCGCGATCTTCCCGCCTGGCACGGTGATCTCCGAAGCCGCGGTGAGTCTGTTGCACAAGCTTGCCGGCCGGCTCGGTTACGAACTGGGCTGATGGCGACCAACGCTGGGACCGCTTCGCTGGCAACAGCGGTTCGCGGAGGCGACCGCGCGGAGTTGGCGCGTGCGATCACCCTCGTCGAATCGACCCGCGCCGATCATCGTGGGCAGTCCCAGGAGTTGCTCCTGGAACTGATGCGTGACGCCGGCCGGGCCATGCATGTCGGTATCACCGGGGTACCGGGGGTGGGGAAGTCCACCGCCATCGAAGCCCTCGGTATGTACCTCATCGACCGGGGTCATCGGGTGGCGGTGCTGGCCGTCGATCCGTCGTCGACGCGAACCGGGGGATCGATCCTGGGGGATAAGACCCGGATGGCGCAGTTGGCGGTACACGCGGACGCCTACATCAGGCCATCGCCCACCTCGGGAACCCTCGGCGGCGTGGCGAAGGCCACCCGGGAGACGATCGTGCTGCTGGAGGCCGCCGGTTTTGACGTCATTCTCGTGGAGACCGTCGGGGTGGGGCAGTCCGAGGTCACCGTGTCCAACATGGTCGACACCTTCGTCTTCCTGACCCTGGCCCGAACCGGTGACCAACTCCAGGGCATCAAGAAAGGCGTTCTTGAGTTGGCCGATGTCGTGGTGGTCAATAAGGCTGATGGCAGTCATGCGATCGAGGCGCTGGCCGCGGCACGTGAGTTGACGGCGGCAATCCGGCTGATCTACCCCCGTGAAACACTATGGCGTCCGCCGGTTCTGACGATGAGTGCGCTACACGGCGATGGTCTGCCGGAATTGTGGGACACGGTGCTCAAGCACCGCGAAGTGCTGACCGCGGCAGGGGAGTTCGAGGCTCGGCGTCGGACCCAGCAGGTGGACTGGATGTGGTCCATGGTTCGCGATACCGTTCTGGACCGGGTGCTCACCCATCCCGCCGTCAAGGGATTGCGGGCGGAGGTCGAAAGGCAGGTCCGTGCCGGCGAACTGACGCCCGCCCTTGCTGCCCAACGGATTCTGGACGCCGCGGAGGGCGGAAGCTAACGGATCGGCAACGATTTCCCCGAACCGGCACACCCTGCTTGTAGGTTCGGTGCTGTGGCCAAGGCGAGATCCGGCGGAAAAAAGACGGACCGGCCGGTCCGGGCCTTCGCTGAGCCTGGCGTTCGCGCCGTCACGGACCTGTCCCTGCGGGGTGCGGTAAATCCCCCGCTGCACGGCGCGGCCGATCCGAGTTTCTCTTTGGCGGTAAGGGGTTTCGCAAATCTCTTCCTTCACCCGCGATTCGGTGGAGGGGCGTTGGCGGTCTATCTTGACGGAAAGCCCGTGGTGGATGTGTGGACCGGGTGGTCCGACCGGCGTGGCCGGGTGCCCTGGTCGGCCGACACCGCGCCCATGGTGTTCTCGGCAACCAAGGGCGTGACGTCGACGGTCATCCACCGACTCGGCGACCGTGGACTGATCGACTACGACGCCCCCGTTGCGGAGTACTGGCCTGAGTTCGGCGCCAACGGCAAGGCCCAGATCACCGTTCGCGAGGTGATGCGTCACCGTGCGGGCCTGTCCAATCTGCGCGGGGTTCGCAAGCACGAACTGCTCGACCACCGCCATATGGAGGATCGGATCGCCGCGGCGCCGGTCGACGGGCACTTCGGCCGGTCTGCGTACCACGCGCTGACCTACGGTTGGCTGATGTCCGGCCTGGCCAGGGCGGTAACCGGCCAGGGGATGCGAGAACTGATCCGCGCCGAGGTGGCCGGACCACTCGATACCGACGGTATTCATCTGGGCCGCCCACCCGCCGACGCTCCCACCCGCGTCGCGCGCATCATCGGACCCCAGCACACCAGCACTAATGCGTTGTTCAATGCGGTTGCACCCCGGATCGCGGCGCTGGACGTGTCCGCAGCCTTCGGGTCGATGTACTTCCCCGGCATGAGATCGGTCGTGCAGGGAAACACCCCTCTCCTGGATAGCGAGATCCCCTCGGCCAACGGTGTCGCGACCGCGCGCGCACTGGCCAGGATGTACGGCGCGATCGCCAACGGTGGCGAGATCGACGGGCGGCGGTTTCTCTCGGCGCAACGGGTGGCCGCACTGACCGGCCGGCACTCGTTGCACCCGGATCGCAACCTGATCTTGCCGATGGCGTTCCATCTGGGATACCACGGTCTGCCGTTACCCGGCGTGCTGCCCGGTTTCGGTCACGTCGGACTCGGCGGGTCGTTTGGCTGGGCGATTCCGGAAGCGGGCCTGGCCTTCGCGATGGTGCATAACCGACTGCTCACGCCGTTGCTGGTCTCCGATCAGGCAGGTTTCGTCGCCATTGCCGCACTGGTGCGCCTCGGTGCCACCGTCGCGCGCAGGCAGGGGTTCGAGCCGATCACCGAGTCCGGATCCGCCTACGGTCCCGCGACAGCCGGGACCGCTACGGGATAGGTCGCGACCGTCAAGGGGTAGGTCGCGACCGTCACGCGATAGGTAGCCTTCGTAACCCGGGTGGCGCAGCGGTGCCTCAACTCCGCGGCGCGCCCGGCCCACGGTGTTGATCCAGCTAACAAAAATGCGGACGGCGGCGGGGCCGTCCGCACCCCGGTGCGGCATCGCCGCGACATATCACCGAGGCGTCTCATCGTTCATTGGATGCGCATTTATAGATGAACGTGGCGTAACTACTGAGAACTCGTGCGTCTTTTTGCCCTGTTCGCCTTTGATAGAGTCGAGGTGGTCGTATTTAAGGGGGAATTAGACGACCGTATCCAGTAACTGAGGGCCCGTATTTAGCTCGCAATCAACTCCTCAGCTTGCTCTCAGGTTTGTTGCTCACTGGCTGAGGAATCGGGGTAAAGTGCCGGTGAAAGACTTAATAATTCTGAAGAGGTAATAGCCGAATCTCTCAGGATATTGGCCGAGTCGGCCAGGTCGGGGATGCCGTCCCAGCTGGCTCCGGCGTTTTTCGGCCGCCGAATGTCGCCAATTTGCCTTGAACCCTTTCCGGGTTCGATAAATTGGGTAATAAAAGTTTGCTGAGTGGAATAAAGAGGGGACTTTGTTGAAATAGGTGACTGCCGATGCCCGCAACCTCGGGCACGGTGCCGGCAGCCGGCCGCGAGGGGTGCCGGCGAACTCGCGTGACGAGCGTTGCGAAACTGGGTAAAGCCTGTTCAGCAGGATTCCGGATGGACAGGGAACAGCGGCCCGGGCGGTGTGCGGGGCCACTCTGGACGGAGTCAAGTCATCGGCTCAGCTAACACATGGCAGCTGGAGTGGCGGGGGAGCGGTTTATGCCCGAAATCGCTACAGTCGCGTTTTCTGCGCTGAAAGCGGAATATCGCAATTTCGCCATGAATCGGTTAAGCTTCCGGCAGCACTGGCAACCTCGAGCTGATTGTGAACGCAACGACGCGCTCCGTATCGGAGAGCTTGGGGCAGCCCCGAAGTGAAACATCGTGGTACGTATCGACGAAGAACGAGGTGTGAGCGAAGTGCGCAAATCCTCCCCGGCCCGGACCGCCCCGGCCCCGACCGCCCCGGCCCCGACCGTCGCGACCCCGATCGCCGTCGTCGGTATGGCCTGTCGACTTCCCGGCGGCATCAACTCGCCCCACAAACTGTGGGACGCCCTGCTGCGTGGCGATGATTTGGTCACCGAGATTCCCGCCGATCGTTGGGACGGCGAAGAGTTCTACGATCGCGAATCAGGCGTAGCCGGTAGATCGGTGTCCAAGTGGGGCGCCTTCCTCGATGATGTGGCCGGTTTCGACCCTGACTTCTTCGGTATCAACGAGCGCGAGGCCATTGCGATGGATCCGCAGCACCGCGTGCTGCTGGAGACCTGCTGGGAGGCTGTCGAACAGGCCGGATTCACTCCTGCATCGATGTCCGGAACGTCCACCGGGGTGTTCATCGGAATGTCCCACGACGACTACGCGATGGTGACCAGCGACGCCGGCGCTTTCGACCAGGCCTATGCCTTCACCGGCAATCCGTTCAGTATGGCGTCGGGCCGGGTAGCGCACGCCCTGGGTCTGCACGGCCCGGCCCTGACCATCGACACCGCCTGCTCGTCGAGCATGGTGGCGATCCATCAGGCCTGCCGCAGCCTGCACGAGGGCGAGAGTGAAATGGCCCTCGCCGGTGGCGTCATGCTGATGCTCGATCCGCGCCTGTACGCCTCAGCCTCCGGACAGGGAATGCTCTCGGCGACCGGCCGCTGCCATTCCTTCGACGTCGGGGCGGACGGCTTCGTTCGCGCCGAGGGTTGCGGCGTCGTGGCGCTGAAGCGACTCGATGACGCCCAGCGTGACGGCGATCGGGTGCTCGCGGTGATTCGCGGCACCGCAGCCAACCAGGATGGCCGGACCGACAACATCCTGACCCCGTCAGGTGATGCCCAGGTCGCCGTGTTTCGGTCGGCACTGGCGGCCGCCGGCGTCGAACCCGCGACGGTCGGCATGGTCGAGGCACATGGCACGGGAACCCCGGTCGGCGACACGATCGAGTTCACCAGCGTGTCCACCGTGTATGGCACCGCGGGACCTTGTGCGCTCACCTCGGTCAAGAGCAACTTCGGACATGCCGAATCCGCCGCCGGCGTGCTGGGTCTCATGAAGGCCGTGCTGGCCGTGCACCATGGCGTCGTACCGAAGAACCTGCACTTCACCGGATTGCCCGACCACCTCGCCGCGATCGAAACCGGGCTGTTCGTACCCCAGAGGCAGCCGGCTGGCCGGTCGACGCCAGCGTCGGCCCGCGGCGCGCGGTCGTCTCTTCCTACGGCATGTCGGGCACCAACGTGCATGCCGTACTGGAACAGGCCCCGGATCCGGTGATTGCCCCGGATGAGTCCTTGCTCGCCGATGCGGTCTCCGCACCCTTGCTCGCCGATGCGGTCTCCGCACCCTTGCTCTTCAGTGTTACGTCCTCCTCGGCCGATGGCCTTCGCCGGACGTCGGCGAACCTGGCCGACTGGCTTGAGTCGGCTGACGCTGATCTGGATCTGGGCGATCTCGCCTACACCCTGGCGTGCCGCCGCGGCCATCGACCTGTGCGCACTGCGGTGAACGCAGCTAGTCGCAGCGATCTGATCGAGAGCTTGCGGACCGTCGCCGACGGCGACGACCCGTTTCAACCTGCCGTCGGCCAGGACGACCGCGGACCGGTGTGGGTGTTCTCCGGTCAGGGGTCGCAGTGGGCCACGATGGGTGTCGGCCTGCTGGCGAGCGAGCCCGTTTTCGCCGCGAAGATCGCCGAACTCGAACCGCTGATCGCCGCCGAATCCGGTTTCTCGATCACCGAGGCGTTGGTCGCACCGGAGACGGTGACCGGGATCGACCGGGTGCAGCCCACCCTTTTCGCGATGCAGGTTGCCATGGCCGCCACCATGCGGTCCCACGGTGTGACGCCCGGGGCGGTCATCGGACACTCGCTGGGCGAGGTCGCCGCGGCGGTGGTCTCGGGTGCACTGTCCACCGAGGACGGCGTCAAGGTCATCTGTCGCCGCTCGCTGCTGTGCCTGAAGATCGCCGGCGGCGGTGCCATGGCCGCTGTCGAACTTCCGGCCCAACGAGTGCGTGAGGAGTTGGAGCAGCAGGGCATCGAGGACGTGGTGGTCGCTGTCGTGGCGTCCCCGACGTCGACCGTGATCGGCGGCGCCACCGAAACCGTCCGCCGTATCGTCGCCGACTGGGAGCAGCGCGAGATCATGGCGCGCGAGGTCGCGGTCGACGTCGCATCGCACACCCCGCAGGTGGAACCGATCCTTGATGAGCTCGCCGGGATGCTCGACGACATCACCCCACTGGCTCCGCACATTCCGTATTACTCCGCAACTCTCTTCGATCCGCGTGAGCAGCCCCACTGCGACGTCGACTACTGGGTCGACAACCTGCGCCACACGGTCCGGTTCTCCGCCGCGGCCCAGGCCGCACTCGAGGACGGCTTCCGGGTCTTCGCCGAGTTGGCTCCGCATCCGCTGCTGGTCCGTGCCATCGACCAGACCGCGGCCACGCTGGACATCCCGGTGGCCGCGGTGGCCGGCATGCGCCGCGGGCAAGAGATGCCGAACGGACTATGGGGTCTGTTCGGCGATATTTTCGCCGCCGGCGCCCGGGTCGACTTCGCCTCGCTGCTTCCTGGGGGGCGACTGGTCGATGCACCGCTTCCGGCGTGGAGCCACCGAGCGTTGATCTTGGAGCGTCACGCCGCTGAGCAGGGCCGGGGTGCGCATCTGGTTGCGGCACATCCACTACTGGGCTCACACGTTCGTTTGCTCGAGGAGCCGGTCCGTCATGTTTGGGCAGCCGAGGTCGGCACGGCGGCACTGCCGTGGCTGATCGATCACCAGATCAACAACGTACCCGCGATGCCGGGCGCGGCGTTCTGCGAGATGGCGCTGACGGCCGCGCGCACTGCACTGGGCGACGCGGCCGAGGTGCGCGACGTGCGGTTCGAGCGAATGATGCTGCTGGAGAACGAAACCGCGGTCAGCGCGCAGGCTTGCGCGCTGCGGCCCGGCACATGGGATTTCCTGGTTGAGACCGACCAGGACGGTGAACGCGAACGCCGGGCCAGTGCGGTCCTGCAGGCCGTGGACAACGCCGTCGGCGACGACCATCCCGCCGCCTACGATGTGGACGCGCTGCTCGCCGACCATCCGCATCGCGCCGACGGTGCCGATGTTCGACACTGGTTCGACACCCGCGGTGTGCAATTCGGCCCCGCATTCACCGCGCTGAACGGCGTCAACGCCACCGACGGTGCCGGCGATACGGTTCTGGCTGAGATCGGTCTGCCGACCGTGATCCGTGGTCAACAGAGTGCCTATGGCGTGCATCCGGCACTTCTTGATGGGTGTTTCCAGTCGGTCGCGGCCCATCCAGGAGTTCGGAACACCGGTACCGGCGGACTGCTGCTGCCACTGGGTGTGCGCCGTCTGCGTGCCTACGGCCAGCCCAACAAGGCCCGTTACTGCCTCACTCGCGTTGTCTCCCTCGATGGTTCCGGTGTCGAGGCCGACATCCACCTGATCGACGATCACGGCACCGTGCTACTCGCAGTCGAAGGACTATCGATGGGTACCGGCGTGGCCGAGGGCGACCGCGTGCTCAACGAGCGGTTGCAGGCCGTCGAGTGGCGCAAGCAGGAGCTGCCCGCGCTGCCCGCGCACGTCGCTGCCAACTCCTGGTTGATGATCACTGCTTCGGATACCACCGATCTGTTGGCGTCTGAGCTCACCTACGCCCTGAAGCTCAGGGATGCGGACGTGACGACGATGTCGTGGCCGCAGCATGCCGATCACGCCGCCAATGCCGACCGTCTGATGTCCTACTTCTCCGGGGGTGGCTTCGGCAACGTCGTCGTGGTGTCGGCCCCGCGTAACGGGTGCCCCAAAGAGCAGTTGGCCCAGCGCGGCGGCGAGCAGGTGGCTCACCTGGTGAAGATCGTGCGCGAACTGCCCGACGTCGCCGGTGATCCGCCGCGACTCTACGTCGTGACCCGCGACGCGCAGACCGTCATCACCGGAGAGCGGCCGAACCT
Source organism: Mycobacterium sp. (assembly GCA_018401645.1). GTDB lineage: Bacteria > Actinomycetota > Actinomycetes > Mycobacteriales > Mycobacteriaceae > Mycobacterium. The sequence goes on along the minus strand of JAGYKK010000024.1, from coordinate 5,811 downwards.
CGAGCAGGCCGGCCTGCGCGGTCTTTTGCGCGTCATCGGCGCCGAGCACCCGCACCTGCGTCCGACCCAGATCGACGTCGACGACAAGACCGATGGCCGATTCGTCGCACAGCAGTTGCTGCTCGGGTCCGAGGAGGACGAGACGGCCTTCCGGAACGGCGAATGGCACACCGCCCACCTGTACCCCAGCCCGTTGCGTTCCGATGAGCGACACACCACCGTGGTCGATCACGCGCGTGAGGGGATGCGCCTGGAGATCCGTACGCCTGGCGATTTGCAGACCCTCGAACTCACCGCTTTTGAGCGGGTCGCCCCGGGACCGGGACAGATCGAGGTGGCCGTCACGGCATCGAGCCTGAACTTCGCCGATGTGCTCATCGCGATGGGCCGCTACCCGAGTTTCGCCGGCAAGCCGCAACTGGGCATCGACTTCGCCGGCGTGGTCACCTCAGTCGGGCCGAACGTGCGTTCCCACAAGGTGGGCGATCGCGTCGGGGGCATGTCGCCCAACGGTTGCTGGGGGACCTTCCTCACCTGTGACGTCGACGTGGCCGTCACCCTGCCCGCCGGTTTGCGCGATGATCAGGCCGCGGCGGTGTCGACCGCGGCCGCCACTGCCTGGTATGGACTGCAGGATCTAGCCCGGATCAAACCCGGCGAGAAGGTGCTGATTCACTCCGCCACCGGCGGTGTTGGCCAGGCTGCGATCGCCATCGCCCGACTCGCCCGAGCAGAGATCTATGCCACCGCGGGCACCCGGGAGCGCCGGGAGATGTTGCGGCGCATGGGAATCAACAATGTCTACGATTCGCGCAGTGTGGCCTTCGCCGAGCAGATCCTCGAGGACACCGACGGCTACGGCGTGGATGTCGTGCTGAACTCGTTGACCGGCGCCGCTCAGCGGGCCGGTGTCGACCTGCTGGCCTTCGGCGGACGTTTCATCGAGATCGGCAAGAAGGACATCTACGGCGACACTCGGATGGGACTGTTCCCGTTCCGTCGCAACCTCTCCTTCTACGGCGTGGACCTCGCCCTGATGTGCACGACTCATCCGGCGAAGATCCGCGAATTGCTCAACACCGTCTACCGGCTGACGGCCGACGGCGTACTGCCGCAGCCCGAGACCACGCACTATCCGTTGGCCGAGGCCGCCACCGCCATTCGGGTGATGGGTGCCGCCGAGCACACCGGCAAGCTGATCCTGTCGATCCCGCGGGTGGGCCACAGCACCGTGATGGTTCCGCCGGAGCAGGCGCAGGTGTTCCGTCCCGACGGCGCCTACATCGTCACCGGCGGTCTGGCGGGCTGGGTTTCGTTCCTGGCGGCCAAGATGTCGGCTGCCGGCGTTGGGTGCATCGTGCTCAACTCCCGATCGCAGCCGAAGCCAGCCGCACTGGCGGAGATCGCGCGCATGCGGGCAGCCGGAACCCAGGTCGAGGTGGTTACCGGTGACATCGCCCGCCCGGAGACGGTCGACCGGCTGGTGTCGGTGGCGACGTCCAGCGGATTGCCGGTCCGTGGTGTGCTGCACGCCGCAGCGGTGGTCGAGGACGCGATTCTGGCGAACATCACCGACGAGCTCATCGAGCGGGACTGGGCGCCGAAAGTCTACGGCGCCTGGCATCTGCACCGAGCGACCACGACCCAGCCGCTGGACTGGTTCTGCTCGTTCTCGTCGGCGGCGGCGCTGCTCGGTTCACCCGGGCAGGGTGCCTACGCTGCGGCCAACAGTTGGCTGGACGGCTTCACCCACTGGCGGCGTGCTCAGGGGCTGCCGGCCACCGCGATCGCGTGGGCCGCATGGGATGAGATCGGCGCCGGCGCTCACCTGGCGGTCGACGGTGTAACCACGATGATCAGCCCGGATGAGGGTGCGCACGCGTTTGAGACGCTGCTGCGCCACAACCGCGCACATACCGGTTATGCGCCGGTGATAGGCACCCCGTGGTTGACCGATCTCGCGCAGCGCAGCCCGTTTGCCGAGGCGTTTCAGGCCAGCGCTGACCGCCCGGCCGAGACCAGTAGCTTCCGGGCAGATTTGCATTCGGCTCCTCGGGAGGAATGGCCCACCCTGGTCCGACGTCTCGTCGCCGAGCAGTTGAGCCTGATCTTGCGCAGGTCGGTCGATCCTGATCGGGCGATCTCAGAGTATGGTTTGGACTCGCTGGGCAACCTCGAGCTGCGCACCCGGATTGAGACGGAGACTGGTATCCGTGTCCGCTCCATGGACATCACCACCGTTCGCGGATTGGCCGAGGCCCTGTGCGAAACGTTGGCCGGTGTCCTGACGTCAGCTCGCTGACAGGATCTGATTGAGGGAGCGAGTTCGGTGGTTGCGCTGACGGCCATCCATGACTGGGTGGACGCGCCGGGTTCGGTGGTGTCATGGGGTCCGTCACCGGCGTCCGCGGCCAAGGTCGCCCTGGCTGCTTCGACGGACGTGCCTGCCAGCTATCAGCAGGAGCAGCACATCCGTACCTTCCGGGAGCACTCGGCGAGCGGGTTGGAGATGGCGCGGCTGCTGATCCCGTCCTGGAACATCCCGGGCCGCTGCGATATCAGGGCGATGACCTACGTCATCAACTCCTACCTGCGCCGCCACGATACCTACCACAGTTGGTTTGAGTTCGACGAGAACGATCGGGTCATCCGCCATACGGTCGCCAACCCGACGGATATCGCCTTCGTCGCGACCAAACATGGCGAGATGACCGCGGCGAAGTGGCGGGCACACATCCTGGCGACGCCAAGTCCCCTGCAGTGGGACTGCTTCACCTTCGGGGTGATTCAACGGGCCGACCATTTCACCTTCTACGCGTGCATCGACCACGTCCACGCGGACGCAATGTTCATGGTCAATCTTTTTGTGGAACTCAACATGAACTACGCGGCCCTCGTCGAGGGCGGGGCACCGATCCGGCTCCCGGAGACCGGTAGCTACAACGATTACTGCCTCCGTCAGCGGGAATTCACTGCAGCACTGTCCTTGGAATCGCCTGAGGTGGCCGAGTGGGTTGATTTCCTGCACCGCAACGGCGGCACGATGCCGAAGTTCCCACTTCCACTTGGGGATCCGTCCGTGCCCTGCACCGGTGACCTCATCACCGTGACGCTGATGGATGCCCACGACAGTGATCGATTTGAATCGGTATGCACTGCGGCGGGAGTGCGGTTCATCGGTGGCGTATTCGCCTGTGCTGCAATTGCTGAACGCGAACTGACCGGTGCGGACAGCTACCACGTGATCACCCCGACCACCACCCGCAGCACCCCGGCTGAGCTTGCAACGACCGGCTGGTTCACCGGCGTGGTCCCGATTTCGATTCCGGTGGCGGGGATGTCGTTCGGAGAGGTTGCCAAGGCCGCTCAGGGGGCCTTCGATTCCGGTTTGCGACTGGCCAATGTGCCCATTGAGCGGGTGATGGAATTGGCCGCGTCGGTGCCGGGAATCACTGAGCCCGGGGCGGGCATCCCCATGCTTTCCTACCTCGATATCGGCCTGCCTCCGCTGAACCCGGTGGTGATGGGACAGTGGCAGGCGCGCAACGGTCAGCTTTACACCGACCTCGGTGCAGCGAATCAGATCGGCATGTGGGTGAACCGGCGCGATACCGGGACCATCGTGACCGTCGCCTACCCCGACAATCCCGTTGCCCGGGAGTCGGTGGCACAGTACGTCGACGTGATGAAGATGGTCTACCTGCGCGCCGCCGAGGGCCGTGCCGACTCGGTGACCTCACCACGGATTCCGAGGGCCTTGATGGATTCCGAGGGCGCGGTGTGAACCGGCCAGATGCGGCGATGGTCGCCGACGCGCGGTCGAGCCCCGGCAATGTAATTCCCTATCCGGATCAGGCGCTGTTCCTGGCTCTGCGCGGTGCCGGCCAGGAGGCGGTCATGCAGGGGCTGTGGATCTATGAGCACCCGGTTGACCTCGACGGCGTGAAGCGCCTGCACCGCAACCTCTTCGGAACCTTGCTGGCCCGCCGTATCGAGCCCTCGGCCCTGCCGTTCGGGCGGCACCGCTGGGTGTCCCAGCCGTACACCGAATCCAACCTCGACATCTTCGAGCGGCCCCGCGCTCGCGCGGATCTCTACACCTGGGCCGACGAACAGGTCGAGCTGCCGTTGGATCCGCAGTTCGGACCGGCCTGGCGGTTGGGCGTCCAACCGCTCTCCGACGGTACGACGGTGGTGAGCCTGGTGGCCTCGCACTGTGTGGTCGACGGCGCGGGAAGCTTCCTGGCCATCGCTCAGGCCAGCACGGGGGCGACCCACGATCTAGGTCTTGCCCGGGCGGGTTCCCGCACGCGATGGCGCGGGATACGCGAGGATTTCCGTCAGCTGGGCCGCGATCTGCCGGAAGTGGGCCGGACCTTGCGGCAGGCAGTCAAAGTTGCCGTTCGGCGCCGTAGCGAGCTCGGTCGCTCGGCCGACGCCGATGCGGTCGGTGGCGTCGAGGGCCCTGCCGTGCGAATGCCTACCGTCTCGGTCTTTATCGACGCCGCACAGTGGAATGCCCGTGCGGAATCCCTTGGTGGTAATAGTTTTTCGTTAGTTGCCGCCCTTGCCGGAAAGCTCGCCCAGCGCCTCCACCGAGTTCGCGCCTCCGACGGTGCTGTGACGCTGATGCTCCCTGTGAGCGAGCGTGCCGACCTCGAGGACACCGGCGGCAACGTGGTGTCGATTGCTCATGTGAGCTTTGACCCCGGCCCCGTTACGACCGACTTGACCGGACCGCGCGCTGCGATCCGGGAGGGCCTGAAGAAGGCCCGCGAGATCCCTGACGAGATGGTGGAACTGCTGCCCCTGATCCCGTTTCTCCCCAGGCGGGGGATCGCCCGGATCGCCGACGCGGCGTTTGGGTTTTCCACCGACCTTCCGGTGTCGTGCTCTAACTTCGGCGTGATACCAATAGAGGTGACCTGCGCCGACGGCACCCCGGCCGAGTATCTCTGCTTTCGTGGCGTGGATCGGCACGTGACCGCCGAGAATCTGCAACGCCGCCGCGGCATCATGACCGTGACCTCCGGGCAGATCGCCGAGAAGATGGCGATCACCGTCATCAGCTACCAACCCCGGATGGAAAACTCGCCGGCCGAACTAGGTGACGTGATCACCAAAACGCTGGATGACTTCGGGCTTTTCGGCGAACTGGTGTGAGGCGGACAACGGTGATGCATCGACTGACTTTGAGGTGTGACTGAGGATGAGGTGGAACTGAATTGGCGACCGAGACCCAACCGCGCGGCCGACTGTTGGGGCGCGTCCGGCGTGAGCAACCCGACGAGCATCGGCTCGCGTTCCTTGACCATGCCGCGTTGGACCTACTGCGCGCAACGGGCCGCAATCAGCTCATCCAGATCGTGTGGGTCTATCAGCATCCACTCGACGAGGACGGCCTGAAACGTTTCCATCGGAACCTGTACTCGTCTCTGGGCAGCAGACTCATCGAGCGCTCGCCGCTTCCGTTCGGCCGGCCGCGCTGGGTGCAACCGGCCGGTTCGCCGCCGCCGATCCGTCGCGCCCAGCAATCCCGGCCGCGCGCAGAGTTGATGGACTGGGCCGACGAACTGGCCCGCCTGCCGATTGACCCCGAACGCGGACCGGGCTGGTACCTAGCCGTCCAGCCCCTTGACGACGGCTCGACGGCTGCCAGCATCATCGCCTCCCACGTGATCGGCGACGGAGTTGGAGCGCTGATGGCGGTTTTCGAGGGAATCACCGGCAACATTCGCGAGACCGGCTACGACCAGCCCGGCACCCGCTCACGGTTCAGGGCTTTGGTTTCTGTCTTATAGCTTCTTCTAA
>JAGYKK010000023.1 GCA_018401645.1 Mycobacterium sp. | reverse complement strand
CAGCGCCGCGAGTGCCGGCGCTGCCGGCCCGGACCGCGATGCGGCCTCACCGAAGCGCGCCACCAGGTCTGCCGCGAGGGTGTCGAACTAGTCGCAGACCGCGCCCTGGGCCGCAGAGCCCACCAGCTTGCAGTACTTGGCCAGTACCCCTCGGGTGTATCGGGGCGGCGGTGGAGTGAATCCTGCTCGACGCGAATCGAACTCGCTCGCATCGACCAAAATGTCAAGCGTCTTGTTCGCCACGTCCAGGCGAATCCGGTCACCGCCGATGACGAAAGCTATCGGGCCGCCGTCGACCGCCTCGGGGGCGACGTGGCCCACGCACAGCCCGGTGGTGCCCCCGGAGAACCTCCCGTCGGTGAGCAACAGCACATCCTTGCCCAGACCGGCACCCTTGATCGCGCCGGTGATGGCGAGCATCTCCCGCATGCCCGGACCACCCTTGGGTCCCTCGTACCGGATGACCACCACGTCGCCGGCGGTGATGGTGCCGTCCTCGAGGGCGTCCATGGCCGCGCGCTCGCCGTCGAAAACCCTTGCGGTGCCCTCGAAGACGCTGGAATCGAAACCGGCCGACTTGACCACTGCGCCTTCCGGTGCCAGCGATCCGTGCAAAATCGTGATGCCGCCGGTGGGGTGAATCGGGTTGCTCAGTGCGCGCAGTACCTTGCCGTCGGGGTCCGGGGGTGCGATGTGCGCGAGGTTTTCCGCCATGGTCTTTCCGGTCACGGTCAGGCAGTCACCGTGCAGCAACCCAGCATCGAGCAGTGCCTTCATCACCACCGGCACGCCGCCGATCTTGTCCACGTCGTTCATCACGTGGCTACCGAACGGCTTGACGTCGGCCAGGTGCGGCACCTTGGCGCCGACCCGGCTGAAATCGGCCAACGACAGTTCGACATTCGCCTCATGCGCGATGGCCAGCAGGTGCAGCACCGCGTTGGTGGAGCCGCCGAAGGCCATCACCACCGCGATCGCGTTCTCGAACGCCTCCTTGGTGAGGATGTCGCGGGCGGTGATCCCGCGGCGCAGCAGTTCCACCACTGCCTTGCCGCTGTCTCGGGCGTAGCCGTCGCGGCGGCGGTCCGGCGCAGGCGGGGCGGCGCTGCCCGGCAGAGACAGGCCCAGCGCCTCACCGGCGCTGGCCATCGTGTTGGCGGTGTACATGCCGCCGCAGGCGCCCTCACCCGGGCAAATCGCCCGTTCGATCGCATCGACGTCCTCGCGTGACATCAGCCCGCGTGAACACGCTCCGACAGCCTCGAACGCATCGATGATGGTGACCTCGCGCTCGCTGCCGTCGGACATCTTCGCCCAGCCGGGCATGATCGACCCGGCGTAGAGGAACACGGCGGAAAGATCCAGTCGCGCGGCGGCCATCATCATTCCGGGCAGCGACTTGTCGCAGCCGGCCAGCATGACCATGCCGTCCATTCGCTCTGCCTGCATGACGGTCTCGACGCTGTCGGCGATGACCTCCCGCGACACCAGCGAGAAATGCATGCCCTCGTGTCCCATCGCGATGCCGTCGGAGACCGAGATGGTGCCAAACTTCATCGGGAAGCCGCCGGCTTCGAACACGCCCTCCTTAACACCATTCGACAGCCGGTCCAGCGAGAGGTTGCACGGCGTGATCTCGTTCCACGACGAGGCCACCCCGATCTGCGGTTTCGCGAAATCCTCATCGCCCATGCCGACCGCCCGCAGCATCCCGCGGGCGGCGGTCTTCTCGAGGCCGTCGGTGACGTCGCGGCTGCGGGGCTTGATGTCAGGAGAATCGTTCACCCGACGAGTATGTACTGCCGCGCTGGCCGCCGAGCATGGGTCTATACCCCCAAGGGGTATCCGGTACGATGGTCGGCATGACTTCCCTTCGCAGGCGGGCTGCGGCCGCGGTGGCCCTGGTCGCCACCGCCGTCACCCTGTCGTCCTGCAGCACATCCACCAGTCCGGATCGCGGCGCCGCGTCCTCCGCTACCGGGCAACCGGCCGCGCACGACGCCGACGACGTGATGTTCGCGCAGATGATGATTCCGCATCACGAGCAGGCACTGGAACTCGCGGCGCTGGTGCCCGACCGATCCATCGATCCCGCCGTGATCGCACTCGCTGCGAAGATCGCCGCCGAACAACAACCTGAGATCAGTGGGATGAAGGCACTGCTCCTGCAGTGGGAGGTCGACCCCAATGCGGCGGCACACGGCAGTGGCCATGCCGGGATGGCCATGGCGGGCATGGTCGATGACGCCACCATGGTTAAACTCAGCACCCTCACGGGCGCCGAGTTCGACGCGCTGTGGTTGCAGTCCATGATCAATCACCACCGGGGCGCGATCGAGATGGCCAGGGTGGAGATCGCCAATGGCCGCAATGCCGACATGATCACCATGGCGAGGAACATCGCCGCAGACCAGCAGGCCGAGGTTGACCAGATGACGCCGATGCTCGCCGGGATAGGAGGCTGACGTGACCGCCAAGCAGGGCTATTCAGACAGCAAGGACAACTACGCCAAACGGTTGCGTCGCATTGAGGGCCAGGTGCGGGGCATCGCCAAGATGATCGACGACGAGAAGTACTGCATCGACATCCTGACCCAGGTCAGTGCCGTGAACAGCGCGCTGCAGTCGGTGGCCCTGGGCCTGCTCTCCGAACACCTCAACCACTGCGTGAGCCACGCCGTTGCCGAGGGCGGCGAGGAGGCCGACAAGAAATTGGCCGAGGCCTCGGCGGCCATCGCCCGGTTGGTGCGCTCCTGAGCGACGGTCTCGACCCGGTCTCGAACCGGCGGCCCGGGGTGTCGCAGGGCTGATTCGCGCAGCGCGCGGGGATACCGTGACCCGTGCCCATGCAGGCCGTGAAGGTCGAGGTCTGCGACCCTGCACGCCCGGGTCCCTGGACACCGAGGGTCACTCTCGCCCTCGTGGTCCTGGCGGCGGCGGCTTTCGTCTACGTGACGGCCGAGATCATGCCCATCGGTGCACTGCCGGCGATTGCCGTCGACCTCGGTGTGAGCGAAGCCGCGGTGGGCACATTGTTGGCCGGCTATGCCTTGGTAGCGGCGGTGGCCACGGTTCCCCTGGTGCGCTGGACCGCCCACTGGCCGCGGCGGACAACCCTGTTGTTCACCCTGCTGTGTCTGGTCATTTCGCAATTGATCTCAGCGCTGGCGCCGACATTCACGGTGCTGGCTCTGGGGCGGGGGCTGTGCGCCCTGACCCACGGGTTGATGTGGGCGGTGATCGCCCCGATCGGAGTCCGACTGGTTCCGGCGTCGCACGCCGGGCGCGCGACCACCGCGGTCTACGTCGGCACCGGACTGGCACTGGTCGTCGGAAGCCCGTTGACCGCGTTCATGAGCCACCTATGGGGATGGCGGCTGGCCGTCGTGGCGATCATGATTGCCGCGGGCGCGGTCCTGGTGGCGGCTCGGTTCGCGATCCCACTGATGGCTGCACCGGCCGTCGGACCTAACCGCCCGGCGGTGCTCCACCACCGCAACCGGCCACTGATGGGGATGTGCGTGCTGACGCTCATCGGCGTCACCGGGCATTTCATCTCCTACGCGTTCATCGTCGTGGTCATCCGCGACGTTGTAGGTGTCAGCGGCACCGCGGTGGCCTGGCTGCTTGCGGCCTACGGCATCGCGGGCCTGACCGCCATGGGATTGCTGGCCACCCGGCAGGGTGATCGGCGGCTCCGCGCGGCGATCCTCGAAGCCTGGGGGCCTGGCACTGGCGTTCGCAGTGCTGGCCGGACTGGGTTTCGATGGGCGGAATAGCTCGGCACCCTGCTGATCGGGGTGCTTGCCATTGTGGGTGGGGCGCACCGCCACTGCCATGGCGCCCATGCTGCAGTCGGCGGTGATCCGGCACTCCCCGGAGGACCCCGACGGCGCCTCCGGGTTCTTCGTGGCCGCATTCCAGGTCGGCATCATGGCGGGGGCGGTACTCGGCGGACTGTTGTTCGAACTCGCCGGGGTGCCGGCGATGCTGGCCGCGCCGGCGCTGTTGATCGTCGCCGCACTGGTCGGTGCGCGTCGCGTCCGGTCGCCGGCTCATTATCGGGGTTGGGGCCACCAGCGAGAAGTAACGCTCGTCACGCTTGCATCGATCAACACCACAGGTCAGCCCATCCAACGGGGTAGCAGACCCGTCTGCCGGACACTCCGGGCGCCGCTAGCCGGGGCCGGAGTTGTGTAACACTGGAAAAGATTGCGAATTGGAGGAGATTGGTGAAGCGGGTTAGAAGCGCCGTGGCCGCAGCGCTGTGCGCGGTGGGTGTGGCGGCGACGGGTCGGTAGTGGCTCGGCCTGGGCCGATCCGACCAGCCACCCTCGGAACCGCAGGTCGGCGACATTGCGCCGATCCCGGTTGAGCTGCCGCCGGTATTCTTCCCGCCGCCCCCGCCTCCCCTGCCCGGTGATCTGGCGGCACCTGCCGACGTCCCGCCGCCGCTCGATTCGCCCCCGCCGGCCCCGGCGGCCGCGCCGGTGGCTCCCCGCGCCGCAGGCAGCGACCCCGCGAACGGTCAGTCATGGGCGCGGCCCGAGGACAGAGCACCGCGCCGTTCACTGGCGATCCGGTGTTCGCCCCGCCCTCTTTCAACCCGGTCAACGGTGCCCTGGTCGGCGTCGCCAAACCGATCATCATCAACTTCCAGCGTCCGATCGCCGACCGGCCGTTAGCCGAGCAGGCCATCCGCATCTCCTCGTCGCCGCCGGTCGCGGGCGCCTTCTACTGGACCACCGATACCCAGGTCCGCTGGCGGCCGTACAAGTTCTGGCCGGCCCGCACCATCGTGAACATCGACGCCAGTGGCGCGAAGTCGAGTTTCCGGGTCGGCGACTCGTTGATCGCCACCATCGACGACACGACGCACCAGATGACCGTCACCCGCAACGGCAAGGCCGAGAAGGTCATGCCGATCTCGATGGGTATGGACAACGGCATCCATGAGACCAAGAATGGCACCTACTACGTGCTGGAGAAGTTCCCCGACTTGGTAATGGACTCCTCGACCTACGGAGTGCCGATCAATTCGGAGTACGGCTACAAGATCAAGGTGCCGTGGGCCGTCCGCATCGACAACAGTGGTGGCTTCGTGCACGGCGCACCGTGGTCGGTCGGTGATCAGGGCAAGCGCAACGTCAGCCATGGGTGCATCAACCTCAGCCCCGCCAACGCCAAGTGGTTCTACGACAACTTCGGCAGCGGCGACCCGATCGTGGTCAAGAACTCCGGCGGTGGGCTCTACACCACACCTGATGGCGCAGACGATTGGCAGTGGACGCTCTACTGATGGTCGTGTCGGCCGCACCCGCCCGGCTCAGCTCCAAATTCTGACCCGCTCCTGCGGGTCGAGATATAGCGCGTCGTCCTCGTCGACCCCGAAGGCGTCGTAAAAGGCATCGATGTTGCGGACGACGCCGTTGCAGCGGAATTCCGGGGGTGAGTGCGGATCGATCGCGAGTCGCCGGACCGATTCGGCCGCACGGGACTTGGTTCGCCACACCTGAGACCATCCGAACAGCACCCGCTGGACACCGGTCAGTCCGTCGATCACCGCCGCTTCCGTGCCGCCCAGTGACAATTGGTAGGCCAGCAGCGCGATCGATAACCCGCCCAGGTCGCCGATGTTCTCGCCGACGGTGAACGCGCCCTGAACGTGCGGGGCATCAGCGCGGCTCTCGAGATCGCGAGGTACGTAGGCGTCGTACTGCTCGATCAATTTCGTTGTCCGGGCTGTGAACTCACGCCGGTCCTCGTCGGTCCACCAGTCCAGCAGGTGGCCGTCGCCGTCGTATTTGGAGCCCTGATCGTCGAACCCGTGGCCGATCTCGTGCCCGATCACCGCTCCGATACCACCGTAGTTGGCGGCGTCGTCGGCATCGGCGTCGAAGAACGGGGGTTGCAGGATCGCGGCGGGGAAGACGATCTCGTTCATGCCGGGGTTGTAGTAGGCGTTCACCGTCTGCGGCGTCATGAACCATTCACCGCGGTCCACCGGACCGCCGAGCTTGGCAACTTCGCGGTCGAATTCCACTTTGGAGCCTCGAATGACGTTCCCGTAGAGGTCATCCCGCTCTATTCGGAGTTCTGAGTAGTCTCGCCAATGTTCGGGATAGCCGATTTTCGCGGTGAATTTCTCCAGCTTGGCCAGCGCCCGCTCCCGAGTTGCCGGGGTCATCCACTCCAGGTCGCTGATACTGATCCGGTAGGCCTCGCGGAGGTTGGCCACCAGGGTGTCCATCCGTTCCTTGGCCTGTGGCGGGAAATGGTGTTCGACATACAGTCGTCCGACGGCGTCGCCCATCACACCCTCGACCAAGGCCACTGCTCGCTTCCAGCGCTCCCGGATCTGTTCGGTCCCACTCAACGTGCGGCCGTAGAAGGCGAATTCCTGGTCCACCAGGGCGTCGGTGAGAACGGAAGCGCGAGAGCGGATGAGTCGCCAGCGCACCCAGTCCTGCCAGTCGGCGAAATCTGCTCCCGACCACAGTTCAGCGAAGGCGGACAGGTAGTCCGGCTGGCGCACAATCAGTTCGGCCACGCTCTCCGCTGGAATCCCCATTCCGGCGATCCAGCCGTCCCAGGCGAAGCCCGGCGCGGCGGTCCGGAGTTCGGCGAAGTCACGCAGGTTGTAAGACAGGTCGGCATCGCGGCGGCGCACCACGTCCCAGTGCGCCGCTGCCAGCGTGGTCTCCAACGCCACGATTCGCCCGGCGCGCTCGGTGTAGTCGTCCGCCGATCCGCCGAAAACCAGCCCGAACATCGCCGCGATATGGGCCGGGTAGGCACCCAGGATCGCGCCGTGCTGATCGTCGCGGTAGTAGGATTCGTCAGGCAGTCCAAGGCCGGACTGGTTGAGGTGAACCAGATAGCGCCCGGAATTCTTGGAGTCGGTGTCGATGTAGAGGCCGACACCACCACCAACCCCGGAGCGCTGCATGCGGCCGATCAGAAGCGCCAACGCGTCCGGGTTGTGGGCTGCGTCGATCCGCGTCAACTCCTCGAACAGTGGTGTCAGACCACGACGCTCGACGGTCTCCTCGTTGAGAAAGCTCGCGTACAAGTCGCCGATGCGCTGCGCGTCGGTCGCCGCCGTTCCGGCAACGTGGGCCGTGGCGGCAGCGGTGATCAGTTCGCGCACCTGTTCCTCGGCCCGGTCGGCGAGCTGCCGGAAGGCTCCGTCGGTCGCCCGATCGGCGGGGATGGCGTAGTCGCTGAGCCAACGACCGTTGACGTGACCGAACAGGTCGTCTTGGGGACGGACCGTGCTATCCAGATGGGCCAGGTCGATTCCCGAGCGTGCGGTCTCTACGGTCTCTACGGTCTCTGCGGTCTCTGCGGTCACGCACTCATCCTTACCATGCGCGGGTACCCTGCCCCCATGTCCGGGTCCGACGAGCAAATGGGGTCTGAGGAGCCAATGGGGTCTGAGGAGCCAATGGGGTCCGGGACGTTCTCCGCCTACGGCGTTGCCTCGGCCGCTCTTGGCGTACTCGCGGTCGCCGTCGCGGTGGTCGTCGCGGTGATGTGGTCGGGCCACCGCACGTCCGTCGCTGATCGCAGTCATCAGGCTCGGAGCATGCAGGCCGCGGCCGCCTGGACCGGGACGCTGATCAACATGAACACCGAGAACGTTCAGGACAGTCTCCAGCAACTGCGCGATGGGACAGTCGGGGAACTCAACTCCGGTTTCGACGCCTCGATTGCTCCCTATCGGGAGGTGGTGAAGACGTTGCGCTCCCGAACGACGGGCGAAATCGAATCGGTCTCCATCGAGAGGTTCCACCGTGAACCGGACGGCGGGCCCACCCGGTCCGCCGAGGCGGACCTGACGAAGGCATTGTCTACGCGGACGGTGACCGTACTGGTTGTGGCCACGTCGATGAGCGAGAACGTTGGCACCAATCCGAACAAGGTGCCCACTACGGTGCGATGGAATTTGCGCCTGGGAGTCTCCGAGGTGGACGGCAGGCTCATGATCTCCAAACTGGAGTCGGTCCGGTGAGGAATCTGGCCAGGGTATTGGCGTTCGACGTCGCAGCCCCGGCGGCCGCGATCTCGGGTCTGCTGATTATCGGTGTGATGCTGGAGTGGCCACTGTGGTGGGTATCGGCATGTTCGATCCTGTGCCTGCTCATCGTGGAGGTTGTGGTGGCCAACGTCCTTGCCTACCGGCGAGATTCGGTGACGGTCGGTACCGACGACGACAAGCCGGGACTGCGACTGGCGGTGGCGGGGGTAGCGGCGGCGTCGCTGACCGCAGCGGCCGCGGTGGGTTACGCCAATTGGATTTTGCCCGATCGGGCATTCGCGACGGATTCCGCGCAGGTTGTGCGGATGGCCACCGACGTCTCCGAGGCAACCGCCACGTTCAACCCGTCGAACCCAGACTCCTCGCTTGAGCGCGCCATGTCGCTGATGGTGCCGGAGCGCGCCGAGGCGTTCAAGGCCCAGTTCGGTCCGGCGACCGTTGATATGGCCAAGCGAAACATCTCCGCCCAGGCCACCACCGTCTCGGCTGGCCTAGAGGCGCTCGGAGCGTCCTCGGCGAGCGTAGCCGTGCTCATCCGGGGCACCCAGAGTTCACCCGAGGAACAGCCAAGTAGCGCGGTCCTGGCACTGCGGGTGGCGCTGTCCAAACTAGATGGTCGGTGGCAGGTGATCGACGTGGCCCCGATCAATCCCCGATGATCGCGATGGCGACCGGCCGGATGGCCCGAGCACCTCAACTGCCACCCTCATGACCCACAACATGATTTGCTATAAACGCTAAAAGCTCGACAATTCCGGGCGCCGCAGTGCATACTTCCGGGGTCTTTTGGCAAACTATTTCACACTTGGGGGTTCTGAGATGAGCTCAGCTCAGTCCGGCGGATTCGAACCTGGTTCAACAATTCATCCTTTGCTGCGGCCGGCGGGCTCCGCGGTGGGGCGGGTCGGCGCCCTCGCGGTGGCGCTCGGCGTCGGAGCGTGATCGTCGATTGATAGCGCGGCCGATACCGGTGCGTGCGATGGCGGCGGCCGCGGAGTCGGCGGAGTGCGGGTGCGCTCGGCGGTCCGGGGCGCGGGGGAACGCTCAATCGTAAACGGTCGCGCTCGGGCCTCGTCCAACATCGCCCGTGGACGCGGCGCCGCCACGCCGGTAGCTAAGGCGACCGGCACCGCAGCTGCGCGGCCCTCGGCAGCGGTGGAGGCGTTCAGTGTTTCCCCGGTATCGGCGCGCGGCAGGCCGACGACGGTCCTGCGGCCCCGGCTGCGGAGCCGTTGGCGTGGGCCGCTCTGGCCTACGCCCGAAGAGATCGAGGCAGTAGCGCCAAGACCGCGGGCGTCGTACCAACCGCGCAACTCAGTGCTGGACCCAGCGCTGCCGCGGTGGTGCCGGTCAATCCGATCGCGGACGCTGTTCGGTTCTTCATCGGAAACGGGACGGCGACCAACCCCAACGCCGGCGTGCTGATTGGCAACGGCTTCAACTTTGACGCGACGTCGTGCACCGGCGGTACGGCCTGCAACGGTGGCAGTGGCGGACTGATCGGCAACGGCGGCAATGGATTCAACGGCGGCAAATGGCGGCTACGCCGGGATGGTTCGCAACGGCGGCGCCGGCGGTAACGGCCTCACCGACGGTCCGGCGGCAACGGCGGCAACGGTGGGTTGTTCGTCGGCCGCGAAGTGGAGTCGGAGGGGTCGGCGGAAACGCCACCGGTACGGCGGGAAGCACGCCGGCATCGGCGGAAACGGCGGTGACGGCGGTCTGTTCGCCGGCGGCGAGGGCGCGGCGGCGTCGGCGGCTCTGGCAACTTCGGCGGATCCGGTGGAACCGGTGGCAACGGCGGCGCCGTGGGTGCGCTTGTCCTTGCTGGGCCGAGCGGGCGACGGCGGCAACGGCGGCGTGGGCAACAACGACAATCGCGGCGGCAATGGCGGTAACGGCGGTAACGGCGGGGACAACGGCTTTTGGCAGTTTCGGCGACGGGGCTGGGGTGGCGACGGCGGCACGGCGCCACCCAGGGGCGGCGGCAATGGTGGCACTGGGTCTTGACCGGTAATGGCGGGCCGTGGCGGGCGGGCGGAATCTCTACCGGTACCAACGGTACGGCGGTAATGGCGGCGTCGGCGGCGGTGCGGGTATCGCGGTTCCTTTCGGCAGCGGTGGCGTCGGCGGTGTAACGGCGGCACGGGCACCGGCACCGGGCACCAGTGTCATGGCAAGGGAGTGGGGGGCCGGTCTCGTTGATCGGCAGCGCCGGGGCCGGGTGGAACCGGCGCCTCGGCCCCAGCGCCGGGCGGTACAGCGGGCAGTGGTGGCGACGGCGGCAGCGCGTAGGCGCCCTGTCTTTGTTCGGTGACGGTGGTATCGGTGGTGCCGGCGGAGCGGGGATTAGCGGCGACGACGGCTCACCCGGAACCTTGGGCGGCGGTGGCGGCGGCGTAACGGTACCCGGTGGTATCGGCGGTAACGGCGGCAACGGCAGCGCACTCTTCGGTAACGGTGGTGGCGGTGGCGGTGGTGGTAATGGCGGCAACGGTGGCAACGGCGGTAATGGGGACAACGGTGCAGCACTGCTAGGACTCACTGGCGGAAAGGGTAAGGCGGAGGCAGTGCGCACTCGGCGGTGCCGGTGGTAACGCCGGTACCGGGAAGGATCCTGTTCTTCGTCGACACAATGGTGACGGCGGTGCGGGCGGCTCCGGTGGCTCGGCTGGCACCGGTGGTAATGGTGGCCGGGCGGAAGCGGCGCGAACGGCGTCAACATCGTCGGGTTGCGGAGATGGGTGCAGGCGGCGGCATTCGGCGGCGCCGGCGGCAATCCCGGTACTGCCGCAGCCGGCGGTGAGGGCGAAACCGGAAAGCCGCCGACGGTGCTGACGGCACCGACGGATCGGCGTACGGGCGCCTGGCAACGGTGGCACCGGCGGCTCGGGTGGCAACGGAGCCGGAGCCAATGGCAAGGGCGGCAGGGGCGGTACCATGGGTGTCGGTGGCGCCATCGGCAACGGCGGTAATGGCGGTACCGGTGGGAACGGAACCCCAGCGGCAGCGGGTAACGGCGGAAACGGCGTGAAATGGCGGCGTCACGTCCGGCTTCGGCGGCTATGGCACCGGCGGCGGCGGGTCTCCGGCGGGATCTGACCGGGCAGCGTGACGGGTGGCACCCCTACGCATTTGCGCTGCCCAGATGCGCTGCCGCTCAGTCGGATTCAGGTTCGGGCACGGCGTATTCGGAGGTGGTACCAACGTCCTCTGAGGTCTGCTGAGCTCTAATCTTGGCAAACCGATCCGACAGTCGGCGCATCCGGATCATGAGCGAGGCCGGTGGGCTCACGGTCGCGCCGAGGTAAGCGCTGAAGGCCTCCCGCGGAACGCCGATCCGGGAGGTGAATTCCTGTTCGCCGAGGCCGGATCGCTCAAGCAGAAGGTGCACGTGCCGGGCGGCCTCGGCGCGTTCGTTGGCCTCCAGGTGACCTCGGGCGCGGGCCAGGACCTCGTTGAGCGCCTTGGAGATTCCGTACGGCGCGGAGGTTTCGAGAACTTCCTCGACCTGGCGTGCGGTGCGGCCGTAGGGATCACGTTTAATGGCGACGACAATGCGTTGCCAGATGGTGATGTCGCCGGTCTCCAGTGCCGATCGGATCGATGCGGTGGCCCAGAATTCGACGGGTCGTTCGTCGGTGGGCGGATCGCCGGGGGGACGGGGCGACGAACGAGTCAACTCGCCTCCTCCAGGGTTGCGACCGCGATCGACAGACACCGCTTCCGGACATCCTCCCACTGGGCCGCCCCGGCCGGTGAAGACCACAGATCGTCATCGGCAGCGGCGGTGGGAACCGGATCAGCGAGGCGACGAACCAGCTGGGTCGCGATCCATAACCGATGCGGTTGATCGCAGCGGTAGTACCCGTCTATGCCCGCCAGCACCGTCGCGGCGTTCTCGATGTCCATCGCATCGGCTAGGTCGGCGAGTTCGGCGTAGTCCGAGCGGCCATTGCGGCACAACACCAGGTAGCTCTTGAGGCGCAGGGTCTCGGCTCCGGTCGGGATTTGCAGCCGGTCTCCGGTGGGCAGTTGGACATTGGTGGTCTCGACCGGACTTCGGCGTTCGACATCGGCGTTGGTTCCCAGGGCGTCGAGTGCCACCGCCAGCCGGCCCCGCCACATTGTCACCGGATGAATCTGCCGTAGTGACGCGGATCGGGGGCCGCGGGAAGTCTTGGCGAGCCGGCGTTCCCGGGGTCGGTCGACAGGATCGGCCGGCTGGGATGTTCCGCAGCCGCTGAAGGCCAGTGGGTCGGCCACACTGACGGCGTCGGGCGCGAGTTCTTTGAGCCGGGCCGCATTCTTGACCACCATGCGCAGGTCCGCCGCGGGCGGCGCGACGGCCGCGATCTCATCGGGGATTACGACCAGGTCGCCGAGGTCGAGTTTGGGCAGTGGCTTCTCGAAATCGACCGAGGGCAAAATCCGGTCCAGCCAGGCCGGCAGCCACCAGTTCCACTGGACGAACATCGCCATCAGCGACGGCACCAGTACCAGTCGAACCACGGTGGCGTCGACGGCGATCGCCACTGCGCAGGCGACGCCGAGTTGGGCGACCAGTGGCATGCCCGCGAAAGCGAAGCCGATGAACACCGCGATCATGATCAACGCCGCGCTGGTGATGGTGCGGGCACTGGTCGCCACGCCGTAGGCCACGGCGTCGCGGGTGTCGCCGGACTGGAGGTAACGCTCCCTGATCCGGGTCAACAGGAAGATCTCGTAGTCCATCGACAAGCCGAAGGTCAAAGCCAGCACCAGCGGTGGAATGGTGCTGTCGATGGAGGTGATCGGCTCGAACCCGATGCGCTGCAGCCATCCCCACTGAAAGACCGCGACCAGGCTGCCGTAGGCCGCGGCGACCGACAGCACCGTCATCAGCACGCCCTTGAGTGCCAGAAAAACCGACCGAACAGCGATCAGCAGCATCACGAAGGCGATCAGCGAAACGAAACCGAACACCATCAGCTGGGTATGGGACACCCGGTCGTCGAAGTCCTTGATCAGCGCAGTGGGGCCGCCGACATCGACCCGGGCGCCACCAGAGGCGGCGGGCACCTGAGTTCGCATCCAGTCGATGCTCTCGCGGGCGCTGAGGTCCTCGGGGTCCACCGACAGCACCGCCGAGATCAGTGCGCTGGCGTTGTCGTCGGCGAAAACCGGCGGGGACACCGACACGACATGGGGTGCCTCAGAGATCTTCGTGGTCACCGCGGCGAGCGTGTCGGTGTTTCTCGACGCATCGCCGCCGGGGAACGTGACGAGGACCCGCACCGGTCCCAGTGCCCCGGGACCCAGTGCCCCGGCGGCCGCCGCCACCGCCGCGAATTTCGTGGGACGACGGGAACTGCCGCTGCATACTATTTCCGAGCGTCATGGAAAGCGCGGGTGCGGCGATCAACAGCAGGAGCGCCGTGGCACCCAGGGCCGAGGCCCAGGGCCGCTGCATCACCGCTGCCACCCACCGGGTCCAGAATCTTGATTGGCTGGACTCAGGCCGCCGTGACCAGTGCAGGAGTCGTGAACGTCTCGCCGCCGCGCGCCCGAACGTGGCGAGGATGGCCGGGGTCAGGGTGGTCGAAGTCAGGACCGCGACCGCCACCGCGAGGATTGCGCCGGTGGCCATTGACTCTAGAACCGGGGTGTTGATCAGGTAAAGGCCGCTCAGCGAGGCGATCACGGTGAGCCCCGAGAGCACGACGGCCAGGCCAGATGTTGCCATCGCGGCGTCGGTGGCCTGGTCGGCGTCGCGGCCGGCGCGCAGTTCCTCCCGGAACCGCATGAGGATGAATAACGAGTAGTCGACCGCCAGGGCGATGCCGAACATCGACACCGTGGACGTGACGAATACCGACATCGTGGTCAGCGTCGAGAGCAGGTAGACCACTCCCATGGTCACGACGACCGTGCAGATTCCCAGCGCCAGCGGGATCGCGGCGGCGGCCAGCGAACCGAACACCGCGACCAACACCATCAGGACGATCGGGAGGTTCCACCGTTCCGCCGCGGCGATGTCCTGCTTGGTGCTGGTCTGCGCGGCGGCGCCGAGCGCACCCTGGCCGATGACATAGAGCCGCACCCGGCCGCTGTCGATCGTGCCCGGCTTGTCGTCGTTCACACCGATTTTGGCCCGCAATTGCCGGGCGACGTCCACGGCGCCGGAGTTGTCGAACCCCAGCCTCAGCGCCACCACGTAGGGGCGGTCCGGAGCGGGTGGCGGCTGATTGGGGTTTCCCAACACCTCCACGCTGGACACCTGCCGTGCGGCCTGCTCCAGCAGTGCGACGGCTGCGGTCATGTCGTCGTAGGTCGCATCCGCGCGGGGAGCCGCCACCAGGGCCAGGGCTGAGGATCCCTCCTGGGCGTAGTGATCCTTGAGTTGGGTCTGCACTCGCAGCGACTGCGAATCGGCAACCTCGAACCCGCCCCCGGTAAGCTGACCGGACTGCGTCATCGCGAGATACACCGACGGAAGCAACGCCAACAACCAGCAACTGAAAACCAGCCACCGGTGTCTGCGCAAACTGCCGCTGAGGCGCATCATGAACTGCTGGATGGCTTTTCTCCCCGAATTGCAGCGAATCGCGTGGCTGCGAGCCTACCGGACGCGGGCTGCCCACCGGTTGACCGCGGATCGCCAACCAAGAAGGAGCAGGGCGGTCACCAGGGTGGCCACCGCGATGAAACTCGCGGCGGTGCCTTCGGCCGTGGCTTTGCGCAACACCATGCCCGCTGCCACGGTGCACACCCAGACGGTGATGCCGGTCGGCGCTATCGCGGTCGGGTGACGCCAACCCCGCGAGAGCAGCCAGCCGATCGCCGTACCGATCAGAAACGGCCAGGCCGTCTCGGCGACGCCCCCGACGCTCACCCCTCCGGCATGGTTCCTTCTGCCCAAAGCGACGAAAAACACCACGCAGGCGATGTCGGCGACCAGTGCCGGTAGCACCAGCGATCGTGTACTGCGGGCTTCATCTCCTGGGTTCTCCATGATCGATTAAGGATATTCACGGCCGGAAATATCCGGGTGGCCCTCCGTGTCGGGGTTCGGGGCAGCAAGTTCATCCGCCACGACGCCGGGATCCAGTGCCCCCTCCGTGCGGAACATGAAGAAGAACACCACCCACCCGATCGCGGAGATGAAGATCCAGCTCACCAATCGGTAGATCAGCATCGCCGAGATCGCGTCCGCTGCGCACCGAGTTCAGCCGCTTCCGAGCGCCACTGATTCACCAGTACTTTCCCCGGGCCGAAGCGTTGCGGGCCACGGGCATCAGGGTAGCGCTGCCCGGGCCGGTTAGGCTGGCGCGGTGCCAGCCGGTCGAGGACCCGATGACGACGCTGTTGCACCCCTGGTCCGCAAGGCGACAGCCTGGGCCTGGCGGCTGCTGGTCCTCCTCGCAGCGGTGGTGGCGGCACTGCTGTTGATGTGGCAGTTACGGGTGATTGTGGTGCCGGTATTTCTCGCCGTCATCTTGACGGCGCTGTTCCTGCCCCTGGTCGACCGACTCGACGCACGGGGCGTGCCCCGCGGTGGCGCGGTTGCCCTGGTCCTCCTGGGCGGACTCGCCTTGTTCGGTGGGATCATGACTTTCGTTGTCAGCCAATTCATTTCCGGATTGCCGGGCCTTGTCGAGCAGGTCACCCGCAGCATCGAAAACGCCACCCGCTGGCTCATCGAGGGTCCTGCGCATTTGACTCGGCAGCAGATAGACAACGCCGGCGAGACCGCTATCACGGCACTTCGCGACAACCAGGAGAAGCTGACGACCGGGGCGCTGTCGACCGCGGTCACCTTGACTGAGATTGTCACCGGAGCGCTGCTCACGCTGTTCACCCTGATCTTTCTGCTGCACGGCGGCCGAGGCATCTACGCCTACCTGACGCAGATCATTCCCGCGGACACCCGGGATCGGGTCCGGGAGGCCGGCCGGGCCGGTTTCGGGTCCCTGATCGGCTACATCCGGGCGACGTTTCTGGTGGCACTCGTCGATGCCGTCGGAATCGGTGCGGGTTTGGCGATCCTGGGCGTGCCACTCGCACTGCCCCTGGCCTCGCTGGTATTCCTTGGTGCGTTCGTCCCATTGGTCGGGGCGGTGCTCACCGGGTTTGTGGCCGTCGTGGTGGCGTTACTGGCCAAGGGGTTCATCTATGCGTTGCTCACCCTGGGGCTCATCATCGCCGTTCAGCAGTTGGAGGCGCACGTACTCCAGCCGTTCGTCATGGGTCGGGCTGTGTCGATCCATCCGCTGGCGATCGTGCTGGCCATCACCACCGGTGCGGTGCTCGCCGGGATCATCGGTGCGCTGCTGGCGGTGCCCCTGTTGGCTTTCCTCAACAGCGCGATCCGGGTGCTGGTGGCGAAACCCGACGGCGCCGAGGCCGAAGCTGACGACCCCGACGGACTAGAGACGTCCCTCACGGCGTAGCAGGTCTTGGGCACTAACCCCGCCGCCGGCCTTGGCGCGCGCATTCAGCTGCTCGGTGGCCACATCGGAATCGCCGGAATCCGGCCGACTGATCGGGATCGCGCGAGTTTCCTCGGCCGAGAGCTGTTGGGGCGCGGGGGCCTGCGGGCCCCGGGTTGGAATCGCGGTGGTCGGTGCGTCCTCGACGGTTGCCGGCGGCGCGGCGACCGACGTTGATTCTTCCGCGGGCTCGACCCGGGTGGGCCGCGGGCGCACTTTGGCCCGAAGCTCGCCGAGCCAGGAACCGATGTCCCTGCTTTCCGCGGGTTCGGCAGCGCTGAACCGGGTGGTGGGTGCTTCACCCGGTGGTTCGCTCGAGCGTCCGGGCAGTGACTCGGTCGGCGATTCAGGCACCGGTTCGCGCAGTGATCGGGAGGCGGGCGCCGCGGCGGCGCCGACCAGCGCCCCCGCGGGTTCGCGCACGGTGGATTGTTTGAGTTCGTCGGGAAGTGTGGTCTCGCCGAGGCCGATCCTGTGCTGCAGTCGCTTCATCCATACCGGAGCCCACCAACAGTCGTCGCCGAGCAATTTCATGATCGCCGGCACCAGGAACATTCGGACGATGGTGGCGTCGAGCAGCAGGGCAATCAGGAGGCCGAACGCCAGGTATTTCATCATGACCAAGTCGGAGAACACGAAGGCGCCGGCCACCACGGCGAGCACCAACGCCGCGGCGGTGATCAGCCGCCCGGTGGTGGCGGTGCCGACTCGGATCGATTCCGTGGTGGACATGCCGCGATCGCGGGCCTCGACCATCCGGGATACCAGGAACACCTCGTAGTCGGTGGACAGGCCGTAGATCACCGCGATGATCAACCCGATCATCGGGGCCATCAACGGCTGCGGCGTGTAATTCATCAACCCGGACCCGTGTCCGTCGACGAACATCCAGGTCAGGATCCCCATCGTCGACCCCAGGGTGAGGGCGCTCATCAGCGCCGCCTTGATCGGCAGCACCAGCGACCCGAACGCCAGGAACATCAGGATCGTGGTCGTGGAGATCAGCAGCAGCACCATCAGCGGCAGCCTCGAGTACAGGCTGTGGATGCTGTCCTGCTCCAGAGCGGGTGTACCGCCCACGTAGACCGACAACCCCCTGGGCGGAGGGATGTCCCGTAGTTCGTTAATCTTCTGGGCAGCGTCGTTGCGGTTAACCAGTCCGTTCTGAATGACGCGCACCGACGGGTCGTTGGAGGTGCCCGGGCGTGGCTTCCACATGGCGTCGGGATCGTTGTCGGGGTCGGTGAAGCCGGTGATGGCCATCGCCCGGTTGCGGATCTCGGCGACCTGCTGGTCGGTGACCGGCTGTCCGTCATCGTCTGCGATGACCAGTGTCAGCGGCTCGGTTCGGAAGCCCGGGAAGGTGCGGTCGAACTCCTCCTGTGCCACCCGGACCGAGTTGTCCGGTGGCAGGTATTTCTCGCTGATACCGCCGAGTGCGAGGTTCCCCAGCGGAATGATCATCACGATCAGGAGCACCACGATCGGGGCGGCGAACAGAATGGGCCGCTTCATCACCCGGTTGACCAGCTTGCCCCAGAATCCGCTCTCGACCTCTTCGCGGGTCTTGGTCTTCTGGGTCCGGTCGGCGAACCACAGGATGATGTTGCGGGACACCGACCAGTTGCGCAGGAACGGCACCCTCAGCAGGGTTCGGACCCCGAGTGCATCGACGTTGGGGCCGAGAATGGCGAGGATTGCGGGGAGCACCGTGATCGACAGCACCGCGGCCAGCATGACCGAGGCGATGATCGCATACGTGATCGACTTGAGGAACCCCTGCGGGAACAGCAGCAGGGGTAGCGATGAGGCCACGATGATGACGGCGGAGAAGACCACGGTACGACCGGCGGTCATCACGGTCCGCCGGACGGCGGCTTCGGTGTCGTAGCCCTCGGCGATCTCCTCTCTGAACCGGCTGACGATGAACAATCCGTAGTCGATCGCTATGCCGAGGCCGATCAGGGTCACCACCGGCTGGGCGAAAAAATGCACCGGCGCGAAGTCGGCGACGAGGCGCATGATGCCGAGCGCCCCGAGAATGGTCAGCGCGATCCAGCCCAGCACCAGCCCGACCCAGATCCCGACACTGAACAGCAGCACGGCCACCAGCGGAATGGCGGCGATCTCGGCACGCTTCTGGTCGACTGCGATCGTCCCGGTGAGTTCATTGGCCAGTGGGTTGAGGCCGGCCAATTTGATGTCGCCGTCGTTGATCTGCTTCAGATCGGGCGCGACGTCCTGATAGTTCTTCAGGATCGCGTCGTCGTTGTCGCCTTGAAGCGGGATGCTGACGAAGGTCTGCCGCATGTCCTGGGTTTTCATCTGCGCCACCGTGGCGTCGGTGCTGTCCGGTACGCGTAGCCAACCGGCCCAGCCCGCCACCTTGTCGCTGTGTTTTTCGGCGAATGCGTCGAGTTCCTCGACGGTCCGCGCCGACCACTGCGGGTCATCGACCTTGGTATCGCCCGGTGGGGTGAGGATGGCAACGACATGGCTGGTGCGGTCCCGGCCGTAGGCACCGTCGGCCAGCAGCGAGGCCTGCACCGACTGGCTGCCCTCATCGTAGAAGCCGCTCTGGGTCACGTATTTGCCCAGGTCCATGCCGTAGATGCCGCCGCCGACGCACATCGCGACCATCAGGCCGATCACGATGTAGCGATACCGGTACACGGTTCGACCCCACCAGGCGAACACTCAACATCTCCTAACTGGCGACCGAACCACTTCCGACCCGGTTCGGTGGCCCTACAGTCGTGAATTCAATAGCGCAGACAGCGGCCGGAAAGGCGCAAGCCATGCCCCTTGCTCCGGCAGCGAATCCAGGCCGATTCGCGGCAGCGACTCACGGAAGACACCGGGGATGTCCTCCAAGTCGATGAAATCCAAGCTATCCGACGCTAACGCCCAGCTTGCATGTTCGCGAAATCCCAGCACGCCCACCGGTGTGCCCGTTCGGGCGATGTCCTCGAGGGGAATCCGGAAGGCCTGCCCGTCTGCGGATGCCACCAGCAGGTTTGCCAGCCCTTCCGAGTGCCGCAACGCGATGTGAGCCAGCATGTCGGTGTCGACGTCGCTGTCGTCGTCGATCTTCGGTTTGGCGAACACGGCGAAACCCACGTTGCGCAGGGCCTCCACCCAGGGACGGACCACGTCGGCGCTACCTGCGGCGATGTTGGTGAACACCGTCGCCTCGGGGATCAGCGACACCCCGGGGTGTTCGGCGGCCAGATCCGCGGTGCGGCCCAGTAGCCAACGTCCGAGGGCGTCGAAGCGCGGCCGGTGCGCAGCAGTCGGCCGACCGCCGAGGATCGAGCCCAATCCCATGTCGAGATTGGGTGCGTCCCATACCAACAGCACCCGCTTCGATCCCGCCATCGGGTCCGGATCCAGTCCGGGAGGCCGCTGCGTGGTCTCCTCGATGACGGTCACGACTCCCGCACCCAGATGAATTCGGTCACCGCACTGCCAATGTGCCGGGCTTTCGTCTCGTATTTGGTGGCGGGCCGATTCGTCGAGACCGTCAGCGGTTCCCCCGGCCGGGCCCGGCGCAGGCGTGGTTCAGCGTCGCCGACAGCGGCGATCTGCTCCGCGTAACCGGCGTGGTCGGTGGCCGCGTGCAGGACACCACCCGGGCGCATCCGATCGGCGATCAGCGCGACGGTCTCCGGTTGCAGCAGTCGGCGTTTGTGGTGTCGGGATTTCGGCCAGGGGTCGGGAAAGAAGATCCGAACACCACTGAGCGTGCCGGAGTCAACCAGATGTTCAAGCACGTCGATTCCATCGCCACGGACCAACCGGATGTTGGACACGCCTTCGCGGTCAATCGCGCTCAGCAGTTGAGCCAACCCACGGCGATAAACCTCGACGGCGATTACGTCGATATCGGGCTCAGCAACGGCCATCGCCAGTGTCGAAGTCCCGGTGCCGCATCCGATCTCGAGAACCAGCGGAGCGCTGCGGGCGAACCATGCATCGGTATCGAGTCGCTCCGTGGGCACCTCGCCGCCCGGATCGTCGGACCTGGCCAGCGTCCCGAGTCGGGGCCAAAGCCGGTTCCACGCCTCCTGCTGTGCTTCGGTCAGGGCCGCGCGGCGGGACCTAAAACTCGTCACCCGCCGCAGGGCGTGCGCCGGGTGCTCGGGCGTGGTCGAACCGCCCTGGCGCGGGGTGTGCATTGATCCATGGTGGCCCATGAACAGCGGGGGGCCACCACCCGAACGCAGATTGATACCCAACAGTTGTCTTTCGGCTGACTCGCGCGCCGCCGGGGCGGCTGCCACCATGGCGCGATGGACGACCGCGTACTGGCCGCGGTCTTGCCGCCGGTGCCGCGGTTCTCGATGAACCGGCACTGGCACGTCTGGGCGCCGACCTCGCCCAGGTGTCCGGCGCACCGGTGCCGGTGGGTGTCTGTGGCCGGCCGGGCACGGGCCGGGACACCGTGCGCCATGCCCTGAGGGGCGCTGACGTGGTGGTGGCCGACCCGGGCGGCGCCGCCGAGATCGACGTCTACGTCTTTACCGAAACCCTCACCCCGGAAGACCGCGCCGCCCTCTCCGCGGCTCGCCGCCCCATGGTGGCGGTTCTCAACAAGGCTGACCTGATCTGCTTTGCGGGCGCCCGCCCGATGGCGGAGGCGGCGGCTCGTTGCCGGGAACTCCAGTCGAGCACCGGTGTGCCGACTCGGCCGCTGGCCGCGCTGTTGGCCCGGCGTCGCCACGGACCCGGCCGGGTTGGATCCCGACCTCGCCGCGGCGCTACGGCGGCTGAGCATCGGACCTTCTGGGTTGGCCGGGTCGTGGCGGATCGGCACCGGGGTTCGGCGCCGACTGCTGGCCGAACTGGATCTCGTCGGGGTCGCGATCGCCGCGGCGGCGGTATCCGGAGGGGCGGGACCCGAAGTGCTGACAGCTCTGTTTCGTGAGTTCAGCGGCATTCAAGAGTGCCTCGAGGAGATCGGGAGGCCGCCGCGGTGATCCGCTACCGCCGCCTGCTCAGGGCACTGGCACCGCTGGCCGAACGGGCGGTCGGTCCCGGGGTGCGCCGGTGGCCGCGTTCTTGGCCGGCGACGCCGTAGTACTGGCCCGCATGGCCGCCGCCTCCGAGGTCGTCACGCCGCCGGCGGTCCCGGGCGGGCGCGACGCCCTGCTGTGTCAGGCGATCTACTTCCAGCGCTATGCGCGCGGCCCGGTTTCAGGTCTGCACCGCGAGTGCGGAATCGATATCGCTCGCGGGGCGCTGCGCCAGTGGCGTCGGGCCGGGGATGCCGGTGAGTGAGCCCGTGACGATCCTGGTGACCGGCCCGCCGTTGTCCGGAGTCACCGGCGTGAGCCGCGGCCTGCGCAACCGACTGGGCGGCGAGTGCCGCGTCGTGGAACGCCTTGGTCCCGGCGAGCGGGCCGCCGCGGTGGTGTTCGTCGTCTCTGCCGCCGCCCCGATGACCGACTCCGACGCTGAATTCCTTGCGGCTGCCGCCGATCCGGCTGCGGCGGTGGCGGTCGTTTCAAGATCGACGTCCACCGCACCTGGCCGAAGGTGCTCCAAGCCAATCGGACGCGCTGTCCGCAGGTGGTAAGGGAGCACCGTATCGCGACTGCCCCGCCGCTGAATCGCCTCGTTGACGCGGTGCACACCGTGCTCGCCGGGCCATCTCGCGCCGGGCCGTCTCGTGCCGGGCCGTTCCGTGCTGGGCCGTCGGAATCCAAATCGCGCGCCGCGCAGGCGTTGGCGCTGCGGAGTGGTATTCAGCAATCACGGGTTCGGCTGGCCGGTCGGGCGCGCACGGAGTGCGCGGACCTTCGCAACGAATTGCGCCGCGAGGCGGCCGGGGTGACCCGGGGCGGCGTCGACGAGTTCTGTTCGGGCGCGCGCCGCAGGGCTGTCGGGGCCGCAGCCGAACTCGATGCCACGCTAACCGCGGTACTGAGCAGTCTCGCCGCTGGCGCGGGCCTTCCGGCGGACGCGGTGTCGGCGGGGCCATCCGCGGCGGCGGTTTCCTACCTGCCGCGCTTCGCCCGCCCGGAGTTGGAAAGTCGATTGAGCGTCCTACTCAGCGCCGGCTTCGGTCTGGGGGTGACGTTGACCGTCGGCCGGTCGCTGGCGGATCTCGCGCCCGCCTGGGCGTCGGCCATCCTCGCCGGCTGCCTGGTGACCGGCGTCGTGTTGACCGGCTGGATGGTTCGAACCCGCAGATTGTTGACCGAGCGAACGGCGCTGGACCGGTGGGTGACGGAGCTCACCGCGGCGTTGCGCACCGCGATGGACGATCGGCTGCTGACCAGGCTGCTGGCCGCGGAATCCGCCTGGTTTGCCGCGGTCACCGCCGCGTCCGTCCCTGGTTTTGCCGGGTTCGGGGATAGGGCCCGAAGCGATCGGCAATAATCCAATCAACGACGGTTCGCTGCCGATTGCCGACCGGTGGCGCGTCCGCGTTAATCTTCAATGAACCGAAGCGGGAGATACCGATGACGTCAGCGACCATCCGCGGTCTGGAAAACGCACCCACCACGCACGCTGGTCTGCTTGCCTGGGTCCGGGAGGTCGCCGAACTAACGCAACCGGATCGGGTGGTGTTCGCCGATGGATCGGCCGAGGAATACCGCCGGCTCTGCGACCAACTGGTGGCTGCCGGCACGTTCACCGAGTTGAGTGCCGCTGACAAGCCCGCGTCCTACCTCGCGCGTTCGGAGCCCTCGGATGTGGCGCGGGTGGAGTCCCGGACGTTCATCTGCTCTGAACGTGAGTCCGATGCCGGCCCGACCAACAACTGGATGGCGCCCGCTGAGATGCGCGCCACCATGACCGAGTTGTACCGGGGCTGCATGCGTGGGCGCACGATGTACGTGGTGCCGTTCTGTATGGGACCGCTCGGCGCTGACGATCCCAAACTCGGGGTGGAGATCACCGACTCCGAGTACGTCGTCGTGTCGATGCGCACCATGACCCGGATGGGGACCGCGGCGCTGACGAAACTCGGCGACGACGGCTTCTTCGTCAAGGCACTGCACTCGGTTGGCGTGCCGCTGGAACCTGGGCAGGCCGACGTGTCGTGGCCGTGCAGCACAACCAAGTACATCAGTCATTTCCCGGAGACCCGCGAGATCTGGAGCTACGGTTCCGGCTACGGCGGCAACGCGTTGCTGGGCAAGAAGTGTTACTCGCTGCGGATCGCCTCGGTGATGGCCCGCGACGAGGGATGGCTCGCCGAACACATGCTGATCCTGAAACTCATCTCCCCGGAGAATAAGGCCTACTACGTGGTCGCGGCGTTCCCGTCGGCCTGTGGCAAGACGAACCTCGCGATGCTGCAGCCGACCATCCCGGGTTGGCGCGCCGAGACCCTCGGCGACGACATCGCCTGGATGCGATTCGGCGAGGACGGTCGGCTCTACGCGGTGAACCCGGAGTTCGGATTTTTCGGGGTGGCGCCGGGCACCAACTGGAAGTCCAACCCGAATGCGATGAAGACGATTGCCGGTGGCAACACCGTCTTCACCAACGTGGCGCTGACCGACGGCGGCGACGTGTGGTGGGAAGGCATGGAGGGTGAACCGCAACACCTGATCGACTGGTTGGGACAGGACTGGACGCCGGCCTCCGATCATCCTGCCGCTCATCCGAACTCGCGTTACTGCACGCCGATGTCTCAGTGCCCCACCCTGGCGCCGGAATGGGACGATCCACAGGGTGTGCCGATCTCGGCGATCCTGTTCGGCGGCCGGCGTAAGACGACGGTGCCACTGGTGACGCAGGCTCGTGACTGGCAACACGGTGTCTTCATCGGCGCCACCCTGGGCAGTGAGCAGACCGCGGCCGCCGAGGGCACGGTCGGCACCGTGCGCCGCGATCCGATGGCCATGCTGCCCTTCCTGGGTTACAACGCCGGCGACTACTGCCAGCACTGGGTCGATCTCGGCAAAAACGCCGACGAGTCCAAGCTGCCGAAGATCTTCTTCGTCAACTGGTTCCGCCGCGGCGACGACGGTCGATTCCTATGGCCTGGCTTCGGCGAGAACAGCCGGGTGCTCAAGTGGATCGTGGAACGGGTTGAGGGCAAGGCCGACGGGCAGTCGACCGCGATCGGGGTCGTCCCGGTCGTCGGCGACTTGGATCTGGGGGGTCTCGACGTCACCGAGTCCGACGTCACCGAGGCACTGCGCGTCGACACGGCAGAGTGGCGAGCGGAACTTGCGTTGATCGAGGAGTGGTTCGACTTCCTCGGTGAGAAGTTGCCCACCAGCATCTCCGATGAGTTTGAGTCGCTCAAGCAACGACTGGCTGAGGCGGACTAAGTAGAGTCCAGGTATGCAGATTCGCGAGCATGCACAGGCCACGCCCGACAAGCCCGCTGCCATCCTGTACCCCTCCGGGATCACCGTCAGCTTCGGTGAGATGGAAGCGCGGGCAAACCAATTGGCGCACCTGTTCCGACAGGCGGGCCTGCGTGAAGGCGACGTGGTCGCGATCCTGCTGGAGAACAACGAGCACTACCACACGGTGATGTGGGCGGCCCGCCGCGCGGGCCTGTACTACGTGCCGATCAACACCCACCTCACCGCGGCCGAGGCTGCCTACATCATCGACAACTCCGCGGCGAAGGCGATCATCGGCTCGGCGGTATTCGGTCCTGTGCTCGAGCGTCTCGGTGAGAACCTTCCCAACGGTTTGCCTGAACTGCGTCTCGTTGTGGGTGGTCAGATGGATGGTTGGCGGTCCTATCCGGAATGCGTTGCTGACCAACCGGATACGCCTTTAGCGGATGAAATCGAGGGCGATCTGCTGCAGTACTCCTCGGGTACCACCGGTCGGCCGAAGGGCATCAAGCGGGCTCTGTCGCATCTGCCGCCGTCGGAGGCGCCCGGCCTGATGACCGCACTGGTGAGTTTCTGGGCTAAGCCCGACGGGGTCTACCTCAGCCCGGCTCCGCTCTATCACACCGCGCCGTCGGTCTGGTCGTTGACGATGCAGGCCGCCGGCATCCCGGTGGTGGTGATGGAGCGCTTCGACGCCGAAGGTGCCCTCGACGTCATCGCCCGCCACCGCGTCACCCACGCTCAGTTCGTCCCGGTGATGTTCACCCGGATGTTGAAACTTCCTGAGGCGGTGCGTAGTTCCTACGACGTTTCCAGCCTGGAACGCGTGATGCACGCGGCAGCACCGTGCCCGGTGCAGATCAAGCAGCAGATGATCGACTGGTGGGGCCCGATCATCGACGAGTACTACGCCTCCTCGGAGGCGCACGGCTCAACCCTGATCAGTGCTGAGGAGTGGCTGGCGCACCCCGGTTCGGTCGGTAGGCCGATGGGTGGGGCTGTGCACATCCTTGACGAGGACGGTAACGAACTGCCCGCCGGTGAGCCCGGCGAGATCTACTTCGAGGGTGGCAACACCTTCGAGTACCTCAACGACACCGAGAAGACCGCGGCCTCACGAGACAAGCGGGGATGGACGACCGTGGGCGACATCGGCTACCTCGACGATGAGGGTTATCTCTACCTGACCGACCGCCGCCACCACATGATCATCTCGGGCGGGGTGAACATCTACCCGCAGGAGGCCGAGAGCTTGCTGGTCACCCATCCCCGTGTGATGGACGCCGCGGTCTTTGGCATTCCCGACGACGAGATGGGCCAATCGGTCAAGGGTGTCGTGCAGTTGGTCGAACCTGGTTCTGCCAGTCCGGAATTCGGCGATGAACTACTGACCTGGTTACGGGAGCGTTTGGCGCATTACAAGTGCCCGCGGTCGATCTCCTTCGAGGAGCAACTCCCGCGCACCGACACTGGCAAGCTCTACAAGCAGAGCCTGATAGAGAAGTACGGGTCACCTACCCCCAGTTGACGGGCAGCGGACGCAGACCGGAACCCAGCGAATCGACATCCACGCCCAACTCGGCGGCATCGACCATCAGCCGCATGTCGGGAAACCGCGGGATCAATTGGGAAAGAACCGATTTCAGCTCAAGTCTGGCCAGCGGCGCACCAAGGCAGTAACGCCTGCCGTATCCGAAAGACATGGGCGGCGTTCCCCTGCGGGTGAAATCGGCGACGTCGGGATCGGTGAAGAATGCCGCGTCATGATTGGCTGATCCGGGGTCTAGCAGCACCAGATCCCCCTCCGCGATGGTGACCCCGGCGATCGAGATCGTCTCCCGTGCGTAGCGCGGAATTCCGGGGTTGGCGTTCATCGTCACCCGCATCAGTTCCTCGGTCGCTTTCGGGATCAACGAAGGATCTTCCAGTAGCGCCTGCCACTGGGTTGGCTCACTCAGCAACTGCACGATCAGGTGCCAGATCTTGACGACCGACGTTTCGAAGCCGGCGAACAACAGAGCCATTGCGAGAACGGCGATTTCTCCGTCGGCGAGGTCATCTTCGGTGCACAACTGCGATATCACATCGGCGTTTGGGTGACGGCGTTTGTTGGCGACCAGGCCGGCGCAATAGTCGATCAGCGCCTCCAGGCCCTGTAAGGATTCAGCGGCGTCCTTCTCAAAGGCGCAGGCGTGGACCCACACCCCGAACGTGTCCCGGTCGCCATAGGGCACGCCCAGCAGTTCGCAGATGACCAGGATCGGAAGTGGCAGGGCGAGTTTCGCGTGCAGGTCCGCGGGTGGACCATCGTGCTCCAACTGATCCAGCAGGCTGGTGGTGAGTGCCTCCACCTTCGGTTTCAACGCGTGCAGGCTACGGGCGGAGAAGTGTGGATTGAGCAGAGAGCGCATCCGTTCGTGGCCGGTGAATTCCGCGTCGAAGTCGCCGATCGGACCGCCGAACAACGCCGAGGCTCGGCTGCGCGGGGCGGTCTGCGGTGAGCGGTGTGATCGGCCGAGGCGGTCATCGTCGAGCAGTTCGCGGACCTCGGCGTAGCCGGTGACCAGCCAGGCCGCATCGCCGACCGGGGTTCGAACCTGATGGATGGGGCCGGCGGCCCGCACCGCACGTAGTTCCTCGCCGGCACGCAGCGGATGGGGTTGCGGAAAGGGTAGTTGAACCGTCAGGGCTCGCTCCGGGCCTAGTTCCCGGCCCGGTTCGCGGAGCCGCGACGAACGCGATCGCGTTTGGTGGCCCGATGGTCCGACGCGTCTGCTTGAGCGGCGGTGGAAGCGGTCTGCGCCGTGTTCTCAGCCTCAGCCTCAGCCTCAGCCGCAACCTCAGCCGGAGGCGGGGAATCCGCAGCAGCAGTGGCGGCGTCGCCGCTCAGAGCCGCAGACGGGGTCGGGGTCGTGGTCGGGTTGCCAAGCCGGGCAGCTGACCTAGCAGCCGGTACGGAACTCGCCGTTGTCGCCGGTTTAGTTTCCAGTGCACCTGTGAGCGTCTGTTGCGCAGCCTGGGCGGCTGTGCGGAAGCTGGGCACGAAGTTGGTCGGGATGTCGGTCTCCGGGTCGACGATCGGACCGGTCTGGATGCCCGCGCCGGTGATTAAATTGAGCAACGTGCCCTGAATCCCAGACGGTCCCAGCAATCCATCGACGGCGGTGTTCCAGGCACCCTCAAAGTTCAGTGTCGACAGGCTCGACACCACGCCGGTGACGATCGCGATGGCCTGCTGCGCCACGATCGGGACGCCGCCGATCACCGATCCGGCGAAGGTCGTCAGGATCTGGGGGAGCGCAGCGATCACCGCGCTCGCCCTGGCCGCAACATTGCTCAGTACGTAGTTTCCGACGTCGAGCACGCTTTGCCCGGCCGCGACGATCGGGCTGATGATCGCGTCGCTGATCACGGTGAGGGCTTCGGAGAACTGGCCCGCCACCGCCAGCTGGACGGCGTCGAGGGCAGCCGCGGGCAGGTCCCACACGCCCGTCGCCAGCTCCCTGGCTGCCAGGTTCAGCCCGCTGAGGACGACGCTGACATAGTCGACGACGTTCAGCTGGAGTTGCTGTACCGCGGGTAGATAAGCCTCGGCGACCAAGTTCTCGAGGAAGCCCACGTAGAAGTAATTACCTAACTCGGGCGTGTTGTAGAGCAGGTAATTCAGCAGATCGCCGCCGGTTTGGTCGAAACCGGCGTAGGGCCAATTGGCCTCGCCAGCGCCCGGCGTCGGAATATCGCCACCGTTGTAGTAGCTGCCGAAGACGTAGTTCTCGGCCAGTTCCCCGGAGTCGAGCAATGCCACGATGGGGTTCTGCCATGCAGACAGGGTGACCTGGGCATTCGACGGCGCCCCCAGCGCGGCGAGCAACCGGCCGGAATTGTCGGCCGGTGCGGCTATCAAGGCGGCCGCGGCAGAAGGCGGCGACGGTGCCCGCCGTGAACGGTGCGCGAAATATCTGAAGCATTGTCCCGGTTCCCTCACTGTCTGCTGATGATCCGTCCGCTGCGCGGCGTTGACATGAAGCAATTGGGGAACGCTACCTCGCAGGGCCTCGAGATGGAACGTCCACTGGATCGGTGTGCCCTCCTGCCACCGCCCGACGGCCGGCGCACCGCGGGGCCGCCGTCAGGGCCAGCTATTGATCTTCTACGTAGTGGCCGTACAGTGGACGTACGAGCTGAGAAAGGTCAGGGGGTCAGGCTGTGGGCACTGAGTTTCGCCGTAGAAATCGACGGATGGACTTGCGCACAACGACGGAGGAGCGTGAATTGATCGACCGCGCCGTACGCGCCAGCGGAACCGACCTCACGGACTTCGTCATCACCCACGCATCCGACGCTGCGCGGCGACTACTCGCTGACCGAGACCACTTCGACCTCGACCCGGTGGCTCTCAAACAGTGGGAAGACGTCAACTCCCAGCCCTCCCGCGACCTGCCCGGGCTGCGCCGACTGATGCAACGCCCCACGCCGTTCACCGAGTGAGGCAATATCGGCCACCTGAACTGCTGGCCGGCCATCACGACCTGACCGAATTTCGGTGCCGCTCAACGGAGCAGACCGAGTGGCTCCGCCGATACGGCCGCCAGTCAGTCGCAGTCGGTACTACGCGAGTCTTCGTCGTCACTGAGCACCACGGCCCCCGGGTAGTCGCCTATTACGCCTGGTGCATGGCCCAACTCCAGACCGGCGCCGCCCCCAGTCGGGCACGCAAGGGCGCTGGCCGCTATCCCCAACCGGTGGCCCTCCTGGCTCGACTCGGCGTGGACATCGACCACGAGCGCGTCGGACTGGCAGCGGGCATGCTCCAAGACATCTTCGCTCGGCTTACCGAACTATCTGACGACGTTGGCTGCCGCGGCCTGCTCGTCCACGCCGAATCCGCCGACGCCCGAAACTTCTACATACATCTCGTACCTGAGTTCGAGCCAAGCCCCACAGACGAACTTCACCTTGTGCTGCTCATGAAAGATATCCGCCGCACTCTCCAGGCCGAGTAATGAACCGGCCGGGCAACCAGGTACGGAAGTGGTGGTGGGTCGGGGCAGGGAGCTCAGCGTCGACTGGCCGTAGCGCATCTACCGGACGCACTCGATGAACGTCACCGGTGGAAAATCCATGAAGGTCGACCAGTACTGCTTGTCGTAGTCCTCCAGCGCCTCCGGGGACAGCGCCTCAGGAGACAACGCCGGCGGATGCCAACGCACCTCGGAAAAACCGGCCCGCTCAAAGGCCTCCTCGTGGGCGGCCACGCTGAGGTGGTAGTTCTCGATCGTGAGCGGCCCGTCCTCGAGATGGAAGGTCCACTGGATCGGAGTGCCCTCCTGCCACTGCCCGACGGCGGTGGTCTCGAATCCGTACGGCCGATAAGACGTGGCGGCGGTGAGGTCCACGGCCGGGTTGGTGTTGACCGTGACGAACCGGCCCCCCGGCTTGAGTGATCGGGCAATCCCGTCGCACATCGCCTGAAGTTCCTCCCGGGTCCGTGCGTAGTTGAGCAGATAGGCGGCAACAGTCAGGTCGACCTCATCGGACAACTCCCGGGCATCAGCCACCGCGTAGGTGACGCCGAGCGGTTGGCGCGCCTCCTGCGCTTCGGCGAGGGCGATGATGGCCTCCGGCAGGTCGAGCCCCTCTCGCAGAAGGTTGATACCCACGAGCACGTCGTAGACGCCCGCGCGGAGCTCGGTCAGTAGTTCAACCCGTCGAAGCGTGTCGACGTCCGAGTGCAGATATCGGACCTTCACTCCCGCGTCATCGAGATAATCGGTGAGGTCCTCGGACATCTTCTTGGTCAAGGTGGTGACGAGGACTCGCTCATTTCGCTCCACTCGGAGGCGAATGGATTCCAGCAGGTCGTCAATTTGTCCTTCCACCGGTTTGACCACAATCTTGGGGTCAACTAGGCCGGTGGGCCGAATAATTTGCTCCACAACATCATCGGCCAACCCCAGTTCATAGGGCCCCGGTGTTGCGGAGAGGTCGGGTACGTCGAGTTCCCGACGCCGGACGAGCAGTAGTCGACCACCGATGCCGGCGATGGGGCCCAGCAGGGCGCTGTAGCCCACCAGCCAGTTGAAGATGTAGGTGTCGGCGCTGGCGAGCAGGTTCCACGGCATGATGAGAATGCCGATCACGCCGGTGATGACGCCGCCGGTCCGGAAGCTGATCAGGCGCGGGGCGCAGTTGGCGAAGTCGTTGGCGGGGCTGATGACGTTGGCTGCGATGTTGGTGCTGATGGTGGCCACTGCGACGCCGAACAGGCTCGCCAGTGCGACCAGGATGCGGGTGCCGTCGCCGGCAAGCAGTGGCGCGTCGAGGCCGGGCGGGGCGGTACTGCTGGTGATCTGGCTGAGCAGCACCACCGGATCCCACAGGGTCTGCGGGTCGCTGCCGATGAGAATGGTCTGCGACGCACTGGTGATGACCACCGCCATCGCACTGAAGGCGATCATGGTGATGGGCAGGCCCAGCGTCTGGCCGAGCAGTTGTTCGCGCTGGCTGCGCCCGAAGCGGGTGAAGTCCGGGATGTTCAGGCTCAGCGTCGCCCAGAAGCCGACCATGGCGGTGAGGCTGGGCACGAACACCTTCCAGAACTCGGCCGACGTGGCGAAGGTGCTCGGCCGGTCGAACATCGGCCCGAGACCACCGGCCCGGATGATGACCCACACCATCAGCCAGACACCCATCAGCAGGATGAGCGGGGCGCTCCAGTTCTCGAACACCCGCACCGCATTCATACCGAACACGATGATGCCGATGTTCACCAGCCAGAAGATGCCGAAGGTGATGGCGCTGGGCACACCCAGGCCCAGAATGCTTGCCCTGCCGCCGATGTCATTGAAGGCGGGCCACACTGCCGTCAGGAAAATCC
This sequence comes from Mycobacterium sp., assembly GCA_018401645.1. Lineage (GTDB taxonomy): Bacteria > Actinomycetota > Actinomycetes > Mycobacteriales > Mycobacteriaceae > Mycobacterium. The sequence continues at coordinate 14,413 of JAGYKK010000023.1, read as the reverse complement.
GGACCGCCTCACCGCCGATGAAGGTCTGGATGCCGAACCACCCGCAGGCCACGATCGCCCGCAGCAGCGCGGAATATTGGCGCCGATCGTGCCGAAACTGCTGCGCGCCAGCACCGGGAACGGGATGCCGTACTTGGTTCCGGGGTGCGCGTTGAGCAGGATCGGTATCAGCACGATCAGGTTGCCCAGTGCGATGGTCAGCAGCGCCTGCCACCAGTTCATGCCGAGTGCGATCAGGCCGCCGGCCAGCATGTAGGTGGGAAGGCAGTGCGCCATCGCGATCCACAGCGCGGCGAAGTTGTAGGTGGTCCAGGTGCGCCGACTCGCGGGTGTGGGTGCCAGGTCGTCGTTGTACAGCGGGCTGGCGGCGATGTCGGGTGGCAGTTCGGCCAGCATCGTCGGCCCGACTTCGCCCTGTGGCATGCAACTACGGTGACACACTGATGACTGTGACGCGGCACGGCGATAGCGGTGGCGGTGGCCCCCATTTCGACGACCTTGTGGTGGGGCAGGTCTTCGACTCGGCGCCGTCGATGACGATCACCGCCGGTATCGCGGCGACCCATCAGGCGATCACCGGCGATCGGTTGCGGCTGGCGCTGGACGCGGAGTTATCCCGCGCCGTGCTCGGTGGGCCCGGGCAATTGGCCCACCCGGGGTTGGTGTGCGATGTGGCGATCGGCCAGTCCACGCTGGTGACTCAGCGGGTAAAGGCCAACCTGTTCTACCGCGGGCTGAGCTTCCACCGGTTCCCGGTGATCGGTGACACCCTGTCACCCGCACCGAGGTCGTCGGCCTGAAACGCAACAGTGCCAAACCCGACCGCGCACCCACCGGCCTGGCCGCGCTGCGGATGACCACCGTCGACCAGGCCGGCCATCTGGTGCTCGATTTCTACCGCTGCGCCATGTTGCCGTGCAGCACCGATACCGGTGACACCGGCCACGACGACGACCTGTCACAGATCGGCGTGGGCTCGGCACCGGCGGCCGACCCGACCCGCCACTGGGACGCCGACGCCTTCCGCCGCCGGGTGCCAGGGCCGCACTTCGACGCCGATATGGCCGGTTCGGTGCTGCGCGCTCGGCGATGTCGTCACCTGCGCCCACGAACTCGCCAGATTGACGCTGAACATCGCTGCTACACATCATGATTCGCGTGTCGGGGGTCGGCGGCTGGTGTATGGCGGCTACACCATCGGCCTCGCACTGGCCCAGGCCAGCCGCCTGCTGCCCAATCTGGTCACCGTGCTGGGCTGGCAGTCCTGTGACCACACCGGGCAGGTGTACGAGGGCGACACGCTCTACAGCGATCTGCACATTGAGGCGGCGGAAGAGTCGGGCGGCGACCGCGGCGGCGTGCTGAGCCTGCGCTCACTGGTCTCCGCGGCCGGTGACGGCGACGACCGTCCGGTGCTGGACGCAACCGGCCACCAGGGCGGCCACGGCCAGGCTGCTCACCGGCCGGTAGCCTGAACGTTGACCTGAAAGGACCGAGCAAGCCCGATGAGCACTGATGATCTCGTGGCGGAGACCGGTTACGGCCCGGTTCGCGGAATTGACGACGGTCGTGCGGTGGCGTGGAAGGGCATCCGCTATGCGGCGGCGCCGACCGGCGAACTTCGCTTTCGGGCACCTGAGCCACCGCAGCCCTGGAGCGAGATCATCGACGCCGGCAGCTACGGGTTCGTCTGCCCACAACCGCCCGTGCCGACCTTCCCACTCGATCTCGGCGCCCCGGAGGACGAGGACTGCCTGCATCTGAACATCTGGGCACCGTCGGGTACCCGGCCAGGCGACGGCAAACCGGTGATGGTCTGGGTTCATGGCGGCGCGTTCGTGCTCGGCTCGAGCAGCCAGCCACTGTACGAAGGTCGTCGCCTGTCCGCTGAGGGCGATGTGGTGGTCGTGACGATCAATTACCGCCTCGGCGTTTTCGGGTTTCTCGACCTCGCCGGAATGGGTGGGGGAGAGCGTTTCGACTCCAACATCGGCCTTCGCGATGTGATCGCCGCACTGCACTGGGTCAGGGACAACATCGCCGCGTTCGGCGGCGATCCGGCTAGGGTGGCGCTGTTCGGGGAGTCCGCCGGTGCCGGCATCGTGACCGCCCTGCTTGCCGTTGCGCAGGCGGAGGGGCTGTTCGCGACCGCGATCGCCCAGAGTTCACCGGCAACGTCGGTATACGAACATGACCGCGCCCAGCGGGTCACCCATCTGGTACTCGATCATCTCGGTATCGCCGAGGCCGACGCCGGGAAACTGCGCGACGTGGATGTCCGGGCACTGATATCGGCGACCAAGATGGTCTTCGATCAGGTTCCTCTGAGCAATCCGGGAACGGTCGCGTTCGTGCCGGTGGTCGACGGCGATCTGCTGCACGGATATCCCGTGCAACGCGCCCGCGAGGGTCATACCCACCCGGTTCCGTTGATCATCGGTACCAACAAGCACGAGGCCGCGCTGTTCCGGCTGATGCGCTCACCGCTGCTGCCGATCACGCCGCGCGCGATCACCTCGATGTTCAACGACATCGCCGCCGAACAGCCCGATATGGATCTGCCCACCGTTGAGGAACTTGGATCGTCTCACTCTCGCTATCGCGGCAGTGGCCGCGGCGTGAGCATCGCCAGCGACGTGGGCTTCCGGATGCCCTCGGTGTGGCTCGCAGAGGGGCATAGCCGGGTAGCGCCGGTGTACCTCTACCGCTTCGACTACGCCACGCCGATCATGAAGCTGTTGCTTGTCGGCGCCGCGCACGCAACCGAATTGCCCTATGTATGGGGCACTCTCGGTGCACCGAAGGATGTGACACTCAAACTGGGCGGGACCAAGATCGCCAAAGCGGTATCCAAGCGGATGCGGGCTCGGTGGGCGAATTTCGCCGCCACCGCCAAGCCGAGCGGTTTACCCGGAGATCCGGAGTGGACCGCGTATGAGGAGACCGACCGTGCCTGCCTGATCATCGATCGCGATGACCGAATCGCATTCGATTCGGACGCGAAAATCCGGCAGGCCTGGGGCAGTGACATCCTGCACTTTCGCTGACAGGTGTTTCCGGTCCGAGAATCAGTGCGGCAAATCCCGGAACGCTGTGTCGCGGTAGGGCTCTGGTTCCCGAGGTAATCCCAGCACCCGTTCGCCGACGATATTGCGCTGGATTTGGTCGGTGCCACCGCCGATTGACGTGAAGTAGGCGTTCAGCGTGCGGAAGGTGACGGCATCGCCCGTGGGGTTATCGGCCCCGCAGAGCATCGCCTCCGGCCCGACGATCGCGGTCTGCACCCGGGCGGTCTCATGCAGAATCCGGGACATCGCGATCTTGCCCAGCGACAGCAGCGTGGCCGCCTCGGCCTTATCGCGGGTGCTCTTGGCACGCAGGGTGTTCCAGCGGTTGACCGCCGCATAGCCTTCCGCCACCGCGATCTCCTGGCGGATATGGGAATCAGCTAGCCGCCCGGCCGCCCGGGCCATGGTGATCAAGCTGTCGGCGTCGGGTTTGAGTTCACCACTCGACTTCGATGTCCGGGCCAGGTCGCCCATCAGTCGACGTTCGTGGGCCAGGGCAAGCTGCAAAACACTCCACCCGCCGCCGGCTTCACCGACCAGGTTGGCGTGTGGCACCCGGGCGTCGGTGATGAACACCTCGTTGAACTCCGACTCACCGGTGATCTGATGAATCGGCCGGACTTCCACTCCGGCCTGTCTCATCGGGAAAATGAAGAAACTGATTCCCTGATGTTTAGGGACATCGAAGTCCGTGCGAGCCACCAGCAGTCCGTAGTCGGCGGTGGTGGCGAAGGACGTCCATACCTTCTGTCCGGTGACGATCCAGTCGTCTCCGTCACGCTCGGCACGGGTGCGCAAGCCGGCCAGGTCGGATCCGGCACCGGGCTCGCTGTAGAGGAGGCACCACCTGGTCTCCCCACGCACCGAGGGTGGGATCAGCCGCTCCTTCTGCTCGTCGGTGCCCAGATCGCGGACCGTGCAGGCCAGCATGTCGGCACGGTCGGCTCCGGCGCCGCGCGCGCCGACGGCGGCGAATTCGGCTGCCACGATTCGGGACTGTGGATCGCTGAGGCCTCGGCCGCCCCACTCCGGCTCCCAACTCGGCGCAGACCAGCCTGCGTCGAAGACTCGCTGAGCCCACTCGGCCCGGTCAGCGCCCGGATCCCAGTTTTGCGCGAGCCACTGGCGCACCTCGGTGCGGATGTCGTCGTCGGTCATCAACTCTCCTCCCTGATTCGCACGTAGCGTTCCCGGTGCCAGGCCGGGTCGGCGAAGATCTGGGCGTCGGTGCGCGCGCGGCGCAGATACAGATGCGCCGGGTGCTCCCAGGTGAAGCCGATCCCGCCGTGCACCTGGATGGTGGCGGCCGCGACTGAACAGAACGCATCCGAGCAGTACGCCTGAGCCAGTGCGAGATCGGTCATGCGGTCGGGTTCGCCCGCATCGAATGCAGCGGCGACGTGCCGCGCGGCCGAACACGCTGATTCCGCCTCCAGCAGCATGTCCACACACAGGTGTTTGATCGCCTGGAAGCTGCCGATGGCCCGGCCGAACTGGTATCGGGTGCGGGCGTAGTCAGAGGCCATCTCCATGCAGTGCATCGCTCCACCGGCCTGCTCGGCGATCAGTGCCACCGCGGCCCGGTCCAGCGCGGCGTCCAGGGCGGCGGCACCGGACCCGATGGCGCCGATCGGCCGGGCCGGGGTGTCGGCCAGAGTGAGCCGGGCCTGTCGGCGGGTCTGATCAACGGTGTTCAGTGCTGTCATCTCAAGCCCGGCCGCGCCGGGATCGACAGCGAAAATCCCTACACCAGAATCGGATTCGGCGTGAACGTAGAACCTGTCGGCACCGACACCGTCCAGCACGTAGGTCTTCTCACCGGTCAGTGACCAGCCATTCGTGGTTCGCTCCGCGGTGGTCGCGGGATGCCGGGGCGGCCGTGCCGAACCGGATTCGGCGAACGCAACCGCGGTGGTGAGTTCCCCGGCCGCGATCTGCGGCAGCACCTCTGCACACTCGGCCGTGTCATCCAAAGCGAGCAGCAGGTACGGCGTCAGCACCGCGGCCGACAGGTACGGTGCGCACAGCAGTGCGCGCCCCATTTGTTCGGAAACGACGGCCAGTTCCGCGGCTCCGGCACCCGATCCACCGTATTCCTCCGGGATGATCAGACCGAGGAGACCCAGCGCCGCCAACTCCGACCACACCGAAGGGTCGTACCCGTCATCGGATGCCATCAACCGGCGCACCTCGGCCTGCGGCGATCGTTTGGCCAACAGGTCGGCCACGGTCTGACGCAGGTCGACCTGCTCACGGGTGAGTGCGGTAGACACCGGGACTCACACCGTCAAGGCGCGGCTGAGGCTCGCGCACTGGCTGTCGAAGTAGGCCTGTGAGACAGCGGCTTTGGGTGCCAGTCCGTCGAATCCATGGAATGCCCCAGGCACCTCGTGCACCTCACACTCCACGCCGGCGGCGTTGAGTCGGGCGGCGTAGGCCAGGTCTTCTGCGCAGAACAGGTCCAGGGTGCCCACCCCGAGCCAGGCCGGCGCCAGGCCGACGAGATCGGTGCGGGCGGGCCGGCACCGCCACCGCCGGATCGGCCCCGCCGAGATAGGACGTCCAGCCGAACCGGTTGCTGCGGGCGTTCCACAATCGGAAGCCGGGCTTCTCGAGGTCGGGGGCCGACGGTGCGGTCGTCGAGCATCGGATAGGACAGCACCTGCAACGCCGGGGAGACCTCACCGCGATCACGGGCCAGGAAACTCAACGCTGCCGTCAGCCCCCGCCGGCACTCGCGCCACCGATCGCGATCCGGTCGGCATCCACGCCCGGCAGCCCGGCCAACCAGGTCAGCACCCGGTAGCAGTCCTCCAGCGGAATCGGGTAGGGTGCTCGGCAAGGCGATAGCGCACCGCGGCGACAGTGATGCCGAGTCGCTGCACGTACCGCCTGCACAGCGCATCGTCCTGCTCCGGGCTGCCGAGCAGGTAACCGCCGCCGTGGATCCACAGCAGCGCCGCGGTGGGCGCCCCGCGGCGGTGGGCCGGTACAGCCGCGCCCCGGCACCGCCGGGTAGATCCATCACGTCGACGCCGTCGTTGCTGGACCGGCTGGCTATGGACAGTCTGCGCAGGATCGGCAGGGACCACGGGTAGACGATTTGGCGCGGCGCGAATCTGGCCACCCGGCGCAATTCCGGATGGATCTCGTCGGCGCGGACGTCATTGGCCATGACGGCCATTATTACGATAGGGCAGATGAGCGAAGAAACCAGTGCCCCGGAGGCCGTCCTCACCGAGCAGCGCGGCCGCATCCTGATCATCACCATCAACCGCCCGGAGGCCAAGAACTCCGTCAACGCCGCAGTCAGCCACGCCCTGGCGGCCGCGATGGACACTCTCGATGACGACCCCGGTCTGTCGGTGGGCATCATCACCGGCGCCGGCGGCTCGTTCTGTGCCGGCATGGACCTCAAGGCGTTCGCCCGCGGCGAGAACGTGGCGGTGAAGGGCCGCGGACTGGGCTTCACCGAGCGGCCGCCGGTCAAGCCGCTGATCGCCGCCGTCGAGGGCTACGCATTGGCCGGTGGCACGGAGTTGGCCTTGGCCACCGACCTCATCGTGGCCGCTCGCAATTCCGCATTCGGCATCCCCGAGGTCAAGCGCGGCCTGGTGGCCGCCGGTGGTGGGCTGCTGCGCCTGCCGCAGCGCATCCCGTCAGCGATCGCCATGGAGTTGGCGCTCACCGGCGACAACCTGCCTGCCGAACGGGCGCACGAACTGGGTTTGGTCAACGTCCTCGCCGAGCCGGGACACGCGTTGGAGGCGGCGATCGAACTGGCCGAACGGATCACCGCCAACGGCCCATTGGCCGTCGCCGCCACCAAGCGGGTCATCGTCGAGTCGCGCGGCTGGGCTCCCGAACAGCAGTGGGCTGAGCAGACGAAAATCATCATGCCGGTGTTCGCATCCAAGGACGCCCGGGAGGGTGCGGTCGCCTTCGCCGAGAAGCGCGCGCCGAACTGGACCGGCACCTGAGGGAATCAGGTTGTTGCGCTGCCGATGATCAGGTCCCACGGGTCGTCGGCGGCCAGGGCCAGCCGGCCCAGCCTTAGGGCGTGATGCGCGGTATCGCCGAACTCACCGATCCAGCTGCGGGCCCGCTGGGTCGCCAGCCAGAGTCGGTGCTCGATGGTCACTCCGATGGCGCCGTGCAACTGATGGGCCGCGGTGACGACGATCGGGACCACTTGGCCCAACGTCACTTTGGTCACTGTCACGGCGTAGTCGGCCTGCGGGCTGTCGAAGCCGTGATCGGCCGCCGCCACCACTGCAAGGTCTGCCGCCGCGCGGGCCCGTTCGATCTCGCCGGCCATCGACGCCAGGGTGTGCTGCACCGACTGCAGCGCGCTCAGCGGACGGCCGAACTGTTCGCGCTCGCGGGTGTGGGCCACCGAGAACTCGACGGCGGCATCCAGTGCGCCGATGATCTGAACACAGCGCGCCCAGGCACCGCGCCGAGAGAGTTCGACCGCGGCGTCGACGGTGACGAAGGCACTCGCCGGCAGTTCGGTGCCAATCGCGTCGCGAGGCTCACCGCCGGGGTTGTGGCCCCTCGTGATCGAGAGTTCCTCCGGGCTTCGCACGGCGACCCGCAGCCGGTCGCCGTCGGGCAGGGCCAGCACCACCGCGGCGGCATCCGCCGCGTACGGCACTGACTGCAGCCCGGTGGCAATGGTCAACGGACCACTGTCGGGCACCTCCAGTCCGGCACGTGCGGCCAGCCAACCGGCCAACACGTCGGTCTCGGCAAGCGGAACCGTGACGCAGTGGCGAGCCAACGAACGAAGGATCACCGCGACTTCGACTGGGCCGCCACCGGATTCGACATTGCTGTCCAGTCGGGTCAGTCCAGCGTCCTCGAGGTGGCGCCAGGCTGCGCTGTCGAACGAGTCCGGGAGCCCGCGGTGGCCGATCCGTTCAGCGAACGAACGCTCACCGATCTCGTCGGCCAGATTGCGCAGATCGCTCAAATCATCGGGCGCACTGTCGAAGACACCCCCGCTGAGCACAGCCACTAGCGCAACCCCATGCCGCGTGCCACCATGCCGCGCAGCACCTCGTTGGTCCCGCCGCGCAGGGTGAACATCGGTGCGTGTGACCGCGCGGTTTCGACAAGGGTCGCGACGTGGGAGCGATCGTCGACATCGGCACCGACATAGGACAGTAGGTCGGCAGCCAACTCCACCGACTGCTGTTCGAAGCGGGTACCGAGGTCCTTGACCAACGCGGCCTCGTTCGCCGGGGACCGTCCCTGAGTCAGCGCGCGGGCCACCGATACCGACAACTGGCGCAGCGAAATCACCCGTGCCATCAGGTCTCCCAGTGCCGCGACGGCGTGGTCATCACGGTCAGGCTCCTTCGCCAGGACTCGCACCAGTGCGGTCAGCAGTGGCGCGGTGCTGAGGATGCGTTCCGGGCCGCTGCGCTCGAAGGACAACTCCGCGGTGACCTGGCGCCAGCCGTCGCCTTCCTTGCCGAGGAAGTTGGTGTCGTCGATGAAAACCTCGTCGAAGGTGATCTCGTTGAAATGCTGCTCTCCCGACATCAGCACGATCGGGCTGATGTCGAGTCCGGGCGAGTCGGTCGGCACGATGAACTGGCTGAAGCCGGCGTGCCGGTGCTGCGGGTCGAGTGGGCTGGTTCGGGCCAGAACGACGACCTGATGGGCCAGGTGTGCACCGCTGGTCCACACCTTCGTGCCCGACAGCACCCATCCGCCATCGGTCCGAACGGCTTTGGTGGCGGCCGCCGCGAGGTCGAGCCCGCCTGTGGTTCGCTCATTCCGATTGCCGAGAAATACCGCCCCGCAGCGATTTTCGGGAGGATCCGCCGACGTTGTTCCTCAGTGCCGTAGGACAGCAGACCCGGCCCGACCTGACGGTCGGCAATCCAGTGCGCTGCCACCGGCGCACCGCAAGCCAGCAGTTCCTCGGCCACCACGTAGCGGTGCAGATGACCCAGACCTTGGCCGCCGTACTCCTTCGGAATCGTCAGCCCGACAAAGCCGGCATCGCCGAGCCGCGCGCTGAACGGTTCATCCCAATCTGACAGCCACGCGTCGACGGCCGGCTGCCAGCCGAACTCGGCGCGATCAGCGGCCAGAAAATCCCGCAGCCCGCCCCGAAGCTTCGCCAACTCCGGTTCGTTGGCGCACAGTGCGGCGAAGTCGTCAGCCACGACACTCACCGGTAGCCGGTGACGCGGGCGATGATCGCGGTTTTTCCATCGTCGCCGATCGCCTTCGCGTCGCCGATGGCCGACGTGCGGCCGATTCGCAGAGCCGTTCCCTCATAGACAGATTGTGCACCGGCGATGAACGGCCGTAGGAAGTTGACCCGAATTGAGGCCGTTCGGAACGGCTCGGCCTGCTCATGGTTGATAGCCGCTGCGGCCACCAGTTCCAATCCGGCGCTGCTGACGCCGCCGTGGACGATCCCAATCAGGTTGTTGACCATCGGATCAGGCCGCTGATGCAGTCGCTGTGTTGCGTCCTCGATGCTCGGGGGCCCGAGGGCCATCAATTCGGAAAGGGCGGTCGTTGCGGTGCGGACCAGCGGATCGTCCCCGGAACCCTCGGCTCGTCGGGCCCGCCGTCGACCGGCACGGTCCGTACGGTACCGCCGCCGATGACGATGCCGCAGTGGGTGAGCGTGCACACCGAGAGCAAGGTGGCGCCGGCCGGGCCCAGCGGCCGCGCGCTGGCCATCACCGGTTCACCGGGGGCGGAAAGGATGCTGGCGACGGCGCCGGGACTCATCTCCACGACCAGTTCGCTGGACACCGTCCATTGCCCTCGGCCGCAGCGGTCGTAGTTGACCCGGCCGGCCACGTCATCGACCAAGACCGCCAAGCCGGCCACCGTCGGCAGACCGGTGAACGGGTTGAGCATCCCGCCGATGGGCATGTGGGCCACCACGGTGAACTCGGCGGGATCGCGCTCGAGTGTGGTGATGCCGAAGCGTCTGATGACGCTGATCGGTGTCTCTGGATCCACCCCTTGGGGGTACACCCGGCTGCCGCGGGCCTGACCGGTCACCTCAGGTAGACGGTCGAAGCAGGGTGGCGGGCCAACGAAGGCCGCGTCCGTCCAGTCCGAACAAACCCCGGCGTCGGCCGGGCACGCGACGGGTGATGGTGCGGCCGGCGACGCTGATCTCAATCAGCCACACGGTCGGTCTCCTCATCAGTTTCGTTCTGGAACATAACTACGGTTATGACGGTATGGGCGGGCCTGCGGGCGTGCAAGCCGCGACGCGCCCGAGTTGTCGGTAACCAACCGATAACAGGGCGCTGAACTGGGGTGTGAGGGCAATCCGGGGTGCGTGCTATGGCGAATGTCATAGCCCGGGGAGACGCACCCTAGGCTGCATCCCATGAAGCTCATCTCCTCCATCAACGACGCGGTATCGCTGGTTGGCTCCGAACTCGGCGTCAGCGATTGGCTGGAGATCGACCAGCAGCGCATCAACGACTTCGCCGACGTCACCGGCGACCATCAGTGGATCCACGTCGACGTCGAACGGGCCAAGAACGAGAGTCCCTATGGCGCGCCGATCGCGCACGGGTTCCTCACGCTGTCGCTGATTCCCGCGTTGAGCAAGGACAACTTCCGTGTGCAGAACGCACAGTTAGTCATCAATTACGGACTCAACAAAGTCCGGTTTCTGTCCGCGGTGCCGGTCGGCAGCCGGATCCGGGTGCGCTCGGAGTTGGCCGACGCCGTCGCCAAGGACGCAGGCACCGTCGACCTGACGGTGCGCCACACCATTGAGATCGACGGTGTGGACAAACCGGCGGCGGTCGCCGAGATGATCGCCCGGGTGTTGTTCTAGGCCGTGCGATTCGGCATCGTCACGCCGATATCTGAGATATTCATCAGCCCAAACGAGGTGAAGTTTTCGAAGGCCGTCGCCGAACTGGTGATCTGCACGGTCAGCGTGCGGGAGTCGGCGCTTGCGTTGGTGTAGACGATGTCCGACAGGTCCATGGTCAGCGTGTGTTGCCTGCCGTCCAGCGTCACCGGCACCGGAGTCACGACGTTACCGAGAACCCGGCCGGTGCTGTCGTCGACGACTTGCGCGAAGACCGCCCGGGTGGTGCCCAATCCCTGGTAGGTGATGCTCACCGCAGGCGCGCCGACAACCTGTGTGCCTGGCCCGACCGTGACCGGCACATTGATCGCGTTGCGCGCCACAGATCCGCCGCCGAGCGAGTAGGGCAGGGCGAAGAAACTGTTCGAGCCGCCGAGGAGTGGCACGACAGGCAGCAGACCTCCGGGCGAGGTGGCGGTGATGTCCGGGCGGTTGTTGAACCCGGACTGGTACGGCAGCTTGTCCGAGAAGTAATAGCCACCGAGCTGGTCGAACCACTGGAAGTTTGCAGATGCTGCTTCCACCGCTTTGCCTCTTGACGTACTGGGTAAGCCAGTTGAGGGTGTCGGCGAGCAGGATCGCCTCCTGATCGGGATTTGGGGGGTCCAGACATATGCCGTGGCCGCCGCAGTACCAGGCCACCTTGACCGGGGTGCCGGAGCCGTTGCCGAGGATGGTTTCGGCGTTGTCCAGCGACTGCCGGAGCGGGAACAGGGCCTCTTGGATTCCCTGGGTCAGCAGCGTCGGGGCCCTCAACGTGTTCAGCAGCGCGGTCGGACCACTGCTGGCCAACGCCGCCTGCGCGGTCTCAGAGATCCGGCCGAACAGGTTGCCGGTCAAAACTGCGCGGGGGACCAGGCTATTGACGCGGGCGCCGGTGACAACCAACGCCAGGTACAGCACTGACCCGTAGGACGTCTTCCAGGTGTTATCGGGGTAGAGCGAGGCATTCAGCGAGTTCCAGGTGTTTTCGGGCGTGATGGCGTCGATGCGCGGATCGCTGCCGGCGACCACCAACTGGATGCCGCCGCCGTAGGAGCGCCCACCATGCCGACCGCCGGGTCGTTGGGGCCGTCGAGGGTCGCGGGAGTTTCAGCGCGATGAAGTCGATGACCGCGGACATGTCGCGGCCTTCGAAGAACGGGTTGTCCAGTTGCATGATGCCCCCGGAGTTCCGCACACCGCGTGGGGTCGCGCTCACCACGTTGTAGCCGTCGTTGCGAAGCACCCTGACGGACGGAAGGTCGTAATCCTGTCCTTCGATGTCGAAGACGCGGTCGGTGTACGGATCGGAATAGGCCCCCCCGCCCAAGCCCGACATGGTGATGACCGTCGGTGCGGTGCCCCCGGCACTCAGGCCTGCCGCCGGGAAGAAGTTGGTGCTGATCCCGACGCCGTCGAAAGAAGTGACCAGGTAGGTCAACGCCACCGGGGTGTCCGACGGTGCCAGGGACGCGACGTCGACGGTGATCCGGGCCACCATCGACGCGCCGATGAGGGGTGCGAGGAGGTCGCCGATCAGGGGCAGCGTCTGAAGCAGGTCGATGACGGGTGCGGCCACCAACCCGATGAGCGGAATGCCGGTCAAGAACGAGTCGAGGGCGGTGACTTCACTGACTCGCACACTGAAGGTCTGGGTGCCCTTAGCGTCGCCGTCCAGCCAGTTGGCGTAGGGCAGGATCGTGAAACTCTGCGGGTCAGTCGTCGGTGGGACCGTCCGGGGCTGACCGGCACCGTACCCAGGCTGATCTTGCCGCCGCCTTCGCCCAATGTGCAGTCGAACCCGCAGGCTTCACCGAGGGCGGTGTAGGTCATCGTCAAACCGCGTGAACTCACCGCTTGCAGGTGGCCCTGGATGATGCCGTCGACGATGGTCACCGTCGGGTCGACGGTGAGCCTGCCGCTGGTCACCTGTGCCGAGAGGTTACTGTCGCCGAAGAAGTCACCTGCGTGGCCGGGGCACTGCGGACGGCCCTGCTCAGCGGTTCGCGGCGGGCGGCGGCCCGGTAGCGCCCAGGCCGCCGGGGAGTCGGCCGGCCCAGCGGATCGGGCACCGGATCGATGAGCAACCTGACTTCCGGCCCAGCCGGCTCCGGCAGTTCCACCTCCGGCGGCGCGACCGTGAAGTCATCGGCCGCAACGCTGTTCGTCACCGACTCCGATCCACGACCGCCAGCGCCGCGACGCGGCGGGCCACACCAGCGGGCGCGGTGATTGACGGGGCGCTCAGCCGGGGTGATGCGGCGCGCGCGATCGTTGCTCCAGGTGGCGCACCCCGGCCGGCACCGGGGCTGGCTCGGCGGGCTGGGGGCCGGGTCCGAACGGATGGGGATGACGCGGATGGGGATGACCGGGAGTCGGCGGTATCGGCGCCCCGCGCACCGCGATCGGAGATGTCAGCCGAGGCGACCCCCGCCGGCGTAGAACACGGCCGCCCCCACGCCGAGAGCCACCGCCAACCCGCCGACCCGACCGACAAAGCGTGCTGCGCCCACATTTCCTCCATGAATTTTGGGCCCGCGGCCGAATGCCATCGCCTACCCAACACGACGGCAACAGCGTTCGGGGTCACATCAGGATAATGACCCCAGAACCCTGCAGGGATGGGTGGGGTTACTCGAATGTGGCGGGTGAGCCAAGCGCCTGCTCGTCAGAGCTGCGGGGTGTACCCGAACGGCAGCAGCACGCTCTTGAGTTCGACGTACTGCTCGATGCCCTCGGGCCCGTTCTCGCGGCCGATTCCGGAGTTCTTGTAACCGCCGAACGGCGCGCCCGGATCGAAGGCGTACATGTTCACCGCGTAGGTGCCGGTGCGGATCCGTGAGGCGATCTTCATCGCCTTGTCGTTGTCCGACGTCCAGACGCTGCCGGCCAGGCCGTACACCGAGTCGTTGGCGATACGAATCGCGTCCTCCTCGGTGTCGTAGGCGATGATCGACAGCACCGGCCCGAAGATCTCCTCCTGGGCGATGGTCATGGAGTTGTCGACGTCGGCAAATACGGTGGGTTGCACGAACCAACCGCTGTCCAGGCCCTCCGGGCGACCGCCACCGGCGACCACCCGGGCGCCCTCATCGATGCCCTTCTGGATGTAGCCCTCGACGCGTTCGCGCTGCTTGGAACTGATCAGCGGTCCGATCGCGGCGGCCGGATCATCCGGCATACCGACGGGCATCGCGGCCACCGCCGCGGCGATCTTCTCGACGATCTCGTCGTAGCGCGACCGGGGAGCCAGGATGCGGGTCTGGCCCACGCAGGCCTGGCCGCAGTTCATCAGTCCGGCGAACAGCAGCATCGGCAGGGTGGCGTCGATTTCGGCGTCCTCGAGGATGATCGCCGCGGACTTGCCGCCCAACTCCAGCGTGCACGGCTTGAGCTTCTCGGCCGCGAGTTTGCCGATCTCCTTACCGACCGCCGAACTGCCGGTGAAGGTGAACTTGTCCAGGGCGGGATTGGCGGTCAGCGCACG
>JAGYKK010000022.1 GCA_018401645.1 Mycobacterium sp. | reverse complement strand
CTGCCAGGCATCCGCCTGCCGTTTGACGAGGGCCGGATCGCGGCAGGCAAGCGAGAGCGTGAGGATAAACCGCATGCCAAGCGTGTCCCGCAGGGTCTCGAGCGCGGGAAGCGACTTGGCCACCTCGCCGGATTCGGTGAAGAACAACTGCGGAATCACCGGGATGCCGTTGCGACGCACCGCCACCAACTGGCCGTCCCGCAGACGCTGATGGACTTTCGTCACCGGCACCGAGAGCAACTCCGCCACCGTGGGCAGATCGTAGACCGGCTCGCCGGGGTCCAGAACGTCATCACCGGCCTCAATGGTGCTCACCCGAAACAGTGTAGGGCCGCAGCGCGGCGGGACACGCTCAGCACCGACAGCCGCCCGGCCTCAGCGGCCGACGGACCTAGGATGAGGCGGTGACGAGTGACCCGCTCGTCGGTGCGTTGCTCGACGGCAGATACCGCGTCGAGGCCAGGATCGCCACCGGCGGAATGTCGACGGTGTACCGCGGCCTCGACGTCCGCCTGGACCGGCCGGTCGCCCTGAAGGTGATGGATGCCCGCTATGCCGGCGACCGCGAGTTCCTCACCCGCTTTCAGCGCGAGGCGCGGGCGATCGCGCGGTTGAAGAGTCCAGGCCTAGTCGCCATCTACGACCAGGGCAACGACACCGCACATCCGTTTCTGGTGATGGAACTCGTGACCGGGGGAACCCTGCGCGAACTGCTGAGGGAACGCGGCCCAATGCCGCCGCACGCCGTGGTGGCAGTGCTGGCCCCGGTATTGAGCGGACTGGGGGCGGCTCATCGGGCCGGCTTGGTGCATCGCGACGTCAAGCCGGAAAATGTGCTGATCTCGGTTGACGGTGAGGTCAAACTGGCCGACTTCGGCTTGGTGCGGGCCACCACCGAGGCCGGAATCACATCAACCAGCGTCATTCTCGGCACGGCCGCGTATCTATCGCCGGAACAGGTCCTCGGCGAGGAAACCGGATCGCGTAGCGATGTCTATGCTGTCGGCATTATGGCATTCGAATTACTCACCGGCACAACACCTTTCAAGGGCGAAAGCGCGATCGTCATTGCCCACCAACACCTGGATCGCGACGTTCCACCACCCGGTTCACTGATCGACGGAGTGCCACCTGAGTTCGACGATTTCATTGCCCGGGCGACCGCTCGCGAACCGGAAGCCCGATTCAGTGATGCCGGCGCCATGGGCGCGGAGTTGGGCGCGATCGCTGAGGAGTTGGGGCTACCGCAGTTTCAGGTTCCGGCCCCGAGGAACTCCGCTCGGCAGATTACGGACAGCCGTCCACCGGTCCCCCGCGCGACCCGACAGCTCACCCTCGGGCCTCAGGAGATCCCGACACCCGCGGCCGATGACAACGACGGGGCCTCGGCGCGCGGTACCGGACCTCAAGCCGAAGACATCTTCCCACCGAGGCAATTCGCCGGCATCGACATCGACGAATTCGCATTCACGCGCCAGCGGTCACGCCGCATGCTGGCCTTCTGGATTCTGACGGTGCTCGTACTCACCGGACTGGTAGCCACTGCTGGTTGGTCGCTGGGCATCAATGTGGACGGGTTGTTTCCCCGCTGAATCCCACCGGGGGCCGGTCTATTCGCGGAGCATCTCCGCGACCAGAAACGCGAGTTCCAGGCTCTGCTGGGTGTTGAGCCGCGGGTCGCACGCGGTCTCGTATCGACCGGCCAGGTCGGTATCGGAGATGTCCTGGGCGCCGCCGAGGCACTCGGTGACGTTCTCCCCGGTGATCTCGACGTGGATACCACCGGGGTGGGTGCCCAACCCGCGGTGTACTTCGAAGAAACCCTGAACTTCGTCGACGATGCGGTCGAAGTGGCGGGTCTTGTAGCCGGTGGAGGACTCATGGGTGTTGCCGTGCATCGGATCGCACTGCCAGATCACCTGGTGACCGGTGGCCTGAACCTTCTCGATGATCGGCGGCAGCAAGTCGCGCACCTTGTGGTTACCCAGCCGGGTGACCAGCGTCAGTCGGCCCGCCTTATTGTGCGGGTCAAGTCGCTCGACGTACTCGACGGCGAGTTCGGGAGTCATCGTCGGGCCAATTTTAACGCCGATCGGATTGGCGATCACCTCGGCGAACCCGATGTGCGCGCCGTCTAGTTGGCGAGTGCGCTCTCCGATCCAGACGTAGTGGGCCGAGAGGTCATAAAGCCGGGGTTCGCCGGACTCGTCGGAGAGTCGCAGCATGGCGCGCTCATAGTCGAGCACCAGAGCCTCATGGCTGGCGTAGATCTCCGCGGTGTCGAGGTTGCGGTCGTTGACTCCACACGCTGCCATGAATCGCATGCCGCGATCGATCTCACCGGCGAGTGCCTCATAGCGGGCCCCGGCCGGCGAGGTCCGGACGAACTCCCGGTTCCAGTCGTGCACCAGGTGCAGCGACGCCAGTCCCGATGACGTCAGAGCCCGGACCAGGTTCATCGCGGCACTGGCGTTGGCGTAGGCCCGCACCAACCGGGATGGATCGTGATCGCGCACGGCCGCGTCGGCAGCGAACCCGTTGACCATGTCGCCGCGATAGGACTTCAGCCCCAGGGCGTCGATGTCCGATGAACGCGGCTTGGCGTACTGGCCCGCGATGCGGGCCACCTTGACCACCGGCATGCTCGCGCCGTAGGTCAGTACGACCGCCATCTGTAGCAGCGTGCGGATATTCGCGCGGATATGCGGCTCGGTGTTGTCGACGAAGGTCTCGGCGCAATCCCCGCCCTGGAGCATGAAAGCCTCGCCCCGGGCGACCGCGCCGAGGTGGCCGGAGAGTTTCTCGATCTCTGAGGCGACCGTGACCGGGGGCACACTCTCGAGCACCTTGCGCATCGAGGCGGCCTACCCGGCGTCCCATCCGCTGCTGGGCAGCTTATTGGCTAGCCGCGTCCAGCCGGTCACGGAGGCCGGCTTACAGCGCGGCAGCGGCGGCAGCTGGTCGATCGGCACGTCAACGGTCCAGTTCACCGGTTCATGGTAACCGGGCCCTAGCCGCGAACCTCACCACCGGCCACGCGGCGCAGGGGGGCCGGAGGCGGGCCGTCGGGTCCGGCACCGGGATCTTCGCCCGTGGTCATCAACTCATAGCGACGCCGGTTGTGCCTGGCGTCGACCAGAGCGTCATGGGTATCGGGCGGGCGGGGCGGCATCCGCGGGCATCCGCGGTCCTCCCACAACTGACGAAGCTCCCGGGTGAAGCGCGGGATCTGCGGCGGCAGGCTGGTCATCGGGCCCCACAACTGACACAGCGCGACGTGGTCATAGGCACCCACCCACGCCCACAGTTCGATCGGCTCCTCGCCATCCACGCCGAGGAAATCTTC
Source organism: Mycobacterium sp. (assembly GCA_018401645.1). GTDB lineage: Bacteria > Actinomycetota > Actinomycetes > Mycobacteriales > Mycobacteriaceae > Mycobacterium. The sequence goes on along the minus strand of JAGYKK010000022.1, from coordinate 43,463 downwards.
GAGGCCGTCACGGATCTGTCGCCGTGAGCGCCACATCCTCGATGCCGGCGAGGGCAGTTTGGGGAGCACGTGCGTGCGGACCCACCGCCCGGCCGACTCCGGGTCGAACTCGGTGGATACCGCATAGAACTCACGGCCGTCCGCTGCAACGATTCCGATCGAAATCAGATCGATGTGCCGGCCGTTGTCGATGAACTCGGTGTCGTAGAAATACTGCATCGCGGGCGCTTTACTTCCCGACAGTCACTGCAGACTCGACCGCCGGTTTTCCGCGCTGCGCAGGTGCGGGCGCGGCGTGGATCTCGCGGTCGAGTTCGGCGTTGACCTCAGCATCGGCAGGGAACCGCGGTTCGCCGGCAATCACATGCTGCAACCACAGGTTGACCTGGACGAAGGGCCGCCGCACATAGCGCTCCCGTTCCATCGAGCGGTGCATTTTGTGGGGCTTGTCCTGGTAGTACCAGCGGGCCCAAGGGGCGTGCGGGCGCGAGAGTCGTATTGCTCCGACGACCAACAACGGCGTGATGAACATCCCCACCAGACCGGTCCACAGCTTGCCCTTCGCCAACACCACCACCGCGAGCAGCAGGGTGACGACGGCCATCGCCACCACCGTGACGCGGGCCAGGACTGAGGTGTTGTCCCGCCAAATTCCGATGTCGAAGAAGGACAGCGGGTTGAACCCCAAAACCAGCAGGCCGGCCACGGCGGTTGCCGCGAATACCGCGTCGACCGAGGTACGTCCATCCTCGGACCAGTACACGTCCTCCAGGTGCAGGATCAGCGCGAACTCATCGAGCACCAGAGCGGCGCCGATCCCGAACACGATGGCCGCCGCGGTGAACTGCCTCATGGTCCCGCCCTGGGCCATGGTCACCATCGCGACGCCGGAGGCCAACGAGAGGATGACCCCGAACACCGCGTGGTGGATGTGCACCCCGCCACCACCGGCGCCGTCCTTGGCCGAAACCGAGATGTTATGCGGCTGCCACCACTTGCGCGGACCGGTTCGATCGGCCGTCGCACGGATGTAGCGGGTGATGGTGCGGGTGACGAAAAAGGTCAGGATGAACGAGATCAGGCACCACATCAGCGGGAGTCGTCCCGGGGCGACGACATCGAAGTGAAGGGCGACAGGCACGCTAGGAACCTACGCCCTCGGGAACCCGGCCCTAACCCGCGGCCGTCTCGGGAATTCGTGCCGAAGGGCCCGCCGAGGGGCCCACCGGAATATCCCGATCTGCGGATTCACCCGATTTCTTGAGGCTCGCCGCGTAGATGTCGACGTATTCCTGGCCCGAGAGGTTCATCAGTTCGTACATCACCTCGTCGATGACGGCCCGTTCGATAAACCGGTTACCGGCGAGGCCATCGAATCGCGAGAAGTCCATCGGTGCGCCGAACCGGACCGTCACCCGGCCGAACCGCCACATCCTCGTTCCCGGCGGGTTGACGCCGTCGGTTCCAATCATCGCGACCGGGATTACCGGCACACCGGTCTCCAGCGCCAGCCTGGCCAGCCCGCTCTTGCCTTTGTAGAGCCGGCCGTCCGGCGAGCGGGTGCCCTCGGGATACATCCCGAGTAGCTTGCCCTCCTCGAGTAACCTGCGCGCGGTGTCTAGGGCAGCCTGTGCTGCGTCGGCGTCGCTCCGGTCGATCGGCACCTGACCGGACACGCTGAAGAACCAGCGCTTGAAAGCCCCTTTGAACCCGGTGCCGGTGAAGTACTCCGACTTGGCCAAGAAGGTGATCCGTCGACGGACGACGAGAGGCAGGAAGAAACTATCCACCACCGCGAGATGGTTGCTGGCCAGAATCGCCGGTCCGGTTTGCGGAACATGTTCCAGGCCTTCGATTTTCGGCCGAGTCATGAAGGAGAGCAGGGGGCCCATGAAGATGTACTTGAACAACCAGTACCACACAGCCCCTCCTCACCGACGCCCGCGTGAACGTTTGCCTGGACGTGACTCTACCGAGCCGGGATTGTCCGGGCCACACGGCACGCACTGTTCACGGCCAATCCTCAGGCGGCTTCACTCCTCGACTGACATCGGTTCGACGACGATCTCAATGCCCTGATAGCGGGCCTCGGTGCTCACCGAGGTGTGCCCACCACCGGTGCCGGGCCGGCCGTCTGGATTACATCCAGACGGCGACTCCGCGCCGGTCGAGTCCGTCGCCGGGTCGGTGACCATCGTCCGGATCACCGCGAGTAACGCGCCACTATGGTCGGCGATCACGGTGAGCAACGGGTGCCGTTCACCGTTGACCAACGCGGCGAGCGCACACACCGGGCACCACACCTGCTGGCAGCGACCTGGGCCGCTGAGCGTCTCGGTGGCCCAGCAAGCTCGCCCGAAATCGAGCTGAATGAATGTCCAGCGATCAGGACCGCTTGGGCCACCCGGCGCAACCGAAGTTGACACCTGCGCTGCCCAGGCCTTCGCTGGCCGCGACGGGCACCGGCCAGAGCTGCGGGTCCGGCCTGAACCGAACCGTCAACTCCAGGCCGCGCAGGACGGCCCCGGTCACGGTGCAGCGGCGCAGTACCGCGGCCAACCGCACCCGCCGCCGCACGTCAGCGACACCGATGATCAGATCATCGCCGGCCCGGCCGAGGCGCAGCGCGCCGGCATCAAGGCGCGGCAACTCGATGCGCATCCGGTACACCGCGTCCAAACCCGACCCCGACTCGCGGTCGACGACTGGCCGAAGCGGCCCGGGCGGCGGCGTGCCGTCCCTGCTTCGGGCCTCGTCAAGCAGTTGACCGAGTGCCTTGGGCCCAATCGGTTCACCGGGAAGATGCGGTGTCAGCACCAGGCGCAACGCGCCGATCGTGTCGGCAAGCTCCTCGAGCACCGATTGCTGCTCGGCGATCCGCGCCGCGTACCAGTCGAAAGCCGGATGGTCGGGGAGATTGCGGTACTCATACGAGTCGTCCTGGAACAGGACCTGATTGACGATCAACTCGTTGACCCGAACACCCATCAGCGCCAGCGATCCGAGTGTCCGCACCGCCTCGGCGGCGACGACCCGCTCAGGAGTCAGCACCAGGTGCGCGCTCACCCGCTCGCCGTCGGCAAGCAGCGTGGCCAACGATTCCATCTGCACCGCACACGTCTCGACGAGGGCCACCGCGGCAGCCGTGCGAAGATCGTCGACAGCCGCACTGAGCCGACGGTGCCGCGGCCAGCAACGTTCGGCGTACATCGCGAAGGTGGCGGGCAGGGTCAGCATCCGCAATGCGTCCGCAGTGGACGCACAGTCCACCACCACGTAATCCCAGCGACCCGTGGCCGCCAACGCTGCGACCGCCCGAAGCCCCAGCACCTCCTGGATACCTGGCACCGCGCAGAGTTCCTCGGGCGCAACGTCGTTGATCTCCGAAGCCGGGAACCGCGCGGCCATCACCGAAGCCACCGGGCGCCACGTCGACTCCAGCAGAGCCAGCGTGTCCAAGGCCACGGCGTCCAGGAATCCGTCGGCACCGCCCCCGTCGGCACCGCCCCCGTCGGCACCGCGTTCCTCGCTGAGGATGCGCACCGGGGTACCGCCCCCACTGGGCTGTACCGCCGAGCCGAGAACATCACCGAGTGAGTGAGCCTGATCTGTGGACACCACCAGAACACGCTCACCGCTCAACGCTGCGCGAACCGCCGTCGCCGAGGCCAATGTCGACTTGCCGACACCGCCCTTGCCCACGAAGAAACCGATCCGAGCCTCGTTGGGCGGACCCGCATAGGCGGCAGCATCACCGGGTTCCACTCAGCCCTCGACCCGCTTCTTCAAGTCCTTCAACGCGGTATCGGTGAGTCGGCGCTCGGCCTTGCGCTTGAGCAGACCAATCATCGGAACCATCAGATCCACCGCGAGTTCGTAGGTGACGTCGGTTCCGGAACCGCTGGGGGTCAGGATGTAGACGCCGTCCAGTGCCTTGAGCAACGTGCTCGAGACCAGCGACCAGCGCACCGATGTGCGATCGGCCGGCCACTCGTAGGCGAGCACCATCGTGTCCTTGAGTACGACGGCCTCCAGCACCAATCTGGCCACCTTGGGATTACCCCTGGCATCGGTCTCGAGAACCTCGGCCTCGGTGTACTCCGACACCCACTCCGGGTAGGAGTCGATGTCGGCGATAACGTCCATGACGATGCTCGGATCGGCGTCGATATAGATGGTCTGCGTCGTTTTATCCGCCATGGTCAGCCCTCCCCGGGAGCGCAATGCGACCCAATGCTGCACTCTCGGCGCCGTGGTCTCGACAACCCGGGCAACCACCCCGACGACATGGACAACATGGTCCTAAACCGTACCCTCCCGGACCCCGAGGTCCCCCGGTATCACGGCGTTGGCGGCATGCCCACCGGTCGGGACGCCTCCAAGGCATTCTTCACCTCGAAGGCCATCCGTTTGCCCGCCACCCGGCGACGGTGGTTCAGGTCGCCGAGATTGACCTTCCCGGAACCAACCGGGGGTTCGGCGTGCAGGAAATAGTGCAGGATTACCCCATCGAGCGACGGCTCGAGCCAGACCTCCATGGTGCCGGTGAGTGCGCCCGCGACCGTCCACCGCACACCCTTGTCAGCGCGGTCCTCGACCACCTCGAGCATCAGATCCGGAAACCAGCGACGCCAGCTCAAGCGATCACCCACCGCCGCGCCCACGGCGGCGGAATCGCCGACAACGAACGTCTCGTCGGCAACCTGAATGCTGCTCACGGCCGCTAGCTTTGCATATCGTGGGGCCCGACGGTCCCTCCACCTCCGGGGGCTCGTCCGAATCAACACCGCAGCAGATCTGCCAACCGCCCGGCGTGGGTCTGCCAGTTCCAATCCCGGCTTATCCAACGCCGGCCGGCCTGCCCCATGCGCCGCGCCGCTTGTGGATCAGCGAGCAGATCACAGATCGCTTCGATGATCTCGCCCTCGTCACGACCGTCGACGACTCGTCCGGTCTCACCATCAAGAACCGTCTCGGGCGCGCCGCCCGAGCGGCCAGCCACCACCGGCACCCCGGTAGCCGACGCCTCCAAGAAGACAATGCCCAAGCCCTCGACGTCCAGACCCGCGCCGCGGGTGCGGCACGGCATCGCGAAGACGTCGGCCATCGCGTAATGGCCGGGCAGTTCCCCGGTGGGCACCGCGCCGGCGAACAACACGTCGTCGGCCACGCCGCGGTCGCGGGCCAGTTCGTGCAGCGCCTCGGCAGACGGTCCGCCGCCCACGACGACCAGTGCGGCGCCGTCGATGCGGCGCCGGATCTCCGGCATCGCCCTGATCAGCATGTCCTGGCCCTTGCGCGGCACCAGTCGCGACACGCACACCACCACGGGGCGCTCGCCGAGGTGGTATCGCTGCCGGAGTTCGGCACGTGCGGGGGGGTCGGGTACGAAGCGGTCGGTGTCGACTCCCGGAGGCAGGTGCTCGAGGCGGGCGCCCGGACCGAACGCCGAGGCGAACCGACTGCGGGTGTAGCGGCTCACGTAGGTGATCACATCGGTGTCCGCACCGATGCGGCGTAAAGCTGTCCGGGCCCCCGGCAGCATCGACCATCCCACCTCGTGTCCGTGGGTGCTGGCCACCACGCGCACGGCGCCGGCACTGCGGGCCCGTGCTGCCAGCAGGGCCAGGGGCGCGGCGGCGCCGAACCACACGGTCTCGATTCGCTGGCTGCGAATCAGCTCGCGCATCCGCCGTTCCACACCCGGCTGAGGCAGCATCAGCGTGCCGGGGTGGCGAACGACGGTGAACGGCGCGTCCCGGTCGTGCGCGTCTCGGTCGTGCGCGTCTCGGTCGTACTGGGCTGCACCCTTCCATCTGGGTGCGTAGACGGTCAGCTCATCGCCGGCTGCTGCCAGTCGCTGAACAAACTGCTCGAGATAGGACTGAATCCCGCCGCGGCGCGGCGGGAAGTCGTTGGTCACCAGCAGAATTCGAGTCATCCGCTGCGCTGCTCCTGGCTCAACCACCGCGCCCAGCGCGTGTGCAAACCGGAGGTGTCGATTCCGAGCACCTGCCCGACAGCCGAGGTCAGATCGGAGTGGTCGGGTCCGCAGGTCGCGACGTAAAGCCGACGAAGCGCCTCGGTGCCGTAACTGTCGGCGACGAATCGCGCAAACCACCATGCCCGGTCATAAGCCGCCGAACGATCGGGTCCAACCGCCTCCAGTGCGGCATCGGACGGCAGGACGGCGCTGGTGCCGGCCGGAACTCCGGTCGGCGGACGAGCGACGAAGTCGGCCACCCCTTCGGTCATCCAACGCGGGGCGTCCAAGGCGGTGTCGGCACGGGCGGCGAGATGGAAAAGCTCATGGGCCAACACGATTCGCAACGCAGAATCAGTCATCTCGACCGCCCCGGGTGCCAAGACAATCCGCTGTCCGGAGGCTGTGCGCCGGGTGATGTCCACCTCGTCGGCGACCGCAACCGCGGCGATATCAGTCCAGGGCCGCCGCGGGTCCAGGCGGGCATGTTCGACGAATCGGGCATCGGAGTCGGTGGCGACCACGATGATCTCGCGCTCCCAGTCGGTGCCCCAGAAACGCTCGACGGCTTCGACGGCGGCGGCGATGTCAGCACCGACCCGGGTGAGCACCTCGTCGGTGCCTGCACCGCCGAGGCTGATCAGGCGTACGGCTCGGCCATCCCCGACTACCAGGGGCACCGAGGCCGGAACGGATACCGTGGGCGCCTCGACAGCCTGAACTGCCGGTCGGGAACCAGCGCCGATGATGACCGCCGATGCGGTGAGGAACTCGACGATGAGAACTGCGGCCGCAACTCGGACCCAGCGGGTTCAGGTGCAGCAACGGCCTCGCCGACGCGGCCCTCAGTACCGACGGACGTTGTAGATCGGGGAGTTGTACACCGACTCGACGCGAACCGGGATGCCGTAGGTGGAGGCGTGCACCATCAACCCGTCACCGACGTAGATACCGACATGTGACGCGTCGGAGTACTGGGCGACCACGTCACCGGGTTGCATCTGGTCCACTGATACCGGTTGGCCGCCGGCGGCCAACGCGTAACTCGAGTGCGGGAGGAACACTCCGGCCTGCTGAAAGGCCCACCGCACCAAGCCGGAGCAGTCGAAGCTATTCGGCCCGCCACCGCCCCACGCGTACGGCGAGCCGATCCGGGTCAGCGCAGCCTGCACTGCCGTGGCGCCGACATTGCTGCCGACACTCGGGGAGGGCACCGCCGCCAGTGCCATGATGTCGCTGGCGGGGGCACTTTCCGGAGCCGGTGCGGCCAGAACGGCCGGCGGCGGGGATCCCGGTGCGGCCAGGACCGCCCGTTGCGCGGGTGCAAGGGTCTGGTACTGCGACTTCACGGCGGCGATCTTCACCTGGAGCTGGGATTGCCTGCGCTGGAGATCGGCGCGAACCGCGGCAGCCTCGTCGGCCGCGATCTTGGCATCGAGGGCTGATTTGGCTGAGGCGGCCTCGATCGCGATTGCCTCCTCGGTGAGCCGGCGGAAGCCGCTCATCTGAGCTGCCATCTCGGTGCCCATGACCTTCTGCACCGCCATTTTGTCGATGAGACCCTGCGGCGAAGACGCAGTCAGGATCGCGTTCATCCCGTCGGTGCGCCCACCCATGTACACCGACGCGGCCAAGGTGTTGACCGCGCCCTGAAAGGAAGCCAGCCGCTGGTTGGCGGCGTCCAAAGCGGCGATGTCATTGCCGTGGGCGGCCTGCGCCTCGTTCTGATCCCGGACCTTCATATCGAGGTCCAGTTGAGCGGCATGCATCGATTCAGTCAGTTGCTCGGCCTGCCGGGAAAGCTCGCTGAGTTGCGCGACGGCGTCTTGGGCGGGATCGGCGGCCGCCGCGGGGGTTCCGATGCACGTCAGGGCGACGATACCGGCGACAGCGCCAGCCAACCACCTTTGAGCATGGGTTTTGGTACTGGGATTGCGGTCGAAATTCAAGTTTTCGTGTCCTCTGACTGCGTCGACTCGACTCGCCGAAATGCGGTTAGGTCTCGGTAAGGTTACGAAACGGCAACGGGTTTGTCCAACCTAAGGCCGACAATCACAGCCAACGTTCAGCCACACCAGTCACATCCATCACATACCCCGCGCGGGCCGCGCGCCGCTAACCGGCGAGTCCCGGGCCCGCGTTACGGCGTATCGGAACCAGTCGCAACCGGGGCGCCAGCCCCGCTTCGGCGAGCACTTCCAACGCCGCCCGCTCATCCTCGAGCAAACTCTCGGGAACGCCCAGCAAAACACTGACCACACAGTCGCGGCACCCCGGTCCACGCACCGCACAGTCGTCACAGTCGATAATCACCGGCTCGCCCGGATCGGGCGGGTGCTGTTTCATAAGCGGTCTCCTGTAGGTCGTTCGGCGCGCCCCGGGTGTCCGGCACGCCCGGTTTTTCCGGCTGCTCCGCACGCTAACCAGGCCCACCGACAGGTTTGTCGTATCCAATTTTCGTGTCGGTGTGGCGAAGGCCGGCTGTCGGTGGTTGTGCCTACCGTCAAACCCTGTGGCCAGACCCCGCACCGAACAACAACCCCGCACTGCCGATCAGTTGAGCTTCGCCGACATCGACACCGCGATGCCCCTCGATGAGACCACGTTCGTGGTGGTCGACCTCGAGACCACCGGGGGGCGCGCGAAGGCCGCAGGGGACGGATCCTGCGATGCGATCACCGAGATCGGAGCCGTCAAAGTGCGCGGCGGCGAGGTCATCGGCGAGTTCGCCACCCTGGTCGATCCAAAGCGCGCCATTCCGCCGCAGATCGTCGAACTCACCGGCATCACCACCGCGATGGTGCGCGACGCCCCGGCGATCGGCGCCGTCCTGCCGATGTTTCTGGAATTCGCCCATGGCGCGGTCCTGGTGGCACACAACGCGGGATTCGACATCGGGTTCCTCAAAGCCGCTGCCGAACAATGCGGTATCGACTGGCCACGGCCGCCGGTGCTGTGCACGGTACGACTGGCTCGCGGGTGCTGAGCCGAGGCGCCCGGCGTGCGCTTGTCCGCCGTGGCTCGGCTGCTCAGGTCGGCCCACCGAGCCCACCCATCGCGCCGCTCGACGACGCCCGCGCTTGCGTCGACGTGCTGCACGCCCTGATCGGACGGGTGGGCAATCAGGGCGTGAGGACGTATCAGGATCTGGATTCCTACCTACCGAAGATGTCCAACGCCCAGCGGGATAAGCGGGCACTGGCCCGGGGATTACCGCGCCGCCCCGGCGTCTATCTGTTTCGGGGGCCGTCCGCCGAGGTGCTCTACGTCGGCACCGCAACCGATCTGCACCGGCGGGTGGGCAACTACTTCACCGGAGCCGATCCCCGAAAACGCATCACCGAGATGGTCGCCCTGGCCACCGCGGTCGAGCACGTCGAGTGCGCCCATGCCCTCGAAATTGAAGCGTGCGCCGAGTTGCGTCTGTTGGCCGCCACGCGCCGCCCTACAATCGCCGTTCGCGCTTTCCGCACCGATGGTGGTGGGTGGTTCTGACCGACGAGGCGTTTCCGCGGCTGTCCATCGTTCGTGCCCCCCGGCCTCAGGCGGGCTGTCGGCCCATTCCGGTCGCGCGCACGGGCGGCCGACACCCCGCCAGTCTACTCGCTCGGTTCACCGGCGTCCGCCTGCACCACCCGGATCGGGGCACGCGCTGAGCACGGCTCGGCGTGTCCGCCAGCGGGAAGTGTCGCCGTGTCCGGCGTGCGAGGCATGTCCGCCCAGGATTACGCCCCCGCGCCGCGGCGGAGCCGCCGAGTGATCGACGGTCGCGACAACGCGGCACTGGCCGCGGCGGTGCGCGGCGTCGTTGGCCCGGCGCGGGCGCTGAAAGTGCCGCCCGTCTCCGGGACCTGACGACCGAGACCGTGGAGGTGCTCTGGCGCGGTCAGCGACTCCAGTACGCTGTGCGGTCTCAGAACTGATCGCCGCCGCACCTGGCGGTCGCCGGCGGGTGGCGGTTGGCGATCGTCAGACACGGTCAACTAGCGGGCGCAGGGGTGCGCCCGGGCACACGTCCCGCCGATGCCGGTCGTCGACGCGCTTCGCGACGGTGCCCAGCTGGTGCTACCCCAATCTGCGCCGCTGGGTGGCGCACTGGTCGAGGAGACGTCGCTGATAGCTCGCTGGCTTGCCGGGCCCGGCGTTCGGATAGTCAGCGCCACAGACTGTTCGATCTCACCACGTCATTCGGCAGGGCCATGGCTTGAGTGGGCCACCGCAGCACGTTCTGCCCGCCAGGCAGCTTCGGAATTCCTCGCTGGGGGTGGCGTCGGGTCAGAGTTCCCGGGTGAATCGCGCCCAGCGTTGAAGAAGTCGCTCGGCAGCCCCGGAGTCGATCGCCGCGGCAGCGCTGCGCAGACGTCCTCCCAGGAGACCGCCATTCGCCAACACCGGATAGCCCAGCATGGGTGACCATCGCTCCCGCCGCGTTCAGGACCACCGCGTCGCGCACCGCACCTGCGTAGAGCGAACACAGTGCGCGCCTGCTCGGCATTGGCTTGGGCATCCCCCGCCGACAGATCGCCGGATTGGGCCCGGGAAAAACCGAACTCAAGTGGGTCGAAGCTGATTTCGCTCACGACCCCGGCCTGCACCCGCCAGATCGTGCTTGTCGTCGTGGTGGTCAGTTCGTCGAGTCCATCGTCGCCGCGCACCACCAGAACACTCGCGCCCCGGGCGGCGAAAACTCCCGCCATCACCTCTGCCAGATCGCTGAAGGCGCAGCCGATCCAACCCCGCCCGCGGGCTAGCTGGATTCGTCAGTGGCCCAAGGAGGTTGAATACTGTCGGCACACCGATTTCACGACGGGGCGGACCCGCGTGACGATAGGACGGGTGGAAAACCGGCGCGAAGCAGAACCCGATACCCACCTCGGCCACGCACCGGGCCACTTCCTTCGGACCCAAATCGATCCGGACACCGAGGGCCTCGAGGAGGTCGGCGCCGCCACTGAGCGACGAGGCCGCACGGTTGCCGTGCTTGACCACCCGCGGCTATCGATCCCCAGGCTGCGCAGGGGGCCCTCGCTGCCATCGTCGAGATGTTCACCGTGTTGGACCGATCGCCCCCGGTACCGACGATGTCGACGGTGTCGGTGCCGATGACGTCGGTACGAACCCGCAGGGCGTGGCTCAGCATCGTGTCGGCGAGATCACGGACCTCGGCGGCGGTCGGGCGCTTCATCGTCATCGACACGCCGAAGGCGGCGATCTGGGCCGGCGTTGCGGTGCCGGTCATGATCTGATCCATCGCCCAGGCCGCCTGCCCTGCGGCGAGTTCAGTTCCGGTGGTCAACCGGCCCAGGACCTGCGGCCACGTGCTGGTCACAGCGCCGGGACTTGGCGCGGGAGTCGGTGGTGTCACCGCCAGATCGTCGCACAGCTCCGCCCCTCGGGCCCCCCCGGGGACACACCTCCAAGACCCGGCGGTGCCGGGCCCGAAAAAACAGTTTGTGACCAATTCGGCCCCTGGCTATACCTCGACAACTACAAAGCGTCATACTTGCTTCGTGACGAGCGCTACAGGCACTTCAGGGACCGCGATCACGTCCCGCGTGCACTCGCTGAACCGGCCGAACATGGTCAGTGTGGGCACTATCGTGTGGCTGTCCAGCGAGCTGATGTTTTTCGCCGGATTGTTTGCGATGTACTTCGTCGCCCGTGCGCAATCCGGCGGCAGTTGGCCGCCGCCCCCCACCGAGTTGAACCTCGCCCTCGCGGTCCCGGTGACCCTGGTGCTCATCGCCTCATCGTTCACCTGCCAAATGGGTGTCTTCGCCGCCGAACGCGGCGATGTCTTCGGCCTGCGCCGCTGGTACACCCTCACTCTGCTAATGGGACTGTTCTTCGTCCTCGGCCAGGCCTACGAATACGTCCACCTGGTTGAACAGGGAACCACCATCTCGAGCAGCGCTTACGGCAGCGTTTTCTACATGACCACGGGATTCCACGGTCTGCACGTGATCGGCGGCCTGGTCGCGTTCGTGCTGCTGCTTCTGCGGACCACGATGAGCAAGTTCACCCCCGCCCAGGCGACCGCGGCGATCGTGGTGTCGTATTACTGGCACTTCGTGGATATCGTCTGGATCGCCCTGTTCGCCACGATCTACTTCGTCCGATAATGCGAAACCCGTTGATGGGAAGGGGTTCGATGTTCAGGTTAGGGTCCCGCGCGCGATCTAAGGCACCACGTCGTCTTCGTCGTCGACTCTCCGCAGCGGTGTTGCTGGTGATCGGCTTGGGGCTGGCCGGAATTCTGGCCGCCACGCTGACGCCGCGTCCGCAGGTGGCAGTCGCCGATCAGTCACAGTCGGCTCTGCTGCGCACCGGTGCTCAGCTCTACGAGACAGCCTGTATCACCTGCCACGGTCTCAACCTGCAGGGCGTTCAGGCCCGCGGGCCAAGCCTGATCGGGGCCGGCGAGGCGGCGGTGTACTTCCAGGTCTCCTCGGGCCGGATGCCGATGATGCGCAATGAGGCCCAGGCAATTCGCAAGAGTCCGATTTTCGACGAACCGCAGGTCGACGCGCTCGGTGCCTACATTCAGAGCATGGGCGGTGGACCTGTTGTTCCCCGGGATGCCAACGGCCAGATCGCCGAGGCGTCGCTGATCGGCGTGACATCGCCCGCGGCGGTGACCTGTTCCGGCTCAACTGCAACGTCCTGCCACAATTTCACCGGCCGTGGTGGCGCCCTGTCGTCGGGTAAATTCGCGCCGGTGCTGGATCCGGCCACCCCGGCGCAGATCTACACCGCGATGCTGTCCGGTCCGCAGAACATGCCGAAGTTCTCCGACCGCCAACTCTCCCCGGAGGCCAAGCGGGACATCATCGCCTACGTGAAATCGTCGAGTGACACCCTCAACCCCGGCGGCTACGGACTCGGCGGTTTCGGGCCCGCCCCCGAGGGACTCGCGATCTTCGCCGTCGGAATCGTCGGCGCGGTGGCGGCGGCGCTGTGGATCGGGGCACGATCGTGAGCGGGTCGGAGTTACCCGAAGGCCAGCCAACCGACGAGGAACTCGCGGCCATGTCGACCGAGGAACTGGTTCAATTCGGCGGTCGAATGGATGGTGTCGAAACCGTCCTCAAGGAACCCCGCTGGCCGGTCGAAGGCACCCGAGCCGAGAAACGTGCCGAACGCGGCGTCGCACTGTGGTTGCTTTTCGCCGGTGCCATGGGCCTGGCTCTGCTGCTGGCGTTCCTGTTCTGGCCGTGGGAGTACAAGCCGTACGGCGCCGAAGGCAACTTCCTCTACACCCTGGCCACGCCGATTTACGGCGTCACCTTCGGTCTGTCCATCCTGGCCATCGGGGTCGGCGCGGTGCTCTACCAGAAGAGATTCATCCCCGAGGAAATCTCGATCCAGCAGCGCCATGACGGCCAATCCTCGGAGTTGGACCGCCGGACCGCCGCGGCCAACCTGGTAGGGGCCTTCGAGGACTCGACCCTCAAGCGACGCAAGCTGATCGGGCTGTCGCTCGGCCTCGGGTTGGGCGCCTTCGGCGTCGGTACCCTGGTCGCGGGGCTCGCCGGGATCATCAAGAACCCCTGGAAACCGGTCGTACCGACCGCGGACGGTCTCAAGGCAGTGCTGTGGACCTCAGACTGGACTCCCCGCTTCGCCGGCGACACCGTCTTCCTCGGCCGCGCCACCGGGCGGCCGGGTGAGTCCCCGTTCGTGAAAATGCGCCCCGAGGATATCGACGCCGGCGGCATGGAGACCGTGTTCCCCTGGCGCGAATCCGACGGTGACGGGACGACGGTGGAATCCCACGAACTGCTCACCCACATTTCGATGGGGGTACGTAACCCGGTCATGCTGATCCGCATCAAGCCGGTCGACATGGCGCGGGTGGTCAAGCGGCAGGGCCAGGAAAGCTTCAATTTTGGCGAGTTGTTCGCCTTCACGAAGGTCTGCTCGCACCTTGGTTGCCCGTCGTCGCTGTATGAGCAGCAGACTTATCGCATCCTGTGCCCGTGCCATCAGTCGCAGTTCGACGCCCTGCACTTTGCCCGCCCCACTTTCGGACCTGCGGCGCGGGCGTTGGCGCAGTTACCCATTACCATCGATAAGGACGGGTACCTCGTCGCCAACGGCGACTTCAACGAACCAGTCGGACCGGCATTCTGGGAGCGCAGATCATGAGCACACTCGTTACCGACAGCATCGACAAAGTCGCTGACAATGTCGACTCCCGCTACCACCCGTCGGGTGCGCTGCGTCGACAGTTGAACAAGGTCTTCCCCACCCACTGGTCATTCCTGCTGGGCGAGGTCGCAATGTACAGCTTCATCGTGCTGCTCCTCACCGGTGTCTACCTGACGCTCTTCTTCGACCCCTCCATGGCCCACGTCACCTACGAGGGCGTCTACCAGCCGCTGCGCGGCATTCAAATGTCGCGGGCGTACGAGACCGCGCTGGAAATCAGCTTCGAGGTGCGCGGCGGACTCTTCGTCCGCCAGGTCCACCACTGGGCGGCGCTGTTGTTCGCCGCGGCGATCATGGTGCATCTGGCCCGCATTTTCTTCACCGGCGCCTTTCGCCGACCGCGCGAGGCGAACTGGGTCATCGGCTCACTGCTGCTGATCCTGGCGATGTTCGAGGGTTTCTTCGGATACTCGCTGCCCGATGACCTGCTGTCCGGCACCGGGGTGCGGGCCGCCCTGTCATCGATCACCATGGGTCTTCCCGTGGTGGGCACCTGGATGCACTGGGCAATTTTCGGCGGGGATTACCCCGGCATGATCATCATGCCGCGCCTCTATGCGGTGCACATCCTGTTGTTCCCCGGAATCATGCTCGGCTTGATCGGCCTGCACCTCGCCCTGGTCTGGTTCCAGAAGCACACCCAGTTCCCCGGCCCGGGCCGCACCGAAACCAACGTCGTCGGCGTCCGGGTGATGCCCGTGTTCGCGGTCAAGTCGGGAGGCTTTTTCGCGATCGTCGTCGGCATCCTTGGCCTGATGGGCGGGCTACTCCAAATCAATCCGATCTGGCAACTGGGCCCCTACAAGCCTTCTCAAGTGTCAGCCGGTTCCCAACCTGACTTCTACATGATGTGGACCGATGGTCTGATCCGGCTGTTCCCGCCGTGGGACGTCTACATCGGCAACCACACCATTCCGGCCGCGGTCTGGGTGGCGGTCCTGATGGGCGTGATCTTCCTCCTGCTGTTTACGTACCCGTTCCTGGAACGCCGTTTCACCGGGGACAACGCCCACCACAACCTGTTGCAGCGCCCGCGTGACGTCCCGGTTCGTACCGGCATCGGAGCGATGGCGATCGCTTTCTACCTGGTGCTGACGTTCAGTGCCAGTAACGACATCATCGCCTACACGTTTCACATCTCCTTGAATGCGATGACGTGGATCGGCCGAATCGGCATGCTCGTGCTCCCGCCACTGGTGTTCTTCATCACCTACCGGTGGGCGGTAGCCCTGCAACGCAGTGACCGCGCCGTCCTCGAGCACGGCATCGAGACCGGCATCATTACGCGCCTGCCGCACGGTGCCTACATCGAGTTGCATCAGCCGCTGGGGCCGGTCGATGACCACGGGCATCCGATCCCATTGGAATACCAAGGTGCCAAAATGCCTAAGCGAATGAACAAGCTGGGCTCGGCGGGGCGGCCGGGCCGCGGTAGCTTCCTCACCGCCGATCCGGTGGCGCAGAACGTGGCGCTCAACGAGGCGGCGCACGCCTCCGAGCGACGATCCCTCACCGCACTTATCGAGTACCAAGACTACGAATCCAATGGGCACGGCACCAACGGGAACGGGTCCAACGGCCACGGGTCCAACGGCCACGGGTCCAACGGCCACGGGTCCAACGGCCACGGGGTCCAACGGCCACGGTTCGTAAGAGCCGGTTAGGGTCGCTATTGACTGCGACGACGTCCGCTGCGTCTGCCAGTAGGCGGGGTGAACGCGACAGGATCGCTGGCATCGCCACGGTAATGACTGCGGCCGCCCCGAGTGCGACCCATGACCCTGTGTCATTCCCGGTGGCCAACAGGTACGTCCCCGTGGCGACCGCGATCAGGGCCAGACCGATCGCCGCCAGTAGCGATGCCGTGCCTCGAAGCCACAATCGGTCGATAACAGCCAGGGGCACCTGAAACCTGGGCCGCCGCGGCGTCGGCCGGGCCGGCGTAGCGATCAATCGCGGTACCGAACACCCGCATCTTTTCCGTTGGCGCGTCGACAGGCTGCACCGGGGCCGGCGCCACAGGCGCCTCGGCGGCGACACTCGGCTCTGCCAGCGCCGTCGCCGAGCCCGCATCAGCAGCGGGATGGCCCCGGCGATTACCAGAGCCGATACGGCAATCACGCTGTACAGCAACCACGGCGACTGCTCCTGCGCACCGCCGTCCCGGCCTCGTCCGAGATGTACCAGGGCAACGGTCGCGATCACGGTGACGGCCAGCAGCACCAGCCAGATCGCCCCGCACACGCCCACCATCACCCGGTCCACGGTTTCCGGCGAGCGTCGCTCCGCGGTGGCTTGATCAGCACCCGATTCCGAGCCCATCAGCAGCTCGTCTGCGCGGAATTGTTCTGATTCGATGACAACACCGTCCCGTCGCTCGTGGTGATGGAGCAGTTCAGCCTGCTGACCAGGAACAGGCTGGAAGCCTGTACCGAGCCGACCTCCGACGTCGAAATCGGCGTCACGGTTAGAGACCAGGGGATGTAGACGTTGCGCTGCGTTCGGCGTCGACCGGAGGCATCGACGTAGGTCACCGTGATGATGTCACCGGGGCGCCTTGGCGCCGGTGACGGAGTAGGTCACCTGCGGGGACCTACCGGAGCCGGCGGCGGAGGCGGGGGCGGTGGTGGGGGCGGCGGCGCGGGGCTCGGCGGCGGCGCCTCGGTCACGACGGGGCGGGGGCGGCGGTCTGGTGTCACCGTGACCGTCTCGGTCGGTGGCGGAGGAGGTGGCGGCGGTGGCGGTGGGACTCGCTGGTCGGCGGCGGGGCGGGGGTGATCTCATCCTGCACCGAGGCTGACTGGTGGCACTCGACGGCGCAGCCACTTCGCTGGGGTCCGATCTGGTCACCAACAACGAGACCGAGACCACCAGCGAGATCGCGGCGATGATGGCGGTGACGCCGACGACCCACGGCCACTTCGGTGGAGAAAGGTCAGCGGGCGGCTCGGCGCCCTGGTCGTAACTGTCGTAGTCGTAGAGTTCCAGATCAGCCGGGATGAAGGGGGCGATGGCATACTGCTCGGACTCCGGCGCGGAGTAGGCTCGCGAGAAACCGGTATCGGTCAATTCATCGGGTGCCTCGTCCCTCGGGTGCCCACCCGGGACCTGATCCGGCGGATTCGGCCCGCTCATCCTGTGCCTATCCTCTTTCGACAGCCGGTTAGCGGCCTTCCGGCCCACATCGGCACGACATTACCGAACACGGTGCTGACCGGGCTTCTCAGCACACCGCGCCACGGCCAGATAACTCCCGGATCGTGATCTTTGACCTCGAGCTCGCGCCGTGATCGTAAGATCGCCGGTCTGCTCAGTGTTTCTCAGGCCCGACGTAGTACTCGAACACCAGACCCGACACCGCAGCCAGAACGGCTACCACACCGGTGAAAATCAGCCACGGCAACCACAGCGCTGCCCCCACGGCCGCCGTCGAGAAGGCCAACGCGATGAGTATCGGCCACCAGCTGTGCGGTGAAAAGAACCCCAACTCACCGGCCCCGTCGGCGACGTCAGCCTGCGCGTAATCCTCCGGGCGGGTGTCGAGGCGGCGGGCCACGAACCGGAAGAACGTGCCGATGATCGTCGCCAGGCCCGCGGTCAGCACCAGGGCGGTGGTACCCGTCCATTCCACGCCGTAGGGCGCGAAAAAGGCCGTTGACGCCCCGTAGGCGATCGCGGCGAGACCGAAGAAACCGGTGAGAATTTCGAAAAGCCGGGCTTCAATACGCATGCCGTTTCCCCTGTTCGCTCAGTTACCGGCCTGGGAAGCCGCCTGCGGCGGTGATTTCACCTGTTCGCCGCGCCGGGTATCGAAGGGTTTGGTGCTGGTGGCCACCGGCGACTGGTTGATCGCGCTCAACGCCGCGGCATTGCTGTCACCGGCGATCCGGGCCTGAAGGTAGGTGGTGAAATCGCTGGCCGACACCACCCGGACTTCGAAGTTCATCATTGCGTGGTAGGTGCCGCACATTTCGGCACACCGTCCGACGAAGGCACCGGTCTGGGTGATCTCGGAAATCTGCCAGATGTTTTCCGAGTGGTTCTCCTTCGGGTTCGGGAATACGTCGCGCTTGAACAGGAATTCCGGCACCCAGAAGGAGTGGATCACGTCGGCGGAGGCTTGCTGGAATTCGATGCGCTTGCCTGCTGGCAGTACCAGGACGGGGATCTCGTCGCTGGTTCCGATCGTCTCGACCTTGTTGAAGTTCAGGTAACTGCGGTCCTCGGGGTTCATGCCCCGGATCGGTCCGACCTTTTCCTCGCCGTGAATGTCCTCGCCCTCGGGCTTGGAGATCATCGCGGCCTTGCGCGCCGGGTCGGCGCCGTCGTAGTTGAAGGAACCGTCTTTAAAAGCGATCTTCTGGTAGCCGAACTTCCAGTTCCATTGGAACGCGGTGACGTCGATCACGACCTCGGGGTTCGACTCCTTCTCGAGGACCCGGTTCTGCACGACAACGGTGAAGTAGAACAGTACCGAAATGATCAGGAAGGGCACCACCGTCAGCGCCAGTTCCAGGGGCATGTTGTAGCCGAATTGGCGCGGCAGTTCGGTTTGTCCCGGTTTCTTGCGGTGGTAGGCGGCAGTCCAGAACATCAGGCCCCAGACCACGACACCGACGATCAGGGCGGCGATCACCGATCCCAGCCACAGGTGGCGCATGAGGTGGCTTTCCGGCGTGATGCCGTTGGGCCACCCGAGTCCGAACACGTGCCGCCAGTCGCAGCCACTGAGGGTCACTGCCAGCACCGCGAGCGTGACGCTGGTGAGCACCGCGCGGCGCCCCCGTGAGCGGGTCGAGGTAGTGCTGGGCCTGCGTGGTGTCACCGTGGCACCTCCTGGGTCACAAGCTGGGCCGATGGTGTCGAACGACCCGGTGATCAGCACCGGCGGGAATCACCCGAACACACACCTGCACCCGAATACTACGCAGCGTAGACCACCGATCAACGGCAGGCGGACACACCTGGCGATTCGGTCGGTTGCGAGTTCATTCGAACCCCGCAGATCGGGCATACTGGGCCGGGTGTGTGGACTGCTTGCACTGGTAGGGCGGACGGCGAGCACGATCACCACTGAGACCACCGATGCTGTGGCCGGTGCCTCCCACCTGATGCGGCACCGCGGCCCCGACGAACCGGGCACCTGGACCGGGGAACACGTGGTCCTGGGGTTCAACCGGCTGTCGATCATCGACATCGCCCACTCCCATCAGCCGCTGCGGTGGGGGCCGCCGTCCGCGCCCGACCGCTACACGCTGGTGTTCAACGGCGAGATCTACAACTATCTGGAGTTACGGGCTCAATTGCAGTCCGAATTCGGGGCGACCTTTGCCACCGACGGCGACGGCGAGGCCATTGTCGCCGCCTATCACCACTGGGGCGTCGAATCGCTGAGCCGACTGCGGGGCATGTTCGCATTCGCACTGTGGGACACCGAGCGCTCAGAGTTGTTCTGCGCGCGTGACCCGTTCGGAATCAAACCGCTGTTCATGGCGACCGGGGTGGGCGGCACCGTGGTCGGGAGCGAGGAGAAGTGCCTGCTCGACTTGGCCGGGGTTCTCGGCCTCGACACCGACATCGACCGCCGGGCGCTGCAGCACTACACGGTGCTGCAGTACGTGCCCGAACCCGAGACGCTGCACCGGGGGGTGCGCCGCCTGGAATCCGGCTGCTACGCGATGATCCGGCCCGACTGCCCGCCCGAGGTGACCCGGTACTTCCGGCCCCGATTCAGTGCCGTCGGATTCGCGGCCGGAACGGAGCAGGCCCGCTATGACGAAATCACCGCGGTGCTTGAGGATTCGGTCGCCAAGCACATGCGCGCCGACGTCACCGTTGGAGCGTTTTTGTCCGGCGGTATCGATTCCACCGCGATCGCTGCGCTGGCGATTCGGCACAACCCCGAGCTGATCACCTTCACCACCGGCTTTGAGCGCGAAGGGTTTTCCGAGGTAGATGTCGCGGTCGCCTCCGCCGAGGCCATCGGTGCGCGCCACATCACGAAGGTGGTCAGCCAGTCGGAATTCGTCGCCGCGCTACCGGAAATAGTCTGGTACCTCGACGAACCGGTGGCCGACCCGGCACTGGTTCCACTGTTCTTCATCGCGCGAGAGGCGCGTAAACACGTCAAGGTCGTTCTGTCCGGGGAAGGCGCCGACGAACTCTTCGGCGGCTACACGATCTACCGGGAACCGTTGTCGCTCAGAGGATTCAACTATCTCCCGCGGTCTGTTCGTGCAACGCTCGGCAGGGCGTCACAACCGCTGCCCGAGGGCATGCGGGGCAAAAGCCTGCTGCATCGCGGCTCGCTGACATTGGAGGAGCGCTACTACGGAAACGCCCGCAGTTTCTCCGATGAGCAATTGCGCGCGGTGTTGCCCGATTTCAACCCGGCGTGGACCCATACCGATGTCACCGCGGCCATTTACGCGCAGTCCCGCGGCTGGGATCCGGTTGCCCGGATGCAGCACCTCGATCTGTTCACCTGGCTGCGCGGAGACATCCTGGTCAAGGCCGACAAGATGACGATGGCGAACTCGCTGGAATTGCGGGTCCCGTTTCTGGACCCGGAGGTATTCGCGGTGGCCGCCCGGTTGCCGGTCGAGCAGAAGATCACCCGCGCCACCACCAAGTACGCCCTTCGCCGGGCACTGGAGCCGATCGTTCCTCCCCATGTGCTCAACCGAGCGAAGCTGGGTTTCCCGGTGCCGATCCGGCACTGGCTACGCGCCGGAGAGTTGATGGACTGGGCCTACGGCACGATCGAGCGCTCGGCGGCCGGTGGCCTTATCAATCTTCCGGCGGTGCGCATCATGCTCGACGAGCACCGCCTCGGCGGCGCCGATCACAGCCGGCGGTTGTGGACGGTGCTGATC
The DNA here is from genome assembly GCA_018401645.1 of Mycobacterium sp. Taxonomy (GTDB): domain Bacteria; phylum Actinomycetota; class Actinomycetes; order Mycobacteriales; family Mycobacteriaceae; genus Mycobacterium. Next base: position 22,394 of record JAGYKK010000022.1, on the reverse strand, counting down.
TTCCTGCTGTGGTACGCGATCTTCGTCGAACGCAGCGTGGTGCCGAAGATCAGCGAGCCGCACTACCCGGTGCGGCTGTAGACCCTCATCGGGTGTGCACGCCGAGAGCCCCCGAGATCTCCGCGGCGGCACCGGTGCCATAGGCCTCGGCCAGCCGGGTGGTGGCGGCGTCGAGGTCCCACGTCCACTCCTGCGCCGGTGGTCTCCAGCACCAGCACCGCCACCAACGAGCCCAGCGCGGAGCGTCGCAGGTCAAGTCCGACACCGCGGCCCGTCAAAATCCGGCCCGAAACGCATCCCCGACTCCGGTCGGGTCGACCCGGGCGGTTTCCGGCACCACCGGCACGTGGATAGCGGTGCCGTCGGCGCTGACCAGGTCGACCCCGTCGGCTCCCAGCGTGGTGACCCGCAGACCGACCTGTGACCCTACGTCGGCATCGGTCCAGCCGGTCTTGGACAGCATCAGGTCCCACTCGTAGTCGTTGCTGAACAGGTAGGTGGCCCCGTCAACCAGTCGGCGAATTTCCTCGCCGCCGAGCCGGGCCAGTTGCTGAGGGACGCGCGCGCCAAATTCCAGCGGTCCATATCTGCCGTGTGGGCGACCATCGCGTCGGGATCATTGGCCCCGACGATGACCAGGCCTGGGCCTGCCGGCTGCGGCTATCACGTCGCTCAGCTTGATGTTTCGAGCCTGCGACATCGCGCCCGGGTAGAAGGAGGCGATCTGTGCCATGTCGACATCGGTGGTGCACACGAACCGGGCTGTGTGCTGGGTGTCGGAGATCAGCACGCCGTCACAGTTGACGCCTGCGGCCTCCAGCCATCTTGGCGATAGTCGGTGAAGTCGATACCCGGCCGCCCTACAAGCACCTGGACGCCCGCCCAGCACACCGATGGCGTACGCCATGTTTCCGGCAACGCCGCCCCGGCGCACCGTGAGGTCATCGACCAGAAAGCTCAACGACACCTTGTTCAGGTGCTCGGCGAGCAGCTGCTCGGAGAACTTCCCGGGAAACCGCATCAGGTGGTCGGTTGCAATGGATCCGGTCACCGCGATGGTCACGAGGCCTCCACCTTTCATTTCCGCTACATCTCTTCTGCTACGGCTCCTCGGCTACCGCCGAGCTACGTCACACTACCCGCGGTCGCGCCGCCACCCATCCCGGCGGCGGTGCGCTAGCCTGCGTACGCGTCCCGACTCGCGCTCGAATCGCCCGCGAGCCGACAACCTCCAGGAGACGAAACGATGGCCGGCCCGTATCCGCCGCACCCCCCCGGCGGTGCCGAGGGCCAAAGGTTTCCCACGCCGCCCGGGTACGGCGGTGAGCCCTATCCCTACCCGGGGGTCTACCCCGGTCCGTTGCCGCCTCCGGTCGGGTTCGTAAAGCCACCGGGTCACCGGCGGGCGCTGTGGTGGAGTCTGCTGGCCGTTGCACTGGCCGGGGCCCTTGTCGCCGCCGTCCTGGCTGCGGGGGGTAACCGATCCACGTCCGGGCCGACGGGATTCACCGACCAATCTGCGAAGGTGGCGATACAGGGTTACCTGACCGCGCTCTCGAACGGCGACACCGAGACCATCGCCCGTAACAACCTGTGCGGCATGTTCGACGGGGTCAAGGACCGCAGATCCGATCTGGCGCTGGCCAGGTTGGCCAGCGACGCGTTCGGTAAGCAATTCGCCCGAGCCGAAGTCGTGTCGATCGACGAGATCGTGCTGTCGTCGTCATACCAGGCGCAGGCGCTGTTCACCATGCGGGTGAGCCCGGCCAGCACCTCGCGCAGATCCCGCGACGAGGAGCAGGGTGTGGCTCAACTCCTGCGCCAGGACGGTCAGCTGCTGGTGTGCTCATATCTGTTGCGCACTACCGCCCAGTACTGAACGGTCCAGTGCTGACCGGTCCAGTACTGAACGGTCCAGTACTGAACGGTCCAGTGCTGACCGGTCCAAATCTGACCGGTCCCAGACCGAAAAGTCAGTTGAACGAGTCGCCGCAGGCGCAGGATCCGCCGGCGTTCGGGTTATCGATCGTGAAGCCCTGCTTCTCAATGGTGTCGACGAAGTCGATGGAGGCACCCTGCACGTACGGGGCGCTCATCCGGTCGACCGTCAGCATCACTCCGCCGAAATCGGCGACCAGGTCGCCGTCGAGGTCGCGATCATCGAAGAACAGGTTGTAGCGCAGGCCCGCGCATCCTCCGGGTTGCACGGCGATGCGGAGCGCGAGGTCAGTGCGGCCCTCCTGGTCCAGCAGGGATTTTGCCTTGACGGCTGCGGCGTCGGTCATGGTCACGCCGTGTGTCTCGGTCGAGGCGGCCGTATCAACAGACTGGACCTGGTCGGACTGGATCTGATCAGATGGGGACATTACTTCTCCCTTGTGCACTGGAGTGGGGTTCGGTGGAACGCCTACCTACCCAACGCTACCTGGTATCGGGCCTATTCCCTCGACAGTCCGGCCGCGGTGCGCTCAGCCAGGCCCTCAAGCTGTGCGGCGGCGTCGTCGATCGCCGCCTGAACCGACCCCGCGTAGTCGGCCAGTGCATGGGCCGCGGTGATGCCCGCCGCCTCACGGGCGGCTGGCGCCAGATCCACCTGACCAGCCAGCACCAGCACCGTCGTGCCATCCGGCCTGGCCGCGCCGGCCAGGGCACCGACGACTTTGCCGTGCAGCGACTGCTCGTCGAGACGACCCTCCCCGGTCACGATCAGGTCGGCCCGGGCGATCTGATCGGCCAACCCGGTATGAGCTGCGACCAGGCCGGCGCCCGATTCACGACCCGCGCCCAGCGCCAGCAGCGCCGCACCGAGCCCGCCGGCGGCGGCGGCAGCGGGGGATCCGTCGGCGCGATGGCGCCCGATCCGGTCAACCTGGCGACCACGCCGGCAATCACCTGCGTCACATCGACGAGGACACCGCCGAGGAAGCCGACAGCGAACTCCGCCACCTGAGCCAGGGTGCTGATCAGGAAGATCTCCTGCTCGACCACACCCTGCAGGAACCCGGTGATGTCTTCAACGAAAATGTTGAGGAAGTACGGGACCGCGCCGAAAACCGTGCGCACGCTGAGAGTGAAATCGGTGATGGGATCCGGAAAGCCGTACGTTCCGAGAGCGTCGGTGATCGACTGCTTCAGATCTACCGGCGCAACGACGCCGTCGGTCTTCTCCCGTAGTGGCACACCATCGAAGTCGGACCGCTGCTCGATGCCGAACAAGTCCACGATCGTCGGCGTGATGTCGACGTTCGAGTAGCCCAGGTTCTGCAGGCCGTCGTCCGCATCGTCACCCTCGAGGTCGAAGATGACCCACGATGCGGTCTCATCAGGTGACTGAAAGCCGTGGCCGAAGCCGGCTTGGGGCTGGTGGCCGTGGTCGGTGGTGGTGATCACCGTCCACTGCTGGCCGGGGTTGAGCACCTCCCAGGCATCGACGGCCGCCATGATCAAGGCGATGTTCTTGCTGGTGTTGAGCAGCGCGGCCGTGTACGCGTCCGAATCGCCGCCCGCCTCGTGTCCGGCCTCGTCCACCGCCACCTGGTAGGAGAAGATGAAGGCCGAGTCGGTGGCAGTCGTGTTGAGGATCTGATCGATGGTCTGCAGCACCACGAGGTCGTCGGTGACCTCCCAGCTGGTGTCAAACTCGACGAACTCGTTGATGTCGGCCGGGTAGCCGCCGGCGTCGGCGATGTCGTTGATGTACTGCCAGTTGGCAAAGACCGCGGTGTCGACCTCAGGGGCGTGGTATTCGATCAGGTTGATCGCCGTCGGCCAGGAGTTATACGGAGCCGGGTTGAAGATGTTGTTGAACACCCCGGTCTTGTCGTCCCAGGCACCGGTCAGAATCGTCGACCAGGACGGGCCCGAGATGGTCGTGTGCCCGACGAAGCTGGTCGTTCCGGTGACGCCCTGGTCCATCAGGATGCGGAACCCGCTGGTGGGCTCGTCATAGTCGTACTCAAGCACCTTGCTCATGTTGACGCCGTCGACGCCGATCAGCAGCACGTGCGTCGGCTCGGTGATCTGTACGTGAGCGGCCGCGACCGCGTTGGCGCCGCGGCGGGTCGTTGTCGAGGATGCGCTGCTGACCGTCACGGCGGTGGCGGGGGCGACCGGCAGTGCCGGGAGCATCGGCAGTGTGCGCTGTGACATCGGCGCACCGGCTGTCGACCCCACAGGGACTCGGACGCCGCGTGGGCGCGCCTTTGGATCATCGACCATAGGCAAAGACGCCCGCCGCACTGGATCACCGTCGAAAGTGCCGATGTGGCAACCCAATTGCGGGCGGATCCCGATATCCCAGCCTTGGTCGACGACCTGGGCGGCTGGCTTACCGCGACACTGGACCACCGTTGCTGGGACGACGCGCCGATCAACCCCGAGGTCGACGATCTGGTCGCGGCGATCAGCGGATTTCATGCTCCGCTAGCTCTGGTCAGCCCTGAGGTGGGCCTGACGGTAGTGCCGATGACCGCGGCGGGCCGCCGTTTCACCGACGAACTGGGCGCACTCAACCAACGCCTCGCCGCGTGCTGCGAGCGGGTCGTGCTGGATCGTGGCCGGTCAGCCGGTCTGGATAAAGCCCACCCCGACGGCCACAGCGCCGTGATCGACTTCGCCGACATCCCCCACTGGACGGACGGGCCGGTGCCGCGGCGCGTCGCCGACAGGACCTGCTGACCAAACCACCCGGTTCCCTGGGGCGCCTCGAAGATCTGTCCATCTGGGTGGCTTCATGCCAGGGCGACTGCCCACCAAAGCAATTCGAACGCGCGCGCATCGTGGTGTTCCTGCCGGCGACCACGGGGTCGCAGGTACGGGAGTGTCAGCCTATCCACCAGAAGTCACCGCACAGATGGTGGCCAATATTGAAGCCGGCGGTGCGGCGATCAACACCCTCGCCGAGGCTGCCGGGGCGACGGTGCGGGTGGTGGATATGGCGGTGGACCGTGACGAGCCGCCCGACCATGCCACCACGATGCACAAGGTGCGCCGCTCCAGCGGCAACATCGCCACCGAGGACGCTCTGCTTCTCGATGAAGCGATCGCCGCTATCGAAGCCGGCCGCCGGATCGCTGATGACGAGGTGGACGCCGGCGCCGACCTCTGATCGTCGGCGATATGGGCATCGGGAACACCACCGCCGCAACGACCCTGATCGCCGCGCTGATCGGCACCGAACCGGTGGCTGCGGTGGGCCGCGGCACCGGGATCGACGACGCCGCCTGGTCGCGCAAGACGGCAGCGGTTCGCGACGCGCTGTACCGGTCCCGGGACCGCCGGGATGACCCGGTCGCACTCCTGGCTGCCTGCGGCGGCGCCGATCTTGCCGCGATGGCCGGTTTCTGTGCCCAATCCGCGGTTCGACGCACACCACTACTGCTTGACGGGGTGGTGGTCACCGCGGCGGCACTGGTGGCCGACCGCATGGCGCCGGGCGCTCGATCGTGGTGGCGAGCCGGGCACCGCTCCCCCGAGCCGGCCCATTCCCTGGCACTGGCTGAACTCGGACTGGACCCGATCGTCGATCTCGGACTGCGCCTCGGTGAGGGCACTGGCGCGGCGGTGGCGTTGCCGATCCTGCGTGCCGCGGTGTCCCTGCTGGCCTCGATGGCGACTTTCACTGACGCCGGGGTGTCGCAGCGGCTGGGCCCGGATTTCTCGTGATCGCCGCCATGGCAGGAGCTTTCGCCTGGCACGGTGGCCCATTCGCCGCGATACTCCGGGCCAGGCCACGATCACCGCGCTGCCTGTTGTCGGCATAGTGCTGGGAATGGTGGCGGCGGCCACGATGTGGGTGGGTTCGTGGGCCTTCGGCCCGCAACACCTGTTGGTCGGACTTCTCGTCGTCGCCGTGCTGCTGCTGGGGACCCGCGGCCTGCACATCGACGGCCTGGCTGACACCGTCGACGGGTTGGGCTGTTACGGCCCGCCCGAGCGCGCCCTGACAGTGATGCGCGAAGGCTCCGCCGGGCCGTTCGGCGTCGCCGCGATCGCAGTGCTCATCGCGGCCCAGGCGGCCGCCTTCGCGGCGATGCCCCCGAATTTGTCCGGGCTGGCCGCGGTCGTGACCGCGGTGACCGCTGGCCGGGTCGCCGCGGTACTGGCCTGCCGCACCGGGGTGCCGGCCGCCACCGGCAGCGTGCTGGGCGGCGGCGTTGCGGGCACCCAGTCGGTCGCCACCGTCGCCGCATGGGTGGTGTTGGTCGCCGGACTGGCCGGGTTGGCCACCCCACGGATCTGGCAGGGACCGGTGGTCGTGACGGCCGCCCTGATGGTCTCGGCGATCGTCGTCACCCATTGCGTGCGCCGTTTCGGCGGCATCACCGGCGATGTGCTCGGGGCCACAATTGAACTGACGACCACACTGGTCGCGGTGGGCCTGGTGATCCGGCCGTGACTTACCGAACCACGACTGGCCAAACTGACGTAGCCTGGTCGATTGCGGTCACTGAGGGGGCGCGATGAGCGAAGGCACCGGCCCGCCCGGCCCGGAATGGTTCGAGCAGATAGCCCACAACAGTGGCGTGATCTTCTACGCACTGCGGATTCATCCCGACGTCGCTTTTGAATACCTCGGTTCCGCACTGCCGGCGCGACTGGGGATACCGGTCGCCGACGGGACCGTGGACTCTGCGGCGGTGCTGGACCGCATCGACCCCGAATCCGCGGAACAGATGGCCGCGACCCTGGCCATGACTCCGGGGCAGGAATTGACGGTAGATCTGAAATGGCAACACGTTGAAGGCCGTTCGGTCTACAGCAGGGCATGGCTGCGGGCCCGGCAACGCCCCGACGGTTCGGTGATCCAGGAGGGCGTCGTACTCGACATCACCGAACTTCGGGAGGTGGAGACCGATCTGCGGCGGTCCGAGGAGCGCAACCGCCTGCTTGCGGAGAACGCCTGGGACGTCATCTGGACGATGGCACTCGACGGCAAGGTCACCTACGTCAATCCGGCTGTCGAACGGGTGCGCGGCATCACCGTCGAAGAGGCGATGCGCCAGACGGCCGAGGAGATCCACCCTCCGGAATCCGCAGCCAGGGTGGCCGAACACTTTCAGCAGGTTTTCGCCGCAATCCAGGCCGGCACACCGCCGCCGAACTTTCGCGGGGAGATCGAGTACTACCGCAAGGACGGATCGATCATGACCGGTGAACTCCAGGTCATCGCGAATCGTGATGCCACCGGCCAGGTTGTGGAGTTGGTCGGCGTTACCCGAGATATCAGTGACCGCAAGGCTTTTGAGGCCGAACTACGCAATCACGCGGTCACCGACACCCTCACCGGTGCGTGGAATCGCCGCCAGGGCACCGAGTTACTCGCCGCGGACCTGACCGCTCGCCGCCCCGGCAACGCACTGTCGCTACTCATGCTGGACATCGACAACTTCAAGACCGTCAACGACAGCTTCGGCCATCAGGCCGGCGACCACGTCCTCATCGAGGTGGCCGGTCGGCTGCGCCGAGGACTGCGCGGCAACGACATGGTCGCCCGCTGGGGCGGCGAGGAGTTCGTCGTGCTCCTGCGCGACTGCGCCCTGCCCGAGGCGTTGACGCTCGCCGAGGGAATCCGCGCCGAGATCGCCAAGGTATCCTTCGGCGCACTCGGTCGACTCACCGTCAGTATCGGCGTCGCGGAAGTCCGGGCCGACGAGGACCTGGCCTCCTGGCTGGAGCGTGCCGACCAAGCCCTCTACCGAGCGAAACGAGCGGGCCGCAACGGGGTCGCGGCCGCGGAGGCGGACTGACGACCCCTGCTCAGCGCAGCCGCGTCATCCAGTCGTGGGTGTCGGCGAAGGTGCCCCGTTGGATGCCGGTGAGAGTGTCGCGCAACGCCATCGTCACTTCACCGGGGGTGCCGTCACCCACGGTGAAGTCACCGTCGCCGTACTTGACATGGGACACCGGGGTGATCACGGCCGCGGTGCCACAGGCGAACACCTCGGTGATCTCTCCGGCGGCGACGCCCTTGCGCCACTCCTCGACGTCGATCTTGCGTTCCTCAACCGGGAAGCCGGCATCGCCGGCCAGTTGCAGCAGCGAATCGCGGGTGATGCCGGGCAGGAGCGAACCACTGAGTTCCGGGGTGACCAATCGCGCCGAACCGCCGCTGCCGAACACGAAGAACAGGTTCATCCCGCCCATCTCTTCGACGTAGCGGCGTTCGATGGCGTCTAGCCACACCACCTGATCGCAGCCCATCTCTGCGGCCTGAGCCTGCGCGAGCAGCGAGGCCGCATAGTTGCCGCCGAACTTCGCCGCACCGGTGCCACCGGGACTAGCGCGCACATACTCGGTCGACAACCACACGCTGACCGGTTTGATCCCACCCTTGAAATACGCCCCCGCCGGAGACCCGATCACCAGGTAGCGGTACTCCGCCGACGGCCGCACCCCGAGTCCGGGTTCGGTGGCGATGATGAAGGGCCGCAAATACAACGACTGCTCACCGCCCGCCGGGGGCACCCACGCGTGATCCACGGCAATCAGCGCCCGAAGCGACTCCAGGAAGAGCTCATCGGGTAACTCCGGAATCGCCAGCCGCCGGGCCGAGGAGCGCAGCCGCGTCGCGTTGGCGTCGGGGCGGAAGGAGACGATCGAGCCGTCGGCCCACCGGTAGGCCTTGAGCCCTTCGAAGATCTCCTGCGCGTAATGAAGGACGATCGCGGAGGGATCCAGTTGGATCGGGCCGTAGGGCAGCACCCGGGCGTCATGCCATCCGCGATCGCGGGTGTAGAGCACCGAGATCATGTGGTCGGTGTAGAACCTGCCGAAGCCCGGATCGGCCAGGATCTGCTCCCGCTGAGCCGCACTCGCCGGATGCGCGGTGCGCTCAACGGTGAACTTGGGCGGGACATCCGGCCGATCAGGGGACATAGCGGGATTGTATAACCGGCTTCACCGCGTCTTGACGTCGACGAAGGGTGGCCTGATGACCTCACATTCCAGTGCCCGGCCCCGCACATCGACGCTGACCACGTCGCCGTCATCCACCCCGGCGTCGGTATCGACGAGCGCGAGCGCGATCCCGAAGTTGCGGGTCGGCGAGAACGTACCCGAAGTCGTGATACCCACCGGCGTTGACCCGATCAGCACGGCCATCTCGGCGCGGGGCACGCCCCGGCCGATCGCCCTCAGCCCACGCAGGAGTCGCCGCGGGCCGGCCTGCTTTTCGGCCAACAGAGCGTCGCGTCCCCAGAAGTCGTCCTTCGACCAGCCCACAGCCCACCCGGAGCGAGCCTGCAGTGGCGAGATGTCCAGCGATAGCTCATGACCGTGCAGCGGATACCCCATCTCGGTGCGCAGGGTGTCGCGCGCCCCCAGGCCGGCCAATTGGCCACCACGCGCCTCGACCTCGGCTGCCAGTGCATCGAAGACCACCGGCGCCATTGACCAGGTCGGCAGCAACTCGTAACCGTGCTCACCGGTGTAACCGGTGCGACACACCCGGACCTCCGCATCGCCGAAGCGTGCATCGACGTACCCCATGAAGTCCATATCGGCCGGTAGGCCCAGCGCTGAGAGCACCTCGGCCGACCGGGGTCCCTGAACAGCGAGCACCGCATATGAACAATGCTCGTTGGTCACCGAGATACCCTGGGGCGCAGCCTCGTTCAGGGCCGCGACCACCGCGGCGGTGTTGGCCGCGTTGGGCACCAGAAAGATCTCGTCGTCGCTGACAAAGTAGGCGATCAGATCGTCGATCACGCCGCCGGCCGATGTGCAGCACAACGTGTACTGCGCTTTGCCGGGGCCGACGCGGCGCAGGTCGTTGGTGAGTGCGGAGTTGACGAACTCGGCCGCGCCCGGGCCCCTCACCAGAGCCTTGCCGAGATGGCTGACATCGAAGAGCCCGACTGATTCCCTGGTGGCGGTGTGCTCACCGACCGTGCCTGCGTAGGAGACCGGCATCAGCCAACCGCCGAAGGGGGCGAACGTGGCGCCACGGTCGCGGTGGCGATCCTCCAGCGGGCCGGCAATAAGATCGGCCGTCGCGGCCGCCTCATCAGTCACGGGAAACAACACTAAACCCCGCACCACTAGGGTGTCGCTGGTGAGCATCGAACCCGGTTACCAGGCCCCTACCGTCACTGTCGTCGCAGCACTGCCCAAGCGCACCTCGGCTGCCGTTCTGATCGTCCCCATCGTCGCCACCGACGATGGGGCTGCGGTGGTGGCGGACGGAGGGTTTCTCGATGCCGAGGCGATCGGCGAGATTGAGGTGGGACTCAAGGCACTCGGCGCCAAGGGCGGTACCGAACAACTCACCCGACTGCTCGTGCCCTCGCTTCCGGTCGCCAGCGTGCTGGCTGTCGGATTGGGCGCCCCGCGGGAGCACTGGCCGGCCGAGGTGATCCGTCGCGCCGCCGGGGTGGCGGCGCGTTCACTGGGCGGGGTGGGGTCGGTGATCACCGCACTGACCGAACTGCACCTGTCGTCAGCCATCGAAGGCTCGATCCTCGGCGCGTATCAGATGCACGAGTTCCGCAGCGCCAAGACCGCACCCAAAGAGGCGCCGCTGTCGTCGATCACGGCACTGAGCACTGTTCGCAACGCCAAGCCGTTGGCCGCTCGCGCGGTGGCCATCGCCTCGGCGGTAGCCTCCGCCCGGGATCTGGTCAACACCCCACCGAGTCATCTGCACCCCGTCGAGTTCGCCAAGCGCGCCAGGGCATTCGGGACTGCGGCCGGACTTACCGTGGAGATTCTCGACGAAAAGGCGTTGGCCAAGGCCGGCTTCGGTGGGATCGTCGGGGTCGGCAAGGGTTCGTCGAACCCACCACGACTGGTGCGGTTGACCTATCGCGGCGGCAAGGGCCGCAAAGGCGCGAAGAAGGTGGCGCTCGTCGGTAAGGGCATCACGTTTGACACCGGCGGCATCTCCATCAAACCGGCCGCCGCGATGCACCACATGACTTCGGACATGGCCGGTGCGGCGGCGGTGATCGCCACCGTCGTATTGGCCGCGAAACAGCAGTTGCCCATCGACGTGATCGCCACCGTGCCGATGGCCGAAAATATGCCGTCGGCGACCGCGCAGCGACCCGGGGACGTGCTCACCCAGTATGGCGGGATCACCGTGGAGGTGCTCAACACCGACGCCGAGGGCCGGCTCATTCTGGCCGACGCGATCGTTCGTGCCTGCGAGGACTCCCCGGACTACCTGATCGAAACCTCCACGCTGACCGGCGCGCAAACCGTCGCACTCGGGGCCCGCATCCCCGGAGTGATGGGCAGCGATGAGTTCCGGGACCGGGTGGCGGCGGTATCTCAGCGCGAAGGGGAGAACGGTTGGCCCATGCCGCTTCCCGACGAACTGTCCGACGATCTGAAGTCGACCGTTGCCGATCTGGCCAACATCAGCTCGCAGCGCTTCGCCGGGATGCTGGTGGCTGGGGTTTACCTTCGGGAATTCGTCGCCGACGGCGTGCAGTGGGTCCACATCGACATCGCCGGTCCGGCCTACAACACTACCGGGCCGTGGGGCTATACCTCCAAAGGCGGTACCGGTGTTCCGGTTCGCACCCTGTTCGCCGTACTCGAGGACATCGCCGACAACGGCTAGTTCGATTACCGGTGCGCCACCCACCCGACCTGCGCGTGCCGCAGCGCCGGAGTCGGCTCGGCTCCCCCGAGGTGGGGAGTAGCGGTCAACCGTCATCCAATTCTGCGCGCTGGGCCCGGCGGCGCTCGATGCGTTGGCCGAGGCGTCGAAGTCGCGCATCCGCTGCGGGTAGCCGACCTTGTGGACGTCGTAGACCGGAATACCCAACCGCTTGCCGAGGTTTCGGGCCCCGGTCGGGCCACCGGCCGGGCGACGGGTCCATTCGCCGTCTGCGGCCACCAAGACGATGGTCAACGGTGTGACCCTGGTCTGGGGCTCGACGAAGGCCTCGATGCCCGAGCGCTGGGCCGCCCACTGCAGCAAATACCCCTGATCAGCGGCAGCGCCCGAGGCGGCACCGCGGCGGCGACGAAATCTGTCAAATAGTCCCACCGTCGACGAACTCCTTCCCGGGGCCCGGAGTTTCGGGGCTGGAGATTTGAAATCCAACTTCCGATGGTGCCAGAGAAAACCACCGGCCCTCTCCGGCACCGGGCCACGGTCGTTAATGACAGGATGGGACCGTCACGACCCGACCCTAGGAGTCAACGCACATGGCCGTCTCCGTCCAGATGCCCGCACTCGGCGAGAGTGTCACCGAGGGCACCATCACCCGTTGGCTCAAGCAGGAGGGCGACACCGTCGTTGCGGATGAGCCGCTGCTGGAGGTGTCCACCGACAAGGTGGACACCGAGATCCCCGCTCCGGCCTCGGGCGTGCTCACCAAGATCATCGCCCGGGAGGACGACATCGTCGCCGTCGGTGCCGAACTGGCCATCACTCGGCGACGCCGCCGAGGCACCACCCGCGGCACCGCCGCCACAGCCACCCCGCGGCACCGCCGCCACAGCCACCCGCGGCACCGCCGCCGCCAGCCACACCGGTCGCCACCGAACCCGCACCACCTCCGGCGTCCCCGACGCCGGCGCTCCGGTCGAGTCGGTGGCATCCGGGTCGGCGACGTCGGTGCTGATGCCCGAACTCGGCGAATCGGTCACCGAGGGACGGTCACCCGCTGGCTGAGAAGGTCGGCGACCCGGTGGCGGCCGACAGGCCTGTCGGAGTGTGTCCACCGACAAGGTCGACACTGAAATCCTCGCCGACCGCCGGCACCCTGCTCAGCATCACCGCCGCCGAGGACGTCACCGTCCCGGTCGGCGGCGAGCTCGGAAGATCGGACGGCCGAGGTGGCACCGTTGCCCCAACCGGCCGCCGCACCCCCGCCGGCTCCCGAGCCGACTCCCCCGTGGTCGCTGCCCCGTGGTCGCTGCCCCTGCGGCCCCCCGTGGTCGCCGCCCCCGTGGTCGCTGCCCCGTGGTCGCTGCCGCCAAACGACGATCCTGGACCTACGTCACTCCCTGGTCCGGAAACTCGCTGCTGAAAACGGAGTCGACTTGGCGAGCGTCAAGGGCACCGGAGTCGGTGGTCGCGTTCGCAAGCAGGATGTGCTGGCCGCAGCGGAGGCCAGGAAGGCCCCGACCGCCGCAGCATCCGCGGCGGCTCCGGTCGCACCGACCGTCGCGGCAAACGCCGCCGCCTCGCCCCTGGCGCACCTGCGCGGCACCACCGTGAAGGCCAGCCGGATCCGCCAGTTGACCGCCCGCAAAACCCGGGAGTCACTGTTGGCCAGCGCCCAACTCACGCAGACTCACGAGGTCGATATGACCAAGATTGTCACGCTGCGATCGCGGGCGAAGAAGGAGTTCGCCGAGCGCGAGGGGGTGAACCTGACCTACCTGCCGTTCATCGCCCGCGCAGTGATCGACGCCCTCAAGGCCCACCCGAACATCAACGCCAGCTACAACGAAGAGACCAGCGAGATCACCTACTACGACGCCGAGCACCTGGGTTTCGCGGTCGACACCGAACAGGGACTGCTGTCTCCGGTGGTGCACAACGCCGGAGACCTGTCGCTGGCGGGACTGGCCCGTGCCGTGAACGACATCGCCGCACGCGCCCGCTCCGGCGATCTCAAACCGGATGAACTCTCCGGTGGCACCTTCACGATCACCAACATCGGTAGCCAGGGCGCGTTGTTCGACACCCCGATCCTGGTGCCACCACAGGCCGCGATGCTGGGCACCGGCGCCATCGTCAAACGCCCCCGGGTGATCATCGACGAGGCAGGCAACGAGTCGATCGGCGTGCGCTCGATCTGCTACCTGCCCATGACCTACGACCACCGGCTCATTGACGGCGCGGATGCGGGCCGCTTCCTCACCACGGTTAGACGGCGCCTGGAGGACGGCGCCTTCGAGGCGGAGCTGGGACTTTAGCGGTGGGCGCTAAACCGGCCGACCGCAAACTCGTCGCGGTTGCTGGGTCCTCCGGGCTGATCGGCACCGCCCTGGTCTCGGCACTGCGCGCGGCCGACCACCGGGTGCTGCGGATCGTGCGTCGTGCACCGTCGAACGCCGACGAGTTGCGATGGAACCCCGACAGCGGGGATTTCGACCCCGCCGGCCTCGACGGCGTGGACGCGGTCGTCAACATGTGCGGCGTCGGGGTGGCCGACAAACGCTGGTCCGGCGCCGTCAAGCAGAGCCTGCGCGACAGCCGCATCGTCCCTACCGAGGTGATCACCGCGGCGGTGATCACCGCAGACGTGCCGGTCCTGATCAACGCCAGCGCGGTGGGTTACTACGGCGACACCGGCAGCCACATCGTCGACGAATCCGCCCCGCCCGGAACAGGTTTCCTGGCCCGACTCTCGGTGGACTGGGAGGCGGCGACCGCACCGGCCAGCGACGCCGGGGTACGAGTGGTTCTGGCCCGGACCGGCCTGGTGCTTTCCCGTTCCGGTGGGCTGCTGAGCAAGCTGCGGCCACTGTTCGCGCTGGGGTTGGGCGGCCGACTGGCCGGCGGCCGGCAGTACATGCCGTGGATCAGCCTCGAGGATGAGATTCGGGGTCTGTTGTTCACTATTGACAACGACACACTCGCCGGCCCGGTGAACCTCACCGGCCCCGCCCCGGTCACCAACTCCGAGTTCACCGCGGCCCTCGGCCGGGCCGCGAACCGGCCGACGCCGTGGCAGGTGCCCGGATTCGCGCTGAAAACCCTGCTCGGCGAGTTCGCCGAAGGCCTGCTCGGTGGTCAGCGAGCCATCCCCGCCGCTCTGGGCGAGCCGGTTTCACTTCTGCTGTTCAATCAGCACGAGGAGGACCGCCGCCATGCCGCCCAGTCGCGGTTAGCCCTGCGGGTAGTACGGTCGTGGTGTGCGCCAGTCCATCCGGTCGGACACCAACCCGATGCAGATCCGGCACCTCGGCAGCACCGACTACCGCGACGCCTGGCAACTTCAACGGCAACTCGCCGACGCCCGAGTCGCCGGCGGACCCGACACCCTGCTGCTACTCGAGCACCCGGCCGTCTACACCGCCGGCAGACGCACCGAGGCCCACGAACGCCCGACGGACCAGACCCCGGTCATCGACACCGATCGCGGCGGCAAGATCACCTGGCACGGCCCCGGCCAACTGATCGGCTACCCGGTGATCGGCCTGGCCAAACCCCTCGATGTGGTCAATTACGTTCGGCGCCTCGAGCAATCGCTGATCAACGTGTGCGCGGATTTCGGCCTCGACACGGTTCAAGTGGCGGGCCGCTCCGGCGTGTGGCTGCCACCTGACACCAGAGGGGCCCGCAAGATCGCCGCCATCGGCATCCGGGTGGCCCGCGGCACGACACTGCACGGCTTCTCGCTGAATTGCGACTGCGACCTGGACGCGTACTCGGCGATCGTGCCGTGCGGCATCGCCGATGCGGGAGTCACGTCGCTCAGTGCCGAACTAGGCCGACACGTCGGCGTCGACGATCTGCGCGCCCGAGTCGTCGACGCGGTTTGTGACGCACTCGACGGCCGACTTCGGGCACCGGGTCCCGTAACATCGCCAAGATGAGCGTCGATCCGGGCAATCGCAAATTGCTGCGCCTGGAGGTGCGCAACGCGCAAACGCCAATCGAACGCAAACCACCGTGGATCAAGACCCGGGCCCGGATGGGTCCGGAGTACACCGCGCTGAAGTCATTGGTCCAGCGCGAGGGCCTGCATACGGTCTGCGAGGAAGCGGGCTGTCCCAACATCTTCGAATGCTGGGAAGACCGCGAGGCCACCTTCCTGATCGGCGGGCAGCAATGCACTCGCCGCTGCGACTTCTGCCAGATCGACACCGGTAAACCGGCCGAACTGGACACCGGCGAGCCCCGCCGGGTGGCCGAGAGCGTGGCTGCGATGGGACTGAAGTACGCGACCGTCACCGGTGTGGCTCGCGATGATCTACCCGACGGTGGCGCGTGGCTGTACGCCGAGACCGTGCGGGCCATCAAGGAACTGAACCCCGGCACCGGCGTGGAGTTACTGATTCCCGACTTCAACGCCGAACCCGATCAGCTCCGCGAGGTCTTCGATTCGCGCCCGGAAGTGTTGGCGCACAACGTCGAAACCGTGCCACGCATCTTCAAGCGCATCCGGCCGGCGTTCCGCTATCAACGCAGCCTCGACGTCCTCACCGCGGCGCGTGGATTCGGCCTGGTCACCAAGAGCAATCTCATCCTCGGCATGGGCGAGACCATCGAGGAGGTTCACACCGCCCTGGTCGATCTGCGCGACGCGGGCTGCGACATCGTCACTATCACCCAGTACCTGCGGCCGTCGGTGCGCCATCATCCCGTGGAGCGCTGGGTCGCACCGGAGGAGTTCGTTGACCTGGCCGCCTACGCCGAGGGCCTCGGGTTCGCCGGGGTACTGGCGGGTCCCCTGGTGCGGTCGTCTTACCGGGCCGGCAAGCTCTATCGGCAGGCATCCCGACCCGACCGGTTGGACGTGGGGACTCCGCCCGGCTGAATCCAGCGCTTCCGTATCCTTGGCAGCTATGGCGAAACCCCGCACCCCCGCCCAGTCCAAAGCGGCCAAGGCCAGCCAGACCAAAGAAGCGAAGGCCGAGGCGAAGGCGGCCCGCAAAGTCGCCTCAAAGCAGCGCCGACGTCAGTTGTGGCAGGCATTCCAGATGCAGCGCAAAGAAGACAAGCGCCTGCTGCCCTACATGATCGCTGCATTCCTCGCGATCGTGGCCGTCACGGTGCTCGTCGCCGTGCTGACCGGCGGGTACGTCATGTATCCGATGATCGCGATGGGAGTCGTGCTCGGCGTTCTGGTGGCCTTCATCATCTTCGCCCGACGTGCCCAACGGGCGGTGTACCGCAAGGCCGAGGGTCAGGCCGGTGCCGCCGCGTGGGCGCTGGACAACATGCGCGGCAAGTGGCGGGTGACCCCGGGCGTAGCGGTCACCGGCCATTTCGACGCCGTGCACCGGGTGATCGGGCGGCCCGGGGTGATCTTCGTCGCCGAGGGTTCCCCGGCGCGGGTCAAACCCCTGCTGGCGCAGGAGAAGAAGCGCACCGCCCGCTTGATCGGCGAGGTCCCCATCTACGACGTCGTGATCGGCGACGGCGAGGGCGAGGTCCCGCTGGCCAAACTCGAGCGCCATCTGAACAAGCTGCCGGCCAATATCCCGGTCAAACACATGGACGTCTTGGAGTCCAAGTTGACCGCACTCGGCAGCAAAAAGGGCCAGGCCGCCGTACCCAAGGGCCCGCTGCCGCCTCAGGCCAAGGTCCGCGGGGTGCAACGCTCCGTCCGACGGCGATAGCCCCGTCCGGGATTCAACCGTCAGGGATTCAACGGCGCACAACCGCTGTTGCCGTCAACCGGTCATGAAAGCCCCGGCCGTCACCATCGGTGAACAGCGCTGGAATGACAAACGCGATGAGCAGACCTCGGGCGAGTGCTCGACCCGATCCGACGTGCGCCCGGTTGTCCACCGAGGCCACCCGCAGCCCCAACAGGTACTGGCCCGGCGTGAATCCGAACAGTCGCACCGAGACCACACCGAGGACGATCCAGACCAGGAGCACCCCGGTGGCCAGGAACGATGTACTCACCAGACCGGTCGCCAAACCCAGGCCGACCAATCCGTAGGCGATCAGCCAGTCCGTCATGAGGGCCGCCGTTCGCCGACCCAGCCCGGCCAACGACCCCGGCCCGTCGCTGGGCATGCCGAGGCGCTCGCCCGGATACCCGTCGTCATCGGGGCCCAGTGATTGCGGCCCTGAAAGCCAAGACCCGATGTCGCGCGACACCCCCTGAGGATAGGCGTCCACGGGAGGGCGTGCCGGTCGGGATCGGGCGCACGCGTAACGTCAGCGCAACATTCGGTTGACGGACGTGCAACATCGGCTCCCTACCGTCAGCGGGGGTTCGGGAATCCGGGCCTGAAAAACTTTGCCCCCAGACCTGCGCGATCCGGGCTGCACCGAAGGAGTGAGTACGTGGCGAAAGACAAGTCGGCCGACGACATCATCAAGGTCATCAAGGATGAGAAGGTCGAGTACGTCGACATCCGGTTCTGCGACCTGCCCGGTGTGGTCCAGCACTTCTCAATCCCGGCCTCGACTTTCGACGAGAGCGTATTCGAAGACGGTCTGGCCTTCGACGGCTCTTCGGTCCGGGGATTCCAGTCGATCCACGAGTCGGACATGATGCTGCTGCCGGATCCCGAGAGCGCGCGCATTGACCCGTTCCGGGCCGCGAAGACCCTGAACCTCAACTTCTTCGTGCATGACCCCTTTACCCGGGAGCCCTACTCGCGGGATCCGCGCAACGTCGCCCGTAAGGCGGAGAACTACCTGAGCAGCACCGGCATCGCCGACACCGCCTACTTCGGCGCCGAGGCGGAGTTCTACATCTTCGACTCGGTGGCGTTCGACTCCAAGATGAACGGCACGTTTTACGAGGTCGACTCTGAGTCGGGTTGGTGGAACACCGGCGAACCGTTCGAGGCCGACGGCAGCGCCAACCGCGGCTACAAGGTTCGTCCCAAGGGCGGCTATTTCCCGGTAGCCCCCTACGACCACTACGTCGACCTGCGCGACGAGATGGCCACCAACCTCCAAAACGCCGGCTTCACCCTCGAACGCGGCCACCACGAGGTAGGTACCGCCGGACAGGCCGAGATCAACTACAAGTTCGACACGCTGCTGCGCGCGGCCGACGACGTACTGCTGTTCAAATACATCATCAAGAACACCGCCTGGCAGGCCGGCAAGACCGTCACCTTCATGCCCAAACCGCTCTTCGGGGACAACGGCTCCGGGATGCACGCTCACCAGTCGCTGTGGAAGGACGGTAAGCCGCTGTTCCACGACGAGTCCGGCTACGCGGGTCTGTCGGACACCGCGCGGCACTACATTGGCGGCATCCTGCACCACGCGCCGTCGTTGCTGGCGTTCACCAATCCCACGGTGAACTCCTACAAGCGGTTGGTGCCCGGTTATGAGGCGCCGATCAACCTCGTCTACAGCCAGCGCAACCGCTCGGCATGCGTGCGCATCCCGATCACCGGCAACAACCCCAAGGCCAAGCGCCTGGAGTTCCGTTGCCCGGACAGTTCGGGTAACCCGTACCTGGCGTTCGCGGCGATGCTGATGGCCGGTATCGACGGCATCAAGAAGAAGATGGAACCGTTGGCCCCGGTCGACAAGGACCTCTACGAACTGCCGCCGGACGAGGCCGCCAACATTCCTCAGGCGCCGACGTCGCTGGCGGCGGTGATCGACCGCCTCGAGGCCGATCATGACTACCTCACCGAGGGCGGGGTATTCACCACGGACCTGATCGAGACCTACATCGCCTATAAGCGGGAGAACGAGATTCTCCCGATCCAGATTCGGCCGCATCCGTACGAGTTCGCCCTCTACTACGACGTGTGATGCTGTACTACATCGTGTGATGCTGTGCTGCGACGGGTGATGCTGAGGGGGAAGGCCGCGCCGTGGATTACAACTGGCTGAATCCCAGGGCCGACGCCCGGCCAGCAGGGCACAAGGGGTGGGGCTCGTTTGCGCGAGAGCCGATTCCCGCCGGTGAGACCGTTGCCGCGTTCGGCGGGTGGATGGTATCGAGGGAGGTCCTGCAGTCGCTGGGCGATGGTCGGCGAAGCCGCTCGATTCAGGTGGACACCGACCTCTATCTGCTGTCCGGCGACACCCCGGAACCGGGAGATCTGCTCAATCACTCGTGCGAGCCCAACTGCGGCATGCTCGGACAGACGCTCGTGGTGGCGATGCGCGACATCGCACCCGGCGAAGAGTTGTGCTTTGACTACGCGATGTGTGACGCCAGCGACTACGACGAGTTTCGTTGCCTGTGCGAACAGCCCGCCTGCCGGGAGGTCGTCACCGGATCAGACTGGCGCAATCGTGGACTGCAGGCGAAATACGCGGGTTGGTTCTCGCCGTACCTCACCCGCCGGATCGCCGCCCTTGCGACCAACTGGGATAACTCGGTTGGCTCAACCCCGAAATCCCAGGGAGCACAATGAATCCGACTCGACTGGCTGCGGCTTCGCTTCTCCTGACAGGCGGAGTCGGGCTCGTCATCGCGGGTCCGGTCGAGGCCGACCCCGCTCCGCTGGGCAGCTACACCTTCGAGGCCGAAGACGGCGAAGCAGCCACCTGGAACCTCACGCCGTGTCTCGAACCGGCCGACAACTGCGTGCAGGTCGCCGAAACGGGTAACTCTGCGCGCGCCCCCTGGACCGGCACCGCTTACGTGACGGTGGGTTCCTGGATCATGTTCGTGAGCCAGCCCGACGCCATCCGATGCGACGACGGCTCCTCGGTCCCCGGCGTAAACAACTACTCCTGGAGCGACGACAGCCTGTCCGGCTACGCAAGCATCAACACCGCCGGAGTCTGCGGTCGGCCGCCTGAAAGCCTTGCCATCCCGTTCCAGCTGACCAGGAGCGGGGTCGCCGTAGAATACCCAGATGCACCCGTCTACGACGCTCCGATTGTCCCGCAGGAAGCCCAACCACCGGTGACCCCGGAGACCGCACCGGCGCCGGCCGCACCCGCGCCGGCCGAACCGCTGCCCGCCGAGGCGAAACCGCCAACCGTCGAGGGCTTCGAGGAGCCGCTCACCCCCGCCGAGGTCGGCTTGCCGGGCTTCAACCGTTGACCACACCGAATTGACCACACCGAGAGGCACCGCAATGAACCAGGCTCTGGCCGCCCGACTCGACGGCTTCTCCCCGGCGGTGCTCGGCATCTTCCGAATCGTGATCGGATTGCTCTTCGCCATGCACGGCACCGTGAAGTTGTTCAGCTGGCCGATGGCGCTGAAGGGAGGCGCCACCCCATTCGGCCAGTGGCCGTACTGGTGGGCCGGGGTGATCGAAGTGGTCGTGGGGCTGCTACTGATGCTGGGCCTGTTCACTCGGTCGGCCGCAATCTTGGGCTCCGGCACGATGGCCTACGCCTACTTCACCGCTCACCAGGCCAAGGGGTTGTGGCCGATTCAGAACGGCGGCGAGCCAGCCGTCCTGTTCTGCTTCGCGATGCTGCTCATCGGGTTCGCCGGTGCCGGCGCCTTCGCGGTGGACACGCTGATTCGACAGCGGGCAATATCGACGCCCACTGACGGTGCCGATTAGACACGCTCCAACAGCGATCCGTCGGCCGCGCCCACCGCGCCCACGGTGGCATGGACCGTCAACCGGCTATCAGCCACACCCGCTGTGGCGCAGACGATGCCGCACTTCTGCGCGTTGACCCGCCGTGCGATTATCGGAGAACGCTCCAGCAGTGCCAGTCCGGTCTCGACGGCATGGGCGGTGGTGACAGCGTCAATCGAATCGGTCCCGGTTCCGCGTCGCACGATTGACCCGATGACATGTTCGACGACTGCGCGGGTGGCGCCGCCCGGAACCGTCGCGTCGTTCCACGACCGCATGGCGATCCGTATCGCATCACAGTCCGGATGGCCGATGACGACGATCAGCGGGACCTCGAGGGTCTCCACCGCATACTCCAGGGTCGCTATCACCCCGGTGTCGATGACGTGACCCCAGTTACTCACTTCGATGAGTGCGCCCGAACCGGGTCCGAACATCCTCGACGGGGACAGTCCGGCGTCCGAACAGTTGAACACTGCCGCCACCGGACGGGTATCGGCGAGACCCTCGCGACGGCCGGGGGAGTTATCGAGGTCTTCGTTGCCTGCACGCAGACGTTGCCAGGCGATGAGCGGATTGATGGTTTCGTTGGTGGACATAGCGGTGTTCCTTTCTTTTCCCAGCCGTTCTCAGCTGAAGTACTCGGGGCGACTGACGAATGTCTCGGTTACGAACATCACTCCGGAGGACGAGTCGAGCAGCGGACGAAGCCCGGCCAGCAGTGCATCGGTCCTCGATTCCGGCACCACCGTGATGATGAGTTCCAGCGCGGCCTGTTGGTTGAATAACAGCCGGCCCTGGTGATACCCGCCGTGCCCGAGCCCGGAAACTCCGGACAGACTGGTGTAACCGGTGGCGCCAATGCTCTGGATGAGCTCGCGCACAGCGGGTGCTTCACTTCCCGAGACGACGACCTCGATCTTGGTCATCTTTGTTAAAGCGGGTGCACTCATGAAACCATCTCCTCGTCAAGAATCGTTGGGCTGCTTGTTGATTCGGTCCAGTTACGCCAGCCTGCGCGAGTCCAGCGCTGCCACGGCCGACCGGCTTCCTCTCGGGCGGCCAGAGCCACCCAGTCGTTCCCGAACAGCTCCTGAAGGATCGGGTTGCGCTCAACGATCGCGTCGAGTCGGTCCAGTGGCGCCTGAACCACGGCCAGCAGACGCATCGGCTCGTGCCGCAGTGCCGCCCCGTCGGATACCGACTGCCAGGGCAGACCGAGGCGCAGATCCCCGGTGTGACCGGCGATTACCCCGGCCTGCCCAATGACGTTG
>JAGYKK010000021.1 GCA_018401645.1 Mycobacterium sp. | reverse complement strand
CTCCAACGCCCACCGCCACGGTCGTCCCCGGCTTTCCGCCTGTCTGACGCTGTGCTCGTCTTTTTCGGGAATCTCTCCACTCAGGGGCCGGTATGAGATGACGGCGCCGGTTGACGGGGTCTTCACCGTCCGCGAGACGCTGAATCTGGAAAAGCCGTCCGAGCTTGGGGCGGGGGCTCCTCTCATGACGACCAGGCGGCAGGACTTGCTCGGGGTGATCAGTCCGGACGGGTCGATCCGGATGGTGAAGATCACTGACGATGAAGATCACTGACGATGTGGTCTTTCAGGGGTGGTTGACCGATAAGGACACGCTCCGGTTGGTGTTCACCGAGGCCGGCGCCCATGCGGTGGTGGGTACGCGGACGGCGTCTCCGGTGGGGTCCTGAACTGGTTCTGAGAGTCAGCGGCGCGGCGCCGCCATCTGCGGCGAGCATAAATGCAGTAATTTCACCGATCCCTGGGGTGGGATCGGGAGCATACGGTCTGCTTCTGACCAGTTGTGACGCAGATCGGGGACGTTTCGATGGATATGGCCGGTAATAAGTCCAAGACCGCTAGCCGGGTGGGTGCCGCGGCGTTCGCGCTGGGGCTGTCCCTGGCGGGCCCGCAGGCGGTGGGTGTCGCGTCAGCCGACAGTTCCAGCACAGACGCCGCTTCGGCGTCGGCGGACTCTAGCTCCTCCGGAGCGTCGGGCGCGGCTTCGCCCAAGCCTGCCGCTGGGCGCGCTGCACGCGCCGGCAGGTCTGCGGCCACTGCCGGGTCCGCAGCCGGGGCGGGCCCTGTGGTTCGCGCAGTGGTGCCCGGGCTTACCGGTGAGCGCCGCACCATCAACCGGGCCGGACCGCGTGCCGCGTCGGTAACTGCCGCAGTGCTGCCCGCGGACGCTGAGGAAACGACCAATTCGGCGCCCGAATTGACCGCGGCCAAGCCCACGTCCATCCCCCGCCCTGCGAGCCGGCGCGCGTCCCGCCAGCTCGCACCCGTCATCCCCGCGGCCGCGGTGGTGCCCACCTCGACGGTATCGGATGGCGCCACCCCGGATGCGGGGTTGGTGGTGGCTGCTGCGGAGCCCGCGCTGATGGCGTCGCTGCCGGCGCCTCGTGCCATGACCGCCGCCGGGACTGGTCTTCTGGTTCAGGTCAACGCCGCGGTGACCAACTGGTTTGACTCCTCGGCGAATTGGTTGTCCGGGCTACCCCCCAACCCGGTCACCGAGTTCCTAGAGGGCGCGCTGCTGCTGGTGCGGCGCAGCCTGTTCAACCAGGTCCCCACCACCGATCCGGTGCAGATCAAGACCTTGGTGAACGGCCAGATCGAGGGCACCCTGGGTGCGATCGACCCCGAAGGCGACACCTTGAGTTATGTGCTCACCGGAATCCCGCAACAGGGCACCGTCCAGGTCAGCCCGGACGGGACTTACGTCTACACCCCGGGTTCCGACTATCCCGGGTTCGACCGCTTCACCGTTGCGATAAACGACGGCGGATTCAACATTCTCGACCCGTTCGGGAGTTGGCGACCGGCGGAAGCCGTGGCACGGGTAGGAGACGACGGCCAGGACCCCGCGGGGCTCATCACCCGGGCGTTAACCATCCAGAACCTGACCGGGTCCGCGCTGACGTTGGCGAGTTTTAGTGCCACCCGGACGGTCAACAACGTAGCCCCGATAGGAACCGTCCTCCAGCCTGGTGAGAGCACGAGTGTCACACTCGCGCAGTACGCATTTGTCAATAATCGATCGACCCTTGTTTTCACCCCGACCCCTGATACTGCGACGCAGCCGTTCTCCACCTACTTTGACCTCGAGCCCTTCGCCACGAACTGGGGCTGCAATGCCGTCGGAAATAACTGCGAGACCAGCGGCTCGACGACCTCCGGCACCGCCGTACTCAGACTGCTCGACGCCCCGGGCACGGTGATCAGCGTGCCCAGCGGGCAGGGCCAGCGGCAGGCTGATGTCCTCAATCAACTGTGCGGGACTAGCTCAGCGACATGCACTTATACGCCGAAGTCGTTCGACAGGACGTCGTACACGGATTGGAAACCGGCCTCCGATTCCGTCTCCAACCTCACCTCCTCGCCGCTGTCGACCACGATCACCGGGACGTCCACGCAGTCGGTGGCGACGAGCCTCAAACTGAGCACCAGTGCGAAAGGCAGTGTCTTTGGCGTCGTCGAGGTATCGGTGACCGCTGAGGCATCCCAAACCTGGACCAACACTTACACCTTCAGCCAGTCGGTCCAGGCCACCGCCCTGCCCGGCGAGAAGGTTTCGATCGAGGCGCGAACCCCGGTCGCGCGAGTCACCGGTGATTTCACCCTGGTGATGCGCAACACCACCTGGAATCTCTACGACGTCAACTTCGACTCTCCGGATGCCGATCGGCGCGGCGAATTCAGAGCCGTCACAACCCCGATCACACCGCTGGCACGGCGTGGCGACTCCTCCCCTGAGTCCCTTTACGGGGCCCCCGCCGCTGAACCGTGGCTGGAGTCATAACGGCGAAGCGCCTCACCCAGCCCGGCGCGGCGGGTGATACCCAGCGTGCGGAACAACCGGTACAGGTGGGAATCGACGGTGCGTGGTGAGAGGCTGAGTTCGGCGGCGATCTGTTTGGTGGTCGATCCCGCGGCGGCGAGTTCGGCGATCCGACGCTGCTGGGCGCTGAGCGGATCGGGTTGACCCAGGGAGCGTTTCACCGAGGCTCCGGCCGCCCGCAATTCGGCGCGGGCCCGCTCGGCCCAGGGGTGCGCGCCCAGGTGATCGAAGGCCTCAGCCGCTCGTTCCAGCGCCGCCCGCGCCTCGGTGTGACGCCGCACCCGCCGCAGCCACATCCCGTGGGCCAGCTGGATTCTGGCGTGATCGAAGGGATATTCCGCGATACCGGGGTGGGTCAGCGCGGATCGGTAGAGCTCGTCGGCGTTGGTGTCCGGCGATGTCATCGCCGCGATCGCCAGGGTCAGCGCTGCCGCCCGCTTCGACACCCCGGCCAGATTCAGCCGCGTCGCCTCGTCGGCGAGCGCGCGGGCCTCCTCGATCCGCTCCGAACGCAGCGCGGCCTCAACCGAGTCGAGCATGTACTCGGCCACCTCGTGCAGGGAGTGGCGCGGCCACTGTCCCGGCGGGCTGACCTTGATTGCCGCCCGATAGGCGGTGTCGTAGTCGGCCTCGGCCAGGGCGGTGCGCACCGCGATCCGCTCGGCGGCATCGAGCAGCCGGTGCAGGCCCCGCGGCTCGGACCAGGCCCTGACCTCGGCGGCATACCGGTGGGCGGTCTGCGCATCGCCGCGTCCGGCGGCCAGCATCCCCAGGTCGGCGAGCACCTGGTGGCGGCGCAACTGCCGCACCTGACCTGCTGGGCCATCCGCAGGCGTACTCGCCCCGACCTGCTCGGCGTGGGACCAGTGCCCCGCCGCGATCAGATCCAGCAGCACCACCCGGCCGCACTCGATGGCGTCGACGGACGCGCCCTGCTCGCACAGATGGGTGAAGGCCGCCTGGAGTGGAGCCCGGAACTCGGCCATGACCCCGGCGCAGTACGCCGGGAACGACAGCAGCACCATCCGCTGGGCCGGGACCTGCGGGAGTGACTCACCCACATCGCTGAGCATCAGCGCGCACGGCGTTGGCGGTGCCGGCGATGTCCTCATCACCGGTGCGATACATCAGGACCGCCGGGTCCAGCCGAGCCTGCAGGTTCGCAGGGCAGCGTTGGTCTGCTCCCGATGCCCGGCGCTGTCGGAATAGTTGGTGATCGAAACCAGCAGGTAGACCAGCCGGTTCAGGGTCTTGTCATCGGAGTGCCGGCCCCTCCAGCGCGTGAGGTCCGCCGGGTGGAGATCACCTCGCCGTCGGCGTGAAACCCCTGGTAGCACTGCGCCAGACCGCCAGCGCCGAATCGCCCTGCCCGGTCGCGGTGGTTTCCAGCAGATCCTCCCACCCTGCCGGGTTGACGGCCCGGCGGCGACGAACACCGCATCGGCGACCAGCGCCGCCCGACGGTCCGGGTCGCTGAGTTCGGCGGCCCGGCGCAGCCACTCCACACCCACGGAGAGTCCGCCGCGGCGGATGGACAGCCTGCCGCTGCGGCGAGCACCCGCCACCTCTCGATCGGGTCCGGTGCCTCGCCTCGGCCAGGTGGGCGGCCCGGCGCACCAGCACATCGCCGTAGATCCGGCGAGGTCGCGGCCTGCGGCGCTCCTGCGGATCAGCCTGCGGATGACCACCGCGACGAACCAGCGGATGGCGAAAGACGATCTCACAACTTCACCATCAAAGACCCGCCCGCACCGCAGGCAGAACGTCGCATGGCATATCGCGCCCGGGTCGGCGACGGACGCTGCCGGCGATGCCGTCCAGCGCTGCCCGCAACAACTCGGCCCGCACACCCGCGTCGAGCTGTCCCAACCGCTCGCCGAACACCGCGACCAGACGCTGCGTCAGCGGCATCCTCGCCGGCTGTGTCCGAGCCGATGCGCCACGCGGAAGTTCGGCCAACGCCAATGGATTTGCGCTGCCGCGAGGATCCCGTCCCGGTGGCCGCCGGCAAGGGCAGCCCGGTCCGCTCCAGCATGCGCACCGAATCCTGGTCCAGCGGCGCCAACGCCAATGCGCTCCACCCCGCACTGGAGAACGCCGATGCGTATGAGTCCGTGGCCGGCCACGAACCGACCCGGGGGTGGGTCAGCCCGCCCCACCGCTCCCAGTACCTGCGCACTGACCCTGTCCAGCCAGTGCACGTCATCAATCACTCGCAGCACCGGCCGGGTGTGCCCCGCCGCCGCCAACAGATTTAGCAATCCCGACGCCAGCGGCAACACCGCCACCACGGAGTCTGGATCGCCTCCCAGGACCGGCGCCAGCATCGCGCGGTCGGCATCGTCACATCCGGCCTGGAACTCCTTCAAGGCGAAAACCACCTGATGCAGACCGCCCAACGCGAAGGGCTCCTCGGCTGCCACTCCTTGGGTCCGCACCACCCGCCAGCCACTATCCGCGGCCCGGGCGCACATCTGCTCGATCAACGTCGTCTTGCCGACGCCGGGCTCCCCGGACACCACCACCGCGCACTCGGTGTTCTCGGTCAGCATCCGGCTCAGCCGTAGGGATTCAAGCTCGCGGCCCAGCAGGTCGTCGGCCTTGGGCATGCCCTCAGTATGCTTGAAGGGGAAGGGATGCAGTAATTTCACTGATCCCCGAGGCGGGTTGGTGCGGTAGGTTTAGGGCCCTGAGGTGTCCGGTTCGCAATCAGGTGAGCGTGCCTCGGGCCTACACCGCTGGAGACGCTGTGAAGCACAGGCCGACCACGATCCGCGACCGTCTCGGTGCCCTGCGGGGGCTGCTGCGGATCAGCGATGACGACTACAACGCCTATATGCGGTCCTATGGCGAGTTGTTCGTCGATTCCCCGGAGAACACTAGGGCCGACTACGAGGCCGGGGTTGCGCTGCGGGGGTATCCGCAGGGCAGCAGCAACGAACTCACCGAGTTGTACAAGGTGATCCACCTGCTGTGCACCCTCGGCTCGGTGGAGAAGATGTACATGCCGCCGCAGATCGACGCCGGCGAGTCCGTTCTGCAGAATCAGATTCTCTTCGAACGCATCGTCGCCGACGACCTCAACCTCACCCCCGGCGAGAAGGTGCTGGAGTTGGGCTGCGGGTGTGGTGCCATCGCCGAGCACATCGCCGAGTTGACCGGCGCGACGCCGTATGGCGTCAACCTGGACAGCTCGCAGATCGAGAAGGCCTGGGGCAACCCCAACCTACCGCGGGCGAACTTTCAGACCGGTGACTTCAACAAGGCTTTGGAGTTCGACGACGAGTCTTTTGACGCCGTGTACGCGATCCAGCCGATGACCTACGTCAGCGATCACGCTTTCACCTTCAGCGAGGTGTTCCGCATCCTGCGGCCGGGTGGGCGCTTCGTCATCAACGACGTCGCCGCCCTGGATGCCTACGACCGCGACGACGATCATCAGCGGACGTTGATCCAGCACACCCGGGAGCTGACCGTGTTCGGTGGGTTCTGGTACTACAAGTACTGGGAGGACGCCTACCGCGACACCGGCTTCGAGCTGCTGTCCTCGGTCGGGCGGCCGGCGGTGGAACTGATCAAAAAAGAGGTCGCCCTCTTCGACAGGTATGAAACGGTGTTCAAGTTCCTCGCCCGCCTGCACCTGATCCCCGGTAAAACCAATGCGCTGATGGGCCGGATGAACGCGAACAGCCATTCGTACATCCGCGCCGAGGAGGAGGAACTGTTGACCCTCAACTGGCACTGCGTGGGCCAAAAACCCGCGTGATGTCGGCAGCGTAAGCCACCCGAACCAATGACAGTGCGAGAGATCCTGGGTGGCTGGCGGTGGCCCTCGGTGTTGGCGCGGCGATCGCCGTAGCGCCGGCCGTGGCATCCACGGACACCGCCGACTCGGATGGTTCCCCGCGCGTCGGCCTCAGGCGAGACCCGCTCGCCGTCTGCCTCGGTCAGTCCGTCACGGTGCCGGCATCGCCGGCCCCGGCGTCGGTGATCACCCGTCCGGGGTCGGGCCCTACGGCGCGCGCGGTTGCGGCTCAGGCTGCGCGGGTGGTCTCGCCAAGTGCCTCAGCGACCGGTGCTGGCAACCGGGCAGCGTCCTGCGTTTCTTCGCCGCCGTTGTCTCCCTGGTAGACGTTCAGCTGATCTTGGCGATCGTCGCGGTGCCCATCGCCACCATCACCGTCGACGGGGTTGACTGGAACGTCTATCAGGGAAACAACGGCGCGAACAACGTGGTCTCCTACGTCGCGCTGACGCCGATCACCTCGTTGAGTTTCGATGTGCTGGATTTCGTCGCCGACACCATGATCCGCACCAAAGATTTCGCCGAACCGGTCACCGACGCGTGGTATCTCACCAGCATCCAGGCCGGGTTCGAACCCTGGAGTGGTGGCGTCGGCCTGAGCGTCAATTCGTTCGACGCCAGTGTGAACTGACCGTGGCAGTTGGTTGTCAACGGACGAAGACAGCGTCAGCCGACAGAACCGTGCCCGGGGGCATCATGCCGAGCATGGTGGTGCCGACGCCATAGCGGGTGCGGTCGATCTCCGCACGGGCGTTGACCCCGATGCTCTCCACGCCCGCACCCTGACTGAGACGCTCCACCGAGGTCTGTAGTTCCAACGGCAGCGTGGTGCCGCGGATGCTCAGTGTCGCGGTGAGTCCGCTATCGGGCGCCACCCCGCTGATTGTGACGACGATGTCGGGGTGGTTGGCGGCGTCGAAGAAGTCCGCGGCGCGCAGATGCCGATCCCGCATCCCGATTCCGGTGCGTACCGAGTCCGCGCGGATCCGTAGCCGACCCGACAACTGGCCGTCCGGGGTGATCCGAGCCTCACCACTGACGTCGCCGAACCGGCCGTTGACCGGTATCAGACCCCACAGAATCTTGCTAACGAACCGAACGGAGGACCGCTCAGGTTCTAGGGTCCAGGTTCCGGCCAGTGCGGGATCGTTGAGCAGTGTCTGCACCCGTTGCTCCTGTCGAGAGTCGGTCACCTATTTGATGATGTGTCACCGATATTCGTCGCATGTTAGTGACATGTCAACTAATCGGTTACGTTGGGCGCGTGGCCAATGGTTCGCGGTGGCTTTCTGCGGGAGAACAGCTGCTGTGGCGACGTTGGCTGCGCCTGAACGCGACACTGCTTGGGGTTCTAAGTCGGGAGTTGCAAGATGCGGGCCTGTCCCTGTCGGACTACCAGGTGCTGGTCAAGCTCACCGACACCGCCGAGGGAAGAGTCCGCGTCACGGATCTGGCCCGGGATGTGAACTGGGAGCGAAGCCGGCTCTCCCACCACGTCACCCGGATGGAGCGCCGCGGTCTGGTGCAACGAGCGGAGTGCCACAACGACGGCCGCGGTGCGTGGGTGGTGCTGACCTCGGCGGGCCGATCAGCGATTGAGCGCGCCGCTCCTGGACACGCGAGGGCCGTCCGGCGCCTGGTCTTCGACGGCCTCAGCTCCGAGGAGCTGACCGTCATGACCACGGTGATCAACCGGGTGCTGAGCAGAGTGCTCGCCGAATCCGACAAAGGAATGAACGATGAAACCACCGAGCTGGGATGACCGGTACCAGGGCGACGCCTACGTCTACGACATCGCGGCCAATGAGTTCCTGAGCAGTCAGGTCAGCAGCAGCGCGCACCCGGGTTCGTCTCGGTCTGCCGGTGGCGCATGCGCCAGTACTGCGCCTCGCTGAGAACCGGCTCGCCGGGGTGATCGCGACGACGATGTGTCAGGTAGCGCTGATAGTGGTTGTCGCCCATCAATGAGCCGACGTACCAACGGATCTGACGGACGATTCTCCCAGCATGTCCCATTGCTTCTGCACCTCCTTCTCGACCGGGGTCGCGAGTAGCCGAGAAGGGCCGAATATTCGTGACGGCACCGGTGGCTCCACGGCGAGCGGCCGCCCGCGCCCGCGCCGTGGCAGTAAGCGGCGTTGCGACAGTCGCGATGCGACGACGATCAGCACCACGGTGGCGAAGAGGATGGACAGTGTGCCCTGGATGAATGTGTTGCGGATGACGTCGCTCAGCTGCTCGGGGTTTTTGGCCGCACCGAATGACGTCTTGCCGGCGTCCCGCGCGTCGCGGAACTGAAAGTGCCGGGTCCAGTAGCCAAGTTTGGGATCGCCGGAGAAGATTTTCTGCCACGAGGCGGTCAGGGTGACGACCAGATCCCACAGCAGCGGAATCCCTGGAATCCAGGCCCATTTCAGCAGTCCCATCTTGATCACCACCACGGTCACCACGGTCAGGGCGATGGCGGCGAGCAACTGGTTGGCGATGCCGAACAGGGGGAAGAGGGTGTTGATGCCGCCCAGCGGGTCGGTGACACCCATCAGCAGGATGGAGCCCCAGGCGGCGACGACGATGATGCTGCACACCCACGCGCCGACCTTCCAGCTCAGGTCGTGCAGCCCCGGCTACAACGGCCCGCCGAGGTTACTCAGGCCGTCGGAGAGCATGAACCGGGCGACCCGGGTCCCGGCGTCGATGGTGGTGAGGATGAACAACGCCTCGAACATGATGGCGAAGTGGTACCAGAACGCCTTGAGTCCGCTGCCGCCGAACACCGACAGCACCTGGGCCATACCGAAGGCCAGCGTGGGGGCGCCGCCGGTGCGCGAGACGATCGACTGCTCC
Source organism: Mycobacterium sp. (assembly GCA_018401645.1). Classification (GTDB taxonomy): domain Bacteria; phylum Actinomycetota; class Actinomycetes; order Mycobacteriales; family Mycobacteriaceae; genus Mycobacterium. The sequence continues at coordinate 39,688 of JAGYKK010000021.1, read as the reverse complement.
CCGACGCGGCTGGCGGCGTCGTTGATCTCCGCGGGAGTGATCGGTTGCCCGGACAGCCCCAGCGCGTTGACGTAGGCCGCTGCGGTCTCGGCCAGGTGCCCCCGGTGGCCGCGGCGGGGGCGTTCATCACAAAGTACAAGTGCGGGTTGAAGTTGACGCGGTGATCAGCGCCATGATGGCCACGAACGACTCGGTGTATTCCGCCGTAGCCGATCAGCCGCATCTGGCTCGCCTCCAACGGCTTCGGCGTGGTCCCCAGGCGATCAGCGAGTGAGAAAGCCCGGCAGCGCACCATAGCGTGGTGATGAACAGGAACAGGAATAGCGACCCCGCGAACACCGGACCGGCGCCGGTTCCGGCGGGTAATGAGGTACCGCCCGGTTGGCGAGACCAGCAGAATGCCTACCGCCAGCAGTGCGATGGTGCCGATCTTCATGAACGTCGACAGGTAGTCGCGCGGGGCCAGCAGCAGCCACACCGGCAGCACCGACGCCGCCAGGCCGTAGATGATCAGGCACCACGACAGGGTGACCTTGGACAGCGTGAACCACTGCACGCCCCAGTCCGTGTGGCCGACCCAGCCGCCGGCCACCACGGCCAGCAGCAAAAGTGCCACGCCGATCAGTGACACCTCCGAAACCCGACCAGGCCGCAGGTAGCGCAGGTACACGCCCATGAAGATGGCGATTGGGATCGTCATCGCGATGGAGAACACGCCCCAGGGACTCTCGGCGAGCGCGTTGACCACGACCAGGCCCAGCACCGCCAAGAGAATCATCATGATGACCAGCACCCCGACGATCGCCGCGGTGCCGCCGACCGGGCCGAGTTCGTCGCGCGCCATCTGACCCAGCGAGCTCCCCCGCCGGCGGGTCGAGATGGCCAGCACCAGATAGTCCTGCACGCAGCCAGCCAGTACCGCGCCCAGGATGATCCAGATGGTGCCCGGCAGATAGCCCATCTGGATGGCCAGCACGGGGCCCACCAATGGGCCGGCCCCGGCGATCGCGGCGAAGTGGTGGCCGAACAGTACCCGCCGGTCGGTGGGCATGTAGTCGGTGCCGTTCTCGTAGATCTCGGCCGGAGTGGCGTGGTCGTCGCGCGGGCGGACGATCTTCATCTCGATGAGCCGCGCGTAGAACCGGAACCCGATGACGTACGTGCAGATCGCGGCCAGGACGAACCACACGGCGTTGACGGTCTCACCGCGCAGGAAGGCGATCATCGCCCACGCCACGGCGCCGAGGACGGCGATGGCCCCGAATAGCAGCCTGTGCCTTCTGTTGATGGGGGAGCGGTCGATGATGGCGACCGGCGGCAGGTTCGGGTCGGTGCGGACGAAAGTGACGTCGCCGCGGACTTCCTCGCTCAGGTGATGCGGCGCGGCGGGGGGTGATCCCACGGTGGTCTCCTTCAGTACGGGCTGTCGTTGATCCTCGCACCCCGCAGCCTGCGGTGGGCGGGCTGACACCGCCGGACCTGGGTCACCCGCGCGCGGAGCCGGCGGATCTAATCGCTGCCCTACCGCCCTCGCCACCGTTGGGCGGCCAGGGGAGAGTCAACGAGCACCGCATCCATGCCCGCCTTCTCGGCGAGTTGGTAGTCATCGAGGGTATTGACCGCGAAGCCGATGACTTTCATGTCCGATCCGGCGGTGAAGCACTCGACGGATGCGGGGTCCCACAACTCGGCGTTGATTGGCGAGACGCCGATTCCCAGGGTGAATTTCTCGGTGACGGTGATGTCGCGATGCATCTCGAATCCCGCCCACTTTCCGGGATCAGGTGCCGGATCGCAGCGCCTGTTCACCGCCATGTTCAGCAGCCGCAACCGGGTGGCGTCGCGGCTCTCTGCGACCTGCAGGCCCTCGGCGATTGCCTCGGCGGTGATGTCGGCATCGGTGGAGTACACGACCGAGCGCCGCGTCGCCCCGGTTTCCCGCAGAACCTGCGCGACCGCGGAAACCAGGGGCTGGGCGGGGGTCTGTTTGAGGTCGAGGAATACCGGCATTTCAGCGGGGAGCGCCGCAATGGCCTGCGCCAAGGTCGGGACATAGGCGGGTTGTTGCCGGTATGGATGGCCGCCGTCACCGCCGGTGAAGTTCCAGCCGGCGTTGAGTTGCTGAAGTTGTTGTGCAGTATGGGAGTTGACCGGCCCGCTGCCGTTGGTGAGGGTGGCAAGGTCGGCAGGGCGATACAAGACCGGCACCCCGTCACCGCTGGCCTGGACGGTGACCCACACTCCGTCCACGCCCGCCTCAACAGCATTGGTCAGGGCCAGCAGGGTGTTCTCCGGGAAGTCGCCGGTGCGGCGATGCGCGATGATCATCGGGCCTTGAGTGAATTCCGGTGGTGCGGCATCGGCCGCAGTGGGCGACCCTCCGAACGTCACCGCCAACGCCGCCGCGGTCGCAGCGGCATTACCGTTGCCCGCCTTGGTCAGTTCTTCTTCACCTGGATGGGGTGGCTGTCTCGTTCCGGCCTCCGCGTTTCTTGCCGGGGTCGTGCAGGCGGGGCCTCACCTGTCGGGCGACCTCTCAGTTCCACCCCGCCGACCGGGACAGGTTCCCGGTCGTCCCGAACCCCACGGTCCTCCCGTGTGCTGCTCCGCTTCGTCGTCGCGGTCTAGGCATCGGGCGGCGACGTCGTGATGAAGCGCCCGATGCCACCTCGCTGAAGGTGAAGTGATCGCGTAGGTCATCCTGGATCGCGTACAGCGTCAAAGACTCGTCGTCGAACTCAACCTTGTTGAGTCACCGGTCTGAAAGTTCGTTTTGCCCCGCCTCTCTGGCTGTCGCGCCAGCGTCGCCGTTAACTCGCGATGCTACCCCGCCCACCAGCACTCGCCGGGGGGAGTTGAGTCCTCGGCGATCCGTCCGATTCAACAGACTCGTGCGGCGGCATCTCTCCCGTGTCTTCCTCGGGTTCTTGCTTGCCCTGCGATCCCCCGGCCTCGTAGGCCGGAATCGACAACTCGCCTAGGACCGCATGGCGTTGTGTCGTCATCGCTGATCCCCCCGTCGATCGCGGATCGTGGTCGGCCTGTGTTTTCCATCGGAGTTCCGCCGGACGGATCGCGTCTAGTGTCTATCCGCGTATGCTGTCACCCTTCGCTCAGCGCGCCCCCTGACGGGACCTGTAGATCGTTATTCAGCCCGAGTGCCCCAGCCGTTCTCGCCCCGGCTCTGCAAGTCGACCACTTGAAGGCGTTGCCGCACTGCGCCTTTTTTTTCTGGTTGTCTTAATGAAGGCTCGCGGCGTTTGGCTGTCAACGGAACAGCGGGAGTCATGGGCAAGACCGCGGCCAATCCTTCGTCGTGACGCATCTGTTTTTTGCGGATCTTCGTCGGCGCGGGAGCGCGTTCGGGGGCACCGTGACCCGCCGCCTCGCACCGATTGGACGCCGTCAATCAAGACTAACCCTCGCCTCCCGCCTTATCGACCTCAGCTCGATCCTCCAGAGACTTATTAGCCTCCCCCGGTGCGCGGGTTAGCGGCCGCCTCACTCCGCTGCCACGTGCCTCCAGTGCCATCACCGGCCGTATTTCCATGATCGCCGCTACCGCGATGCCGCCGAACTTCCCTCCACCCGAACACGGCGATTTCCGGTGAGCATCTGGTCGGGTTGTTGGTCTGAGCGTCGGCATCAACGTCGTTTCCCGCATGGATGATCGCCATCTGTCGTTCGCGGGCTGTTGTCGGCGGATCATCTTCGACGGCCGACTAGGCATCGCCCCCGCAAACCAAACTGGAAGACACCCCTCCCCTCGCCCTCCATATCGCCGGGCGTGCGATCGCCCGCCTCCTGGACCACCCTCATACGCTCGCCCGTTCGTCGATCCGAGCGACCGAACAGTTCACCATCGTCGCCCATCTTCTTGCACTCGGGATATCGGTAATCCCTTCTCGCCGCTTCAGAGATCACACCTCGCTGAAGTTGTTATGGGTTGGCCCCGTTGTGAGGGGTCGTCGGGATACAACCCCTCACCGCTGGCGGACCTCTCCACGCCCGCCTCAACATTGGCCGGGCCTTTCTCCGGGTCGCGTGCCCGTGCGCGATGATCATCGGCCTTGGGTGGGCATCGGCCCGTCACGCCACGCCGCCGCGGGGTCCACCGACGGCCCGTTGCGCTACTTGGCTTCTGGCCTTGGTCAAGTTCCTCTTGTTCGCGATGACTGTTCTCATCCTCAGTTTACCGGGATCGTAGGGCGATTTCCCCTCGTACCTGTCAAAGGGGCCGTCCCCGGACTCAACGTCGCAGCCTACTTGTATCCACCGAACACGGTCAGCTCCCGGGTGTGCTGGATCAACGTCCTGATGGTGTCGTCCGTCGTAGGCATCGCGAATCTTGATGACCCCGGTCACCTCTCTGAAAGTTCGCCTGCGGTAGGTTGGGGTTGCCCCAGGCCTTCTCGATCTGCAGGCTGTCAGGTTGACGCCATACGGCATCGCGCCGGTCAACTCGGCGATGTGCTCGGCGATGGCACCACACCCGCAGCCAACTCCAGCACCTTCTCGCCGGGGGTGAGGTTGAGGTCGTCGGCGACGATCCGCTCCGAAAGAATCTGATTCGCCAGCCCCGACTCGGCCGGGTCGATCTGCGGCGGCATGTACATCTTCTCCCACCGAGCCGGGGTGCACAGCAGGTGGATCTGTACAACTCAGTGAGTTCGTTGCTGCTGCCCTGCGGATACCCCGCAGCGCAACCCCGGCCTCGTAGTCGGCCTAGTGTTCTCCGGGAATCGACGAACAACTCGCCATAGGACCGCATATAGGCGTTGTAGTCGTCATCGCTGATTCTCAGCAGCCCCCGCAGGGCACCGAGACGGTCGCGGATCGTGGTCGGCCTGTGTTGCATGATGTCACCGATCTGGAGGGCTGTGGCACGGTTCACGTCGCGGGTGGACGGATCGCGTCGAACTGTTGGGAGCGTATCCGCTTATGAGCGTTCTGGGCTGGCCGGCCACCGGGCAGTTGCTGTCCCGGCGTTCGTGACTCGGGGCTTCAAAGTAGATGGCCGCCGGTGGCTCCACTGGTGGGCGGTGCGCTGAGAATCCCTCGCGACCGTGCCTTCTCGACCCAACTGACCACCGTTCGTGGAGTCACGAAGTACTCCTGCGCGAGGCTCGCGGCGTAGCCCCGGCCCCGCACGAGGTACTCGCGGGCGATCGTGGTCAGGAGAAATGGAACCTTCCCGGCGCGATGGAAGGTTGAGGGCTACAGACCCAGGAACGCCAGTCCCTGCGCGATGTAGACCGCGTAGGGCGTCGGGCTGTACGGCCCGGGCTGGTTCTGGCTGAGCACGACGCCGACCAAACCGGTCGAGGGGCTGACGAAGAACGTCGTGCCGTAGAAGCCCGACCACCAGTAGTCGCCGGTGCGGTCGAATGTCGACGTGGCGTCGCCGTCGACGACGACCGCCATGCCCAAGCCCCAGCCGAGACCCTCGATGTTCTCGTCTTCGAGCACCCCCGACTGGACCTCGGCCTGTGTCATCAGCGCGACGGTTTCCGGCTTGAGGATCTGAACTCCTTGGTAGGAGCCCTCGTTGTAGAGCATCAGCGCGAAGCGCATGTAGTCGCCGGCGGTCGAGACGAGCCCACTGCCGCCCGGCGTCCAGTCCAGTGAATCTCCGCCCGGTTGATCGACGACAACAAGACGGCCCGCCGCGTTCTGGGTGTACATCGTGGCAAGGCTGTCGCGGGAGGATCCGGTCGTGAGGAAGCCCGTCGATCCCATACCGAGGGGCTCAAGGATTTGATCCGCGATGAAATCGCCGAAGGGTTCGCCGGCGGCCACCTCTACGACGCGCGCGAGCACGTCCGCCGACCAACCGTAGCGCCACCGGGTGCCGGGCTGCTCGTAGAGGGGCGCGGTGAAGATCCGGTCGACGCGCGCCTCGAGGGGCCCCGAGCCCGTGTAGATGTTGCGCTCAGCCCAGAGCCGGTCCAGATCCGAGGCGCCGTCGCGGCCGCCACCGATCCCCGCCGAAAAGGTCAGCAGGTCTCGCACTGTGAGCGGCTTGTCGAGGGGGACGCTGTCGATCGTCCCGTCCGGACCAGCGTTCTGACTTGTGGCGACGCGAAGATCCGCGGCGGCGGGGATGTAGCGCGCGACCGGATCGTCAAGGCCGAGGAGACCCTTTTCGATGAGGATCATCGCCGCGACTGCGGTCACCGGCTTGGTCATCGACGCGATGCGGAACCGCGTATCGAGTTCCATCGGTGTGCGTGAGGCGATGTCCGCGTAGCCGGCCGTCGAGGCATGGACGACCTGGCCGTCCCGGGCGAACATCGCCACGTAGCCCGACTGAAGCCCGAGTAACGCGCCGCCGTCGAGGAGCAGATCGAGAGCGATGCGCGCGGGCCACGCGATCCCGCGCGCGCGATCGCCGAAATTCGCCGATGGCACATCGGTGACGGCGCGCCCCAATCCCCGCGGATCCGGCCGAGCCCGACTTCCCGGTCCGCGGGTCCGGTCCGCCGTCCGCCGATGCCGTAGAAGCGCCCGAAGAATGACAACGCGCCCCCGCGTCACCGCCGTCACCGCCGTCCCCGCCCGTTCCGGCCACCGCATTTCCGCCGGTCCCGCCAGCACCGCCGGGTTGAAAATTAACCCGCCTGATCCGCCCTTGCCACCCGGTGCCATGGCTGTCGGTAGCGCGCCGTAGGCACCGCCTGCAAAGCAGTAACCCCGCCATGACCGCCGGCGAAACCATCGCCACCGTTGCCGATCAGCCCACCGACGCCGCCGTTACAGGCACCGGTGGTGCAGGCCCCGATATAGGCCGCGTAGGAGTAGCCGTTGCCCGCCAGCATGCCCGCGTTCGGATTCTCGGCGGTGCCGTTGCCGACGAAAACCCGCAAAATGCTGCCCGGCTTCCAGGTTGGCGGGGCACCCGGGACCGATGCCGCCAACGGCGCTGCCACCGGGGTCCTATCCTTGCCGCCGCCGGACCACGTCGGCAACCGGTCGGATACCGCGACGCCGATCTGCCGACGGGATGCCGCGACCTGCCGGCCACCTGCGGCCCTCGCCGCCGACGTCGCAGCCGCCCGCGTGCCCGCCGGCCTACGGGATTCGGCACCGCGGGATTCGCCACCGCGGGATTCGGCACGGCCCGATGTCGCTGCGGTCTGTTCTGAGGCAGCGTCGGCGGTGTTGGCCTGGGCGCTTGCCGCCTGCGCGACCGCCACCGCCGAACCGATGCCCAATGCGACCGCCAACACTCCGATGCGCCCGACGTGGATCACAGATATTCGCCGCGTGGTGCCCATTGCTCGCAGCTTAGGTAACAGCGAGCGAACGGGAGCGCATTTCGCCATGCCCCCGTCGCCGACGACTAGCGTGCTAGCAATGACCGTCGTCATCGTGGGAGCGGGGCTGAGCGGGCTCGCTGCGGCCCGCCACCTCATCCGGCACGGTGTGGAAGTCACCGTGCTTGAGGGTTCAGACGCTGTCGGCGGACGAGTCCGCACCGACATCGTCGACGGCTACCGCCTTGATCGCGGATTTCAGCTCTACAACCCGGCGTATCCGGAGGGGGCCCGAGTCCTTGACCACGCGGCCCTCGAACTGAAGCCCTTCGTCGCCGGTGCCCGCATTGTTCTCGGCGAGGACGGACGCCGTCGGGTGGCGCGGGTGGCGGACCCGCGCCGTGAGCCATCCTGGGCGCTTGCGTCGCTCACGGCTCGCATCGGTTCACCGGTGTCGACGGCTCGCTTCGGCGCCTACGCCGTTTCCCGAGCCATCCGGTCTCCGGCGTCCCTGCGCCGCGATCGCGACGTCACCAGCGAGGAGGCGCTACGGGGGGCCGGTGCGGATCGCACGCTTATGGACCGGGTACTTCGACCGTTTCTCTCCGGGGTTTTCCTGGAGCCCGACCTGTCGACGTCACGGCGCTTCCTCGACATGGTTCTCAGATCCTTCGTCCGGGGCACCCCGGGCGTCCCGGCGCTGGGCATGCAGCGCATTCCCGAGCAACTCGCCACCGGGTTAGACGTGCGACTCGACCATCAGGTCGCGTCGGTCTCGGCCCGGACCGTCGACGTCGTCGGCGGTGACACCCATCGCGCCGATGCGGTCATTGTCGCGACCGATCCGATGACCGCCGCCCGCCTCGTCGAGGACGTCGGTGCCCCGGCGCCGCGTTCGGTCACGACCTGGTACTACCGACCGGCCTGTGAACCCGAGGACCTTGCCGGCGGTGAGGCGGTGCTCGTCCTCGACGGCGGTCGCCGCGGACCGCTCGTCAACACCGTGGTGCTCACCCATGCCGCACCCGACTATGCCCCGCCGGGAAGTGCCCTCGTGTCGGCGTCGGCGCTCGGCGTGTGGGACACACCTGCCCACGAGCTAGCCGTGCGGGAGCATCTCGCGTGGCTCTACGGCGTACCGACGCGGGATTGGGAGTTGATCGCAAGCTATCCGATTCCCTACGCACTCCCGGCCATGCCGGTGCCCTTCGAGATGCAGCGGCCCGTGCGTACGCCGGGCGGCGTCTATGTCGCCGGTGACCACCGAGACACGTCGTCCATCCAGGGGGCGTTGGTCAGTGGCCGCCGGGCAGCGCAAGCACTGCTGGCTGACCTCGGGGCATGATGCCTAGCGCGCAGTTCGCTTCAGCAGGTATTGAAGCCATCGGATGTCGAGCAACATGAGTCCCACGGTATGGCTGGAAATTAAGGCTGAGGGCCCCCGGCACTAACGCGTCGCTAAGAAGTTTTGCCAGAAGATCATTATTTTCGGCGTTACGTCGAAGCGGCTAACCTGTGTAACGACGGCGGACTCCAACGCGAATTGCTTCATGGTGAGACTCTCTAAAACAGGGGAGAACGCCGCGTTTCGCCACCAACCACAGAGATGAGATCCTCATGAAGACTCGGCCACAGTTGTACGGTGCCCTCGGCGCGTTCGCGTTCGCGGCGGCAGCCGTCCCGCTGACAGCACTCCTGTCACCCGCAGTGAGCCACGCTGACTACTGCGATCCCGCCACCCTGTACTGGGACGCTGTTACGAATTCGTGCGTGCTGATCGACCCCACTCCCTATGTCGATCCGATCCTCGGACCGGTCGGACCCGTCGGGGTGGGTGGCGTTGGTCCCGTAGTCGGACCGGTCGGACCCGTCGGGGTGGGTGGCCTCGGCCCGGTGGCGGGCCCAGTCGGTCCCGTTGGTGTCGGTCCGCGCTAGTAGACGGCCCGTGCGATCGACGGGCTACTTAGTGTCCGTCGATCCGCACATGCACGGTCCGCTGGTGCAGGTCGGCCCGCAAGTGCAGGTCGGCCCGCAGGTGCAATCGGGATTGCTACAGCTGGTCTCTGAATTAGTTTTCATTTCCTTACTGTATACCCCCCGGAGGTATATGGGCAAGTTTGATCGGTGGCCGCTCGGCTGCGTCGGGTGAGAAACTGACGCCATGGTTGTGCCGACTGCGTTTCGCTGGCCCGACGCTCGTGAAGCGGGAACGCATGCGCGCGTGCGGGCGCGGGTCAAGCGGGTCATCGGCTTAGATCTTTTTCCCGACGAGTCCGTGGCGATCGAATACGGGCGACTTCTCAACACCGGCGACCCGGTAGCCGAGCGCTTCGTCAACGAGACATTCCTGGGCGCGTTGGGCCCGGAACGTGCCAGGGAGATGCTCAACCGAGCTTTGGCCGGTTCCGTCGACGATGTGCCGGATGCGCCGGAGTCGATGCGCGAGTTATTCGCTGACTTCGAATCCGTTCCGGACTGGGTAAATCAGGAACTCGTGGAGCAGGGTGCGGCCGTCTGGCGACGCTGGGGTTACACCCTGGGTTCGATTGGCAACGCCGGGACCCTGGACGCCTACACCGAGGCCTCTTTGGCGGTGCCGCTGTCGCTGTCCGGGGGGTATGCCGGCGACTCTGCGCTGAATCGCTATCTGGAGACCAGTCGTTGGTGGATCGAGGTGTGCCGCCCCGGTGCCGCGCTGATGCCGGGTTCCCTCGGGCGGCGCATCTCGATGCAGGTCCGAGTCATGCATGTCAGCGTCCGTCGCCGGGTGGCTGAGCACCCGGAGTGGGACACCGAGCGTTGGGGTCTGCCGATCAGCCAGGCCGAGATGATGCTGACCCTGCTCGGTGGAAGTGTTGGTCCTGGACTGGGTCTTTACGCGTTGGGCTACATCACTTCACCGGCGGAGATCACCGCGGCCCTGCATTTCAACCGCTACCTCGGCCATCTCGTCGGCATGCGCTCCGACATCTTCCCGGAGACCATCGCCGACGGTATTCGGATGCTGTTTCTGTTCGACGCCACCCGCTCCTATGACTCCGGCGCCATCGGGGCCGAGTTGGTCGAGTCCTTCGTTCCCGCATTCGCGCCCCTGCCGCACTATCGGGGCGTGCAACGCTTGCGGGCTCAAATGCATCTCCACGTTCAGGCCGCCCACGCCCGACTGTTCATGCTGCCCGCGAACCGGAGGCGCTACCGGCTGCCCCCGCCATGGCTCGGGTTAGCAGTGCTGCTGCTCCGCGTTCCGCTGATCGTGGCGCTGGAGGTCGCGCGTCGCATCAGTCCGACCGTTGACCGGGCATGGCAACGCGCCTCGGTGCGGGCGTGGGAACGCTGGCTGGCATGGTCCTCGCAACGAAAGCCGGCCCAGTTCAAGGCTGCAGAACCGTTGCGCCGCTAGCGAATTAGAAGAATCCCTGGGCTTTGGTGCTGTAGGAGACGAGCAGGTTTTTGGTCTGCTGGTAATGGTCGAGCATCATCTTGTGGTTCTCGCGGCCGATACCGGATTGTTTGTATCCGCCGAACGCGGCGTGGGCGGGGTACATGTGGTAGCAGTTGGTCCACACCCGGCCGGCCTTGATGTCGCGGCCCGCGCGGTAGGCGACGTTGCCGTTGCGGCTCCACACCCCGGCGCCGAGGCCGTAGAGGGTGTCGTTGGCGATGCGGATGGCGTCGTCGTAATCGTCAAACGACGTCACCGACACCACTGGGCCGAAGATCTCCTCCTGGAAGATCCGCATCGAGTTGTCTCCGGCAAAGATGGTGGGCTGCACGTAGTAGCCGCCCGACAGGTTCCCGCCAAGATCGACGCGTTCCCCGCCGGTGACGATGCGGGCGCCTTCGCTCTTACCGATCTCGATATAGGACAGGACTTTCTCCAACTGATCGTTGGAGGCCTGCGCACCGATCATGGTCTCGGTGTCCAGGGGATCGCCTTGGCGCACGGCCTTGGTGCGGATGGCGGCCATCGCCAGGAACTCGTCGTAGATGTCGGACTGGATCAGTGACCGCGACGGACACGTACACACCTCGCCCTGGTTGAGGGCGAACATGGTGAACCCCTCCAACGCCTTGTCCTGGAAGTCGTCGTTAGCGGCCAGCACATCGGAGAAGAAGATGTTGGGGCTCTTGCCCCCCAACTCCAAGGTCACCGGGATCAGGTTTTGGGAGGCGTACTGCATGATCAGCCGCCCCGTCGTGGTTTCCCCGGTGAACGCGATCTTGGCGATGCGGTTACTGGAAGCCAACGGCTTGCCCGCTTCGACCCCGAACCCGTTGACAACGTTGAGAACACCATCGGGCAGCAGATCGCCGATCAGCGACATCAGATACATGATCGAGGCCGGGGTCTGCTCGGCCGGTTTGAGCACCACTGTATTCCCGGCGGCCAACGCCGGCGCCAACTTCCACACTGCCATCAGAATCGGGAAATTCCACGGGATGATCTGGCCCACCACCCCCAACGGTTCGTGGAAGTGATACGCCACCGTGTCATCATCGATCTCGCTCAACGAGCCCTCCTGGGCGCGGATCGCCCCGGCGAAATACCGAAAGTGATCCACCGCCAACGGAATATCGGCGTTGAGGGTCTCGCGGATCGGCTTACCGTTATCCCACGACTCGGCGAGGGCGATCTCCTCCAGATTCTCCGCGATCCGGTCGGCGATCTTGTTCAGGATCACCGCCCGCTCACCCACCGAGGTTTTCCCCCACCCCGGTGCCGCAGCGTGCGCGGCATCCAACGCCAACTCGATATCCGCGGCCGTGGACCGCGCCACCTCGCAGAACGATTGCCCCGTCACCGGCGACGGCACCTCGAAATACTGACCTCCCACCGGCGCCACCCACCGCCCACCGATGAAATTCTCATACCGGCTTTGATAGGACATCAGTGAACCCGGGGACCCCGGGGGTGCGTAAACGGTCATGGGGCGTCTCCTGGCTGGTTGTCTGACGATAACGCAGTGGGATTCAGTCCACGGGCCGAATCGATCTGCCCCGGCGTGCGGTCCGGGGCAGACGGACCCGGGGAAGCAGAACCCCCGGGCGTCGGCGTCGGATCGCGCCGGTGATCACGCCACTGCCGTACGCCGCATCCTCGATCAGATGCAGGGCCGTGTAGCGCGCACCGGGTCGACCCCGGGGCGCCGCCTCAGCCACTCCTGGGGTAAGGGGCACCAGCATGCTCGCCGCGGCGATCCGGGCGATCCGCGACCGTGGCGCCATAGCCAGTGCGAGCTCAACCCAGGGGCCACCACCGCGGCGCAGCAGATGCCCGACGGCGAGGGTCTCGGCCAGCGCGCCCTTGCCGACGACGATCGGGGCCACCACGGGGTCCACGGCGGTAGCGCGCAGTCTGCGCGCCAGGAGGGCGGTCGATACGCCGGCGGCGCCGATCGGCGTCGGCACGCCGCGCCAGCACCAGGAGAACTATCGCGAGATTGAGGGCCGTCAGTCGCGCCGGCGCCGGGCGTCGTGGATGACGACTGTCTAAAACCGCCGCGGAAGTGCCGTAGGCGAAGTGCCGTCCGGCCCAGTCGATCCACCGCCGCCGCACTTCGTGGGTGACGGTGGAGGTCGGCTCGTAACGGACCATCCCGCCATCCTCGAGGATTCGCCAGATGAGGTCGACGTCCTCACCGACCCGCATCTCCTCGTCGAACATCAAGTGCTGCAGAACAATCCGCCGGACCAAAAGAGTTGCCGACGGCAGGTACCCCAGTGCTGAACCCGCTGCCACCAACTCCGGGCGGGGGCCCATATCGAGTGCTGACCGGCTGCGTTCATAGCGGGGGAGCAGGGCCTCGGAATTCGTGCGGGGCCGGATCCGCGGTGCGACGGCGACCACCCGGGGGTCCTTGAAATGAGCGACGAGCGGACCGAGCCACCCCGGAGTGACTGCGCAGTCGGCGTCGACGAACGCGACGATCGGCGCACTGGTCATGGCAAGTCCGGTGTTGCGGGCGGCGGCCGGTCCTCGGTTCGACGGGTGTCGGATCAGCGTTGCCCCGTGCGCGCGGGCCACCTCGGCGACCGCTGCCGTCGTCGACCCGTCGTCCACGACGATGACGCGTACCAGGGGTGCGGACGCCGTCAGTGCACTCAGGCAGGCGTCGAGTGATTCCGGCCGCTCATAGGCAGGGATGACGACCTCCACGGTGGGCACCGATCCGGCGTCCCGGTCGTGAACCCGTAGCGGGTGCACGATCCCGCGGCGGAGCAGAATGTCCGCCACGGATTGCTCGACCCGGGGAGGAAGAAGACCCGCGGGCCCGGCTCTGACGCAAGCGGCGAACGAACGGCCTTGCAGCGGGCGCGATCCGCAGAACGCCCACGGCGCCCCGCCGAGGACGACGGCGGCATCCCGCCAGATCTGTACTCGATCATCGAGGCCGACGCGCTGGCCGGCCGACAGACCGGCGGGGCTGTCCGCCTGCTCGTCCCTGCCCATGGTGCATGCCAGTATCCCAGTCCGGGATCGGCGCCTCCCGGCTCTGCTTCCCTGAATCGGCGATCCCGCCCGGTTACGATCGCGACGTGAAACGGCCAAAGCGCTGACCAGAATCGCGGGCTTGCTCGGACTGGTGGTGCTGATGTTGGCGCTGGCCGCACCGGCGTCGGCCGAGCCACCCGCGGTGTTCCCGCCACGGACGCGACGACGGGCACCCTCACCGCCTACCAACGGGTCGGGCAGCAGTGGAAGGCGGTCCTGGGGCCGACGCCCGCCAAGGTCGGCGAACTCGGTATCGGTATCCCCGCCGATGGCGTTTACCGCACTCCAGAGGGCACGTTCGCATTCGACCAGGCCTTCGGGCGGGAACCCAATCCCGGCACCAAGATGCCGTACTTCCAAGCCACAAATCAGGATTGGTGGGATGAAGACGCCTCCTCACCGACCTACAACACCCATGTGCGCTCTGCGAGCAACCCCTCCTCGATCACCGAGAACCTTTACGACTCCGGCCCGGTCTATGACTACGCGGTCAATATCGCGGTCAACCCGCAGCGAATTCCGGGGCGGGTGTCTGGGATCTTCCTGCACGTCACCGACGGCAATCCAACCTGGGGATGCGTGGCCATCGGCCGAGACGAGATGCGCTCGATATTGACCTGGCTGGACCCCGCGGCAGCGCCGCGGATCACCATCGGCGTTGGAAGTCCGACACTGATTCCGGTCGGTTCCTGATCGCAGCAGCCCTCCGGGGTGCCAGACTTCGGCCATGAGCCAGCAGGGGTCGGGTGTGGACGGGGCCGGTTATGTCACCGACCCGCCGATGGAGGGCCTGAAATCCAAAGGTCTGAAGAAGGGGTCGATCTCGCTTATCGGGGCGGTCGCGATCGGCCTGGCCGCCACTGCACCGGCGTATTCACTGACCGGCGCGCTGGGTCACGGGGCTAATGAGGCCGGCTATCAGATGCCGGTGGTGTTCATCATCGCGGTGATCCCGATGTATTTCGTCGCCCTGGCCTACAAGCACCTCACCGACGCCGCACCGGACGCCGGAACCGTCTTTACCTGGGGTTCCAAGGCGATCATGCCCCACATTGGCTGGATCGGCGGGTTTGCCCTGATGCTCTCCAGCATCCTGGCCGGGGTCGGCGCCGCCGGCATCACGGTGAGCGCGGCGACCTCGGCGTTCGGAATCGACGATCCGCCGGATTGGCTGAAGGTTTTGATCGCGGCGGGGTTCATCTTCGTCACGACGTGGCTGGTGGCCCGTGGCGCGGAGGAATCCTCCCGCACCACGATCATCTTGACCATCATCCAGTACGGCGGGCTGCTGTTGTTCGCAGCGATACTGGCAATCAACATCTTTCGCAGGGAACGCGATGCGACGGTCGAGCCGTTCTCCTGGGAGTGGTTCAACCCGTTCGCCATCACCTCTTTCAGCGCCCTGCTCGGCGGCTTTCTGGTGGCGGTCTTCATCTTCTGGGGCTTCGATGCCGCGCTGTCGCTGTCGGAAGAGACCGAGGGCACCGCAGAGCAGTCCGGTCGCACCGGTGTGACGGCGATCCTGATCACGGTCGTCACCTACGTGGTGTTCAGTGTCGCCGCGCTGGCGTACGCCGGGATCGATGACAGCAGCGAGGACAGCCTGACGAACGCGGCCAACATCGACGACATCTTCTCGGGCCTGGCGCGCGACGCGGTCGGCTCGGGAGGGGCCTTGATCGCCGCGGTGATCGTTGGGCTCTCCGCGTTCTCGGCGACGCTGTCCACGGTGATGGCGACGGTGCGCGGAGTGCTCTCGATGGCCACCTATAAGGCGCTGCCCGGGCGCTTCGCCTCCGTCGACGAGGTCCGGCAGACACCCACTTTTGCGACCTGGTTCATCGGCCTGACCACCCTGGCCATCTACGGCGGACTGGTAACGGTCAGCGACAGCATCGTGGAGGACTGCGTCTACAGCGTCGGGATCGCCATCATGACCTACTACTCCGTGGTTGCGGTCTCCTCGGTGCTCTATTTCTGGGACACCGCCTTCGAGCACTGGCGGACCGCATTGGAGCAGGTGATCCTGCCGGGGATCGGCGCCCTCGTACTCATTCCGGTCGGCCTATTCGAGGCCTACCAGATGATGAGCCCGGAGTATGGCTCGGGCGGTTCGCTGGCCGGGATCGGCACCGTGTTCGTCATCGGCGTGCTCAGCCTGATCGGTGGAGTCATTCTGATGATCATCTGGAACCTGAAGTCGCCGGCTTTCTTTCGCGGTGAGACCCTGGCTCGCGAGCGCACCCACCGGATTGGGAAAGTCTGAGCGCGTCTACAGAAAGCGAACCACCGCGGTCGTGATGTCGTAGTAGGCGCCCACAATAGCGAATTCCTCGGATTGCTCTGCTTCTCTGAGTATTACGCTGTCCTTGCGGATTTGGTCCTTGACCACGCGAACGTTACGCATGATGGCGTCCTCAAGACTGGTAGCGCCAGCGATGGCGGGCCTGATGGCGTCGATGACCGACTGGATGTTGCCGCCCGGTTCCGCATTCGTGTACGCGGCTTGAACTGCCCCGCAGTTCGAGTGGCCGAGGACCACCAACACTTTGGACTTCAGCACCGCCTGACCGTATTCCAGGCTTCCCAGGTTGGTAGGTGAGACCGCGATGTTCCCGGCCTCGCGCACGACGAAGATGTCGCCGACAAATTGGTCGAAGATGATTTCCGGCGCAAGCCGACTGTCGGCGCAGCCGAGAACGCTGGCGAACGGTTCCTGTTTCTGGTCTATTCCGGAAGTCCAGAGGAGTTCGATATCGGCGGTGTCGCGAACCTGGGGTGCGAGCGTGGCGAACCGTGCGTTGCCTTCGACCAGTGCCTGGATGGCGTCGTCAGGGGTCGCAGGTTCGGGCGGCGGGCCCACGCTGTCGAGGACCTCTTTGGCGGTCCTGTTCGTGCTGCAGGCCGCGAGGGTTAACGCCGCTACCGGCAGGGCGCCAAGAAATAGCCGTCGTGTTGTCATAGGTCTGCCTTCGCGTCAGGGCTTCATCTCATAGGCGCCGCTGTAGGACAGCACCTCGGCGACGAACGTCTCCTCGGCCTCGGAGTCGATGCGCGGCTTGCGGACGATCGCCAATCCTGCAGCACTCTGCGCCGCGGTTGCTGATGCCTGGCCGTGCAACTGCACCGCCTGATCGGCCATGTCCCGGACAAACACCGCGAAGATGCGATCGAGGTGCGCCTCGGTGAGGTCCGAGACGTCACTGACCGATCCCGGACGAGTCGCGCCATCGTCGATGGCCAACGCAGCGGATTCCAGTATTAGTTGCCCGTAGACGATCTGGGCGAATAGCTGACCGAGCACCTGCAGATAATCGAGGTCCTTCTGCTGCGCTTCCGTCGGCGGGGCTGTCAGGACAAGCTGGGTGAACGCATCGATCTGTTGGCGGAAGATGCCGACATTTTCGAGGTGGCCAAATCGGTCGAAGGCGGGCCGCCAATCTGCGAAGCCGATCGAACCCAGACCTTTAGCCGGGCCCTGGTGGAAAAGGTAGGCGTCGTCGGCATTGTCCTGGCGGACCGGAATATCCGGATAGTGCTGGGCCGCACCGTGTGCCGCGCCGAGGTATTGCGGCATGAACTTCAGCACTAAGGCGATGTTCACGTGGACGGTGCCCTCGAGTTTGGGTAGCGCACGGATGTCAGTGGCGGCCCGACTGAAATAGGTGTCGCGTTCGAAGCCGCGGGCGGCGATGACGTCCCAGAGCAGGTCGATGACGCGCTCGCCCTCGCTGGTCACCTTCGCTTTGGTGATCGGGTTGAACAACAGGAAACGACGGTCGTCCTCGCTGGCGGAGCGGAAGTAGTCGGTTGACCGGGCGGCGAAAATCTTCATCGCCACCAGTCGCGCATAGGCGTCGGCGAGCATGCGGCGCACGTGCGGGAAGGCGGTGACCCGGTTGCCGTAGAGGATGCGGTTGTTGGCGTGGGTCACGGACTCGTAGAAGGCGTGCTCGCAGATGCCGATGCTGGCCCAGCCGAGGTTGACCTTGCCGACGTTCACCGTGGCTAATGCCGCGTCGAAGGCGGACTTACCGGCGTGAAGGACATCGGCTGGGGCCACCGGGTATTCATGGAGGTTGAAACCCGCGACGAACATCTGGCCGGCGACGACGTTCTTGATAAGTTCGTAGCTCTGGTGGCTCGGGTCGACCAGAAAGAACACGTGCTCGTTCGCATGCTCGGGATCGTCCTCGGCGAACTTGCCGTACACGCTCAATCGCCCGGCGGCGTTGCCGTTGCCGATGTACCACTTGCCGCCACTGGCGCTGAACCCGTCGGCGGTCCGGGTGAGGATCATGTCCGAGGAATAGATATCGGCGCCGTGTTCGCGTTCGGAAAGTCCGAATCCGAAAATGTTGCCCTCGTCCAAGAGTCCGGCGACCCGCTTGCGCGCCTCGTTGTTATCGCTGAGCCACACCGGGCCCAGGCCGAGCACTGAGACCTGCCAGGCGTACCAGTGTGCCAGTGAATAGAAGCCCAGGATCTCGTTGAGTTCGTTGATCCGGGCGAGATCCCAGCGCGCGTCGTTGTTGCCGACCAAGGCGCCGACCTCTGCGGGTGTGGCGAAGGTGGCGAAGATCTTTTTGTCAGCGATCAGTTTCAGGAAGTCGCTATACCACTCCCCGGAGTAGTACTCGTCTTTGTTTCTGGCCAGACCTTTGCTCTCGAAGAAGTCGATCAACGCGAGGAGCTGCCGACGAGTGCCCTCGTCGAAGGAACTCGGGTCATAGGTGCGGGGATTGAACAGCAGGGACATGTGTCCTCCTGGGCCTGGCGTGCCTGGCACTTCGCCGACACAACCTTACTCGGGGCAAAAACTGTCAGTGTCGGGTTCTATCATCGAATGTATGTTCGAGTTTGTGGATGAGGCGGGGTTGTTGGCGGAGATGGCTGCGGGGCAGTGTGCGGAGCGGGTGGCGGTGGGGCGGCGGTTGTTGGCGGCGGGTCGGTTGTGTCAGGTGCGGATGGCGGATGTGGAGGATGCCGATCGGTTGCAGTGGTGTATCGACAATTGGGAGGCCGTGGCTGCGGAGGTGGGCGCGGAGTTGGGGATCAGTCGGGGTCGGGCGTCCTCGGAGATGAATTACGGGGTGGAGTTGTTGGAGCGGTTGCCGAGGTTGGGGGCGGCGTTGGTGGCGGGGTTGGTGGATTTCCGGGTGGTGGCGGTGGTGGTGTTTCGGACCGGGTTGATCACCGATGAGCAGGTGTTGGCCGATATTGATGCCCGGTTGGCGGTGGCGGCGCCGGGGTGGAACGGGTTGTCGCGGCGCAGGGTCACCGAGGTGGTGGATTGGTTTGTTCGCGAGCTGGATCCTGCCGCTGAGCGGGTGGCCCGGGATGCTGATGCGGATCGGCATGTGGAGATCGGGCCGTTGGGCAGTGGGGTGGGTGGCCTGGCGGAGTTTTGGGGTGTGGTGCGCGCGGCGGATGCCGCGGTGTTGGATCGGCGGCTGGATCTGTTGGCGGGGTCGGTGTGCACCGGGGATTCGCGCACCAAGCGTCAGCGGCGTGCGGATGCGTTGGCGGCGTTGGCCGCGGGCCTGGACTTCATGGTCTGTGATTGCGGATCCGAACGGTGCCCGGCCGCCGGCGCGGAGGCGCCCCCGGCGCAGGTGGTGATTCATGTGGTGGCGCAGCAGGCCACGGTGTCGGGGGAGTCCGTGGCGCCGGGGTATCTGGCGGGGTTTGGGGCGGTAGCGGCGCAGACGGTCCGCGATCTGGTGCCGCGGGCGCAGCTGCGGCCCGTGAAGCCGGCCCACGAGTTCAGCGCTGAGGCGCAGTATCGGCCGTCGGTGGCGTTGGCGGAGTTCATTCGGGCCCGGGATTTGTGGTGTCGGTTCCCGGGCTGCGATGTGGCGGGGCAGTTCTGCGATCTGGACCATTCGATTCCGTGGATTGCTGGTGGGTTGACCCATCCATCCAACATTCACCTCAAGTGTCGTCCGCATCATCTGGTGAAGACGTTTTGGTGCGGGGACAACGGGTGGGCTGAACAGCAATTCCCTGATGGCACCATCGTGTGGAGATCGCCGTCGGGGCGCACCTACACGACCACCCCGGGCGGGGCACTGTTCTTCCCGCACCTGGCCACCCCAACCGAACCCCTCACCACCGACACCCTCACCACCGCAGCGCCGGGCCCGAGTTCATCCCCGGGACGCACCCTGATGATGCCCACCCGACAACGCACCCGCGCCGCCGAACGCGCCGCCCGCATCGCCTGGGAACGCGGCCTCAACGAAGCCCGCTGGGCCGCCGACCCACCACCCTTCTAGGGACGCGTCAGCCGCCGCGGTCAGGTATCGGTGGCGGCTCGATCGGATCGTAATGGCCGGCCGGTAGGTGGTCGGGGGGCTCGATCCGCAGCATGCGCGCGACCGGAACGTCGGTCGAGGAATGCAGGATGATCGACAGCGCAATTGTGACGGCGATCAGATCGAAGAGCTTCTCGCCGTTCGGCAGACCGGCCTGCAGGATCAGCAGGCCGTAGACCACCGACGCGAATCCCTTCGGGCCGAACCACGCGGCGGTCAGCCGCTCCGAACGCGGCATCGGTGTGCGGATCAGGGACAGCAGCATCGACGCGGGCCGCACCAGCAGGATGGCCATCAACGCCAAAAGCCAGCCCTGCCAACCCAGATGGGACATCCGATCCGGGGTGATCAGGGCTCCGAAAACCAGCAGTGCGGCGAACTTTGTCAGCTCGGAGAGCAGATCGCCGAACGGCTCGAAGCTCTCCGCGGCGACATGATCCATGGTTGCCAGTGCCGAGCCTGCGGCGAACGCGGCCAAGTACGGATTGGCGTGGGTTAAGTGACATGCGGCGTACACGATCACTGCGATCGCGACCGGACCCAGTGGCTGCAGTCGGGGTTCGGCAGTCAGGATCTTGCTGCGCCAGGCCAGTGCGACGAGTGCCGCTACACCGATCCCGATGGCCAAGCCGAGCACCAACTCCTCCAGGACGACACCGATGTGGGAATCCTCGTGCTGAGCCATCGCCAGAAAGATCAGCACGAAGGGCAGGGCGAGACCGTCATTGAGTCCGGACTCCACATTGAGGAGACGACGCAGGCGCAACGGCACATCGGTACGGCCCACCAACGCCGCGGCGAAAACCGGGTCGGTCGGAGACAGGATCGCACCGAGCAGGAACGCCGTCGGCCAGTCGAGGCCGACGAGATAGTGCGCGGGAACAGCGATCCCGATCATCGCCAGTGGCATGCCGATTCCCAGCGCGCGCCCGGACAGCCGCCACCCCTCCCGCAACGCGGGGACACTGGCGCGTTGTCCGTCGGTGAACAACACGGTGAACAACGCGATGTCGGCGAGCACTGCGACGATTCCGTCGTCGGCACTCAACTGCACCAGACCCAGCCCGCCCGGCCCGATTAGTGCCCCGGCGACGAGGAACAGCAGCGCCGTCGACAACACGGTGCGTGCGGCGACGCCGGACAGCGAGACACTGATCAGCAACATCACCCCGAATGCCAGGACGAGTACCACGTCGGACTCCCTCGCTGATCTGATCCCGGGGCCAATCGTGCCACCGCGGGTGGACGCACCCGGCAGATTCCGCCAACGCGGTCGCGGACTGATCTGTGCGTCTACTGTTCGGGGGTGAGCGCTCGACCCGACTACGTCGACTTCCACTTCGACGTCATGTGCCCGTACGCCTACCAGACGTCGCGGTGGATTCGGGAAGTGCGCGACCAGACGGGCCTGCAGGTGAACTGGCGCTTCTTCAGCCTCGAGGAGATCAACCGCGTCGAGGGCAAGAAGCATCCCTGGGAACGCGAGTGGTCCTACGGGTGGTCGATGATGCGCATCGGCGCGCTGCTGCGGCGCCGGTCGATGGCCGATGTCGACGCCTGGTACGAGCGCTCCGCACGGGCACTCCACGTCGAGGGCAGGAAGCCGCACGAGAAGGCCGTTGCCCGACACCTGCTCGAGGAACTCGGATTCGATGCCGCTCTGGTGGATGAGGCCATCGCGGATCCGACCACCAATGATGAGGTGATGGCCGACCACCAACGGGTGGTCAGTACCGCCGGTTACGGAGTGCCGACGCTGTTTTTCCCGGATGGCCAGTGTCTATTCGGGCCCGTGCTGGTGGATCCACCAACCGGGCCGGCGGCGGTGCGACTCTGGGACGCGGTGGTGGCCTGGACGGAGTTTCCGCACCTCTACGAACTTCAGCGACCCAAGACGGGCGCCGACGCGGCACTGATCGTCGAGACTTTCCGGCCCTATGTCGAAGCTCGGGACTGGGTCTCGATCAACCGTGGGGAGGTCATCGCCGTCGACAGGCCGGCCGAGTAGCCGGGTTTCCAACACCGGGCGCCACGATTCTGGCAAACTCCCTCCGACCCGATCCCCAGGAGGCCCCGTGACGATGACCGCTGCCGCGCCCCTGCTGACGAGGCGGGACCGGACCATGATCGCGATCACGGTGCTCGCCGCCGTCGGCGCCGGGGCCTTGCACTTCGCCCACGCCAACTCCGTGGTCTCCTTCATCGTGGCCGCTCTCGCCCTGGCCACGCTGGCCTCACTGGTCGGCCGTTCGGTGGAGGCCCTCGGGGACCGCATCCTGCAGTCGCCGGTGCAGATCGCGCTCACTGTGGCTCCTATCGTGTGTCTGTCGGCGGCGTTCCTTGGTCAGCCCGGTTTCGACCTGGTGTTGTCTCCGTTGTTGTTGGCGGTGATGGTGATGTCGGCGCTGGTGGCGGTGCTCGTCACCTTCGACGGGGAATCGAACTGGTTCGAGGGCGCGGCGCTGATCGCGCTCTACATCGCGATCGCCACTGCATTCTGGTGGGGCTAGCCCATCACGCAACCACAGGTAGTGCTTCAGGTTGTCGCCGCGTTCGCGGCGAGCCTCATCGTCGCCGCGTCGCCGGTGGCCGCGGATCCGCCGGCGGCCACCGAGGCTATGGCGACACTCGCGACACTGGAGATCAAGGGCCGCGCTCCGAAGACCGGCTACGACCGCAGCCTGTTCGGTGAGTCGTGGACCGACGATGTCGCGGTGGCAGGTGGTCGCAATGGGTGCGACACCCGCAACGACATCCTGCGCCGCGATCTTGTCGATGTGGTCCTCAAACCTGGCTCCAACGACTGCGCGGTACTGAGCGGAATCCTCAACGACCCCTACACCGGAACCACCGCGGAGTTCGTGCGGGGCCCGCGTTCGGGGGAAGTCCAGATCGACCACGTCGTCGCACTGTCGGACGCCTGGCAGAAGGGCGCTCAACAACTCGACGAGGTCCGGCGCCGAGACTTCGCCAACGATCCGGCGAACCTGCAGGCCACGATCGGGTGGGTCAACCAGCAAAAGGGTGACGGTGATGCGGCGACGTGGCTACCACCCAACGTCGCCTACCGCTGCACGTTCGTCACGCGGATCGTCGACATCAAAAGCAACTATGGATTGTGGGTGACCCAGGCCGAGTATGACGCGATCGCCGGCGTGCTGGCCGGTTGTCCGGCTATACCTCGATAGGGACCGGGGTCGGCGCCGGGGCCGTGACGCCCCGCAGGATCAGGCTGAAACTGTCCTGGCGTTGAGCCATGGCTCCGATGCCATCGTCGGAGACCAGCAGCAGCGCGTAGGAGCCGTCGCCGAGTTGGGGGCCGCTGCCCAGACCCGGGGCGTTGATTCCGCCGGTGTAGACCTGCCAGATCTTGGCCGCGCCGGTGAATCCGCTGTGCAACGGTAGTGGGCTTTGGCCGGAACGGGTGATCGTCAACGCGGGCTTGGCCAGGCGGTAGTGGGCGGGCGGGTTCACCGCTAGACGATTGTGGTGTTCAGCGGCGCCAAATCGGTCTGCATCAGCACTACGTTGTAGTTGCCCCACAACGACATGTTCCAGTACAGGTTGTTCACGTCGGGATCCCCGGCAGAGTCGGTCAATGCGCCGGTGCCCGACAGGGGATGGATCAGCGGTGCGTAGAGACCCGGGTACTGAAACGAGGTGGCGACCGTCACCGGCGTCGACCAGGGGCCTTCGGGGGTGTCGGCGGTGCGCAGGATGACGTTGTTCTGGCCGTTGCCGTACATCACGACATACTTGTCCAGGTAATCGTTGTACTGCACGCTCATCTCGCTGACGTTACCGCCGGTTTTGGCGCCGACGAGGCCGGCGAACCAGCCGCCGAAGAACCTCGGGTTGTTGGCCACGTCCCGGACGAATCCGAACAAACCGGCGGAGTTGGGGGAGTCGCCGATGATCGGCGCGGCCACGGCCGGATTGTCGAGCACCCAGGTGTCGCCGTCCCAGTACTCGTATTGCCCCAGGTCGGTCATCGCACCCTCGGGAACGCGGGATAGGAAGGCCGATCCGGTTCGTCCGGCCGGGGTGCCGAACGCGTAGACGTAGCGGGTGCCGCCCGGTTCAACCTTGCTTTCCGGTTGCAACACGTAGGCGGCCTGCTGGAAGTTCTGATCACCGGCGCGGTACGGCGTCGATGATCGGAACCAGCCCGCCGAGCGGACTGTCGAGGGCTGCAGCACCCATTTGTCGCTGGCCTCGTCGTACATCGAGATCGCCGAGTAGTTGGTGGTCCAGCGGCCCGGCGTGTCCCAGGACTTCACCGAGAAGTAATTCACGTAGTTCTCGCCGTTGGCGTAGACAGCGGCCGACGGAATATTGGTGACCTCGGAGCCGATGAAGAACACCTGGTTGCGGGCCGCCGGGATGAACTGCCCGGCAGGGCCGGTATTGATCAGCGACAGGCCGTCGTAAAGCTGGGTGTCATCGCTGAGCAGGAGCACGTTGGAGCGCCAGTCGCCGGTCATGTTGACCCCGCTGAACGTGTCGCCGAAGGCCACCTGGGTCAGGCCGTTGTCGCCGTTGACCCACATCACGCCCAGGTCGGTGCCGTAGACGTTTGCCCATCGGGTGTTGTTGGTCTGCGTCCAGTTTGAACCCGGGAACCCCGAATTGCGCTGGCCGGTCACCCAGCCGATCGGCGTCGATGCCAAGGTGCTGGGTGGCGTGGCCACCGCGGCGGCGGTCGCGACACCGGCGTTGGCGGTGGCCGAGGCGGCCAGTGCCTGGGCCGCTACCGTCCGGGCCGCCATCGTTCGTCAAATTGGGCCGTCGCGCAAGCCGAGATCCTGGCGGTCCAGGCCAGCAGTGCCCACAGTGCCGGGAGTCCAGTGGTGCGCTCCGGCACCGCTGGTGGCGTTCAGTCCGACGGCGTAACAAGAGCTGGGAAGCCATCCGCCGACCGCGCGGTGAGGTTCTTGCGGCGCGGCGGCGACCGCCGTGACTGCGGGCAGGGCTGCACGCGATCGGCACGTGAACCAAATGGGGCCAACGGGTCGGCGTCAGTCAGGGGCGCCGCGGAATGGCGTGACCGGTGCCGGGAAATGGACGACAGTCCGAAGTCGTTGCGGCAGTGCTGGGAACTCGATGCCGATAAGAACTTCGATGCCTACGCTGAACTCGACGCGCGCTGAACTGATGTTTAAGGCTGAACTCGCGGGTTCATTGCGCCGGACGCTGTCCGGGATCATGTTGTGGCAATGAATCAGCCGATGCCATGGTAAATCATTGCCGCGGGTTGCGGGCATTCGCGCCCCGGTCGGTGCGACGTGACGACGTCGACGCGGTGGATATTGACGCCAGACGACGCTGCGGAGACATCGCTGCGGGAGACGACGTTGCGGGAGACTAATGTCTGCCCTCGTTGGTCGCTGCGGCGCTGTTCGACGCGCCGGTGGCGCCGGTGTCTGACGCGCCGGTGGCGCCGGTGTCTGACGCGTCCGCCTGCGCGACGCCGGGCAAAGCCGGTGACAACCGGCGGCAACTTCACGCCGGCACACGCGCGCGCCATCCGCCGATATGGGCGGCGGCGTTGTTCGGGCGACTCATCAACGACTCCCAGCGCCCCGGCTAACTACAGGCCTTGGCTGGCACGTCGGGCGCCCGCGAAGGAAGCGGCATCCTCAACTCTAATGCCACATCGGCCCAGTCGCTTCCAGGTGCCACTGTCAGCGGGCCCGGCGAACGACGTGGGAGATGAAAAACGTCCTGTTAGCTCCGGTGGCTTCGGGTTCGAACTGGCGTTCCGAAAGCAAAAACGGAAAATGCTTGGACCGTGGCAACCGACTGGTGCCGGCCTCATGAGATCGGCGAGCAAACTCCTCGCCGCCATCTTAAGGATGACGACCGCAGGCCCTGGAACGGCCGGATCATCACTTCCTTTCACTGACGCTTCAACCCTGCCGTCTGCTCCATCGCAATAACGATGCGCCTTCTCGACCGATGTCGGACCTCAGCGTACTATGAGGAACTCGTGAGGACCGCGGAGTAGCGGCTGAATCCAGGTGTTGACGGTGGAAACCGGTGCCGGTGAACATGTGTTCCGCGGCGCGAAGATAGGCGGCCGTGGTAGCCCGTCCGCGCTGAGGGGTGAAGACCGCCGGGAGTAAGGCGCAGCAGAAAATCGCATCCTCGGCGAGTAGGTCGTCGAGATCAACGGTCTGGCCGTTCTCGATGACGTCGAGCCACCGGTCGACCACCGGCGAGGACACGGCCCCGTTCACCACACCCAGAGCGACATGTCGTTGGGCGGGTACTGCTGACAGATGTCGGTGGTGTTGGCCGCCACACCCTTGTTGTTGAAGAACAGCTTCGAGTGATTGGGCCACTGGAAGGCCAGTGGATTAGAGAAGGCGTTGGTGGCCAATTCCTCTGACCACGCCCGGCGGTCGGCGGGGCTCTTCGCGAAGAATCCGTGAATGTAGTCGCGGGCCGCTTGCTGGATCTCCGGCGACTTGTTGTTGTAATCGATCATGTACCGCTCGAAGTAGATCGGCTCCACGTCGTGCGGCAGCCATGATCTGCTCGGCCGTACATCCGGTCATGATCATCCGGCTGGGAATGGGGTAGTTGTCGGTTGCGTCGGCTGACACGTGGTGTCGGTGATGAATGCAACGACGCCGCCGGAGCGCGCCACTCGCGGCCAGGCACCCGCCCATCGGGATGGTCCGCTTCGATGCATAGCTCCCCGCGATCGTGTAATGGACGCCGCCCAAAGACTAGCCCACCACGGTGATGCGCCTACAATTCCCGACATGACCTACCGCACGCGCGCGCTGGCGACCTTCGCGGTCGCAGCGGCGGCGGTGGTTCTGGCCGCACCGGCCCAGGCCGATCGCGATACCGACTTCGCCGAGCAGTTGCAGGCATTCGGCATCTATGGTCAGCGGGACTACAACGCCTGGCTGGGCAAGATCACCTGCAAACGATTACTCCGGGGTGTCGATGGCGACGCCTACGCGGCAGCGGAGTTCGTCTCGCTCAACTTGGCCCGCGCGACCTCCCAGTCGCAGGCATTTCAGTTCCTGGGTGCGGCCATCGGGGCCTACTGCCCCGAGCAGGTCGGTGTGCTGCAGGCCGCTGAGCGGTAAACCGCGGTCGAGTTCCGCTGTGGATTCAGCCGGCCAGTTTGCCGTTGTCGATCGGGTAGACCGCCCCATGTACTGCAGCGGCGTCGTCACTGGCCAAGAACGCGATGACGTGTGCCACGTCCAATGGTTCCATCAATCCCCGCGGTGCGGCGATCCGCATGATCAGCTTGAAGTCGGCGTTATCCGGGGCGGCGAAGTCGGTGACCTGGGGGGTCAGCATTCCGCCCGGGCAGACCACGTTGACCCGCAGTCGTTCCTTGGTGAACTCGACCGCAAGCGCCCGGGTCAGACCCACCAGGCCGTGTTTGGCAGCGCAGTAACCGGCGGAGTAAACCTCGCCCTCCACCCCGGCCACCGAGGCGACGTTGACGATGTTGCCCCCGACCCCCAGCAGGTGCGGCAGCGCGGCCCGGCACAGGTAGAACGGGCCGTTGAGGTTGGCCGCCAGGTCATAGGCCCAGTCATCGTCGGTGACGTCGGCGGTGTGCCGCATCTGATGGAAGCCCGCGGCGTTGACCAGTATGTCGAGCTGGCCGAACTGCCGCACACACTGCTCGACGGCAGCTTTGCAGGCCTGCGGGTTGGTGATGTCGACCGAGGTGTAGACGCCGCCGGGCACGGTCTCGAACACCGCCGCCATCCGGGCGGTGTCGCGGGCGATCCCGAACACCGTCGCGCCACGCTCGGCGAACAACTGCGCCACCGTCGCGCCGAGACCGGATGACACTCCGGTCACCAGGGCAACCTTCCCGCTTAACTGAGCCACGTCTGAAGTCCTTCCACCACCGATTAAGCGTGCACGTTGCGGAGTCCGCGGGCATTTTCCAGCCCCGAGCAGTTGTAGCACCCGACGCACCCGACGCAGTCACGGCGGGTGGGGAAATGCATCATCCCTGCTGAGAGGGCATAATGGCGTAGACCGTAATAGGCGGTCCAATCATTACGCGAACATGACCATGTGGGCCACGACGGGCACTGCGGCCCGGGGTCGTCTTGAATTGGGGAGTGCCCCACGGATGCGGCGCATCCGAACGGACGGAAGGGTGAGGCATTTGCGAGCGAATGACGTCTCGTCGCCGCGCATCGCCATTGCCCCCGCACCGGCGGCCCGGGTAGCCACGTCGCCGGGTGCCGAATTCGAAATCTGGCGCAACGGCGTGCGGCAGACGGCTCTGGCTCAGGTGTCCGATTTCGTGAACACCCGGTGCCTGCCTCAGTTGGACAGGACCGGCATCGACATCGCGGGCGACGTCCTGATCCAATTCGTCGATGGCGGCAAGTGCCTGCGCTCGACCTTCATGTACCTGGGCTGGCTGTGCGGAGCCGGCCCCGACGGTGCAGCCCTGCGCGCCAGCGCCGGACTGGAACTGCTCCAGGCTTTCGCCCTGCTTCAGGACGACGTCATGGACGACTCCCCCCTGCGCCGCGGCCGCGCGGCCGCGCACGTGCAGTTCGGGCAGTGGCATCGCGACCACGGGCTTTCCGGGTCCCAGGATCGCTTCGGCGCATCGCTGGCGACCCTGCTCTCTGACCTGTGCCTGGTATGGGCCGAGCAGATGATGCGGGAAAGTGGTCTGGCACCGGAGGCACTGACGCGGGCCTGGCCGCACTACGACGCGATGCGGGTCGAGCTGGCCGTGGGGCAGATCGCCGACGTCGCCAACGACGCGGGCGCTCTACCCGATCTAGACACCGTGCTCGACGTCGCGCGCCGCAAGTCCGGCAACTACACGGTGCGGCGGCCACTGGAGATCGGCGCCGCGATGGCAGGCCGCGATGATCTGACTGACATTCTGGGGCGGTACGGGAATGCGCTGGGGGAGGCGTTTCAGTTGCGAGACGACATTCTCGGAGTCTTCGGTTCGCCCACCCTCACCGGCAAACCGGTCGGCGGTGACCTCGCTGAGCGCAAGGCCACCAGCGTCGTCGTGACGGCCCACCGGATGGCCGACAGCACCATCCGTCGCCAGTTCACCGAGTTGATGAACGCCGAGGAACTCACCGAATCCGACATCGCCCACTGGCGCACCCTGATCGTGGCGACCGGCGCCGCGGACTGGATCGAGGAGTTGATCACCGATCGTCTTGCCGAGGCCATCGGTCACATCCGCGACGACCGCATCGACGGCTGGGCGCAATCGGCGCTAGCCGATATGGCCTCGGTATGCACCGTACGAGCGACGTGAGAAGGAGTCGATGATGCGCACTATTCCCGGGACGACCGACCATGTGGTTGTGGTGGGTGCCGGACTGTCGGGCCTGTCGGCCGCGCTGCACCTGGCCGGGCAGGGACGCGCGGTCACCGTCGTCGAACGTTACGGTTTCCCGGGCGGCCGGGTGGGCCAGGCCGATATCCGGGGCTACAAGATCGACACCGGCGCCACGGTGCTCACCATGCCCGACATCATCGAGGAGGCCTTCGGCGCCGTCGGCGCCTCGATGGCCGACTATCTCGAGTTGATGCCGTCCGACCCCGCCTACCGCGCATCGTTCGCCGATGGCAGCACGCTGGATGTGCATTCCGACGTCGCCGCGATGACCGCGGCCATCGAGGAGTTCGCCGGCCCGGACCAGGCCGCCGGTTACCTGCGACTGCGGGACTGGCTGACCGAGTTGTACCGGTTGGAGATCGACGGATTCATCGGATCCAACTTTTCCTCCCCGCTGTCGTTGGTGACCCCGCAGTTGGCCCGGTTGGCAGCGATCGGCGGCTTCCGCGGATGGGACCGCATGGTGGGCCGTTTCATCACCGATGAGCGACTGCGGCGGATCTTCACCTTTCAGGCGCTATACGCCGGCGTGCCTCCGCAGCAGGCCCTGGCCGCCTATGCGGTGATCGCCTACATGGACACCATCGCCGGGGTGTACTTCCCCAAGGGTGGCATGCGGGCCGTGCCTGAAGGAATGGCCGCTGCGGCAACCGACGCCGGAGTCCAATTCCGGTACGGGTCCACCGTGACGCGTCTGGAGCGGTCCGGTTCGCGGGTGACGGCCGTGTGCACCGACTCCGGTGACCGGATCGCCTGCGACGCGGTGGTTCTCACCACCGAGTTACCCCTGACCTACGAGTTGCTCGGCCGCACACCCCGTCGCCCGATCAAATTCCGGCCCTCCCCGTCATGCGTGGTGGTCCACGCCGGCGTGCCCTCGGTTCGGGGTGCGCTGCAACACCACAACATCAGTTTTGGTGCCAACTGGTCGAAGACTTTCGATGAGATTATCGGCGACGGCGTCCTGATGAGTGATCCGTCGCTACTGGTGACCATGCCGACCGCCGGTGATCCAACCCTCGCGCCGGCAGGGCGCGATCTGCTTTTCGTGCTTGCCCCGTGTCCGAATCTGGAAGTGGGCAAAATCAATTGGGCGGCCGAGGGTGACACCTACGCCCGGCAGATGCTCGCCAAGGCCGCTGAGCGACTGCTCCCCGGACTCGACGAGGACGTCGACGTGCTCGACGTCGTGACCCCGGCCGACTGGGCGCGGCAGGGAATGATCGCCGGTTCGCCGTTCGCGCTGGCGCATACCTTCTCCCAGACCGGCCCCTTCCGGCCCGCCAACCTCGTGCGCGGGGTCGACAACGCAGTGCTGGCCGGGTCTTGCACGGTTCCGGGAGTGGGCGTGCCGACGGCTCTGCTGTCCGGTCGGCTGGCCGCCGAACGGATCACCGGCGCCGGCCGGGATCGATCGCCGACCACGATCGCCGGTTCACGGAGACAGGTAGGGGCATGATCAACACCGAGTTGCACGCGGCCGGGATCTCCGACGAACGGTTGCGCGAGTCCTACCGCTACTGCCGCGAGTTGAACGCCCAGCACGGACGCACCTACTTCCTCGCCACCCGCCTGCTGGCGCCCTCGCAACGGCCGGCCGTGCATGCGCTCTACGGATTCGCCCGTTACGCAGATGACATTCTCGACGATCTGAACTCCGATGCCACCGTCGAGCAACGACAGGCTCGCCTGGAGCAGTTGGCGTCGAAGTTCTTCGATGGCGCCGCCGACGCCGGTGAGCCCGTACTCGCCGCCGTCCTGCACACCGCGCGGACCTACCGCATCCCACTGAACCTGTT
Organism: Mycobacterium sp.; assembly: GCA_018401645.1. Classification (GTDB taxonomy): domain Bacteria; phylum Actinomycetota; class Actinomycetes; order Mycobacteriales; family Mycobacteriaceae; genus Mycobacterium. The sequence continues at coordinate 8,447 of JAGYKK010000021.1, read as the reverse complement.
CGACGATTTCCTGACGTCGATGCGGATGGACCTGACCGTCACCGACTATCCCGACCGCCCGGCGATCAACCGTTACATGCGCGGTTCGGCAGAAGTAATCGGCCTTCAGATGCTGCCCATTCTCGGCACCGTGGGACCCCTCTGCGACGCTGAGCCATTCGCCGCGGCACTCGGTCAGGCCTTCCAACTGACGAACTTCCTGCGGGATATCAACGAGGACCTTGACCGCAACCGCGTTTACCTGCCCGCCGATGAACTCGCGGCCCACGGGGTGGACCGCGAGCTGCTGATGTGGTGTCACGACAAGGGTCGGACCGAGCCCCGAGTTCGCGAGGCGCTGGCCGCCCAGCACGAGATCACCCGCGGGATCTATCGCGAGGCGAACAAGGGCATCGCCCTACTGGCCCCATCGTCGCGGCCATGTGTGCGAACGGCTTTCACGCTGTACTCCGAGATCCTGGATCGTATCGAGGACATCGACTTCGCGGTGTTCAGCGAGCGGGCTTCAGTCGGCCTACCCCGGCGGATGACGGTGTTCAGCGGTGGGTTGATTCGAGCCCGGCGGGCGCGGCGGCTCACCGTCACGCCGAGAGGCGGATCGTCCCGGGGAGCCGCCTGATGGATTCCGAACTCGAGGAAGTGCGATGACGAATGTTGCTCACCGGCGGTCGCCGAGAGTGGGCCTACCCAAGGCCGAGGTTCCCGGCGCCTTCGACGTCGGTGCCGACGCCTACGACAAGCTGGTCGGCGCCAACCCCGGTTATCACGACCATCTGCGGATCTCGGCCCACCGGCTGCGAATCCCCAACGGCGGACGCGGCCTTCGTCTGCTCGACGCCGGCTGTGGAACGGGCGCATCGACCGCCGCGCTGCTTCAGGCCGCGCCGCATGCGGAGATCGTCGCCGTCGACGCCTCGGCCGGCATGCTCGAGCAGGCTGCCGCGAAGTCCTGGCCGGACTCGGTGCGGTTCGTGCACACCCCGATCGAGGATCTGGCCGACGCCGGGGTACACGGGCCTTTCGACGGAATCCTGGCCGCGTATCTGCTCCGCAATCTCGCCGACCCGAACGCTCAGTTGCGCAGATTTTCTGAGCTCTTGCGCCCCGGCGCCACCCTCGCCGTGCACGAGTATTCGGTGCGCGATTCCCCACCCGCCCGGGCGATCTGGAATGCGGTCTGCTGGGGCATCATCATTCCGTCCGGGTGGCGGCAGACCCGAGACAGCACCCTGTACCGCCACCTGTGGCGCAGTGTGAACGCCTTCGACGGCGCATCGGACTTTCAACGCCGCCTGACCGCTGCCGGTTTCGCCGGCGTGCACAGCGAGACCATGCCGGGATGGCAGCGCAACATCGTGCACACCTTCCTCGCGGATGCACCGCGGTGAAGGATCCACGGCGAGTAGCTCACCCCGCGCCGCGTGGGCTACCGAATGCCGGCGCACTACCGGCGGTTCCGCACGTGGTGGTGATCGGAGCGGGAATCGCAGGCCTCGCCGCCGCCGCCGGGCTCGCTGAACGCGGCGTCTCGGTGGACGTGCTGGAGCGTCAACCCAACCTCGGCGGGCGCGTCGCCGGTTGGGCCGAAAATCTCGACGACGGCACCGTGACGACCAACAATCGCGGGTTTCATGCCTTTTTCCGCCAGTACTACAACCTCAGAGCGCTGTTGCAACGCAGTGACCCGGGGCTCAAGCGACTGCGGGCGGTCGAGGACTATCCGCTTATCGATGGCCAGGGCCGCCGCGATACCTTTCGGGGCCTGCCGCAATCCCCACCGTGGAACGCCCTGGTGTTTGCGCTGCGCAGCCCCACCTTCCGGTTCCGGGATCTGGTGCGGATCAACGCCGTTGCGGCCGCACCACTGGCGACGGTCACGGTCCCGGGGATCTACGAACGCCTGGACAACCTCACCGCGGACACCTTTCTGACCGACATCAACTTTCCGGTCGCCGCCCGCCATCTGGCGTTCGAAGTGTTCGCGCGGAGCTTCTTCGCCCGCCCCGATCGACTTTCGGCCGCCGAACTCGCGGCGATGTTCCACATCTACTTCCTGGGTTCCAGCGAGGGACTGGTGTTCGATGTCGCCGAGTCGAATTTCGACACCGCGCTGTGGAATCCGTTGGGGGAGTATCTCAGTGGCCAGGGAGTGAAGTTCCACACCGGGTTATCGGTCGCGTCGATCTCTCCCGGCGGGCTCAAGCGCCTCCAGGTCCGCGCCGACGACGGAACACTCATCGACGCCGACGGGGTGGTGCTGGCCGCCGATGTGGGAGGTCTGCAACAGATCGTCGGCGCCTCGCCGAGCCTGGGTGACGCCGACTGGCGGCGGCGGGTGGCGGCTATGGAGGTCGCGCCGCCGTTCGTGGTGCAGCGGCTATGGCTGGACCGGCCCGTTGACGAGGGCCGCCCGGATTTCCTGGGCACCGGTGGGCTCGAGCCCATCGACAACATCAGCGTGGTGAGCAACTACGAGCGTCAGGCTGCTGAGTGGGCGCGGGCCCACGGCGGGTCAGTCGTCGAGGTGCATTCGTACTCGGTCGACGCGCCGGAGGCCGTATTGCGCGAGCAGATGCTGGCGAGGCTGCACGAGATCTATCCCGAAACTGCCCGGGCCGGGATCGTGACCGAGCGCATTCTGTACCGCCAGGACTGCCCGCTGTTCTCACCGGGCTCGCATGCGAGCCGGCCGGCGGTGGACACCCCGGTGCCCGGCCTGATGCTCGCCGGTGACGGAATCCGGATAGACCTACCGGTAGCCTTAATGGAGCGTGCCGCCACCACCGGCTGGACCGCGGCCAACCGGCTGCTTGCGGGTTGGGGAGTGAGCGGGCACACGTTGTACACCGTTCCGGTGCGGGGACGCTCGCCCGTATTGCGCCGGTTGGCTCAGAGAGGCACAGGCTGAGATGGATCTGTGGTCCCGGGTAGCCGAACGGATGCCGAAGGACTCGCCGATGAAGGTCCTTCCGAAAATCTCCTGGGCGCAACAGGCTCCGACCTACCAGCAGGCCGAGCCGGCTCTCATCGACGCCGCGCTGCAGCGTGCGCATCGGCGCCCCACCGGTAACTGGTACGTGTTCGCCGCGAGCACCGACGTTCGCGGCGACCGGCCATTCGGCACCCGGGTCGCGGGCCTGGAAATCGTCGCCTGGCGCGACGAAACGGGCGGCCTGCATGTCGGCCCGGCGACCTGCCCGCACCTCGGAGCAGATCTCGCCACCGGGACGGTGGAATGCGGAGGGCTCATCTGCCCGTGGCACGGGCTGCGACTCTCCGGTGGCCGGGAGTTCGGCTGGAAGCCGCTTCCAGCTCACGACGACGGCGTGCTGGTGTGGGTTCGGCTGGACGGGATCGGCGGCGAAGAACCACTGGACGCCCCGGTGCTGGCGGCCCGGCCCGCCGGCTACCACGGCTGGCGGCGGTCACCCGCCTGGAGGGTGCGTGTGAACCCCGCGACATCATCGCCAACCGGCTGGATCCGTGGCACGGCGCCTGGTTCCACCCCTACTCGTTCGCCCAACTGGAGGTGCTCAGCGCGCCGCCGGTCGACGCCGACGACGACGCTGACATCTTCACCGTGGCCGTGACCTTCCACCTCGGTCGCCTCGGCATGCCGGTGATCACCGCGTTCAGCGTGCCCGAACCGCGCACCGTCGTGATGCACATCGTCGAAGGCGAGGGTGTTGGCAGCGTGGTTGAGACCCACGCGACTCCGATCGGCCCCGGTCCCGACGGACGGCCCCGCACCGCGGTCATCGAAGCCGTGATCGCCGCCTCGGGCCGCACCGGATTCCAGCTGTCGCTGCTGGGTGCCCCGCTGTTGCGGCCGCTGATGAAGCTTGGTGCCGCGAGACTGTGGCGCGATGATCTGGCCTACGCCGAACGCCGGTATGCCTTGCGCGCCAACGAGAGTCACTAAGATGACCAAACGTGTTGTGGTGTGGGGAACCGGCTTCGTTGGCAAGATGATCGTCCCCGAGGTGCTTGAGCACCCCGAGTTCGAGCTTGTCGGGGTCGGTGTCAGCAACCCGGCCAAGGTGGGTCTGGATGCCGGGGAGATCTGCGGTCTGCCGCAACCGGTCGGCATCATCGCCACCGATGATGTGGATGCACTGATAGCACTCAAGCCCGACGCGCTGGTGCACTACGGCCCCACCGCCGCCAAGGCCGACGCCAATATCGATGTGATCGGCCGCTTCCTACGGGCCGGGATCGACGTCTGCTCGACGGCGATGACGCCGTGGGTCTGGCCGAAGATGCATCTCAACCCGCCGAACTGGATCGAGCCGATCACGGCGGCCTGCGAGGCGGGCGGGTCGTCGTGCTTCACCACCGGCATCGACCCGGGATTCGCCAACGACCTGTTCCCGATGACCTTGATGGGACTGTGTTCAAAGGTGCGCCGGGTGCGGGCCTCGGAATTGCTGGACTACACCAACTACGAGGGTGACTACGAGTTCGAGATGGGCATCGGCCGCGAGCCGGAGTTCAGTCCGATGCTGCAGAACAGCGGAATTCTGGTGTTCGCCTGGGGCGCGACCGTGCCGATGATCGCCCACGCCGCGGGGATCGAACTCGATGAGATCACCACCACCTGGGACAAGTGGGTGACCCCGACCGAGCGCACCACGGTCAAGGGCGTAATTGCGGCCGGCAACGTCGCGGCGGTGCGGTTCACCATCAACGGTGTCTACCGCGGCGAGACTCGCATCCAACTCGAACACGTCAACCGGATCGGCCGCGACGCCGCACCGGACTGGCCCTCGGGCGACTCCGACGACGTCTACCGCGTCGAGATCGAGGGCACGCCGAGTATCTTTCAGGAGACGGCGTTCCGCTTCACCGACGGCTCCGGGCGAGACGCCGCCACCGCCGGTTGCCTGGCGACCGGCTTGCGTGCGCTCAATGCGGTGCCAGCCGTCAACGACCTACCGCCAGGGTGGGTCACGGCGCTGGATCTGCCGCTGATTCCTGGCCGGGGCACCATCCGCTGACGACTGGGCTTCGGTGGCTGCTCTGTCGTGGTGGTTGCGCCGCCGCGGGGGACAAACGTCGGATTCTGGGCCGACGCCAGCGGTCTAGACTTCGTCGGTGTGAAGGCTGTCAGCTGCTCCCACGGAACCCTGTCGGTGGTTGACCTGCCGGACCCGCACCCCGGCGAAGGGCAACTGGTTCTTGATGTTCGCGCCTGCGGGATCTGTGGATCGGATCTACACGCCAAGGATCACGCCGACGAACTGACCGAGGTGATGGCCGAGATCGGCTACCGCGACTTTATGCGCGGCGACACCCCGACGGTGCTGGGACACGAGTTCGCCGGTGTGATCGCCGAGCGTGGCTCGAGGACGCCGAAGGCGCTTAGAGCGGGCATGACGGTGGTGTCGTTTCCGTTGGTTCGCTCCCGCGGCGCCGTGCAACTGACCGGATTGTCACCGTTGGCGCCGGGCGGCTATGCCGAGCAGGTTCTGGTCGAGGCGGCGCTGACGTTTCCGGTGCCCAACGGTCTGGCCGTCGACATGGCGGCGATGACTGAGCCGATGGCCGTGGCATTGCACGCGGTGCGCCGCAGCGAGATCAAGAAATCCGACACGTCGATCGTCATCGGGTGCGGACCGGTCGGCCTGGCGGTGATCTGCCAACTCAAGGCCCGTGGAGTGGGCACCGTCGTCGCCAGTGATTTCTCACCCGCGCGTCGCGCATTGGCGACTCGTTGCGGCGCAGACGTCGTCGTCGATCCCACGGTGGACTCGCCGTATGAGAAAGCGGCGTCGAAGGGCGTATTGACGAATATTCCGGACCTATATGGCCTGGCGCTGGACACCATGCGCAAGCTTCGGCGGGTGCCCGGGTGGTCGCATGTCTACCGGGCGGCGGATGCGGCAGGCGCGGCCGGACCCAAGCGGCCGGTGATTTTCGAATGCGTCGGCGTGCCCGGAATGATCGACGGTGTGCTGGCCGCAGCACCGCTGGGTTCACGGGTGATCATCGTCGGGGTGTGTATGGGCACCGACACGATCCGGCCGACGATGGCGCTCAGCAAGGAGATCGACGCGCGGTTCGTGTTCGGCTACACCCCGTTGGAGTTCTACGACACCCTGCACATGCTGGCGGATGGAAAGATCGACGCATCGCCGCTACTCACCGGCAAGGTTGGACTCGACGGCGTCGCCGCGGCGTTCGATGCGCTGGGGGACCCGGATCAGCACGCCAAGATCCTCATCGACCCGCGCAGTGCGGCGACCGCGCCTTAGACCCGACTCAATGGCCTCTGGTGACCCAGTCGTCGTAATTCACGATCTCGCCGCCGATGGTCGTGGTGTCACCGTGGCCCGTGTAGACGACGGTGTCGGCCGGTAGCGCGCCCAACTTGTCCTTGATCGAGGCCAGAATTGTCGGGAAGTCGGAGAATGACCGCCCCGTCGCGCCGGGGCCGCCCGCGAACAATGTGTCACCGGAGAACACCGCACCCAGTGCCGGTGCGTAGAGGCAGGTCGATCCGGGGGAGTGTCCCGGTGTGGTGATGGCATGCAATTCGATACCGCCGGCGGTGAGCACCTGGCCGTCCTGCAGAGCCCGGAATGGCTTGTCGCCGTGGGTCGTCTCCCAGAGCATGGTGTCGGCGGGGTTCAGAAGTATCGGTGCGTCGAGGTCCTTGCTGAGTTGCGGGGCGACCGTGATGTGGTCGTTGTGGCCGTGTGTGCACACCACCGCGACCACGTGCCGTCCGGCGACGGCGTCCTCAATGGCTTTGGCGTCGTGTGCGGCGTCGATGACGATCACCTCTGACGCATCGCCGATGACCCAGATGTTGTTGTCGACGTCCCAACTTCCACCGTCGAGGGCGAAGGTGCCGTGGGTGACGATCCGCTCGATGCCGGGCTGATTAGCGCTCATCAGAGTTGTCCGTTCTTCGCGCAAGCGCTCATCAGAGTTGTCCGTTCTTCGCGCAAGCGCTCATCAGAGCACCACCACCGAACGCAGGACCTCACCGGCGTGCATCTTGTGGAAGGCGTTCTCAATGCCATCCAGTCCGATGCGCTCGGACACGAATTTCTCCAGCGGCAATCGGCCCTGGCGGTAGAGAGCGATCAGGGTGGGGAAGTCGCGCTCGGGCAGGCAGTCGCCGTACCAGGACGACTTCAGCGATCCGCCGCGGGCGAAGAAGTCCACCAGCGGCATTTCCAGGCGCATATCGGGTGTCGGGACACCAACCAGCACAACGGTTCCGGCCAGATCGCGGGCGTAGAAGGCCTGCTTCCAGGTTTCCGGCCGCCCAACGGCGTCGATCACCACGTCGGTGCCGAAGCCATCGGTCAGCTCCTTGATTTTTTCGACGACATCAACCTCACGGGCGTTGATGGTGTGCGTGGCGCCGAACTCCCGCGCCCACTCGAGTTTGGTGTCGTCGGTGTCGACGGCGATGATCGTGCGCGCCCCGACCAATTTGGCGCCGGCGATAGCGGCGTCTCCCACCCCACCGCAGCCGATCACCGCGACGGTGTCGTCGCGACTGACGGCACCGGTGTTGATTGCTGCGCCGATACCGGCCATCACCCCGCAGCCCAGCAGTCCGGCGACCGCGGCATCCGACTCGTCATCGACTCTGGTGCACTGGCCCTGGTGCACAAGGGTTTTGTCGGCGAATGCGCCGACGCCGAGGGCCGGGGTCAATTCAGTGCCGTCGCTCAGCGTCATCTTCTGGGTGGCGTTGAAGGTGTTGAAGCAGTACCACGGGCGGCCGCGCCTGCAGGCCCGGCACTGGCCGCACACCGCACGCCAGTTGAGGATCACGAAGTCGCCCGGGGCGACCTGGGTGACATCCTCGCCGATCGACTCCACCACGCCGGCAGCTTCATGGCCGAGCAGGAACGGATAGGAGTCGTTGATGCCGCCGTCGCGGTAGGTCAGATCGGTGTGGCAGACGCCGCATGCGTGCACGGCCACGACCACCTCGCCCGGGCCGGGGTCGGGGATGACGATATCGACGAGTTCGACGGGTTGGCCCTTGCTCCGCGAGATCACACCGCGCACCGTTTGACTCATGGGGCAAAAGGTTAGTCGGGCCGCTGCAGGTGGGCCAGGGGGATACGGGCCAGGAGGATATGGGCCAGGGGGATATGGGCCGGGGGATACGGGCCAGGGGGATACGGTGGCGGCGATGCCCGGAGCCCTTGACCTGATTGCCGGTTGGCCGGTGCCCACTGCCGCGGCCGCGGTGGTGTGCCCGTCGGCCAGGGGGCGGTCGCGGTAGGCCGGGTCGTCGATCCGTTCGGTGAACTGACCGACGCCGACGAGCACCGGCGTGCGCGGACTGATGGGGATCAGAGGCTCTTCAGGATTTGCCGGGCCAGTTCGGCTGCGGCTGAGGGGGTTTTGCCGACCTTGACACCGGCCGCCTCGAGCGCCTCCTGTTTCGCTGCGGCGGTGCCCGACGAGCCGGACAC